>JBDRET010000079.1:0-9740 GCA_043819495.1 Candidatus Woesearchaeota archaeon | reverse complement strand
GGCTCTTCTGGAGCAAGTTCTGGGATATCAGATACATTCTCCTCTTTAGGCATCATGTCCTGTATCTCCTTCAGTTTCTCCTCTGCAATATCCTTAGAGATGAGATTGAATATGAAACCAGATGTAGCTACAAAGTCCTGATAAACTGCGTCAACCCGCACAACATAATCTCCTGGAGACATCGTCTCAGGAATAGCAAATGTCACTATGTTCTCCATAGTGGTAGAAAGCGCCATGGTCTCACTCTTCTCAAGAACTGTGCCTTGAGTGCCGCGATTGATAATCTTGTAGTTCATGACAACATCAAATCTCTTATCAAAACCAAAATTTATCAGCTTCACCCTGAATGTAAGATCCCCTCCCTGCTGAACAAGGGTTGTGAGCTTCTCTACTTCTACATCAAGCAGCTGGTCAGGAATCTCAATCCCTGCTCTTGTGTATGCTTTCAGATACATGAATGTGACCCCTGCAGTCATCACAAACATTGCGATAAATGCAAATATGATCGCCTTATGGTGTAGCTTGAGCTCTTGTGTCGGAGCTGTTGCCTGCTGTAATGCAGAATTGACCTCAAAATAAGGGTAGCCACGGGATACCAAGAAGTTAGCCACTGCCTGCTTATCATACCCTGACTGAAGCTGCTTCTGTATGTACCCTACAAGCTGCTGGATCCGCTGCTGCTCAGCAACCTCTGGATTGGTCTGTGTATTGATGACATACTGGACAGCAGCCTCTACCTCTACCTTGTCATATCCGGACTGCACCAAGAACCTGTTTACGTCCTCAAGACGTCTCCCTTGCCTTAACTGTCCGAGTATGTAACTGACAAGATTCTGCTGTACCATGGTGGTGACGAAGAATCCTGGTTATTTAAAGCTTATGATGGGTTCCGTGCGTATTAGGACAAATTTTATAAGAACGATAATAGCACGGTATTAACATGGCAGAAGGAGACACAACAAAAAGGCAGGTCGCACACAAAGTAAGGATAGCAGACATACTCAATAATCGCTATGTAAAAGAGGACGGGTGGTTGCCTAATTATATATCTGTAGGAGCTAAGAAAGTCTCAAGAGCAAACATACTTGGAGTGATAGTCTCAAAAGATGCACAAGAAGGAAGCCAAGCACCTAACTTCATGCTTGATGATGGCACTGGCAGACTATCCTTGAAATTCTTTGAGCAGGGCAACAGTCTTGATGTAGGAGATATAGTTGGAGTCATAGGAAGACCACGAGAGTTCGGTGCTGAGAGATACCTTGTCCCAGAGATCATAAGAAAGATATCCAACTCAAAATGGATAGAGGTCAGGAAACTGGAGCTGGCACTCTCTTTACATAACACCAAAAAAGAGGAACACTCAAATGCACCTGTAGTGCTTGATACTGAAGAAGAGACCATCGAAGAGACAAATCCTCTGTCTCAGATCGCAGAGATAATCAAGAGGGAAGACTCTGGCAGCGGAGTAAGTTTTGAGGAGATCAGCGTCAAGTTCTCAGGAAGCGACCCTGAAGAGTATGTGAAACGGCTCCTTGAGCAGGGAGACATATTTGAAGTGAAACCTGGACGGTATAAAGTATTAGAATAAATATCTCGTTCTGATTGTTTTGATAGTATAATATCTGGTTTAATGTATAAATACTGAAGAAATAAATCATCATTTGTTTAGCTTAATCTTGACAGCACCGCCACGCAGCTATACTGCAATCGGCATGCTAATCGATGTCAGTACATACTGTGCTTGCGCAATAAACGTGCAGGCCAGAATAAGTGCAGCCCATTCCGCCTGAGGTAATAGGAGGACACGCATAAAGCGGTGGCGGTGCTGCCTAAAAGAGCTAAACAAATGCAGGAATTCTTAAAACAGAATAGGAGTTATGTACGCTTCCATGACAGCAGCAGCAAACACTATCGCTATCGCAATTATGAGAAGTGATGAAGCATCAAGGATTATCTTCTGGAAGTTATCTGTGCGAAAATCCTTATTGATCACCGCTGCAGAGATTATCCCTCCTGCAAGACCTGCCACCATGTACGCAGCCATCTCAGGTATCCCGTGGATGAAATAACGGGAGAAAGAATATGCAACAGTCTGGGTGACAACACCTATCTTTGCTATGCCTGCAATCCCTGCATACTTCACCAACCCTAATTTTATCAGGTTGCCGGTAGCTGCAGCCACGACAGAGGCGTTCCAGGCGAGTATGAATATCGCGCCGGCACCATAAAAAAAAGAGAACAGTATGCAGAATATCAACACTTTTACATTATTGAAAAATATCCTGTTGAACAGCGAAGTGGTTGCCGCATTGCCTGTCAATGGTGTTGTCGCTGCCGCTGAAGGAGCATTTATCTGGGATATTGTCGTTATCTGCTGCTTGAACAATACCTGCGACATGTCTGTAGGGAGAACAACATACCACAGGACAAACGCAACTGTTATCCCTGTGAAAAGAAATGTGTAGAACATAAGGACCCTGCTATGCTTCTTCAGCATCTTGGTCTCATCCTCAAGTATCACATCTTCCTTCTCCTCATGCCTTATCGCATGGAACATCAGAGGCACACAAGCAAATGTCGTAAGGAATATCATGACGAGATCTGCCTTATCCCTGAATATCCAATAACCCATGAACAGACCTATTGATGCTATTACAAGACCATAAAAAAATAGCTGCCACGGCTTATTCACTGCAGTTATCGGCTTGATGTATGACTCCAGAACCATGACAGGATTTCCATTTATAAACTATTTAAATCTTTCTTTGTAGAACTGGTGTGGTTATAAACGCATGATTTAAATAGATGCATGTTCAACTTTTCCGTATGGATTACGCAAATATGCTCAAGAAAGCCCGAAGCGAGATGCCTGAATCTGTATTCGTGAGTGAGCGGTTCGAGATACCTAAAGTGAAAGGTCACCTACAGGGAAACAGGACGGTGATAAGCAATTTCCGAGAAGTAGCAGACACACTCGGAAGGAGCCTGGAACACATGTTAAAGTATCTTCTGAAAGAACTTGCGACACCAGGGACATTCACCAGAAACTCTCTTGTATTCGGTGCAAAAGTACCTGCATCAAGGATAAATGATAAGATAAGAAAATATGCTGCTGAATACGTCCTCTGCCCAGACTGCGGCAAACCAGACACGAAGATAATCAAAGAAGGGGATCTATCCTTCATGAAATGCCAGGCCTGCGGGTCAAAACATCAGGTAAAATCCCTTAAAGCAAGCATCTGATCAGGTTGTTGATTCAAAAATGATCGCTAAAGTCCACAAGACACCGAACGGGATGATACTGGCATTGTGTGATACTGAAATTCTCGGAAAGACATTCGAAGAAGGAAAGCTACAGCTCAATCTTGATTCACAATTCTATAATGGAGAAGAGATATCTGATGAAGAGGTAGAGAAGCTTCTCAAAATAGTGTATATAGTGAATGCTGTTGGTGAGCTCGCTGTCGGACTGCTCATCAAAAAAGGTCTTGTGCCAGAAGAGCTCATTCTCAAGATTGCGGAAATACCTCATGTACAGTGTGTTGTGGAAAGAACTTGATTGAAATAACAAACCGTGTACGATTTATTATGGATGCTTCATTTCAACCGAACCATGCACCCAGTCCTGTCTGACGGTCTTTCTCCTTGCCGAAAACACCTTCTATGCGTCGCTTGGTCAGCTCAAGGGTCTGTTTCAAGAAATTAGGGAGAGCATACTTCTCTGCCAAGCTGATGCTCGGCTCAAGGTACTTCACTATGCTTCCTTCAGATATCGTGAATACTATCTTTCCACCACATTTAGTGCACTTGCCTAGTAATGGCGGTCGGCGGAACTTCTCATTGCAAGCGACGCAACGGAACTCCTGCTGAGAGAATTTTCTCAGATTACCCTTGATATCGCGTATGAAATGCTTCTCTATCACCAGACGGGCGACATCTGATTCATCCACTGCACGGATCTTCTCTGCAAGATTCATCTGCGCCATGAGCTTCTCCTGCATCGATGGAAGGGTCTTGTAAGAAGAACATAGCACCCCTGCATTGATATTATCCGTATCATGAGTGAAACCCATCCCCTCGTACTGCTCAGGGGTGTTAAGGACATTCTTGATTATATCGATCTTCACCTCCCATGCCGGCTTGTACGCAAGACAGGCATCATAGAACTCAAGAGGATATACCCATGCACGGTCCACATCAAAAGCCATATCATCCACTTCAGAAGGGGCAAGAACAGATGTGAGGACAAGAGGGGCATCCATAGTGCTTCCTCTTGATCCTGGCAGGTATTTACGTGAAAAATTAAGGAATGCATCCATGAGAAGTATTATGCAACTCTCATCACCATCACAATCGCGCCGCATAGCCGCGTGCATCAGAGGGTGCGCCAGAAAACCCTGAGATTTAGAAAAACCTATGATCCTACACAGAGTTCCTGCAGAGGTGTGCGGAGCCAGCCCAATAGCAAGCTGCCCTGCAAGATCATCAGTAGACTTAAGATTGTAGTATGGCTTCATACCATATAGGCTCACGAGAAGCTCGTCGACAAACTTTGTTGTCTTGTAAAGTATCTTATCCGCAGGCAGATCAGGAGAATCAGGACAGCAGGGAATCACAATATCCTGCGGCTTCATCTCAAGTATCTGTTCCTCATCCTCAAGCGGTCTGCCTTTTATGTCTGTATTGTACCCTAGCTCTTTTGCCTTATCCAGAGTTATACCTATCTCTTTCACCTTAAAATGAGTCAATGGAAGCTCAGAACAATCATAACGTATCGTCCCTTCTTTGTTGACACATATATCCTGCTTGGCGCGCAATATCCCTTTCATCAGGTTCTCTGGTATGTGTTCCTTATTGCTGGTACCACGAACACCTTTTATCAGGTCAGGATAGGTCTTAGTCCCTAACTTCTTCAGAATGTTCTCAAAATAGAACCGTATATCGATATCTCTGCGGGTGTGTGATGTAGTCTCGCCATGCTCCGGACAGACATCTGTCTCTATCTTGCCACAGACCCTACAGTTATACATCCTCTTTGTAGGCTTATCACAAGCAGGACAAGAAGGTAATACCAACTCCTTCCCACAAGAGTCACAATGATATATCGCAAAATCCGCAGTCACCTTGCCGGTCTCAAGAGCTGCCTGGAAAGACCGCAAGCGCCCACCTTCATCTCCGACAGGAAAAAGTACATGAGGACTGCCTGTAAGCTTACGCATCTTGGCCTTCTCAGGACGCCCCATCCTTGCGCCGATAAATATACCACATTTATCCCTCTGAATCAGCCCTGAGAACTTATTAAGAGCATCAACAACATCTATGGCTCCTCCTGATACTATCCCCTGCAGTCTCAGTGATGCCGTTTCAGCAGTCTCTTTCCCTATCTTTAGCAATGCATCAAGAATGATTGTCTCTTCTCTCTTGAACACTACAAACTCATTCGTCGCCAATATATGCGGAATACCTATTATCTCTATATTACGTTTCTGCTCCTTATCAATAGGCAGCACTGCCTTTACAATCCCTGAATCATCGCGCTCTATATTCATCTTATGAAGCCATGAAACAAGAGCCGGAAGAGATATTGAATTCCAAAAATATGTATGATAAGGATGTAATGGTGTCTTGGTCGCTTTAGCTATCTTTAAAGCAAGTTCCGCTTTAGGTTTCTCTCTCAATGGATCATTGAAAATCCTTTCTAATGATTCATGTCTTGAATCACAGATCTCTGCAAGCTTGTAGGTGTCCAATGTACCGAATATCGATACGGTCCTCTTCTCCACTTCCTGTATCCACCATTCCTCACAATAACCTGGAGGTATCAATGGGTGGTTCCTGTTGAGAAAATCACCATAATTTATCAGTACGTCTCCAAGGAAAAGCACTTCTGCAACATCGCTCTTCACCTGCTTTGCCTGTTTCTCATCCTCAAGACGCAATACGCTTCCATCGTTCAGCTTCACGATCGGCCCATCTATCGTATCACAGGGAGTGAATGCCGCGCCCTTACCCGGACGTTCAACCTTCAGCTGGGTCCCTATGGCTATGAACTTGTTCAGGACATGCATAGAAGTCGGATTTATCGACTGGGCAGAAAACCCAGATGTCCTGCTGCGACCATACCTAAGACGAAAACCCCCGTTTCGCAACGGATGCGAAATCACCGGTCTCCCTGCCACGAGATCCTTTATGTATGTGTAATCAGGAGTTACTTTAGGCTTATCTTTCTTATCGGCATCGTCATCTTTCTTTGCCCCTTTTCTCTTGGCGTGCGCCTCTTTCTTGATCTTGATGAACTCTTCCAGAAAGTTCCACTGGTCCATATCAAAATCAGGACCCCACTTAGCAAGCTGTTTCCATAACTTTTCAGCCTTGAGAGGGATGCAGCTTGAATGAATAAGACAATAACCGCTACGGATCTTGTTTGTCGGTATGCGAGGAAGATCCTTGAAGTTAGATACCTCTATGTCCTCAGATGCATCACCTGAAACCTCGACAGGGATGTGCTGTATGAGAAAACTAGACTCTTCTTTTGACGGAAAATATTGCAGATTAGTGACGCGCTCGTGATAGTCCTCAATCTCAGTAGAACAACGCTTGATCTCATTCTCATCAGGATCATATGTCGCATACCCCATCTTCTTACGCACGTAATCTGATATTATCACTGACCAAGCAGCAGCAGTACCTCCTGCATTCCTCACAGGGCCGCCATAGTTAAGGCAGAAATATTCTCCTTTACCATCCCTGCGCTGCTTCAATTCAATAGATATGAGCCCTTCTATAGGGCTGCTCACGACACCTACAGTACCATACGCAAACCCTACCCTCACACCAACCTCGATCGCCTCATTCTTATTCTTGAACTTACAATACTTCTCCTCTGCGACCTCAAGAGATATCTGCAGCGCTACACGCCAATCAAGGACACCATACTTGGTCTCAAGCTCGATTATACGTTCAACAACCCCGCTTCCGACAATCTGGGGTGCAACAACAGAGATCAACCCTACTACCCTTTCGGCCATATTAGATGCAAGCTGCACCTCGACTTTAGTATCAGGATCATAACCTTTCAATCTTGCTCTTGAAGCTATATCAAACTCTTCCTTACACTTCTTCTGCAGCTCATCAAAGTATCTCTGCATGTTTTGGCTTGCCGCAACCATATCAATACTCCCCATCAAAAAATTTCAATATCTTGACCTTCCGAGTCTGAAGGTTTGCCAACAATACCCTTCCAGGCTGAGGCTTAAGACCTACTTTCTCCTGATACTCTGTCTTCTCAAGCCAGCCAGAACAATTAAGCATAGTGACGTTCCGATAGTTTGATGCAGACACGCGGTGGATGTGACCACTCACAAAAAAATCAGGTATCTTATCAATGACCAGATGATCCTTTTTCGTGTCAGGAAGATAAAGAGTAGATTTGTGTGATGGTGCAAGGTGTCTGCGTTGAAGCAGGAATTTCATGATCAGATCGACCCGTTGCTGGCCTCCCTGGCTCCGTATAGACTCCACAGCGTCAGCGTAATAGATGAAACTGAACCCGTGATATATCAACAGGTCAAACCCTGGAAAAGAATCGCTTGAATGTATGTTGACATATGATGGACTGCTCACCATGTGCACATTAGGAAGTTCCCATACTGATTTTGCGAAGTCCTTATACAATGCTGGTTGCGGCTCGGCGATACGCATCGCGTCGTGATTTCCGGGACATATTATCAACTGTAGATGATTCGGCAACATCCGCATATAGCGTGCAAACTCATCATACTGCTTATATATGTCAAGTATATCCAGATCGTTCTCCTGATTAGGGTATATCCCTACCCCTTCAACAACATCTCCCCCAATTATGAGATATTTTACCTTCTTTGCTACTGCCTGCTGAGCCTCACTGCCCTGCTCACCACGTATCCATGAGATGAATTTCTCAAAAGAATCTCTTAAGAACACTTTTGAACCTATATGTAGATCGCTGATGAAGACAGCATATGCTTCATCAGGGCTCTTCTTCAATTCCTTATATATCGGGATATCAGGAATTATTATACTGCTGGCAAATATCACGTCGCCAGCACACGTACCTGTTATGCCTATGATCTCATCAAGAACCAGCTCTTTAGAGAGCTCGAAAGACTCTGATTTCTCTGTTATGATGACTTTTATCTCTCCCGTCGGATCCTCTACAGTCAATGCTATCTTTCCTGTCTTGGTGACCTGCTTATCACTCACGATCGCTATTATCGCTACCTTTTCCCTTGCCTGCTTCTGCCTCAGCCTATTGATAGACGTCAAGCTCTGAAGCTCTTTCCTGTTCTGAAGGATGGGACGGATAGCCTCATATCTGGCTGTGAAGTGACTGACAAAATCCTGAACATCCCTCTTCTTCGGTTCTTCTTCATATGAAGATATCACCCGCACAGTTCCAGGAATTATCGTCTCGGCCGGGGTAGACACATTATCTTTCTTCAGTTTCAGTTCCTGATATTTCTGAAGCAGCCCTAAAAAATCTATCTCTGACGTCGATGGATGCTGAAGAAGAACACTGCGAAATGCATCAAGATCATGTATCTCATCAATCTTAGTCAACATATCTCTATCTATAAGGACTCCCTTACCCATCAACGAAGATACTATCTCCCGTTTTGCCACAGCTTCCAAATGCCCCCCCTCGATACAGAAAAAATATTGAAAAAATACCGAAAAAAGTTAAAATATATTAAAAAAATATTTCAAAGACCAAGATCCTTGACTATTATCTCTTTTATCTTCAATTCCAATGCCTCGGGAAATGCAAGACATATCTCTCTTGTCCTACCATATCTCCCTTTAGATATCACATTAGCATTGATTATCCCTAACATGTCAAATTCAGATATTATGTCTGCAATCCTCCTCTGTGTCAGAGGCCGCAGTCCTGTCTGAGTGCATATCTTCTTGTATATCTCATACAGATCCCCTGTAAATATCGTGCTCTTCTTATTGTTACTCAAAGAAAGCGCTGCATAAAGAGTGGCTTTGAATTGCTGAGGTTGAGTCGTTATTATATCCAGTATACGATCCTTCTCTATCTTATCCTCAGCCATATCAAGATATTTTATAGGTATGCTCTCCTCATTGTTACGTTCAGCAAGCTCACCAGCAACGCGGATCAGTTCAAGCGCCCGACGGGCATCTCCATGATCCTTAGCAGCATAAGCAGCACATTTTTCAAGGAGCCCGGGCTCGATTATCCCCTCTTTGAATGCGTGTCTTGCGCGCTGTTTCAGTATATCCTGTATCTGAAGCGCATTATATGGCGGAAATACCAACTCCTCTTCACTCAATGATGATTTTACCCGTGGATCCATGTTATCAGCGAAAATCAAATCGTTAGATATCCCCACAATAGCTATCTGCGCATTCACAAGCTCTGAATTTATCCTTGTAAGATTATACAATATCTCATCACTAGTCTTACTGATCAACTGGTCAATCTCATCAAGAACAAGCAGAACAATACATTTCTTAGAATCAATAGCGCTGTAGAAATACTTGTATACTTCACCAGTCGGTAATCCCGTATATGGTATCTCCTTGCCAAATTCTCTTGCAAGATGCGCTATCAATCTATATTCAGTATCTGCAACCTTACTCAATTTACAATTGACATAAACAACCTGAAGCTCTATATTATTCTGTTTAGCCACCTCTTCAAGCTTCTGTGTCGTGTGTCTCACACAGACTGTCTT
>JBDRET010000078.1:0-30365 GCA_043819495.1 Candidatus Woesearchaeota archaeon | reverse complement strand
CTGGTTTGTTTGGTCTGTCCGCAAGGCGTTGGTTGAACTCGAGCAGTATTGATATATACTGCTCTGGCATTTGTAGCACGGGCACATTTCCAACTTTTCGGGTTTGTGTGTTGCTTAGCAGTCTGAGGATTGATTCCTCGTGCTGTTCTTCTTGTTCATTCTGGAATTTGGTTTCAGCCATTTTTCGTTCTCCTCCTGTTTATGGCTGGCAAGAATTAGCTATAAAGGTTTATTAGGAAATCCCACACAAAAGATAATATAAAGCCTGTGTTAGTTTTCTTTATATCCTATAAATAAAGGCTAATTATAAATAATTTATAAAATATATAGGAAAGGTATATATAAAACTAACTACACATATAATGCAAGCTAAAGGTCACAGGGCAGGGTTTTACGTCAAAACGGGGGCGATATGACATGAGACTGACCAAAAGCCAGGATGGTCTAGAGTTTGAAGAAGAGGAGTTCAAACGAGAGGTAGACATATATTCTGATGATTTTGATGAAGAAGAGGCAATAGATCACGGAATGTCACCCTATGAGGCGGCATTTTTGAGGGGTTTCAGACGTTTTAACTGAAAATTATATAAATTATAAAGATAAGCATAAATATAAACCCACATCACTTAACTTAAATTCCTTTTACGGGAAGACATCTCTCAACACCTGGATGCAGTGGCCATAACGCTTCTCCTTGCTCGGTCATTGCATCCTCTATTATTCACTGATTCTGGCCTAAATCAAGCCATAACACTGATTGATATCGAACATAGTACCTATTCTGCGCTTTATGAAAATATTGCCCAGCAACAATTATAACCTGATTTCTGGCAGTAAAAGTCGTGGCAGTTTCAAAAAAACACGTCATACAGAGGTTGAGCAAGCACATCTGGGGCATCGAAAAGGTGGTCTGGGCAGTTACTGGCGCAAAGAGATGCTCGTATGCACCACACGGGATTGATGGGTTTATCGAAGATCTTCACTCTCTCAATCTTGAACTACGCAATGGCGTGATATGCCAGACTGATTGGCCAACAGAAGATGAATTCCACGATCGATACAATCCACAGGGTGACAGCAACGGCGACATTGCTGTAGGGATGTATCTTGACATCCCAGAGTGCTGTGCTGCAACATTCCACCAGGATGTAAAGACATCGCACGAGAGACTAATAGAGAAGCATCCTTTCGAGGATATCGGTGATGATAAACATATAGAGGATTATTGTGAAAGACTTACCGGGCATCACAGGAGATATGGATTCAGGACAGTAAGATCTGACAGAATCCACAAGGAAACAGTGAAGCTTATGGATGAAAGAGAGTTGCCTAAAAGGACAGCTCTTCTGCTGCACCAGTACATACCGTGCACAAAAGACTGCAGCGCTTATCTTGAGCAGACTGAGAAGATGTGGAAAGCTCTAAGAGAATTCATCCCAAAACAATCTGGAAATATATTGACCAGATATGTAAGGAAAACCCGATCCTGGAAGTACTGATAGTGTACAGTCAGGAATATATGAAAAGCATAGAAAAAAAATCAGAAAAAATTATTTCTTCACATGCACTATCCTTGTCGGGAACGGTATCTCTATCTTGTGCTTGTTGAGCAGCTTGTAGATCTTTATGTTCGCTTCCTCAAGCTTAGGATAGTACTTGTCGATGTGGTCGACCCAGAAGAACGCGAGCATGTTAAGAGAGAAATCTCCCATGGTATCGAGCTTGACAAAAGGTTCAGGATCTTTCAGGATATCATCGAACTTATTGATCTCTGCAAGCACCAGCTTCTTTACCTTCTCAGGATCCTCACCGTAAGCTATTGTGAAAGGGACTTTCACCCTTGCCCTGATGTCAGGCAATGTATAATTCTTTATCTTCATGTTGGCCATCAAGCCATTAGGGATGACAATCACATCATTGTCGTATGTCCTTACCCTTGTGGCTCTTATTCCTACGTCCTGGACAATTCCGACAGTGCCGTCGTCAAGCTGTATCTTCTCACCGACATTGAATGTCTTGTCAAGTATCAATGATACTCCGCCGAAGATGTTTGATAGGGTGTCTTTGACTGCAAAGCCGATTGCGATTCCTGCTATCCCTACTCCTGCAAGGAGTCCTGCTACATTGACTCCCCAGATATCAAGCACCATTATCGCCATCATTATAAGGATGATGACCCTGCTTGTCCTGCGGAAAAGAGGGACGAGCGCATCGTCGATTGTTGAAGCTGTCTTCTTTGCTACTTTCCTTCCCCAGAAGTCGATCATCGTCACTACAAATGCTATTATCACAAATGATGATGCTATATATACCAATGACATCGCAGTCCTTTCAAGTGCGACTCCGAATCCATTAGCGATGGCCATGAACTCAAGGGATATCCTTGCACCTATGAAGACAAGCAGCCAGCTTATCGGGCCGTTCATCTTCTCGACAAGCATGTCATCAAGTTTCGTCTTTGTCTTGAGTGTCACTGCAAGGACTACCTTCTGTGTGACATACACAAAGAGCTTTGACAGCAGGAAGAATAGCGCAAACACTATCACTGCTACGATGTATTGGTTCCTGAGATATACAGGAAGATAAGATAATATAACGTCTTCAATCATGTTGATCCCCTTAATGACCATTCCAATAAATCGATAGTATAAAAAGTATTATGATTATCGATTAGTGATTATAGAAAAAAGAAAAGGAATAAAAAAGCCTTAACTGGCCTGCTTGACAATCTTGTTCTCAATGACATCTATGCTGCATGAGCATGGAAGCTTGGTAGATGCTCTCCTAAGAGCGTCCCTTGCGACAGCTATATGTGCCTTATTGACCTTGATCTGGAGTATTGTCTGCCCTTCCCTGAGCTGTGCTGCAATACCTATAGGCTTACCGAATGACATCTTCATACCTGTACTCATACGGTCTGCACCAGCTCCTGAAGCGAGCGGGTTCTCCCTGAGTATGTGATGTGGGTACATCCTTATCTTCATCATCCATCCTGTCTTGCCTATCTTCTTCTGCAAAACCCTGTTAGAAGTCTGCCTTGCTGATTCAATGGCATTGTCTCTGACCTGTATCGCATCTTTAGTTTTGAGTCTTATAGTGTACTCAAAATCCTTTGTGAGGTCTCCCATGTCAAATCTGACGATTCGACAAGTAGGTCTAGCTCTAACGTACGATTTGCTCCTGTATTTGCTTATTCTGGTGTAAGGTCGCTCTAAACGACGATACGCCGCGAATTTTCTTATTCTTGCCATTTTCTATCTTGGTTCCACACTTCTGACAGTCTGTACCCCTTGAATTTAAAGGGTATGCGATTATGCGTGAAATCTCATTCTTTTAGTACATTGGGAAAACAGGTTATTTATAAAACTTGCTACCGATTGCATCTAGAAGCGGTAACTGCGCCACATTTGGCCAAAAAAACGGTAACTGCGCCACACCAAATCGGAAATGGTGCCATACCACAGCAACCTCTTGGTCAAGAGAGAGAAATGACGGTTTGTTTGTGACTTTTCGTGTACGTCAACTGATTGTCATGCTTTTGAAGTCTGCCAAAGTATTTTGAAATATTCCAGAAAGCTGTTTGCTACGTCCTGAGATTTAATATGGATAGCAGTTATTTTTTTTCCGAACACTATTATCACTGTCCTGTCTTGATATATGTTTATCGATACTGGGGAGGAATGGGTGATGTATCTTGTAGTAGTTCCTGGATAATCTTTTGATGAGAATAGTCGTTCTGTGGATTCTTTCTGTCTAAGGTTATACAACATCTTTGTCTTAATCTTCTTCTGCGTCCTTAATCTGTGGATCTTCTGGAAAAATGACATCACATCTTCTTCTTCAGTTCCCTTTGTACCTCCGATGACATAGTTTAGCTCTCCAGATTTGAGCAGGTCTACCTGTTCCCTGAATATGATCTCCAGTCCTTTTAGTCCTGTGAATATCTCGACTTCTTGTTCCTCTTTTGATGAATTGAATTGAGCTAGAAGACCTGGAAGTACCTTGTTTACCTGATCCTCTACTGATTCAATCTTCTCTTTCTTGTTTTCGAGATAATACAGTATTTGCTTTGGATTGGCTGGTTTGAAGTGTTTGACCTTATTCTTGATGTAGATTGAAACAAGACCCTTCTCCTGAAGCCTTTCAAGAACCTCATATGCTTTAGAGCCAGTTATTCCCGAGATATTAACTATCTCTCCCCTTGTGGAGTCTCCAAGCTCAAGCAATGCTAGATATACTTTGATTTCAGACCCTGTTAGGCCGATTTCTTGTAACGCTTCTTCATACATAGGTACCCTTTAGGGTGACCTAATATTTATATATTTGTATTCACCACTATATGGTAAACCTTGTTGGAGGTACTGAAAATGAAGAGATCATTAACACAGATAGTCGCAAGTCTAATGGTTGCTACAAGTTTGTGCGCTTGTGAAACACAAGAGACACAAAATAAAGAAACACGCTTGTCTAAAGGTGTAGTTAGAGAGGTAAGCCTTTTTCTACGGCCTGACAAAATAATCCGCAATGGTTATGGAGAAAAGATTATTCTAACCGACTTCGATAACGATGGAACATATGATGTCGAAGAGTGGATTGGCCAGACGCCAGGCGCATATAGGGTCAGGATCAATAAAGACTGTTCAATGGGATACAACATAGAGTTTGTGGACGCAAGCTATTTTGACCAATACAAAGACTAAAAACATCCATTTTTCCACTCCCCAGAATCATCGTCATCAATAGGCTTTTCTGCAGAGGGGTCGTTTTTCATATACAAAGGGTGCTTTTTCATCCATAGATATTGTCGTGATGATCATAATCCTCTATTATCACCACCATTGATGAGTCATCTATCGAGAAAGTGAGCACGAAGTGCTTGTCTATATGGACCCTTTTCAGGTGATTCATCGGCTTTTTCAGGTTCTTATACCTGTGCGGCTCAGTGATTATCTCTTCAATCTTGTCGTATATGATCTCCAGCTGCTTCGGGTTCTTCTTCGCCAGTTTGAAGAATATCTTCTCGACACTCTTCCTTAATTCATAAGAATACATTTTAGTTCATGCCGAAGTGTTTCCTGAAGTCCTTGATCTTCACAGTGGGTTCTTCCTGTCTCTTCTTCATCTTCTCTATGAACTCAGGCCTAAGGTTGGGTTCAAGAAGGTCTTCGCCATAAGCCAAAGCAACAAACTCTATGGCTTCAGATTTGTCATGAAGGTTGTGCCTTGCTTTCACTATGCTAAGCACCTGGTTCGCTTCATCAGATATCTTTATCATCGCATTGACCATATATACATCACCATTATATCAAATATATTTGATATATATAAATGTTTCGGTATCAGCAAATATATGACTACAAATTCACAGGAATTCAGTATTTTACAGAAATGTAGTCACAAGAAATCATCACTGTAACATAATTACGGTTAAGAACAATAATTTAGTTACACCAAAAAGTTTATAAACAAAAGTCGTCATTACCCTTTTAAACGAATTGAGTATAGTCATTTCCTTGGGACTATTATGATTATAGAGTACTGCCAGGGAATCTTAAGAGGTGAATCATTATGAAAAAGAAGGGAAGTTTGAGTCTTTCTATTAACGCGATCGTTATTCTGGTTCTAGCGATTACAATGCTTGGGCTCGGTCTCGCGTTTACAAAGGGCATGTTCGGCAAGCTATCAAGCAAGCTGACAGTGCCAGAGCCGGACATTCCGGCAACAGCAGATGACAAGATTGTCCTGCCTACTGACGAGCTAGTCATAACAAAGAACAAGCAGTTCGTGTTCAGCGTCAATGCGTACAATGATAATTTTGATGGTGATGTCTCCGGGTTCCTGAACTGTGCTGCAGGCATAAAAGCGGCAGCGCTTACGGCTGAGTCAAGCCCTCAGAGGATCGAGCCTGGAGAGGACAAAGGGTTCAAGTTCATCATAGACAAAGAAAAAGTGACACAAAGCGAGACAAGGATATGCCAGATAAAATTCTGTGATTCAGAAGACTGCTCAGGGAATGTCGAATCAAAGCAGGTCGTAGTGGCTATCAAATAAAGGTGATATTGAATGGCTAAAACAAAAGTTAAGAAAAGGCTTACTCAAGAACAGGAATTCCAGATAATGAAGCTTGTCCTTGACAAGTTCTTATGGCTCGGATTTGCAGTTCTCGGCTACGCAGTGTATTTGGGAGCGGTGATTGATGAATGGGGACCTGCGATTGCCTGGGGAATATCTGGTGTAGTCATCCTTGTGCTCTTCATGATGCTTATCGTGAGAGAGTATGAAGTTCTGGGATGAACTAATTTTTTCTTTATTTATCATCTGATTCACCAGTCCAGAGATCAAAATGATACGAAAAAACAAGAGAGGTATGGAACTTTCCATAAACTTCATAGTCATGCTTGTGATGGGAATGGCAGTCTTCGGAGGAGGATTGGCATTCTCGACTAAGTTCTTCACTCATGCTGAGTCTGTAAGAGGCAGTCTTGACTCTCAGACTGAGAAGCAGATAGAGAAGCTGCTTGATTCAGGGAGTCCTGTTGCTATCCCTATAAGCCAGAAAGAGATCAAGAGGAATAAGTTTGATACTTTTGGTATAGGTGTGATGGCGCAGTTCAATGGGGAATACATAATGAATGTACAGCCGAACGGCGCGTTCAGGAGAGACAAGACAGCGATAACGGTAAACACCGCTGATTGGCTGAATATTCCGATGACCAAGCTGGAGCTCGAGAAGAATGACAAAGGCAAGTATCTTGTCGGGGTCACTGTCCCTAAAGCTGCAGAGCGTGGGACTTACATGTTCAAGGTAGTCGTATCTTATAGGGATCCGAATGATGCGAGCAATAACCTGGCAGAATATGACAATCCGATACAGTTCTTCGTTACAGTCCCTTAAGGATAATTTTGATGACGACTAGAGATAGTCATTTTTTCTTATTTATTTAAGCAGCGTGGTGCTACTCAAGAGAATTAATTGGATTTCTTTATTTTCCCATCAAACACGCCAGCAATCTTTGCATTGCAATATCCGCACTTGCCGGCATTGACTTTCATGGAAGATATCTTGAAGTATGCTGTCCTGTCTATGACTTTCTTGCTGCACTTCGGACAGAACGTATTCCCTCTTCCATCAGTCTCGACATTTC
The DNA here is from genome assembly GCA_043819495.1 of Candidatus Woesearchaeota archaeon. Classification (GTDB taxonomy): domain Archaea; phylum Nanobdellota; class Nanobdellia; order Woesearchaeales; family UBA11576; genus JABMQF01. Next base: position 23,220 of record JBDRET010000078.1, on the reverse strand, counting down.
CGACATACACATACTTCAGCCCGACAGACTTTGCTGTCTGGTACGCTTTCTCGAGAGTATCAATGCTTGTGGGGCTTACGTGAGCCATCTTATAGTATGGGAAGAACCGTGAGAAGTGGAGAGGGACATCAGCGCCAAGTTCTCTCTTTATCCATTCGCATTCTTTCTTTATGAGAGCAATAGAGTCATTGAGCTCAGGTATTATCAGTGTTGTCAGCTCGACCCATACACCCATCTTATGCGCTAGCTTTATTGACTCAAGGACTGGCTTTATGTGGCCTCCACACTGTTGGATATAGAAAGTATCAGTGAATGCTTTCAGGTCGAAGTTTATCGCATCCATGTGCTTGTACAGTTGCTTTGCAGGCTTCGGATTGAGATATCCATTGGTGACCATGAGATTCTTCAGTCCTGCCTTATGCGCCAGTTTTGCAACCTCGAGCATAAATTCGTAGAATATCGCGGGCTCGACATATGTATAAGCGATGGACTTGCATCCGCTTTTCAGTGCCTTATCGATGACTTCCTGAGGCGTCGTGTCTTTGCATTCGACATCGTCAGGTCCTGCCTGTGATATCTGCCAGTTCTGGCAGAACTTGCAGTGCAGATTGCAACCTGGTGTCGCTATTGAATATGTCTGCGTCCCGGGCATGAAATGATATAACGGTTTCTTCTCTATAGGATCTGCTGTTGCAGTGCAGAGCTTGCCATACACAAGGGAGTATAGCTTACCCATTTTGTTCTCGCGTACATGGCAGTTCCCTCTCTTGCCATGGAGTATTACGCATTCATGAGGGCATAGATGACACTGTACCTTCATCTTATCCAGTGTCTCATAGAACATAGCTTCTTGCATAGTTCACCTCTTACAGTACCCAACGCAGCTGTTGTTTTTATATGTTTTTATAGTGAACGTAACTTCAAAACATTACCAAAGCCGATGACGCCAATATAGCACGCACACAAAGTATCAAGACTAATCAATAATGATTAACGCCTTCGGCGAAAAAGTTAAATTACGTCCTTAAGCGTGCGGCGGCGTCCTGGAGCTTGGTTTACCAAGCGGAAGCAGGCTTTGGTAATGCTTTTTGTATCGATAATACGACAAGAACTACTTATATACAAAACAACAGAGACTTATAAACCCGATAAAAATTCGGGAAAAAGCATTTAAATACCTACAAAACAATATTTTAAGGTAGAATGGGGGATTTCGGATATCAGTTGAGGGATGGTAAGGTCGAGCTCTACAGCTTGGAGGGCATGTGTAAGGTAGATGGACATGTGCATGCTTCTGATCCTACCTACGTACCTCACAGGGTCCCTGAGATACTTGGGGCACAAGAGAGCTATATGTCTATCAAGAAAGCAAGAAAGACTATGCTTGAACGTGACATGGACCTGACTCCACTTTCTAATCATGATTCTGTGATACGCACTCTTGAGATGCGGCGTAAGTTCGGTAATGATACTGTGTTTGTGAACAATGAGCGTTCTATGGGTCTTGGTTATTCACCTGGTCCTATAATACATGTCGGAGAGTGGGGTCTTGACTACCCTGGTGATGTGACCACTCCTTCTTCTGATGCTGAAGTGCTTGAGCTGAACGCGCACCTTGCAGAGTATGCAAAGCGAGGGGTGTTCAAGTATGTTGAAGAATGCAGACGGGTAGGTGTTGAAGTGGCATTGAATCACCTGTTCTGGCAGGGTGACACGCACAACACGCTGACAGGGAAAGATATTGATGACCTGGTGGACGCGTTTGATATCCTTGAACTTAATGGTGATGAACAGCATGGGAACTTTGCGGTATTGCAGATTGCAAAAGAGAGGAATAAATATCTCTGTGCAGGTTCTGATGCGCACAATCCGCTCAGGGTAGGTGACCAGTTCACCGCAGCGACTATCCCTGTCAATAATTCATATGAGTACATGCGTGCTTTCAAGGACAGGGATATTTGTGTCGGTAGCAGGTTCCTGAATCCGCGTAACGTATCTGAACTTGCTGACCTGGCAATCAATTCAGAACGGCGCAGGGAACTGGAGCATAAGATCATAAAACGAGAGTTCAACGGGATGGTACGCAATCTCCAGAATGATAGCTTCAGGGGGACGCGTGATTACTGGATGTTCAACTGGAATCCGCGGGCACTCATCGCTAAAGGCCTGGGTGCAGGAATCCCTATAGGTGTCGGATTGCTTCCATGGTATGATGTGACTATCCCTGTAGCGATAGGAGTTGTCGGTCTTGAGATGCTCGGTTCTTTCCTGGTCAGCGGAGGAATACCTATAGTAGAGAAGATCACTCAGGCTCGCAGGACAAGAAAGCTGTATAAGAGATATCAGAAACACATGCACATCAAGGAGACTGTAGAGGAGCGTGCACAGATAGCTGAGATTGCAGACAAGATACGTCAGAACAAGAAGAGACGTGACTCCCGTCTTCCTGAGATGATGAAGCACCCTGAAGGGATATATAAGCTTGCATATTGGATGATAATGACTGCTGGAAGGGTGTTTCCAGCATTCCAGTCAGAATACAGCATGCGGTCCCGGCTTGATGAGAGTACCACTTCTGAAACAGACAAACAAAACACTTAAATACAATTTCTTGGTGCTCAATAGGTAACATGAGTGCGACTGTATGGATGTATTCTTTAGGGAGTGTAGTTCTGGTCAGTCTGGTATCTCTTGTAGGTGTGGTAACATTAGGTCTGAAAGAGAAACTCCTTAGGAAGGTCCTTCTTTTCCTGGTTAGTTTCTCAGCAGGCAGCCTTTTTGGTGGTGCGTTCTTCCATCTGATTCCTGAAGCTGTTGAGGGCACTCCTATCATGTATGTATCTGCATATGTCATGCTCGGCATCCTGTTCTTCTTCATACTTGAGAAGGGGATTCACTGGCGTCATTGTCACATCCCGACATCAAAGGATCACCCGCACCATCTCGGGATGATGAACCTTGTAGGGGATGTTTTCCACAACCTGATAGATGGTCTTGTCATAGGTGGCGCGTATCTGGTATCTATCCCATTGGGTACATCCACGACGATTGCAATCCTTTTCCACGAGGTCCCTCAGGAGATAGGAGACTTCGGAGTCCTGCTCCATGCAGGATACACAAAAGCGAAGGCTTTGATGTACAATTTCCTTTCTGCATTATCTGCGCTGATAGGTGTGATCATCGCGCTGACTATAGGGATGCGTTTTGGCTGGTTTGCAGAATTCCTTGTCCCTTTCACTGCAGGAGGTTTCCTATACATAGCAGGTTCTGACCTGATACCTGAGATGCACAAGGAATGTTCTGCTCCGATATCATTGCTTCAGCTATCTTCTCTTATTCTTGGGCTGTTATTGATGGTGGGCTTGAATTTCTTTGGATAAAAAACCAGAGGCATTGTCAATTAAACGGTTGTTGCCACCTAGCGAGCGTCGATATGACAAACTATGACTGATGCAGTAGGGCATAAAGTAACTATTCATGAAGTAATGCGAGCGTGGCAACAACAGTATCAAAGATAGATTGACAATGCCAAAAAAGAGAAACCTTTTAAACAAAAGTCCACACTGATTCATGATAAGAGGTGAATCATCTGCTTAAGCTAAAACGTGATATTGGTCTTTTCGGGACTACCGCTTACATCTTAGGGGTGATAATCGGTGCAGGTATCTATGTCATCATAGGTAAGACTGCAGGCATCACAGGTAATTCTATCTGGCTCTCGTTCCTGATTGCTGCAGTCATTGCAGCATGCACTGGACTGAGCTATGCTGAGCTCGCTTCAACATTCCCTTATGATTCTGCAGAGTACCTTTACTCCCAGAGGTCTTTTCGGGACCGGAGGTTCTCTTTTGGTGTAGCATGGCTCAAGCTGATCAGCCTGGTAATAGGAATATCTGCTGTTGCGCTCGGTTTCGGAGGGTATCTTTCCAGTCTCATCGGGCTCAATCACATACTCGGCGCGCTATTGCTGCTGGTTCTCCTGACTGTATTCAATCTTGTAGGGGTGAAGCAGGCGATAGGTTTTGATATCGCAATGGTATTGATAGCCATCGCAGGCCTGCTGCTCGTCATAGGTATAGGTATGCCTCACATCCAGGCTCCTGAGTTCTACTGGGAGATGCCACATGGATTTTCAGGTGTGCTTACTGGTGCAGCGCTCATATTTTTCGCATTCCTTGGTTTTGAGAATATAGGCAATCTTAGCGAGGAAGTTAAGGATCCTAAACGGACACTTCCGATTGCATTGATAGCCTCTGTATTGATATCGACTGTACTTTACATCCTTGTTGCTATAGTATCTGTGAGTGTGATCCCCTGGGATCAGCTGGCGGATTCTACCGCTCCATTATCTGATGTGATGACTGTTTTGATAGGGAGCAAGGCAGGGATGCTCATGGCAGTCATGGCTCTTGCAGCGACTGCATCGACTGTCCTTGGGCTTATGATAGGTTCTTCACGGATGATCTATGGTCTTGCAGAAGAGAACTCGATGCCTAAGATATTCCTGAAAGTCACTAAGAAAGGTCGCGCACCTTATGTTGCTGTGATTGCAGTGGCGATCATCGCAGCGATATTCATAATTCCTGGGGAGATAACATCGATAGCGTTCCTCACTAATTTTGGCGCGATGTTCGTCTTTCTCGTAGTGAATCTCTGCGTGATAGTCCTTAGATATTCTCATGACCACATAACCCGTGCATTCCAGGTCCCTGGCAGGATAGGTAAATTTCCTATCATACCTGCAATCGGTATACTGACTTGTGCAGGTCTCCTGTTCAGCTTTGAGAAGAAGATGTTCTTCGGAGGCATCCTGCTTTTCCTTGTCGGTCTTGTCCTGTATTCTATGTTCGGAGAGAGGAAGCGCGCACCAGAAGCGACAGGATCTGCCCACAAGCTTGTTGTCAGCAATCCGAAGGCAAAATCAAAGAAGAAGTGATTCACAGATATCTCTTGAATTCTCGGTGGCCTATGCTTTCGGTATTTACAGGTTCCATGCTTGAATTGATATCTGTCAATGGGTCTATGCCTTTCTCTCTGCAATGCCTGTACAGGTTGTCGCGGAGCGTCTTCTTTGCATTGCAATAGAATTCCTTTGCATGCTGTCCTGAAGTGTTGTACACTCCGAGCAGGTCATGCGCTTTCTCATGCACCACGAGTTCTATCAATGACATCAGTCTTGACTCAGTATATCTGCCCGTCCTTATGTCGTCGATGTAAGTGAATACTGTGTGATCATAGGCATTTATTGCCATGACTTGATTGGTTGTGTATGCTGTTGTCGAGCTTAATAGTGGAGTCTTCCCAAAAAGTCTTACATTTGCAGGCTTCATTGAGTTTGCTTCAGATACAAGTCCATCTATGTATTGGACATTCTCAAGAAGAGTGACGTATTCCTGCCCGACCCCTTTCTTTTTGACCATGCGCTCAAGCTTGCTCAAGGGTACTGGATTGAAGTCAGGACTCCTTCTGAATTTGTGCTTCAATGAACTATATATTGACTTAAATGTGTGCTTCAGCCCATCAATGCTTCGCGGGAATGCCCTAAATATGCTACGCAGGTCAAGACTGAAGCTGCTGCCACCCCCTGCTTCAGGGTGTTTCATCTCAAGCTTGTGAAGGAGCTTGCTTATGACATTGCTTCGCTCGTCGACATATGCAGTCACATCCTTACCTGGTCTGAAGTCCCTATGCTCAAGAGCTTTTATCAGGTCGAATCCTTGAGGGTATATGTTAAGTTTCTTATCAAGATACAGGTCGACTATGTCTTTCACACTGAGCTTTGTCCTGCAGAGCCGTTCCATGTCTTTCTTTCCATATGCTGCAGGTATGAACCGTTCATTGATGAGCTCTCCTGCAAATCCTGTAAGTTTTGAATAGTCATATGCATTCCCGTACTTGAGCTTGGCTTTTGCCTCATCGACCTTCTGTGCTGCTTCTGCAGACTGGAACATGCTCATCACGAGCTTGAAATTCTGGAATGCCATCTTGATTTCAGTGTACCGGAACATCTTATACATCTCAAGTATCGCGTCAAGGACAACATCCCTGACCCTGACCTTCTTCTTTATGATCTGCCCTTCGAGCAGATGGTCGATTATGTCTGCGAGTGAATTATCAAGTGCATAGTTGACCTCATCATCAAGCAGCATCTCAAGGACTCCTTTCGCAAACATTGTCTCTGATGCGTTCTTGACAAGTTTTGCGTCTTCTGATACTATGTTGTTCCTGCCTTTGGTGAGCCTGATGCCATTAGGGAGCTCGAGCCAGAATCCATATCCGACATCTCGGAGTCTGTCGACGAGGTCCTTGAGCACCTCATCAGATACCAATTCATATGTATTAGGGTCTTTCACATGAAGGCCATCCTGTGTCATTACCAGGCTGCCCTGTGGTCGACGATCTCCTGACTCTTCAATTTCTGCAATATCTGGCTGCCTGACTGCAAGCTGTGCAGCTGCAGGACGGTTCCCTATAAGTACGTCCTTTCGCGCCATGGGTGCGTACTCCTGTGCAAGATCATTGAGCTGCTCTCCATTACAGGTGAGCGAATAGGTGTCGCTCAGGAAACCCAGCTCTTCCCGCAACGTCCGTTCCACACGCTCCTTGCTCACCCAGAACTTATCGACTTCCATCTCGACTTTTGTACCATGGAACCAGTCGTCGCTGAAGCTGTAACTGACTTCCCAGTCACCATCACAAGGGACGATATCTATCATGGTCTTCTTTCCTGACAGGTTACGCGTGGTTATGTGCGCTGATTTACAGAGGTCAAGTATGGAATAGAATCCTATCCCGTGCTCCCCTATCTTCTCGCTGTCAAATTCCTTTCCTGAGTTGTATGGGACGAGGAATAATGTGAATACCTCTTCAGGTGTCATGCCGCAGCCATAATCCCTTGCGATTATTCTATTGCCTTCTTTCCCCTCATGGACATTGAATTCTATCCGTCGGTTCACAGAGTATAGAGAATATGCATCCCTGGCATTCTGGCCAAGCTCCCGAAGAGCAGTCATACTATTGCCAAACTGTGTTGAGATGGTATTCTCGACCATATTGCTGAACAGTTCAGGAGTGGTCGCAAGCTCTCTTGCTCCATCTATCACATGATCTGTGTACCATCCTTTGAGGGCAAGATCTATGAATTGCTCAAGTCCTCCTACCATCTGTAGCATGACGAGTTCTGAAAGCTTGACTTGGTTCTTTGGTCTCATCGTATCAGCATATCTTCGGCTTTCTTATCATCTTCAAGTGCCCGGAGCAGGTAGTGTCGTGTCATGTATCTTGACATGAAGTCATCCTGTGACAATAATGAGTGCTGCACATTCATGTATAGCGCTCCACCCAGTGAAAGGAAAGGCGATCTTGTCTCAGAACACTCATTGAGTATCACTGGATTGAGTTTGAAGTCCCTTCTCTTTGACCTGACCTCTTTTGCTGACTGTGCCAGAGGAGCATAGGATCTGATCAGTTCTTCTATGTCTGTCTCGACAGCAGTTGTCATCTTTCCCAGTATGGTGCTGATACCTGGCAGATATATGCTCCAGAAGTTGAATGCCTGAAGGTTGGAAGGCGCATATAGTGATGCAGATACATCGTCACCCAGGAAGTCAGCAATGTCCACACTTGCCTCAAGACCATCAAGGTCTCTGACTATATATGTTCCCAAAGGAAAAAGCGTCCTTGCATATCTGGATATTGCATCCTTGATCTCAGGGTGATTCAGCTGTGCTGTCTTTACCAGGTCAGGTATGAATTCCCTCATTTCAAATCCTTGCTTGAATCGTCTGCTCAGATCATTCTGGTTGTCGCAGCCAAATCCTATGACTGACAGCAGTGCATTGGTATAGCTCAGGTCTCTCTTGAACTCATCCCTTCCTTCGACGAGAAGTATATCTGAAGGGAGGTCTATCCTTGCTTCATAGCCATGTACGTCATTCGTGCATATCTCCACCCCTTGAGAGTACAGGTCTATGCACCCTCTTTTCTTTGCAGGGTCAAGGCAAAACCTCAGATAAGATCTGTTGCCTTTCTTTGTCTCAAAACTGATGCTATGTGATTCTGATGATGAGAACTTCTTGTTCTTCTTGGGCAGGTTGATCGCTTTTCCATTCACCTTTATCACTGCCCTGCTGCTGTCGAAGCTCCTGAGGTATCTTGCGATGTAGTCTGTCATCTGCTTCTTGTCATGGGTGTGCTGGATGCGGACCCTTGTCCCCTGTTCAGGTCTCTGCTCTTTTTGTATTGAGCATCTTAGATCATCGACTGATGCACTATCTGAATGTATATTGATGATGTACCTGGAAGAATATCTGCCTGTATCGACTGTTATGCCTGCTTTTTTAGGTTCTCTTGTGCAGAAGCCGAGGCTTGAGAAGAACCCGACACCGAAACGTCCTATGTCTGTGCTTGAATCCTTATTTGATGAGAATGGTATGAGCAGTGTGGTGAGGATGCCTTCAAGCTCCATACCCGTACCAGCATCTGACACTTCGACATACCTGCCATTTGTCTTGACATTGACTTCATAAGGACCATGATGATCTCTTGGTCTTGCATCTATCGCATTGAGTATTATCTCAACTATCGGCCGGTATGATTCGCGGAACTGCCTTTCAGTCTCTTCGCGGAGTATCTTGCTGCGGTGGTTACGTGCGAGTTCAGAATTGGCCTCTGGTCGCATATGGGAGACATCCCATCCTTTCTCTATATTTCTGACTAGCCCTTCGTATGTTCTCTTGTTCAGCGCGAGTCCTATAAGGTCCACTAGCGAGGCTGTCTTCTCTCTCAACACCATAAGTTCCACTGTCAGCTGTCATCCCGGCCTCAGTGAATCGTACAGTGCAGCAAGACTGCATTATCTTGAGAACATGGTGGTACCTATAGCGAGATATGGTCCATTATGTGGTTCAAGATGTAGTATTTCACGTTTAGCGAGGCCTCCGCATGATGCGGATCGACATTTATATAGAAACAGGTCCAACAGACCATTTTAAATGTTGCGTATATAAAATTTAAGAAATAGCAAATATATATTCAATTATGCTCATCGATGATCATAGATCTGCCTGTCTTTCGGACATCCGCCTGTAGTAAATGAGGATCCTATCAGACAATTCACATGGTCGTGCTGAGTCAGGTACCAGTTCCTGTATTCATGGCCGAAACTATTGAGCCGGGGTATCACCCTCTCAGCTCTTTCCTTGAGATATGATGCGACATCATGCATGTTCTGCTTGCGCCTCTCTACCCTTTTTGGGACCACAAGATCCAGCACAGGAGACAATCGAGATTTTGGTATGAGTCTTGCATAATCTGTCTCAAGCTCACGTATCCCGGGCACCATCTCTTTGAGTACCATTGCAGATATAGGATGTGCTGCTTTGACATTTGCATCACGCACGAGCTTGGACAATGAGGAACTGAGTGCAAGACCTTCAGAGAGTTGTATCGTGCCTCGCACCATATTGCGGGCGTGCTTATACGCAGAGACATAAGCGTCTCTGACACTTGGTGTATGGTCCCATGTATACCTGCAGAATCTTCTTATTGCTGTTGCGCATTCTTCAGGAGATATTTTCAGGCTATGCTGAGACATATGATTATTGGATTCTATGATAGAGTATATGCTTGCATTCCAATCAGCATAGAATGTATCTGCTGCGAACTGTTGAAGTTGTTCTCCAACTATGCTTGTATCTTCCATAAGGAAATCCTGAAGGGATATCTTCGATCCATTGACTTTCATCTCTAATTCATGGATAGGTTCATCACCCATCATAGAAAGGAGTATCCTATCAACTAATTCCCTGCTCTTGTGAATTTTATCATACATTCTTACCATTTACGCACCCAACACCTCGAAAAGTTACTCTTATCTCTCATTTAAACCTTTTGCTGCCTCGAGAGTCATTTATAAATGGTTTATAAACCAACACAGAGAGTTATTCTTTTAAGCCCGTAGTCGCCTGTCAACATGCTTGAGTTTGACATACATAGACGCTCAGAGCAATTCTGCTCTGGCATGATCAAACTTCTGCGAAATTTGTGGTTTCGCCGAAGGCGTTATTTACCTATTGATTATGCTCAAAAATTTTCAATTTTTGGCATCCTAAAAATCGATCATCTATCGATTTTTATGAGTTTCAGTAATTAGTCAGCGCATAATTAGTCAGCGCACCATCTTAGAATCATCGTCTTTAGCGCTAATATGATCAGAACAGAGAATAATACAAGAGATCACTCACTAGCAAACAATTTTCCCAGCACATCCATCGTATACAATACTGTTGCCTGTGCCTGGTTATCAGATGGGTTGAATGCCTGCTGTTTCGTGTGAACTGAGAATATCCTTACCTGATTGATGAACTGTATCTGTTGCGGTAGTGCAGGGTCAAGCCTTATCCCTTTCTCGCTCATGCGGGCTATCAATTTGCCAAGGCCTATGCCTGGTTCTTTCTCAAGCGCATCATTGCCTGTGACTTCAAAATATTTCCTGTGAAGAGCAGTCTCGATTATCCTTCCGCATAATATTATGCTGCTCCGATAGCATTTCGCACCATAACAGTTCTTGAGCTCTTCGACATCTGCCTGTATGTTCTCTTCTATCTCTTCAGGCAATTCAGGAAGCTCAAAGTTCAGACGTACCCCGCCGCCGAGCTTGTCTGATCTCTTGGAGGGTTTTACTGCTGCTTCTTTCTCAAAATCGCTTATCTCTTTCTCGAGTGCATGGATCTTGTCAATCGCTTCAAGGTCTTTTTCGATCTGCCCGATCAGCAAGATGCATTCTTTTGGCTCCAGATATTTTTCAAGTACGAGATTTGAATTAAGGACAGTCCTTACGATAAGTTCATCAAGACGCGGGTTCTTATTGGCCTTGTGTATCTGTTCTATCTTTTCCACGAGCACTTTTGCTTTCCGCTTGATCTGGTCTGCAGCATACTTTGCCTTATTGTGCTTGTAATCATACATGTAGCTTCCATTCTCAACGACTTTCTTGAGGTCGAAGCTCTGCTTAGAGACAGATTCTACTTTGCCTTTTATCTCTATCAGCGTACTCTGGAAATCTTTGAGGTTCATGCAGGAAATATTTGTTTTGCTTGTATAAATATTTTTGCCGCTATTTCCGTCTTCTCAGTAATCTATTTAAATACGACAAATATAGTCCCCACTCTGTAATGGTTCTTTTTCAGTTAAATTTAAATAGGTCTACCAAATCCGTTCTCATGGGAAAAAGAGGGCGAGAAGCTGTAAGAGGTGCGTTATTTGATGGATAAGCAGTATTTCCCATTTGTTCTTGGGCTAGTGTTGTTCGCTTCGCTCGTATCTGCACAAGATGCGGGGTTCACGCAATACTTTGCAGGCTGTCATGTGAGTGAAGAGTCAGATTGCTTCTTGCACGTATTGAATCCTTTTGATCATCCTGTCGATGCGCAGATCACTGTATACCACGAGAAAGATGGACCTGTCTCTTTCACAGCAGCTATTGGCGCGCATAGTACTTTTTCATTAGACCTTTCAGATAAGGCATCAGGTGCTCTTGGCATAAAGGTAGAATCAGACGATATTCTGGTCGTAGATGGTGTGCAGTATGATGATACGCGTTCTGCAGGTTTTGGAGACCTCGCCGTCCCAGAACCATCATTCAATTGGTACGCTGCAAATGGATATTCAAGTGGCACCGTGAAGACATTCTTGTACATACTGAATCCAGCGTCAAGAGAATCTTCTGTGACTGTGACCCTCTATTATGATAATGGTGAGAAGAAGACATTCCAGCTGCAGGCACCTGCTGAAAGGGTACTGCGTGTGGACCTGAAAGAGCGGACCCAGCCTGAGAAACGGTTCGGTGTCAAGGTGACGAGCACTGCTCCGGTTGTCGTGTCATCTGCTACTTTTGATAAGAGCTTGAGCGGAGCTTATGGAGGGCATGCGACAACAGTAGTTGAGAAAGGCTGGCTATTCCCTGGAGGGAAGGTCAGTGATAAAGATGGAGCATTCCTGGATGTGTTGAACCCATCTCTGGGTGTAGCGCATCTTACGATCACTATATATTATGATGATGGCAGCACTACAGAGGTAGATGAGACAGTACCTGCAAAGAGTAAGCGCCATCTTGTGCTCAGCAGTTACACTCTTGAGTCAGAGGAGTTCAGCATCGCAGTTGATAGTGATGTGGATGTCGCTGCAACTGTCTTCTTTGCATCTGATGAGTCGGGCTTTGGCGGTTCAGGTGCATCTGGCCCTTCTGCTGATGCTTATTTTGCTTATGGTATCGTGAATACACTTTACGATACTTATCTTTCAGTATTCAATCCATCAGGTGAGGAAGCAGATCTCAAGATCACATTCTATTATGATGATGGGAGTGTTAAGTCATCTGGTTTCAAAGCACCTTCCATGATGCGCAGTACAGTGGAGCTTGATGCTATCGAGGGCAAGCCGTTTGGCCTGTCTGTCGAAAGTTCTGCTCCTGTTGTAGTCTCGCAGGTTGTGCATGACAAGAAGAGGTCTGCAAGCTACAGCTACATCGGAGCCTCAGGAATCACGCCAGACTATGAAGAAGGACTGCCGATGATTACCGGTGCTGTCGTAGCTGAGCCTGCTCCGACCAGCCTCATCCTGATAAAAGAAGAGAATATCGCAAACTCAAGGTTCAAGGATTCTATGCAGGAAGGGCTTGTCTCTGTCACGAAAAGCAGCTATCTGCATGACGAGTCAGATTCTATAGCATGGAGATTTGTATATTCTGATGATAAGAGTGCTGCTTCTGCTGCAGGTACTGCACTTGCTGGAGGGATATTGACAGCGATTGAGATCACCCCTGCCACAGTATCAGGTACAGACATGCAGAAGTTCATCTCAACAAAGTCAGAAGGATTCCTTTGGCTCAACGGTGCTGAAGTTTACGTGTTCATTGCAGCAAAAGGGGATATTGATGTTGCGCAGGGACTGGCTGAACTGAGGGTTGCAGAAGTGCCTGTATCAGATACCGCTGAAAAGAGGAGCATTTCACAGATACTGATCTACATCCTTGCATTGATAATTGTGGTGTTCATCGTCAGGCGCGTCTTCAGGAGTTCTGAGGATCTTGATGATGAGGACGATGATGCTGTCTGGTCTGATGATATAGATTCTGCAAAGCCAAAGACAAAGAAGCAGAAGAGTTCTGATATCAAGAAGAAAACAGCAAAGAAGAAGGTAAAGAAGAAACATACTCCTGAGCCTAAAAAAGAGACACCTGTAACCGTCAAGAAAGAGGATCATAAGAAAGAGATCCAAAAGCATGAGAAGAAGCAGAAGATCAGTAAAGAGGAACCAAAACCTGCTGTAAATACACCATCTCATGATAAGAAGACACAGACATCTCATGATAAGAAACCTAAGATATCTATCCGCGAGATACCTCGTGACCAGCTCACTGCTCAGGATATCCTGGACAACCTTGAAGACATCCCTGACTATGAGGATGTGTTCAAGCACGTAAACAGGGACAATGAAGTCATAAAGCCTAAGTAGTGCATTTCTCAAGAAATATTTATAAATGGACCTACCATCTCTTCTCTTATGAAACGAATGATCGTCATATCTGCTGTCCTGCTTCTCTTGCTGATTGCAGGCTGTTCAAAGACAACAGTAAAAGATATCAATGATGATCCCGCAGGATATCTGGGAAAGAAAGTCAGCGTGACTGGTATGGTTACCATCCCTCTTAACATCGCTCAGTTCTCAGGATTCACCCTGAAGGATGGAGGTTCTTCTATACTAGTATCAAGCGATCATGCTCCTGAAAAGAATTCAGAGGTTATCGTGAAAGGTACAGTGGTACGCGGAATCTTCTCACAGCAGATGTTCATATATGCAGATTCAATAGACCAGAAGTGATTATATGAGGACACATTGGTTCAAGGATGATGAGAATCTTTTCACCAGGACTGCAAAGGGTCTATTCAATAAATTTGGGATAATAGTGCTGATAGTCCAGGCAGTGAGTTTCGTCCTGCTTCTCATGTTGATAATCTACGCAGTCAAGAGACGTTTCGGGATGGTTTAAGAAAACATATTTGTTCAGCTATTTCTGGTAGCGCCACCGCTCCAGCGTCGGTCCATATGATGGACGAAGACCGGCCACTTGCTGGATTGTTTGCGATTAGGCGTAAGCCTGAATCAATGATATATGCGTTCCTTGCCGGCAACACGATCTAGCAGCGTGGCACTGACAGATTATAGAAATAAAGAATAAAATATTTAAAAAAATAAAAATTATCTTATCGCTTCTTCACTTTAGTTCTTGTATGCGGCTCTATCTTCTTGTAACCAAGATATATGAGCAATGCAAGCACAATACCAAGTGCTGTCAGCTTCACGAACTTGTTCCACTGCAGCCAGAACTCCGCGGTGTATATCAGCGACCATATGAGGAGCATGACCCCTCCTGCTATGAATCCTGAGCTTATGCTCTCAAGAGTGAGGAACATCCCGATAAGTATTGCAAGCACAGCTATCACGAACAGCACAAAGAAGCTGTTCCTTGCATGGAAGTATCTTGGTGTGGTCGTGGCAAACTCTTCCTGGCATCGTTCCTGCTCTGACATGCACTTCATGTACTCTGGCTTATTCCTCTCATTGTTGTAGCAATCGTCATATCCGATCGGTGAAGTTTCAGGAGGTCTTGCCTTTGGATCTTCAACAAGCGGTTCAGGATTGACCTGAGGCCCTTCATCGACTACCGTTCCAGTATCTGCTGCAATCTGCTTCTGATACTTCGCTGTGCATTCCTGTATCTCTTTGTCACAATTGAATTCTTTCCAGCACTCATCGCTCTTGTACTCATAATATTTTGGTGGCTCATATATCGCCCATAGTCCATATGCGATGAATACCGTAAATACTATCGCAATACCGATAGCAAGTGCTGTCTGTTTAAGTCCCATTTTATCACCCGTAATCATGCTGCTTTGAGCATGCTTTCTATCTCATATTCATAATGTTCAAGGTCATTCTCTGTGCTCCTATCAAGCACATGACCGAACTCTTTTGATACTGATATCGTGACTGCTATCAATGCCACCATCTTTGATGCTTCCTCACGCTCATTCTTGTCTTTCACTCGCTTGAGCGTCTTGACCCTGTGACGCAGGTTGGTGACTAACTGTCTGACCTTTGGCACGAGCTCCGTGTGTACCTCCTGTGGGAGATACTCTTTCACAAGGACCTGCAGCGCTTTCTTCTCGTACCTCTTGAAGAATCCTTTGAGCTGAGATCTCATCTCATGTGATATTATCACTAATGCTTCTGTACGCGTGCCCTTGCTTATGTAATTCCTGGCACCTTCTGACTGGATGATCGCATTGAACTTGTCTGCTACCTCTATTATGCAGCACTCTCTTGGAAGCTTGTGTCTTTTGCGTTTGTCGAAATATGATAAGTGATGTGATGCTGCGTAATTGACGAGTTCCTGCTTTACACCTATGCTTTCAAGTATTGATCTTGTGCTGTCCTGATGATGCTGGATATACTCTTTGAGGCTCTTGTCCAGGAAGTCTTCAAGTCCTCGTTCACGCATCCATGACTCGAAGTTCTTCCTGTACTTCTTCGGTTCATCTGATAATGATGCCTTATAGGATATTATGTCTCTGATAGTTATTTCTGTGACGAGCAACCCCATAGGGATGGGTGAACCGGGATGTGCATGCGCCCATATGCTCCGTCTTTCACTCTCCGGACCAAGAGATAATATCACTTTGTGTATGTCAAGCTTGCCTACATCATGGAGCAGTGCTGCAAGAGCAAGAGATTTCACCTTGCTCTCTCTGAGCCCAAGATGCCTTGCGATATATTCAGTATCCCTTGCGACCAGCAATGAATGACGGAAAGTCTTTGTGTGGTGCCTGTCCAGCTGCTCAAGAACTTCTATCTCTTCTTTCCTCAACTGCTTTAACAGGTTCATCTGGAACTGCCTGAACTCTGCCTCATCCTCTTCTGTCCCATGTATCCTGAGTTCGTCTAATGCTCTTAGTAGTCGGTCCATATTCAGATTTTCTCATACAATCCTGTCAATTTCACTTGAGCGAGTACATGCCCTTCCATCGCAGCCTCTACTGCTGTCTTGTCAGGGTTTTTGATTGTGAGCTCTGTGTCCAATGCGTATATCTTGAATATATACCTGTGCTTACCTGATGGTGGGCATGGACCTGCATAGCCTGTCTTTTTCCAGCTGTTGAGTCCCTGGTCACCAACCTTCCCTGCAGCCTCAGGTATGCTTGCTGTGGGGGCTATGTTATACTCTACCCAATGGACCCATACACCTACAGGTGCGTCTGGATCATCCATTATGAGTGCCAGGGTCTTTGTTTCTGCCGGGATGCCACCTATGACTAACTCAGGGTTTATGTCATCTCCCTGGCAGGTGTACTTTGCAGGTATGTCTCCATTGTCCTGGAATGCAGGGCTTGTGAGTGTCAGAGAAGTCATTGTTTCTACCTCTTGTGATGCTACAGGAACTTCATCTTCAGCAGGAAGGTTTGCAGCAGGGTCACTGGAGCAGCCTATGATAGCTATGCTGAATAAGAAGAATGCCAGCATCACCGTCTTTTTCATGAGGTGATACTGACTGGCAGGATATTTAAATTTTTAGTACTCTGTGCCTGAAGCAAGCTTCATTTCAGGGTTCTGCGGCACTCCGACATATTTTTCTATCCTGTCAAAGAACATGCTCAGATCTTCACCTTTCTCATACTGGATAGTATGTGTGCTTGCGGTTATTGTTGTTATCCCTTCGCTGTACAGTTCACTATTGAGCTTGAGATGTATGCGTCTTGCGACAGTCTGTCCATCTGGCTTTTCTGTGAACGGCAGAAGGATTGCAAACTTGTCCTCAGCATATCTTGACGCGACATCAGAACCTCTTGTTGAGGCCCTTACGATATCTGCAGTGGTCCTCAGGATGTTATCTATTGCAGATTTTCCCTGTCGCTCTCCTAGTGAATCAAGACCATATACCTGTAGCAGGACAACTGATAGAGGTAGATTATACCTATTTGCCTTTAGGACTTCCCTTCCTATGACATCACCTATGCATCTTCGGGTGTATAACCCTGTAAGGTTGTCATATTCTTCAGCCCCTTGAACAAGATTGGTGCACTTGCGCTCTAAAGATGCGCACCTCGCCTCGAGCTCCATTGCCCAACCGGCGAGGTCCGCAAGATAGTCGACGAGCTTGATATCTAATTCTTGCTTATCCTTGCTTGATCTGAAATAATCGATCGTCTGCCTGCCCTGAAGTATCTGCCTTGCTTCATCAGGTCCGCTGATGCTGACCTCGCATCCGCTTTTCAGGATTATCGTTATAAAATCCTCTAGTGACTCATTCATTTGTATGCCACCTCAAAAAAACCACATGGTACTATCGCCCTTAAGATTAGTATGTCCTGAAAGGTTATAAAGCTTGTTTGGGGCTTTTTACTTTATGTGCAGATATGTTTATAAATAAAAAGCGGTTTTGGTATGGTATGGAAATGTTCAATCCCTTGTATTGCTATCAGAATGACAGTTATCTGCATATAGGCGGCCGTAACTACTGTTCTATTGTCGGATATGATTGCGAATATCAGGATAAGGTTCTTGTAGCTTTGGCAAGGACTCATATGCCTGATGGGAGTATCAGGGCCAAGGGGGTCTGCGCCTGTAACATTGTTGATGTGATAGAATCTGCCATATGTGATTTTGTAGATAGTCAACCGACATTACGCCCACCTATGCGGGTAGAGCTGCAAAGACAGATGGGTAGGAGGACCTGAATCATGAGATCCAATTCGATTGTCACCGGGACTTATAATAAGCTAGTATTTGTCTCAAGAATTCTTTCAATATTGGGTTTTGTATTGGTGGGTATTGTAATCTGGTTACTTTGGGGAAATAAGTTCTGAAAAGTCTGGACTGACTGTTTTTGGTAGTAAGATAAATTTTCTTCTGAAAGCTTATTTAAACATTGTAGGCGGCAGGATTATCACTTCGCTAAAGGTGATATCTATGAAAAAGAAGATTGATCGACCATATCTCTGGGATTTACCAACACCACCACAAAAGCCGCCTATGGTGTATGGGGCTATAAAGGTCATATCCCGCATGTGCCTTGGTGCTGCTATTGCTGCTGTGGGTATTCTTGGAGGAAGCCTGCTTTACAACAATCAGACCAGCTATGTTGAGCGGAAAGGTGATATTGTCAGGGTGGTAGAGAACTATTGGCCTATGAGTAAGATTACATTCACACACCTCAAAGATAAGGGGTCCACACTCAGGATTGAAGGGTCTTTCTCAGATGATGCAGTCACTTTTGTTGATCATGATAAGGATGATTCTATTGATGCCATGCTTGTGTGCAATGATGGCAGTTGTAACATCTTTGGCAGAGGCCTGCCTGGAACCCGGGAGTACCAGCTCATGGAAGATGCTACTGTTACATTTAGAGATATTAAGAGAGAGCTGGGTATTGATGAGCTGCTGAAGAAAGAGTTTGGTGCTGGTTATGAATCTGTAAAGGTTGATGATGGCATGGAATATACACTGTGAGGGATACGATGAACGCTATAAGATACATCACTAATATATTGGCAGGTTCTGTAGTCGCAGGAGGTCTTCTGTTCGGCAGTGCTGCTGCTTTGACCGCGATGGATGGGGGGGTTTACAGGCGTGATTGCCAACTTACCGTAATCAAGAATCACATGTTCTCTGATAACACTTACTTCTATCATGATGTAGGGCAGTCTTCAATGATGACCATAGAGGATTCTGATGGTGACAGTACTTACATCCACGACAATGATCTTGATGGGAAGGTTGACCAGGGACGGCTTGCGCCCAGACATATGTGGGGCAGTCTCTATCCTATTGAAGGTGGCGAGGATTATGTGCGCCAGATGGAGTTCTTCCAGGAACTGTGGGATGAGAAGATGGAATCTGAAGGCCTGCGCAAGACTCTGGATGGGTATCTTTCTTCCAGGCCAGACAAGGAGTGCAAGTGATGGGCTTGCTGAAGGATCTCGCATTGATGATCCTGCCTGTTGTCGCTCTGGTAGGATATATGGATTATCGCACCTCTGGAACTTTCCGTTCTTCTGATGGCAAGGTCGTTGAGGTATCAAGGAACCTTTTCCCTTACGAGTCTGTGACTTATGCCCGGGACAAGGAAGGTCCTGACTGGCTCATGGTCTACAGGCCATACCGTGACCTGAATGATGCTGTCATGATCTATGACTATGACCGGGATGGCAGGCCTGATGAGATAGTGAGCAGGAATCATAAGCACACCAGGTTTGAGGATGGGACAGAGGACCTGTTCCATAAGGTGAATGATGTATGGGATCAGTACCGACGAGAACTTGATGTTGAGAAGAAGATAGAGCAAGCTTTTTCTGGGAAATACAATAGGGGTACTCCTGATGATGCGATGGATCTGCTGTAGTCAACAATGCAGCACGATAAAGACTGACACCCACGCCGCCTAGTGAGCTGAATGATTCCTGGTCCGGAACTGATGCAGTAGTGCAGACAGGAGATAAGAATGATTCAAAGCGAGCGCTGCGTGGGTGTCTGGTCCGCGTGCTGTGATTGATTTTCAAAAAGTTTATATACCCGATTTAACATGCAGTTTGGATTCCATAATGGGACATGAGTTCCGTACGGGGGGATACACACAAAGCCTGTTAGATGATATGATTATTATATTAAACTCTTACAGGCAGCGATATACATTCTCATTCTTCATGACGGGGTGAACAAGATGCAAGACAATGTATCTGAGAAAGTACAGGAGCTCCGCAGGCGTATGGGAGTGCTTGCGTGGGATATGCATATGATATCCAACAAGGAACTTTTAGTGAAGAGACAGACCGAACTTCAGCGTCTCGATAGGCAGTTGAAGGAAATTGATCACAATCACCTAAAATAGGTGGAGGAAAAAAGAAAATGGCAAAAAAGAAAGCAGTTAAAAAAGCTCCTGTAAAGAAGAAAGCAGCAGCAAAGAAGAAGTAAATAAATTCATGAGGAAGAGGCCGTTGGCCTCTCCTCAACAAAAATATCGGAGGTACTCAAAATGGAAGATTGGGACGACGATGGAACTGATGATGAACCGTCTGAAGATGACGACTCATCTGACTCTAATGATTCTGACTGATGATACTCTAGCCAAGACACGCATCAGCTAAATCTTTTATTTTGATTTATATTACAGATACCTGATTCTTATGTAAATTTAGGGGAGCTCTTCTTCATGGCATCTCTTTGTTTCTCGGGCGATTACAAAGGATTCAGAATATGTGAAGTGACGCCTTTTCCAAAGAGCCCCCGGTGAATATCATTTAGCTTTCAGTTTGTACGATGTTGCCCTCTTCATCAGCACTTCTGCACTGTCACCTTCGTACATCTGTACTGCGTGTGACATTGCCCTGTACTTTATCCAGTCAGGTATGATGGATCTCATCTTCATGCTAAAATCCCTATACATCCTGCTTGAGACATCTGATGCTTCCCTTGCTGTTGTCTCAGGTAGCAGGATCGCAAAACTGTTTGCATCATATCTTGCAGGCAGGTCTGACTTGCGTGCAAGTCCCTTAAGGACTTCTCCCATCTTACGCAATACATCATTGCCTGATATCTGGCCATGCCTCTCTATTAGCTGGTCAAGGTTGCTTATCCCAAGCATCACAACTGCAAGAGGTGACTGGTATCTCTGCGCTCTTGAGAGCTCCCTATCCAATGTCTCATCAAAGTATTGTCTTGAGTAAAGCCCTGTCAGAGAATCCCGAAATCCATTGCTCTCTCTTAGCTTGTCATCCAGTCCCTGCATCACTGCAAGATGCTTTGACTGGAGCTCGCTGTGCTGTCTTTTGATCTCCTGTGAGGAGCTTACAAGATAATCGACAATAGAGACATTGAGCTGCTTCTTGTCTTCAGATGTCTTGAAGCTGTCCACATTCCTCTGTCCTGTCAGGATCAACCTTGCATCTTCAGGATTTGCGATGCGTGTCTTGTGGTAGCCATCTATCACTATTGTTATGCCACCATCAGAATGTTGTTCTATATCTACATAATCTGCACTACTACCTTTAGCGTCACCCATTGTATCACCCATGTAGAAGACCCCTTTAGCGAAGGTCTCTTGTAGAATAGTTAGCGCAATTATGTATATAAATTGTTCCCGTGATATTTTTGGTATTCTGCAATTTTTGTATAGAAGTTATATAAGAGATGGTTAAATACTTGTCTTGAGAGGTGTTTTTCTATGGCAATTGATGATGATATACACAAAGATGCGGAAAGGTTAGGTATAAGCCTTAATGCGCGGCTTTCTGGTGTCGGGTATTCTGCAGATGTATGTGTTGTGAAAGATGGTTATGCTCCTTTTGTTGATGTCACTGTCAGGACTCCTGATGGTACAGTCCCAGGAGATACCACTAGATATCTTGTGACTGAAATTGCAGAAGAGCTCTGCCCTGATCATAATCTGAGTATAAGATATTCTAAGTGAAGATTACACATTAGTGCCATTACTCATAACAGCACCGACACCACCCAGAGAGCTGAACATAACATATTCTATGACTGATGCAGTTCAGCAAAGATAGTTTAGTGCAGAAGCAAAGTGAGCGTGGAGTCGGTGCGTCAGAAGAAAAGATGATGTTTCACCAGCCTATCAAACACATCATCAAGACTCTCAGCAGGTTTCTGGTCACATATTTCCGAAAGGCTTGACCTCCATTCCAGGTATTCCTGGTATTGGGCAGTTGTAAGTACTGCTTCTGCGTATTGGAGTTCTGATACTGTTGACTGTTCATGACCTGCGCCGGTACGTTCTACCATCTCATGTAACGCGACTATGTGGCGATATTGTTCAGGCACATTCTCAGTTATGAAATACTCCTCTCCAAGCACCCCTGCATACCGTTCTCCTTCCATGATATCTGCAAGATCATCAGGATGCACCACTGCTGCTCTCATCTTTAGGCATCTGTCATTATACCGCACTTCTATCTCTATCTTATCGCTGTGGTTGTATAACTGCGCAGCACGCACTATAGAATAATCTAATAGCCTTAGCGAGGTCATGATTAAAGAAAGGACTATGTTGCATTAATAAAACTAATTTATACATATTTTATCAGAATGCTAAGATAACAAAAACTTACCAATAATCTATGGCTCGCCCTACTGCAAATCTTTGATTTGTAGTTCCGGAAATCTTAGATTTCCGTTATCCCTGACCTAAAGGTTAGGGTATTACGGATTCGCTATTTAATTGGTAAGTTTTTGGGATTAAAAATGTCGCACTGAAGTACGGGGTATTAAACCCCTTAAAATGTCTGCGACATTTTTAATAATATTTATAAGCAGGAGAGATTATGAATTGATATGAAATTCAAGATAACACCTAAAGATGGTAAACAGTTCTGGATAAGGGTGGCGTTCATAGTTGCCGCGATAGGTATAGGTTACTCCTACAACCGAAGTTTTGTCCTGCACCTTGAAGATAAACCTCCTATAGTGCATGTCGCTTGGATACTCCTTGCACTGGTGATCCTGGTATACCTGTTCCTCTACAAGGGGATGAAGATACAGAAAGGATGATCAACTCCTAGAGCAACTTCCGCCCTGCAAGAACCTGCATTCCAGGTTATTCTGTAGATGATTCCTAAAAGCCTGGCACCATGAGCATCTTAGTCTGCCTGAGATGATTGATATTACGTATCTTCTGTTTCCCTCTTTTACCATCTTCATATTGGCTTCATGGGGGAATCTGTCTCTTGCGAATTCATACATTGTCTCTATCCTGTTTGGATACATGAATTTTGGTGAGACGTCTACTATAAGATCGCACTTGAGAGGGGTTGAGTGTGATATCTGATCCCTGGTGACTCTGACACAAGGATAGTTGTCAAAGGTGTTGTCCTGTGCTATCCTTCTGCTCGCCATCTTTGTAGGGAGCTTGATAGAACCATCTGGATTGAATTCGATTGCCATATGACTGATGTTTTGGTGAGTGATATTTAAGGGTTTGGGGGATGGAAGTTTTGTATAGTATCACGTTTTTAGTTGGCATGTAGTTACCACTTGTGGTGGTGTCTATGTATAAATTAACGTTTAAAAAGCGTGTATGGATTGTTAAGCAGTTTAAGAAGGAAATTTCTGTATCTAAGATTGCTCTTTCTCAACAAATCAGTCGTTGGG
>JBDRET010000077.1:0-12696 GCA_043819495.1 Candidatus Woesearchaeota archaeon | reverse complement strand
ATCGTCGATGATGGATCTGCCGATATTCTTAGTAACATCTCCTCTT
Source organism: Candidatus Woesearchaeota archaeon (assembly GCA_043819495.1). Lineage (GTDB taxonomy): Archaea > Nanobdellota > Nanobdellia > Woesearchaeales > UBA11576 > JABMQF01. Next base: position 12,650 of record JBDRET010000077.1, on the reverse strand, counting down.
GATTGACTCTTAACTTTCTTATTCTGTCTCTTCATCTTCAGTATCCTATCAATACAATCTATTTATATGGTCTCTTGTGCGCCTTTTGTGCAGCTGGCCCGGTCATAAGGCTGCTGTCCAAAATTTATAAAACTGCATATCTCAGGATCCTTTTCCTGTCTTGCGAGTTCTGTAAGACAATGATTCTGTGACAATTCACCGTCCATCTGCTCTATCTCAAAACAAGGATCCATCTCACCTGTCGATACTGCTATGTTAATCAGGCATGCAGCAGGGCTGTTCAGTTCCTGGCAGGCAGATATGCTCACATATTCTTCTGCGACTTTACGGAAACAGTTCTGCTGACGTGAAGCATCATCTATACCATAACAATAATCAGAGTTTGAGTTCAGCATCGCAAGAGCCTCAAAACAGCTGTTCTCTTCACTGTACTCTCCTTTTGATACGAACTCCTGACAATAACTGACTCTCCCTGTGCCTGTCCTTGCTACAGCAGCAGCACCTGCAGTGCCTTGTATATCCGCTCTTGATGGAGGAGCAGGACCTGCTGACGCCTGGATGAAGCTCTCTTCAGGAGGGCTGAAATATGCATAAATAGCCAAGGATATAGCAAGAGCAACTATCATTATTATCAATGGGATGACTATCTTATGATCCAGATGATGATGCAGCTTCTGAGGTCCATCACGTGTCGGTCTTATAGGTTTATCTGGATCAGGCTCTGGTAATATGCCTTCCGAATCAAGCTTTTCTCTTATCTTGTCTTCTGATCTTCTTGCCATCTTATCGTGATATCACCATATTAGTATACCTTCTGTCGCATCACATATTACCAGCAAATATCTGTGTTTCTGGATCAACACCAGTAGTCTGTGCAGGCTGTTGAACAGGCGTCTCAACAGTCGCTGCATCAGATTCTGATTCTGTGACTATCGCCTCACTGACCTTGTTACGGCAGCCTGTTTCAGCGCCACCTTGAAGTATACATTCACAGAATTGGTTAAGTCCCTTGCTATTACATCTTGAAGCAAAACCTTCCTGTATAGCATTCTCACTGCTCTTGCAGGCAGCTACGCTCAGCCTGTTGCAATACTTATTCAGTGCTGCATTTGAGTATAAGTCATAACATATCCCGAAATCATATCTCTGAGGATTATCAGTCACACCAGGAAGGCAGATTTCACGATTACCCTCACACCTGACGTTGGTATTAGATGTTCCTTTTGCAGCACCTGCAACAAGCCTTGGCTGCACTGAATTATCTATCAACGTATCAAGATAAAGCCTTCGAGGAATCTCTTTGACGCACATCAGCTTATCAGCACAGCAGGTCAGGCCAGACTTGCAAATCTTATCCCCTTTGGAATAAACTACCCGTCCTGAACCGCAAGATTTGACGCAGGTAGGGGTACCTTCAAGACCTACAGGTCCACACGCAGCATTTTCTGACAGTATCTTCTCTTTCGGCTTACAGCACACCATGCTGCTTCCACAATTCTGGCCGCTCACCGTCCCTGCAATACATAATGTATCTTTCTGATCCTGACCTATACACCTACTGCCATCAGATGTACATACCTGGAACATAACCCTTTCTCCGCTGCTTATTTCAATATCAGTCGGGGGTTTGGAGTTGACTTGTAATTCTGTTATCTTGAAATTGGTAAACTCCATCCCTTGCGGCAGGTTGATCTTGACTCTTGTCTTGGCATCACCTGAGCCCAGCAAGCAGATATTCTTGGTGCGCAGGTTCTTTGTTCCACAATCGATGATTATTTTAGTACCTTTCAACACAGTATTCTCTGCGCTTACCTGAGGTGTCTCTTTGCCCTCTTTTGCACTCATTCCCTTTTCTGAAAGCCTGAGCAGGACACCTATCTCCTTATCCTGGTTCTCTTTCTCAACATCAAAGACCAATGGGTCGCCTGTGACTTCAGGCATGCTCTTGAGATTTATTATTATCTTACTATCACTGGATTCGAACTCTTTTATATTGTTCGTAGCGTCAAATATGCCGCTCTTCGGCTTTGCTTTTGTCAATACTATTGTCTGCCCTGACATGTCAATGATGAACCCTTCCTCGACCTTACCACCTTTCATCGAGAATGGCCCAAAATCAAATTTAGGATCGCCTTCTTTCAACCTTATGCTGACCGTGCCTGATCCTGCAGAAGGATTGACGACACAAGGAGGCTCATCTGTCTCTGAACATGAAGCGGTTGGTGCGAAGTCAAACTCAGTACTCCCCGCATTGTTGGTACTTGATTTTGATACCAGCGTAACTCCCTGAGTCATAAGGCCTATACCATTTATGTCAATATGTAAGATAGTGTCTGATGCTGCAGCATCTATAGTAAGCTGGAAACCTGCCTTATGATCGACCCGGTTATTCCATTTGAAGTCGCCTACCCTTATCTCTTCAGCAGGTCCAAGATCTCCCTGATCGACCCAAAGGCCAAATGTATGGTTATATTCATCATTGTAATCCTTGACAGCAACTGTCCTTCTCTCAAGGTCTGCTATAGTCCCTGTAGTCGAATCTGCTGATACACCCTCTCTGCAGACTGCCTTGAACTTGACCTCTTTCCTCTGGACTTCACCAGTCTCTGCATCAGTAGTTGCAGATTCAGACATCTGGTAAGCACCACCCACAGATACTGAGTCCCTGAGCTCTAATACCATCGTCCATTCTTCAGGTGTCTCTGAACATGCACCTGATCCTACTGCTGCCTGAGGTTCTGTATATTCTATCACCATATCATATGAAGCTGGACTGCTGGCGATTGGCGCATTATCCACAACAAACCTGAAACCACCACATTCAATCTCTGACCGTGTCTCTCCCTGAGTGATCAGTGTTCCGACATCTGCACTCCAGGGCGTCTTACAGTCCTGTCTTGATGCAGCACCATTTCCTGCTGCAGAGACATACTTTCCAGTGGTCGGGTTCTTTGTTACGTAATTGAACTGCCAGGTCTTGCCATTGACAAGTATGACTTTAACAGTAGTAGGTGGACTTGCATCAGTGACTTCCGGACTTCCTACAAGAAGTTGCCTCAATGTACCCTCTACAACTCTTAAGCTCGTACCCTCACCGCTCCTTGCAGAGAAATGTTCACGTTTTATCTCAAATTTATCATTCATAGAATTATGCTGATCAGTATCACTGAATACATTGATGCTGGTTATCCCATCCTCGTTCAATCTTTCTCCTATCGGTGGATTCCTTGCAGGAGGATATACCTGAGCCCCATTCTTGTTGAGGACTTTTGCAATTACCAGATATTTTGTGAATTCACAGTCCTGCGAACCACAGGATGCTGTATCTTTAGGCAGTCTCTGACCTATCTTGACATCAACTATATCTGATTCTCCAAGACCGAATGCCTCGTTAGGTCCCTTTATCGGCTCAGCAGATATGAACCTTGCATATCCTGTCTCGGGAATATCAAAACCACATTTGAATGAAACATCAAATACATCAAATTCACAGAATCCTGGTGGAGGACCGCTGATCTCACGTATAGTCCCTTCGAGCCGTCCTGAGAGGGCACTTGCATCAGCCATGTTACCTCCAATACCCGTACCACCTGCTGCACCACTCACTCCGGTACTCTGACTGCTTGCAGCACCATAGCCTCCCTTACCGGTCGCTACTGTAGGAGTATAGTAAAGATATACTTTATCATATCTCAATGGTTGTCCATCTGCGACAAAAAGTATCTCATCAGTACATGACTGTCCTTGAGTCATGTCACCGCTTTCAGGACAGTTGCCGCTACCATGCTTCATTATCGGAAGTTCAAACTGGTTAACCCTCGTCGTGTAAACTACACCTGTCCTGCCGCAGTCACAAGGGCCTTCCAGTCCATTCTCATCGATGCAGGCAACACCTGCACCTGAACATCCGAGCTTCAGCTCATAATGCAGGGCTGATCCTGCAAATAATGAATATGCAACCTTGTATACATATCTTGAATAACCTGTGTTAGCATCATATGTCTGCCATCTCCTCGTGACAGGGAACACCATGCCTGAACTGTTGATCGGCAGGTAAGCTGCCTGATCAAATAATGTGCTCCAGTCTGTCGGCCATTCACCTGTAAACATGAAGATACATGCATCATGCATCAGGTTCTCTGCAGAGAATACTGTGGAAAACATGTTCTTGTCACCATAACGTCCCTGGAGCTCTTCAGTCATACTGGTTGAGGCGTCAGATATCGCAGAGAACACTCCACCAATACCTGCATCAACATCAACCCTTCCTCCGCCACCGCTTCCGAACCGGGTCATGAAACAGCTTATCGCTTCCTTAAGGACATCACATATGTAGTAGCTTATGGTTGCCCTGCACTGACCTGCACTCCCATCACCAGTTATGAGTATCGTCTGGAAGCACTGCTGGAGCATGAGAAGCATATTCTTGAACTGGATGAGCCAGGATAGTATCCCTGACAGGCATAGTGTAAGGACTGATTGTATGAAGCTTCCTGCAGGCTGCGCAAGATACTGCCTTCCAGGATCACCCATAAGTCCGGTTATCTGGCGGTACCAGTCTTCGATCTGGGTGCCTTTGTATCCTCCTTTGTTATTACCTCTCAGAAGGATGCCTGCATCCCCTGTCCGAGGAAGTATCCTCGCATCAGGAGGGGTAAGTTGAACCATGAGATCATCTCCAAACTTCTGAAGACCCTCATCGAATCTATCAACATCATTACTGATATCTTGATTATCTAGCTGAGAGAACCATTCACTCATCTCATCAGATTCAGGATCTCTGATAAAGTATGCTCCTGTAGATATCTTGACTCTACCCAATTCATCAGCTTCATTATCTATATCAACAACTTCCTCCCTGCTATAGTATCCTCTCCTGATACTGCTCGGGTTTCCGTTCGCATCAAGATTGACCATGTATACCACAGAATCATCCAACTTGTTCTCTTTAGGTTGATCCTTTGCCCATTTGAGCCTGTCAAGGACGACTGGTGATGCTCTTGGAGTCTCGCTATTTGGTTGACATATCCCTGTCACGCCATTGATTATGCTGGATCCTATGCCGCAATTAGTCTTATCTTCAGGATGAGCAAGGCAGTAAGACTGTTTGACCTCGTTCGAGAACATCATTCCCCAGCCCCATTCATCCATATACTCGAATGGGCAGCAGGCTGCCTGAGGGACGTGACCTTCTTCACATTTCTTCTGCTCTTCGCCTTCTTCAGCACTATAGAAATCATACATCGTCTTGATTGAATTTCCACTTAGCTCTGCATATGCACAATCTGATGTGGATCTTGTCTGGAATTTCTGCCAGTCACCTTTATTATATTTAGCAACAGTAGTATAACTGCTCCCTTGTGTCTGGGCTTCAATAGGTTTTCCTGTCTTCCCGAATTTTGTCTTGATATAATGCTGGAGCGATGGGACGCTCGGACACATAACACGATCACAGAAAAGATGCCACTTGTCTGTTATCCATTTTGACTTGTCAATCCAACCTGCGCATTCTTTGCAGGCACTGTTCGCTTTCTGGTTGGCCTGGTTCTCTTTATCATTAGCAGTATCTGTAGGGAACTCCATATCACATGAACCGCCTTCCTTACCATCATACATCATGGCAGTCTTCTCTATCCTTGCCTGTACTAATTCAGCACCGCCTTTGATTATCCCTTTCAAGTCACCTGAGGTCAACTCTGCTATTGCGCCACTCCACTTGCAGTTATAGCTCTTGATAGCATCGACTACAAATTTAGATACGAGTGACAGCATGCAAAGACCGAGCGTTATCTGAGTCACAGTCTTGATGACTGGTTCTATCATATTTATGAATTCAAGAGTGACATTGATTGCCTTAAGAGATGCGTTCAATAACCCTCTCACAAAATCATTGTTCGCGAAATCAATCCTCTCGTCGAGAGATATCCTCATGTCTATGCATTGAGTCTGCACTCCGGGAGCAGCCATCCCTACAGGAGTAGCTCCGGGATCGCTTGCATACTGCGCCCTGAACGGTGCAGGGTCTGAATTGATCTCCATCTGCAGGAGAAGGTGGATACATCCTGACAATTTGCATTCATCCTTCCTGTGATTGCTGAGGTTCTGCTCTTTCTCAAGATATGTCTCACCTACAGGATCCTGAGGGAGGAAATTGATCTGGACAAAACCTTTTGTGCAGTTGAGCCTGTTGCATGTCACAAGGGGTGTCCCGATCCAGCCAAAATCATATTTCTTGTTATCTAAAGTGCCTACAGTCGCTTTCGTAACCTTAGGTATCCCTACAGGTTTCGCTTTGGTAGGATCACCGCCACCAGTCCATTCAAGCTCAAACCCGAAACCATAAGCCGCAACACCTTCAAGGAGTTCCCTGGTGTTGATGACATTCCCACCATGAGTGAGCTTGACATTCCAATAATGGCCTTCACTGCAGGTATTGTATTCAAGTGTAGCTTTAACAGGTTCAGATACCCTTCCGAGTGAATCGACAGCAACCATCACAATCTTATTCTTCTTACCCGCACCAGTACTGACAGATATTCCTGCTCCACCACTTGTGCTTCCAGGAGCAGTCTCTCCTGTAAATGAACCTGCGATCGCAGCACCTATACTGGTCGAGAGAGGAATCTCAACTTCGAACGTACCATTAGCGCCGACCTCAATCTTGGATTCTGGCGCTGTAGTCGCAAAGAAACTTCCTTCTGATATCATGCCATCAGCACTTACCCTGAAATCAGTACCGCTCGGGTTTACATATACCCATATCTCTCCGACAGGCTTGTTTATCTGGCCTGTGACAAGCACCTCGCTTGTGTATGAAGGAGAATATATCTGAGCAAGCTCTGCAGATGTAGGAGATATTATCCTTGGAGGTTCAGTGTCCATTGTCAGTTCAAGATTCTTCTCAAAGACATTGCCTGCGATGTCCACATATTCCATGCGGATCACGTTCCTGCCTTCAAACAATGGACCGACAGTCTCAGTGAACTGTATTGTGTTTCCTGTAAGCTGATATTCCTTAGTACTCAATCTGCTGGGATTAGGAGGGATGATGCTGCCGCGCAGAGGCATCTCGCTTCCGCCAGCCATAGTAGTTATAGAGAATGGAGCGGATTTTGCTCCTTCATTGCCTGCTTCATCCATTGCGCTGATCTGATAAGTATAGGTCGTGCTGGTGCTTACATTATTATCAGTGAACGATCGGGTATTAGGCTCGACCACTTCTATAGGACCAGCAAGCACATCAGTACGATATACAAGATATTTGTATAGATCTTTGACCTCATCACCATAAGCACCCCAGTTCAGGGTCACTGAATTAGGTCCTAAGCTCGTATTGGTAACATTCGAAGGAGCAGGAGGAGGGATGATATCATCCAAAGATTTCAGATATACATTAAGAGTTACAGCATTCTCATCAGTAAGGTTACCACGAAGCTGCACGCTCTGCTGTGTCGCTATCTTAAGATTCTCAGTCTCATTGTCAAAGTGCACTTCAGGAGCAAAATAATCAAGCGCAAAATTCTCTATACATTCCTTATTCGCAGATATCCCATCAGATGCAGTGACCCTTATGCTGTTCTGTGCAGAATTAGGCATCAAGTCTATCCCTGCAAAATTGAACACTCCAGTCTCTGTTATCCTCTTGAATCTCTGCCTATTCCCATTGACAAATAGCTCGACATTCGCACCAGGTGCTGAATGCCCTGCTACATCAATACGGTTAGTATTAGCAAATGTAGGGGTGCTTGGATTGCAGTCCATACCATCAAGAGAAAGGGAGAGAGCAATCTTCTGTGTAGTCTGGACAGTCACTGCCTCAGAACTGCCACAAGTGCCTTCAGTATCGCAGGATTCAGCCATCAATGTTATCTGGGTATTAGGAGGCATATCTGATAAAGTCATCTCGTGCTCTGTAACAAGGTCAGGGACCTCTTTCTGCTGGTCCAGCTCAAGTGGGTTCTGACTGTATTTTACACGTGAGTGAGTCTCTGCATTCGTCTTCCAACTGACCTGGATGTTTGTCCCGAATGCTTCAGCAGTGAAATCAGATAGCTGGATAGGTTGATAATTTTCAGAACGGGTAGTTATACTGAGTGTTGTCTTGGACCCATTATTGCCTGCAAGATCAACAGGACTTACCTTGTATTCATATGCAGTCAGGAAATCAAGACCCATATCAGTATACTCTGTAGACATGACATCAGCAGCTATGAGCTCGCTGCCGCGATATATATTATAGTGAGATATATCAGTATCCCTCTCATCAGGTGTCCAGCTGAATGTTACAGATGTCTTATCTATATTCACAGGAGCAAGATCCTTCACAGGATAAGGTGCTGTCCTGTCCCTTGGGGGCTCTGTAGTCAAAGAATGATAATCTCCACTATCAACAGGGCTCCTTATCGATTCTCCTGTCGTATTCTTTGCAGTTATATAGAATAGGAATGTCCTTTCAGGAGCGATACCTGTTACACTTATCTCATGACTGGTTCCTGTGGTCTGGCTCTTTGCTTTCTCATTCACATCACCTTGCGGCCCGTACACGACCTCTCCTGTAGTAGGTTCATCAGTCGACCAGCTTATCTTGAATGAGTTATCTGTGACCTGGACACCAGAATCAGGATTGAAATTTACCTGCAGAGCACTGGCAGAATATATCGGAGTAAGGACTATCATCCATATCATGAACAATGCAATCCTGCACGCCTTTGCACTTGACATATCAGCCATCTTCATCATTCTGCTCCAGTATACTCATCCATCCTTATTATCTCAGGAACAATCTCAGGGAACTTAGACCTGTTGGTCATTATCTCATACACCACCATCAGATCTTCGACACTGTCTTTTGCCGGTGTCGGTACCTGCTGGACCACATGGAATATTACTTTCTTTGCATCAAGCATATCCGCCATATCAACTGTCCAGTTGCCGATCCATCCACCTATCATGCGGTCTTCTTCATCACTTATCTTCTTCATGAGCATGACATTGAGCAGGTAGGTAGCATCAGCACGAAGCATATCGAAAGTATCAGTCCTGTTGAATATATCCTCTGAACCGAATACATCAAACACGCTGAATGGAGGAGAATACAGCTCAAGCTGTATTATTGCATACATGTCAGAATCAAGCATTCTTGGAGTGCCTGGTGCCTGGACTGTGTGGCGCTTGACCTCAAACTTGACCGATTCAGTAGGGAACATATCTATATAGAAAGGTTCACTTCCATCATATTGCTTCTCAGTCTGCAGATAGCCTGACCTGTTAGCAAATATCACAGGGCCAAAGCAACCATCAGGGAATTTTCCAGCCCACTGGAGATGCCTGTTATTTGTCCTTGTGACGCCAAGAGGGCATTCATTAGTCATGCACCTGAATGTCAGGTTGACCTTTGACAGTTCTGCATTGGTCTGTATATCCCTTGCAATTATGGTGTGTTCCTGCGGAGCCTGGGTATCACAATAATCCATCTCGAACTCTGTCGGCTCTATTATTGTTGCAGGCATGAGGCTGCGATCCCCCTGATTATGAAATATCTGTACAGGGAATGCGAACCTGAATGCATAACCTGTCTTGTGGAACGCTTTAGGATCGCTTACACTCACCATTATAGGATAGTTGATGTCATATACAAAATGATACCTGTTTATGCAGAATATAGACGACATTATCTCGGATTTTAAGTCTTGGACACCAGATTTCAGGACACCATACTGGTTAGGGGTCGCTACAAGCCGCATACCCCAATCGCTCTTATATGATGAGACAACCCGGAAATCCTTGTAATCATTATCAGTGAACTGGAAGTAATACTGGAAATAATCATACGCATCAGAAGGAATATATTCCGGCCACCTTATCGGCCTGAATGTCTCACTCTCCTGGGATGCCTTGACCTCTTCATGGATGACACGGTAATCATCTTCCTTACCTTCAAATGGCGGGTGATCAGTGTTCTTGAATCGTATAGCAAGTACTGCAGGCTCAAGCCCTTCATTCAGTTTCTTCTTGACATCTGAGAGCAGCCACTGTCTCCTATTGCAGTCCAGCTCCATACCTGTGAAAGGTATATCCTCAGGAGGATATGCTGCCATGAGATCAAGTGTCATATTCTCAAAGAATGTCATCTGGTTCTCTTTCATCAATATCTCGACAGCAAGCTCACGCATCTTCATTACAGGGACATCAAGGCGTAGCAGGAACTCTTCCTTCTTAGTTACCTCATCTGCCCCTCTTGTCTGGATGTCTATAGAATATTTAAGGCCGATCACAGTCTCCTTTTCAGTGAATAATACAGTTGACTTGATGCCTGAATTCTCAGTTATTATGAACTCTTCCTTAAGGTTAGTGAAGTTATTGAGACAATCACCCAATCTCTCATCGATATATTTCTCGGTCTCCATCTCCATATACTTAAGGCTCGGTATCTCTGTCTTACCCTCATAGTACCAGTAAGGTATCTTCGGTGAATACTCACCACCAATACCAGGCACAAGAGAAAGATGTCTTGTAGGATTGTAACGGACAGCAGGAGGGATCTCTATATAGCCGCCCTGATTCCCCATCGTCCTCACTGCTTCAGTCGCAGTGCTCTCGAGACAGGCATCGATGAAAGCTATCACTGGAGGGGATTTTGGCTGAAGGATGTCTAAAGGACCGACACCAGTGCTGCGCAGATAGGAGTATATCCCTACAGAAATTATCATTATCACTCCAAGTATTATGAAGATGGTGATCTGCGCTTTCCGTGATCTGAGGAAGCTGTTTCTCATACCTCTTTTTGCCTCTTTTTTGAAATATTAACCTGATGTAATAATTTATGATCCAATCATTTCTTTTTCTTCCTGATGATTACATGTCGTATCTTGTGAATCACTTTATGTCTTATCTTGTGCGATTTTTCTTTCGGACAATTTTCTTCCGAACGATCAACTGTTGAAAACTCTCGTCCTGCGATATGATAAACAACCGAGGTAAAATAAAATCTCAGCCATACAAAATACGTTGCAACCATCAATGTAGTCAAGATAAGATAAACCGCTCTTGGTAACTTAGCAAGGACCATCATGATGATATTGATCATTGCCATTATGACCACTGCAGCAATCAGCGCAAATGAAGCTCGATGCAGCTTCTTTATCCCTATCCTCCATAATCCTTTAATGCCGCTCTTGAAACTGTTCTTCAATGTGAAAGGGATAAATACAGATAATGTCAGATAAAAAAGCAAGAATGCAAGAAATGCCGCAAGGAATATCAGCGATATTTGGCTCCAGGCACTGGCCATCATACTATTACGATATATGATATATAATAAACGCTGCAATACTGCGGTAGTAAAAAGTATGATTATGGACCATAATGCGTTCACCCATAAAAACTTCAGCAATAATGCCCAAGATATCTTATGATGGTTCACCACACAGTATACCAGACATTTTATCGCGCTGAACAGTGCGAATGCAATCAGTCCAAAAACTATTATGTATAACACCATCAACCTATATGCTCCTGTTGCATCACCATATATTCCCTGAATACCAAATATATCTCCTGACTTCACATTGTACATAGATTGTTTTATCCCCTCTATTTGCGGGACAAGTTTCAGGAGAAATTGACCAAGAATGTAGAAACATCCGATAGTGGTCGCTATCCAGGATATCTCAAGCAGAGCCACCTTCAATGCATCTAACTTGCATATCTGCATAGAATTGACAAACTGTTCCCATTCTTTTCCTAGATATCCTTTATGTTCACTCATCATAACATTCCTCAAATCATGATTCTGTAGGTGCAAATGCAGGCATTGCTCCTGCTCCTCCTGAAGATCCACTATCTCCGTTATCATCATCGTTATTTTCTTCATCAACCGAAGCGTCCTGATAACCCTGATTGCTTGTTGTCACATCTACGCCGAAAGTATCAAAGAACCCTTCAGTTGTGGTTCCTGTCCGCGTCGCTTTCTTTTCTGTGGTCGGTATCTTATTACATAATGGATTATCACCATCATGCAATGCAAGAATCAGGTTCTGCAAGTTAGCGAATGATTTCTCAGTGAATTCTAAGCAGGCATAATTATACTGTTCGCTCTCAGCGACCTTATTGCTCCTGTGTATCACTATAGATGGACCATAAAGTCTCCATGGAGTTCCGCTCCTATTCAGTTCAATCTTCTTGCCCCCATAAAGATGTAAGTCACCTGAACCATACTTAGCATTATCATCAGATAGGTATACATCAAATGTCATGGCAATCTCAGCAGGCACTGCCTCACCGCTTATCTTATACTCTATATATGGTGTACAATTCACTTCGCTACCGTCCGCCATGGTGCTCATCCCTGATGACATACCTAAGCAAGGTTCCACATACTTCTTCTCTCCTGCAATATCTATCACGGTATTGCCGCTTGGAGATACGAATGATGATCCCTGTTCCGGAGATATCAGATGATGCCTGCATATCTCGGCCACTTTTGCCTCAAAACCGAATACAATACCTATATACTCATTAGCGGCTGCCCAGAATGGATCCCTATTCTGCTCATCAAATCCTGCAAGCCTACCGATACCTCTACCGATAGTCATCATCTCTCCGCCATCCATGATCCAGTTTGCCCAACCGCCTGCAGCTCCTGCAGCTCC
>JBDRET010000076.1:0-4422 GCA_043819495.1 Candidatus Woesearchaeota archaeon | reverse complement strand
GTGTTATGTGCAATCCTCCGTAGCCCGCCAACGAACGAATAATTTATATATCTATTTATTTATGTTATCTGATATGAAATCAAATCATATTCTATTATTCATAACTTTATTAATAGGAATTTTTTTGATAAACGGATGCGCTACTCCTACCACTCAGACCAGTCATACTTCAGACTGCCCTGCAGTTGATGGCACATGGAAAGGAGTCATATCAGATTCTGGTTCTCTTAGAGTTACACGTTATGATGCGGAGGGCAATCCAATCAAAACAAATAATCCATTCACTGCACAGTATGATTTTGAAATGACTCTTGAATGTGCTGGTAAGGCTGATTTGGGGGATCATTGGATGTATGATATTACTAAAGTCAAAGCGTCACATCCTATTTTTGGCTGCACTGATGGTTGCGTGCCAGTGTCCATAGAAGAAACTGAATGTTGCGGCAGTTGGTTGGAGTTAGATGCAGATAAAGGTTCAGGTATGGAGGTAGAGTTTCCAAATGGGGCGATGATCGGGTCTTTTGCAAGTCATGGAAGCGTGGAGTTTAGCAAAGACGGGCAAAAACTTATGTTGTACATCCAAGGAGGGCAATATTACAGCTCTATAGGCGATATAGACGCAGAAACCGATAATTATAGAGAAATCGAAACAGACAATTGCAAAAGGTTAGGCGGAGAAGGCGATTGTTACGTAGACTACATAAACAAGAATACAATAATTCTAAACAAGATTGGTTGAAAGCCATTTGTTATACAACATGATGCTCAGCAGGGATTTAATGTGTTCTTGCATATTCATTTAGTTTAGGAACAAGCAATTTTAAATCAGGAGAAATAGGATAATCTTCTAAATGCTCAATTGGTAAGTAATCAAATTTAGAGAACCTTTCCGGCTCGTTCACTCTTGGATTTCCCGTAATTTTAACTAGAAATTTATTCGCAATTGCTAACCTTCCACCAGGAATTGAAAACTCAACTTTATCAAAATAATCAAAATGTTCAATTTTGAGATCTTCACCAAGTTCTTCATACAATTCTCTTTGAGCAGTTTTTGCTAAATCCTCAAGAGTTGGTTCATCCGGATTATTACACTCATCCAATCTAACTTTTCCACCGGGAGTTTCGTAATGATTATGATCGGTTCTATAAAGTAATAAAACTTCTTTTTTATCATTAATTATCAGACATCCAGATAAAATGATCCGTTCACCAATATGAGCATGTGTCATGTTACATTAAAATAGAATATCATATATAAAGATAGCCCTGCCTGCGCCTTACACTACGGATTTCTTTCAGAAATCCTTGGGACGTCACACTCTCGGACTTTGTCCTCGCCCGTATAACCTTGCTTTTACCAAAACATTCAAATACCTTGCCTCCTAAATCATCCTCATGCAGCACATCAACCCCCACTTTCATGGAGGGATACGCAGTTCCAAGAAAGAACTGATAGATCTCCTGAAATCATGGCTAGTCATAGGGGTAGCTTTTGCAATCGCCCTGAATGGGGCAAGCACTAGTGTTGCATTCTTTATCGCAGTATTTATCTCGTTATTCACCGTAGGTATAGGATTTCTACTCCATGAACTTGCACACAAGTTCGTGGCACAGCGATATGGCTGCTTTGCAGAGTTTCGGAGCTTTGATCGGATGCTGATATTCGCATTGATAGTCTCTCTGTTCGGATTCATATTCGCAGCACCAGGAGCTGTGATGATACAAGGCAAGATAACAAGATCGCAGAGAGGGATAATATCTGCTGCAGGACCATTGACAAATATGATACTGGCACTAATCTTCCTGTTCATCTCAGCAAGCACAACAGGGATATTAGAAGCTATAGGCGCTTACGGATTCATAATCAACTCATGGCTTGCACTGTTCAATATGATACCATTCGCGATGTTTGACGGCAAGAAGGTGCTTGACTGGAACAAGTTCATCTATGCAGGGATGGCAGTGGCATCATTATCACTGATAGTCGTGCATAACCTGATATTGATCGGCAGATTATAATGAAATCAATATTCATCGCAGGAAGCAGGAAATTCTATGACGAGATAGAGGGACTTATGGACAGCCTCAATGCACAAGATATCAAAGCACAGACATCAGGAAAATGGAGTTCTGACCAGGAAGATACATTAGAGAACCAGAAAGATGCGTTGCTGACAGCATTTGAAAGGATTGACCAATCAGATGTCACCTATGTATTCTGCAAAGATGGCTATGTAGGTAGGACAGTGGCGATGGAGATAGCGTATGCACACTCTAAAGGAAAAGAAGTCATATCTTCCAATGAGATAGAAGAGCTTTCTGCACAGGCACTAGTATCTAAGGTTTTATCTCCAGAAGAATTGGAAAAATATTGTAAATAAACTATTTCAATCCAGTGCTGCCAAAACAGCCAACACTTCTCTCAGTACCCTCAAGCTCATCGACTTCTGTTAGGTTTGCTGTCGCAACAGGCTGTATCAGCATCTGTGCGATACGCATGTTCTTCTCGACCAGGAAATCTTCCTTGCCAAGGTTCTGGAGAACAATACCTATCTCGCCACGATAGCCTGAATCAAGCACTCCAGCAAGGCAGTGTATGCCATGCTTTACGGCAAGACCTGACCTATCCCAGATGAGTCCGCAATGCCCTTCCGGCACTGCTATCCTAAGACCGCTCTTGACAACTTCCTTATGGCCTGCACGTATTAATTTCTCCTCTGCGCTCCTCAAGTCGAATGCAGCATCTCCTGGCTTCGCATACTTCGGAAGTTCTACTGTCTTATCCAATCTATGTATTCTTACGTCAACCATTCATCTCTTCCTCTTGCGTATATCTATCTCTGCACCATGCCTGCTCTTCATGTGGACATAACGATGCCTGAAATCTTCACCATCACGCCAACCACGGACTCCCTGACCTGCAATAAATGTTCCGAAGAAAAGGAGAGCTGCTGCGATCATACCTGTGATCTCATCACCACCTACAGCATAATGATACTTGTAAAGCCATACTGCTATTGCTATCAGGACAGCACCGAAAAGCACGATGCCTTCATAATAATGGATGATGACATCCACAACTGAGTTTATGTCTTTCCTTACCATCTTTACGCACTCCTTATGTACTCAGTTATCTTATCCTCTACCAGGACAAATATCATCGCAAGCGCAAAGAAAGCTATCGCCAATACTGAGTTCTTGCTCAGCAGAGCGAATGCTGATATCAATGCAAGGATTATGAATACCATGTCCTGTCCGAGTGAATAACGTATCATTATCATATCCCTCTGATGCTGACTTTCTTAAACTTATCGGCTATTGCGACCATCATCTCATGCAGAGCCTCTGGAAGATGGGCTTTCCTGTCCTTATAATCAGGGTCCAGGGTCTTCTCTGTACTCACAAACTGCTGAAGGCAGTAATGGTCAGCACCTTTTATCCAATCAGCTATCTTGATGATATCCTCCTTATCTAATAGCCCTTTGACCACAGTGGTTCGGAACTCGTAAGGTATGTCTGACTCTTTCAATATCTTTATGCTCTGCTCTATCAGCTCAATCTTGACAGTTGCCCCTACAACCTCTTCATAGCGGTCTTTAGGAGCTTTAATGTCCATAGCAACGTAATCCACCAATCCGTCATCTATCAGTTTCTTGAGGACTGTAGGGACTGTACCATTAGTATCGATCTTCACTTCAAACCCTTTGTCTTTTATCTTCCGGATGAGCTTTGGCAGGTCTGGAGATAGTAATGGTTCACCGCCAGTTATGCAGACACCATCTATGAAACGCCTGCGTTCCACTAAAGCGGTGAGAAGATCATTCTCAGTGATGGGCTCGCACTTCTCAATCTCTTCAGGTAATACCAGCTCAGGATTATGACAGAAAGGGCACCTGAAATTACACCCTGCAAGGAACAATACAGAACATATCTTCTCTGGCCAATCAACAAGACTGGTCCTTTGGAGTCCGGCGAGAATCATAGTGGAGAAGAGGGACGGCTGATTATTAAAGGTTTTGGGAAGTTTAAAAGGGAATCAGAACAGCGTAAACCATCAGTCTTAAGACGTCTTGTTTTTCCACCCATATATCCTAAGGTTCTGGAAATTCAGCAAACAATTGAACTTAATCACTGAAGAACGAGCTTACTCATCAGGTTTTAGGCGCGGTATTGCTCGAATCCGATTTCAAGCCTTATAATTCGGATGAGTAAATCTTTTGGTGAACTTTACTCATCGATTATAGCATAATGTGTGATTTCTTATTTATACTTTTCCATTATTTAGTCAAGGACATAAATCGTTTGTTTTATATAGTAGTTAGTTTTTGTGGTGTGTAGAGGTGATTTTTTTATGAAATCTGCACAGATTAAGGAGCGGGAGTTGATTGTAAAATTGTATGATGAGGGTAAAAAGCAGCATGT
>JBDRET010000075.1:0-37883 GCA_043819495.1 Candidatus Woesearchaeota archaeon | reverse complement strand
TGTTTAGTATCGATTTCAGTTTACACTTTTGGCAGGTATTTAAATAGGGTCTTGTATGCCTGTTTTTCTTGTGGAGGGGATGTTTTATGGCATACAAGTTAGATGAAAAAAACGTAGGTGGATTGTTAGACGCTTAAAGGCAGGAATGCCTTCTGGAAGAGTTGCTCTTGCCCAGAAAGTAAGCCGTATGGCTGTTTGGAAAATCTGGCAGGCATACAAGAAGTATGGTAAAGATGGTCTTAAAGATCACAAGGCAGGGAGGCTTTTTGAGCCTCTTAATAACCAGTTTTACAAGAGGGTTGTCGACGAGTGGAATAAGCAGCGGTGTGGTGCAAGAAAGCTTCATGCTATCCTGAAGAAAAAAGGTTTTAGTGTTTCGTTACGCAAGATTAGCCAGGTTCTGAAGACAGAATGTCTTCAGAAACCGTGCCCTAAACGGCAGAGGCCTAGAAAGTATAAACGGTATGAGTGGCCTCTGCCGAATTTCATGTGGCACACCGACTGGCACGTCATCAAAGCAGAGAAACTCAAAGGACAAAACTTCATCAGCTACCTCGACGACTGTTCACGCAAAATCATGGCGCATGGCGTCTTTGACGCCATGACCACAAGAAACTCGCTTTTAACGCTCTACAAGGCAATTGCTCAACACAAGGTTACGCCTTTTGAGCTTAACAGCGACCGAGGCTCGCAATTCATTCCAAGCAAGGTAGGTAAAAAAGGGAAAGCGAACAGCGCTTTCCAAGAAGTTCTGCAAGAGCTTGGAATACTCTTCATACCGTCGAGAAGAAGGCATCCGCAAACAAATGGAAAGTTGGAGAAATTCCACCACATCTTAGACACGGAATTCGATGACCGATTTGAAACCATCGATCAGTTCATCGACTGGTACAACAACGAGCGAGCCAGCGAGGCAGTTGACTACATGACTCCAAAAGAAGCCTACGAAAAACGCCTGTGAAGTGTAAACCAATTTCGATTCAATGTAACCAATAACGATACTATAGGTTTTCACGACGAGCAATCACACACTTGCACCGATTTCAGTTTACAGTTCAACACTCCCAAAAAGAGGGTTCTAAACAGCCCAAAAACCCAGCCACATTTATAAAGAAAAGTTCCATCGGAATGTAAACCAATTTCGGGACTATACATTAGCTTGATTGACCTGCTTGAGAAGTGCGGTATTTGTTTCGGAATTTTCCGGAAAATATCAGGTCATTTATAAAGCTTAAAATGCATTTAAACCATCTTTTACTCCGTTAGAATTACGAAATGTTTAAATAGAAGGGATGCGTATAAAGCCTCAATTTGACTGTTTGAGGGGAACACAGTAACAACAGGAACTTATTGGGGGTAGGGAAAATGACTGATGACAACTGCATATTTATTGGTGGCAAACCCTTCATGAATTATGTGACTGGGGTTGTGATGCAATTCACAACCAAGAACGCGGGGGAAGTGATAATTAAGGCAAGAGGAAAATTCATATCCCGCGCAGTTGATGTGGCAGAGGTCGCATCAAAACGATTTCTGGATGGTACTGTTGATGTTAAGGGCATAGCTATAGACTCTGAGGAGTTCGAGAATAAGGAAGGGAAGACTGTCCGCGTCTCTACTATCGAGATCACGCTTATCAGGAAGTGATTTTTTTTGTTTATACTCTGTTAATCTACTTATTAGCTAATCTGTAGCTTGTCACTGTACACTAGACATGCACGGATAAAGCATATAACTGCTCTTGCTACATATTTCTTGGGATGGGAGTGCTTAAGATAACGCCAGAATTGGCAGAAATAGCAGGGATACATGCAGGTGACGGATATCTGAGGTACAGAGGTAAGCGAAAAGAGGTAGACATCAGTGGAGGGATTGATGAAAAAGAGTATTATGATCAACATGTGATTCCTCTGTTCAACAGGGCATTTGGGTTATCAATACGTGGACGATACTTCAGAAGTAGGAACACATATGGGTTTCGAACATCAGATCTTCAACCTATCAATATGTTGTCCAAGCTTGGTTTTCCTTCTGGGAAGAAGACAACCATTGTTAAAGTGCCCAGAGAGGTCTTAGATAGTTCGGATAGCAGGGTAATTGCTTCTTTCTTAAGAGGGTATTTCGATACTGATGGGTGCCTTACTTTTGATAAAAAAATCAATAACGTGTCAGACTTTCAAAGGAGACGCCATTATTATCCGAGATTAATGTTTTCTACTTGTTCTATGAACCTAAACTTAGGTTTTCAGAGATTGATTCATGAGTTAGGCTTTGTATGTAGGGTTTACAGGTACAAACCGAGAAAAGAAACAGAAAGCTTAAAATATAAACTCCAACTCACAGGTAAAGAAGTACTATATGACTGGATGCGGTTGATAGGATCAAGAAACCCTAGCAAGATGTCAAGATACTTGATCTGGCAGAGATTTGGTTTCTGTCCTCCTGATACCTCATATGAAGAGAGAGTTGCCATATTAAGAGGAGAACTAGATCCGCACTCATATTATTAGGGCCTATAGCATAACCTGGATGCAATCAAACGCTAGAAAGTGCGGTCGGCTTCTTGAGTGTTATACTCAGGCCAGGGACCGATTGACGGGGGTTCAAATCCTCCTAGGCTCATCAGAGAAAAGCATTTCGCCGATGAAGTCGGCTAAATGCTTTTTTTGATGCTTAATAATCCCGATGAAGTCAGGATTATGCTCAAAGCACAAAGCGCTTTGGCACCCCAAAATCATGAATGATTTTGAGGGTTATTGCATTAATTCTAATAGTATGCCTTCTCCGATGAAGTCGAGATTGTTATTGCAGTTTATTTACCTCTCCACAACATCATCCCATCTCTTATGTACGTGCTGTACTATAGCATTTCCATCAATATATAGCTTATACCCTGCGTCTTTTGCATCCTTGCAGAAGTACATGTCATCAAAAGATTTCTTCTTAGGGTCATATCTGAACTTGACTTTCTTCAAGACTTCAGTAGATATCAGTACACAGCCCAATCCCATCGCTCCGACCTCGACCAGCCCTTTCTTCAGCACATCTTTAGGGTTTGCACGGCGTATCTTCCCTTCGCTGCCTTTTACGTATACCAGCGGCAGGTTCAGACGCACTTTCTTGAGCTCTCCTGTCTGTTTGTGCTTGACTGTCAGTACCATATCATTCCCATAATATGCAGTCACTATATCCTTATTGTGGGAAAGCAGTTTCTTCAGGATATCTGGTCTTACTATTATGTCCTGTTCCAGGGATAGGAAGTAGTCATATCCTCCATCTATTACCCTGTCACGCAATACATTCCGTGACCGGGTTATCCTCTCACGAGCAGGTTCACAATGGGCGATCTTCACGATATTGACCCCTTTGCTTTTCAGCTCTCTGAAGAAATCATCATCAGGGGAATTATCCACCAGCAGAAGGTCATAGTGGTCGTGGTCTATATTCTTGACTGACTGAAGATACTCATCTATGCAGTACTTGTACCTGCTGTATGTCGGGCATCCTATCAGGACTTTCTTTTGGGATCTTTCTGCCATTTTGCCTTAGAAAAAAGTAATCATAAAAGATTTACCCTACCCTGAACGATTCCTGGGCAGCTGCATCTCCTTGGGAGAATTCCACGCTCAATATATGGACTGTCCCTGGATACATCGGTTCCATTGATACGTAGTCTGCCAGATTTACTGTAAGTGGTCCCTGGAGGTTTATGATCTCGACATTGTTCTGTCCGAGGTTCTTTACCTCACTGCCATAATCGATGTCATTGTCATCAAGATATCTTTTCAGTGCGATTGCTGCGACAGCGTTCCCATCGATGTAGACCATGATGGTCTCATCTGCCATGAACGTTACCGGATTCACTACAACATTGGCATCAAAGACATCGCCCTGCATGAACTCTGTCTTCTGTAGCTCCAGCTTAAGTGGCTGGTCGTATACTGAAAGCCCGCTGAATGAGGCAAATCCGCCTACTATGACGAGCACTGCAATCGTTGCAACGACAAAGGTTGCGATATGTTCTCTTTCGACTTCCATTTTGGTTACCTTTGCTTATTTTTTGTCTCTGTCCAAGGATCTAGACATCAAGTGTGTATGTCAGTTCAGTTATCCTGACTTCTGTTCCAGGATCCATCTTCACTTTCAGTGTATAATATAGTCCTGTCTGCATCTTCATGTTTATGTAGCAGGTCTCTCCACATTCATCCTTGAAATGGCCTGATACGGTCTGCTTATCATTTCCTGATTCTATCGATGGCCCTTCTGTGGTGATGTCCTGTGGCATTATCTTGAACCACGCGCCATCGTCTGTATTTGGTGTTGGTGGTATACCTACTTTTTCAGCAGGGACACTTCCTGTTGAGGATGATCCTTCTTCTGCTGTTGCCATTCCTGTTATCAGGTTGGTCTGTTTATCTTTGATATTGGAATATACTAGAAGTTCCTGGCCGATGCCGTTATCTAATGTTATCTCCACTCTGCCTGTCCCGGTTATCTGGCCGGTCAGCCTGAATGATGTGAGCAGGAAAGGTTCCGTGCGTTCAGAGAAAAGCAGGAAGCTTTTGGGTTCAAGTGCGAAAAGGTCTATCTGCTGGTTGCTTATCGCCAGCGGAACGAATCCCACTATCCCTGGCACTCCTCCATCTGCTGGTACCTGTGCAGTCGGGAAGAACATATCAAGCGCAAATGCTGCTAAGAATATGAGGACTATCACTGCAAAAGCCCCTTCTATCATGAGAAGCTTGTTCTTTGTATGGTCTTCTACCATAGTATCCCTCCAGTATTGATTGGTATAAAAATGTTTGCGTGATGTCTTACGTTTTTAGGCAGCATATTTATTCACCTTTTTATCTTAGCTATTCTCCTGCGTATATCATCTATGCGTGCGTTTATATCCTCTATATCTGTACCACCCGCTTTCTTAGGTACCTTGCTCTTCTCCAATGCCACATCGATAAGTACTTTTGGTGATGTTTTTCTTTTAAGCTTCTTTAATATGCCTGCTTTTAGCTGTTCGACTTCAATTATCTCGCGCCTTATCTCTTCAGGAGATATGCCGGCAATCGCTGCGGCTCTCTTCTCTTCCTTCTGCTTCTTGAGAGCGCCTAATGGATCATTAGAGATCTCTCTTATCTCCTGCCTGTCTTTCCGGTTCTTCTCAAAGACATAGCTCCATGAGGATTGTGTTGCCTGCTTGAACTCATCAAGTCCTCTTCTGCTGCATTCGATTGTGCTTTCATCCCTGTTCTTTCTTGTGAAGCAGCCCTTGATGCGGGTCATCGCATCTTTCATACGCGTGAACGGGCTTATCCTTTCAGGATCTATCTCGCATATGTGCATGCCTTGATGGAGCGTGACGTATGTTATCGCCCCTATTATCAGTGCGCTTGACAGCAGCAGGATGAATATCTCTCTTACGCCGATCTCTGTGACGATTTCAGCGACTGCCTGTCCTGTCATCTCATCCGCGTCAAAAGTGACTATTGCAAGTATGATTATCGCCAGTATCAGCAGGATATGTACTGCAGTGAGTATGTGTTTTGCTCTTCCGCATATCTTCTTGCTCTTATGCAATGCGACTACAGCAATCAATAGTGCGATCAGCAGCAATAATGGCAGTATGTATACTGGATTCGGCTGTTCATATGGCTGTACTGTTATCGCTTCTCCTGTGAGAAGGTTTCTTCTTGCTCTCTCTTCCTCTTCTTTCTCTTCATCATCAGTGCATTCCCTGCAGCTTCCGCCGCAGTCGATTCCAGTCTCATCATTGTTCTTCTTGCCGTCACTGCAGAAGTCGTATTCGCAGGGTTCTACTGTCTGGGATTTCCTGTCATCTGTGCCGCATTGCGCAAGATCATTGCATGTACGCGTCCTGACTCCTGATTCTGTGCACTTGCCCCAATCTCCGCAGGCCCATCTCTCTGTGCATCCTGCAACGCAGAACTGTGTGGTTGCAGGTCTTGTCGTATCATTCTTGCAGGCATTAGCATCGAAGCAGGATCTTGTCTGCTGGTTCTTGTCGCATGCGCCCCATGAGTAGCAGAGCCATTCAGGTTCGCAGGTAGCAGCTCTTGGAGCAGCTCCTCCGCCACCGCCTCCTCCGCCTCCGGGAGCGGCGCATGCTCCGCAGTCAAGTGCGCAACTAGAACAGCTTTCACCACCATTGCAGCTGGTATCTCCGCAGTAAGGTCCTTCCCTTACTGAGTAGTTTGTGAAGTGTGTGACATTGAATTTGTATGTTCCGCCTGAGTAATTTATTTCAGCACAGGTCGTGTTTGGGCAGACTGACCCGTCAAGCATTATCTGTGGTAGTGTGAAGTTCAGGTTGTACACAGTTATGTTTGCTGACCTGTTGAGTTCAGGTAATTGTGTGGTGTTTATGGATACGTATCCTGGACCTATGCGTACATACGGATCAAGATCTATGCAGCTGCTTATGGTTATGGTGTCTATGAACTCAACTGTCGCATAGGGCCATACCTCAAGTATCACTCCCTGCATATCTGTTAGGTTATTTCCTGTAAGATCTGTAGTGCTCCCATTTAATGTGTCCTGATTCACGCAATCACATGCTTCTGTTGTGCCATTATCTCCTGGCAAGGTATGTGTTGTACCGCATGCTGCAGTATCTGTATAATATTTTACGCGGGTATCATTAAGAGCACATCCAGTATGGTTTGTCGTCCAAGCTTCTATGCAGCTGTATTCTGTTATCTGAGTGTTATTTACCCATACATCCTGGTTACCGTACCTATCGACAGTGCGTACTGATATGGTGTATGTGGTGCTGTCGGAGAGTCCTGTAGCATAATAGTATTCATTTGCGGTGTTGGATCTGAACGAGTCATTGATGTATATCTCTACATGGTCAAAGTCGCTATCAGCAGGGTTTGTCCATACCCAGTATAGATAATTCAGTCCTTTATTCAACAGGAGGATATTGGTGATAGGTCCTGGAGGAATTGTATCGTCGACAATCAGCCAGTATGTCTGCTCGCCTGAAGAATGATTCTCAGTGCTTTCATAATATGCGGTCACATTGTATGTTGATTCTGAGTTATATTTAGATGTATCAGTCACGCTTACGCCTGTACCTAGTGATGTGCCGTTCCTGAATAATTGCACATTTCCCGTGCCTGTCAATCGTTCTGCAGTTAGATTCATATCTGACATCCTTTCTATGGTGATGTCTGAAGCGGTGCCATTGAGCAGGAGACTTACTGCTGAGGCTGCTTTGTTTATTGTCAGTGTGTTGCTGGTCGTATCTGACGTGTAGTTCTGTGTGGTGCTTGCGTTGCAGGTGTATTGGTATTGATTGGCTGCAAGTGTCTGTATGTCAGGTATCGGGACAAGGCTGCTGTTCATGTACAGCTGTGGTGTCGCTTCGCTGTTGTCTGCGCTGCAGCTTATCGATGTCTCTGTGCCGTATGTCTCTGTCCATGATGGGCTGGCTGTCATGTTCATTGTCGTGGCCGCCTGTCTATGGTGAATGTTGCTGAGTCTGTAGTATCTGTATAGTTCTGTGTCTGGCTTGAATTGCACTCGTAATCATATGTCCCTGCAGCTAATGTGGCGGGCTGGTTGTTTTCTGTCGATGTCACATCTGTATCGTTTCGCCATAATATAGCGTCTGTCTCAGGATTTGTACAGCTGCAGTTTGCAGTCACCTGTGTCCCGTGTGGTTGCGGACTTATGTTATCGAACTGCAGCAGGCATGAGCTTGATGCCCTGTTGATGGTGGATGTCATCGTCCCTGTGCTGTTCTGGTTGCCGGTTGTATCGTTGGCGGACCATCTGTAGTCATGGGTCCCTGCACCGAGAGGGGACATTATCTTGCTGAACACGTCACCTGTACGGGTCGCGTCGCTGTAGTTCACGCCATCGAACTCGAATATGGCCTCATCGATGCTGTTCGTCTCTGTCCATGTTATGTTGAAGTTATAGCTTCCTGCAGGCGAGTACGTGCTCGGGTCAGGAGGCCCGTTCACCGCGGAATATGCTGGCGCTGTCTTGTCTATGATGAATGATCTCTGCTTTGTCGTCACGTATCCCGTAGTGTCATTTGCATATGCGAAGATGGTGTAGCTGCCGTCCTGCAGGCCTGCCACGTCTACAAGGTCCGCAAATGAATGGGTCGTTGAGTTGAGCGACGTGTTCTCTGCGGATTGCACGATTCCTCCGGTGCTGTTCGTTATGCTGTATCCTGCTGCGCTGAGCTCGTCGTCATAGTATGTTATGTTCAGGTTGAAGTTGGAGTTGTATTCTGTGCTGTCGTAGATTGGGCTTGATATCTGTATGAATGGCAGGGTATTGCTTACGCGTAGGGTGATGGATCTGTTCTCCGTGTTGCCGAGAGTGTCGTTGGCGTATGCTGTGATTGTATAGTTGCCGTCCGCCACGGTGGTGGTGTTCCATCCGAAATGATAGTCGTCCGTGCTGTCCTGCCCTGAGTGTACCACGCTCCCTGTGGCGTTCTTGATCTCATGCCACATCCACTGCGTGCCTGCTAGGTTGTCCTCTGCATGGATGTCGAACAGCGTGTTGTATCCTATGGTGGCGCCTTCAGTGGGGTCTATGAACTGTATGGTTGGCGGGGTGGTATCCACTATGATGGTCCTTGTTCCGCTTCCTCCTGCGTTTCCTGAGCCGTCTGTGCAGTTCACTGACCAGATGTTCTCTCCCTCGGGGACTGAGCTGTTGGTTATTGCCGTTGACGTCCCTGCTGGTACGGAAGCGTTGGTTCCGCTTGCTGTGTTGTTCAGGTAGATCGTGCAGCTGGCTGTGCTGTGATAGTTGTCTGTGAAGTTGAACGTGAAATTCTGGGTGTTGCTCGGCGAATACGTGCCGTCAGCAGGATATCCGAGGTAGACTCTGGGTCCTGTCGTGTCACTGACGGTTATGTGGTGCGTCTCACCGGACGATGAGTGGTTCTGCGTCTCTGGATATGATGTTGTCACGTTGTACGTGCCGAGCGCATCGTACTGCGTGATGCTGGTCAGGGGGCTGGTCCCTGAGTTCACCAGTACACCCGCCTCGTAAAGCTCTATGGTGCCTTCACCCGTCAGTACGGTGCCTGTCTCGTTGACGTGGCTGTGAACTTCGATAGTTATGTTGCCGTCTGTGCCGTTGAGCAGCAGGTTGACCTCTGATGCCGCTTTATTGACCGTCAGCGTATTGCTTGTAGTGTCTCCGGTGTAATTTTGTGTTTCGCTTGCGTTGCACGTGTATTGATATTGATTAGATGCGGGAGTTTGCACGTCAGGTACACCTGCAAGAGTCCCATTCCTGTACAGCTGCGGTGTCACTTCGCTGTTGTCTGCACTGCAGCCTATGGATGTCTCTGTGCCGTATGTCTCTGTCCATGATGGGCTGGCTGTCATGTTCATGGTGGTGGTCGCTCTGCTTATCCCGAACGTTATGTCTCCTGTGCTGTTCCAGTTGCCTGCGGTGTCTTGTGCATACCAGGAATAACTGTGTGTCCCTGCCGCGAGGTTGTTGAGTGTCATGTAGTACACGTCTCCGTTGTTGCTCGGGCCTGAATAGTTTGTCCCGTCGGATTCGAATGTCACTGTGTTGATGCCGATGTTGTCTGTCCATGTGATGTTGAACTGGTAGTCTTTGCCTGGTGCGTATGCTGTGTTGTTCTGGTCGGTTATGTTAGAGTATGTTGGAGGTGTGTTGTCCAGCGTCATTGCCTGGTCAGTGGCGTCTGCGGCATTCACGTTGCTGTAGATGTCATTTGTATGTACTGTCAGTTCATAGTTCTTGTAGCTCTGCAGTCCTGTGATGTTGTATCCTGTGCCTGATGTGTTGGCTATGTTTGTTCCGTTCAGGTATAGTATCGCTGAGTCGAAGTCTGCATCTGTCGGGTTTGTCCAGTTCCATTGTATCCAGTCGGTGCCTGCGCCTGTCTCCCCGAGGCCTGATATTGTTGCTGGTGGTGTTGTGTCCCTGATGAGCAGCCAGTGTGTCTTTGAGCTTGCGGTGTAGTTTTCGCTTGCGGTGTAGGTTACGGTGATGTTGTAGTCGGCCTGTTCTGCGTACTGAGATATGTTCACCAGCGGAGAGGTGCCTGAGTTTATGAGCGTCCCGTTCCTGTATGTATATATAGAGACGCTGTCGCCTGCTGTGATGCTTGCCGTTATGTTGGCGTCTGCCAGCCTCTCGACCGTCAGGTTGTTGTCCGTGCCGTTGAGCAGGAGGTCGACTGTTGACGCCGCTTTATTGATGGTCAGGGTGTTGCTGGTGGTGTCTGATGTATAATTCTGTGTTTCGCTCGCGTTACAGGTATATTGATATTGATTAGATGCTGATGTTTGTATGTCTGGTATCCCTGCTAGCGTTCCATTACGGTAAAGCTGCGCTGTCACCTCGTTATTGTCTGCTGTACAATTGATCGTGGTCATGGTGCCATACGTCTCTGTCCACGAGGGACTTGCGGTCAGGCTCAGGGTCGCCGCCGCCTTGCTGACCACGAACGTGTACGTGCCTGTGCTGTTCTCGTTGTTGAGGAAGTCTTCTGCGAACCACCTGTATTGGTGTGTGCCAGCTGCAAGGTCGTTCATGGATATATAGTACACATTCCCGTCATTGCTCGGCCCTGAATGGTTCGTGCCGTCGAATTCGAATGTCACTGTGTTGATGCCGACATTGTCTGTCCAGGTTATGTTGAACTGGTAGTTTCCTCCTGGTGAGTATGCTGTGTTGTTCTGGTCGATGATGTTGGTGTATTGTGGTGCTATGCCATCCTGTGTCGCTGCATTATCGAAGACATCTGTATTGTTCACATTGTCCTGCGTGTCTTTTGTGTGCACTGTGAGCCTGTAGCTTGTGTATGTCTCCAGTCCTGTGAAGTTGTATCCTGTGCCCGATACGTTGACCAGATTCGTACCATTAAGATAGAGTATCGCTGAGTCAAAGTCCGTGTCTCCAGGGTTGGTCCAGTTCCACCTTATCCATGTCTTTCCTGTGGCTGATTCAGAGAGTCCTGTGACGCTTCCTGGAGCCTGTGTATCCGTGGTCATCGCTTCATCAGACACGTCGTTGGTGTTGACATTGCCGTAGACATCCTTGGTGTGGACTGTCAGTCCGTAGTTCCTGTAGTTGTCCAGTCCTGTGAAGTTGTATCCTGTCCCTGAGACGTTGGCTATGTTCGTGCCGTTCAGGTACAATATCGCCTCAGCGAAGTCCGCATCACCTGGATTGGTCCAGTTCCACGTTATCCAGGAGTTGCCCGTCCCTGTCTCTGCAAGTCCCGATACGCCTGCTGGTGCTGTGGTGTCTCTTACGAGCAGCCAGTGTGTCTTTGTGCTTGCTGAGTAGTTTTCACTTGAAGTATAGACTGCGGTGATGTTGTAATCAGCGTAAGCAGGATATTGCGTTATGTTCTCCAGCGGTGGCAGGCCTGAGTTGATGAGTGTGCCGTTCCTGTACAGGTATATCGTCACGTCATCCCCTGTGGTGGTCTCCGTAGTTATATTGGCGTCAGAGAGCCTCTCTACTGTTAGGTTGTTGTCTGTTCCATTGAGCAGCAGGTTGACCTCTGATGCCGCTTTGTTGATGGTGAGTGTGTTGCTTGTGCTGTCTGACGTATAGTTCTGTGTTTCGCTTGCGTTGCAGGTGTATTGATATTGATTGGCTGCGAGGGTCTGTACATCAGGCATTCCTACGAGAGTGCCGTTGCGATATAGTTTCGGCGTGACTTCCGGGTTATCGGCTGTACAATTGACGGTAGTGGCTGTACCGTACGTCTCTGTCCAGCTTGGTGATGCGGTCAGTGTCATGGAAGTCGCTGCCTTGTCCACTGTGACGGACCATGCCTCGCTTGAACCAGTATAGTTTTCATTACCTGCATTCACAGCAGTGTAGTTATATGATCCTGCTCCAAGCACATCAATCTCTGGGTTGCTTACTGGGCTTCCTTCTCTGTAGAGGGTGAGTGTCCCTGCTGTTGTGGTTGCTGTGGCGTTTGTTGTCGCTCCGTATGTGACTGTGGTGTTTGCCTGGCTTCCATCTATGAACAGGCTTGTAGTAGTTACTGCCTTATTGATGGTAAGGGTATTGCTGGTCGTGTTTCCTGTGTAATTTTGTGTTTCGCTTGCGTTGCATGTATATTGATATTCATTTGCTGCTAGTGTCTGTACATCAGGTATTCCTACGAGCGTCCCGTTCCTATGCAGTTGCGCTGTCACTTCGGGATTATCAGCGCTGCAGTTGATCGTTGTCGCAGTCCCATAAGTCTCGCTCCAGCTTGGCGAAGCGGTCAGTGTCATGGAAGTCGCTGCCTTGTCCACTGTGACGGACCATGTCTCGCTTGAACCAGTATAGTTTTCATTGCCTGGATTTAATGCAGTGTAATTGTATTGCCCTACCGCGAGTGTTGTCAGTTCAGGATTCGACACTGGTGTTCCATCCCTATATAGTGTAAGGCTGCCTGCTGTTGTCGTGGCTGTTGCATTGGTGGTCGTTCCGTATGTCGCTGTCAGGTTGTTCTGGCTGCTGTTGAGGTATAGTGTGGTTGTGGTTGATGCCTGGATCACGACGAATTGCCTTGTTGCTGTACTGTTCACATTGTTCAAGAAGTCTTCTGCGAACCATCTGTATTGGTAAGTGCCAGCTGCAGGGTTGTTCATCGATATGTAGTACACGTCTCCGTCGTTGCTTGGGCCTGAATGGTTTGTCCCGTCGAACTCGAATGTCACTGTGTTGATGCCGACGTTGTCCTGCCAGGTTATGTTGAACTGGTAATTTCCTCCTGGTGCGTATTCTGTGTTGTTCTGGTCGATGATGTTGGTGTATTGTGGTGGTACCCCGTCCTGTGTCGCTGCGTTGTCCCATACATCTGTGCTGTTGACGTTTCCGTCAAGATCCTTGGTATGCACTGTGAGCCTGTAGCTGGTGAATGTCTGGAGCCCTGTGAAGTTGTACCCTGTCCCTGAGACATTGGCGACATTCGTGCCGTTGAGGTATAGTATCGCTGAGTCGAAGTCCGCGTCTGCAGGATTTGTCCAGTCCCATCGTATCCAGTCGATGCCTGTGGCTGATTCTGAGAGTCCTGTGATGCTTGCTGGTGGTGTTGAATCATTAGTTGCAGGGATCTCTGCGAATATGACATCATACTCATCCTTGGGATCAGTTCCCGATCCCGTACCTTCTCCTAACCAGATGGCGTAGGTTGGGGTTGAGATGTTAAGCGTTACGTTGTGCCATTCTCCTGCGCTTGAGGTGACTGTGTATGTCCCGAATGGGGTGGTGCCGCCTGTGTCTGTCTGTGCATATATGCCTGTGGTCACTTGGTTGATGCGCTTTGCAAATATCTTGAGGACTGTTCCGTTGGTCAGGTTCTGGCTGAAGTTTAAGTACAATTTCTTATTAGCATCTTTCATATCCGTTACGTAGAACGTATCATCTTTTGCAATCACATTGGCTAACTGGTCGATTCCCAGATGCACTGCGGATGTCAGGTTTGAGACCGTGCCGTTCTCTCCATATCCAGGATCATCAGGTGTCAGCGTGAACGTATATTCCTGTCCTGGTGTTATTGACTTCAGGAACACCCAATCACCATAGCAGCTCTGCTCTGTGAAGTTCCATTCCTTGCACTTGTAGAGTTCTGTTCCCTTTGCAATCGCCCTGACTGTCGCATTGGTGAAGTTGACTGCAGTAGGGTCTATGGCATACACTTCCAGATATTTCGCATTCTCCCCTGTCTCTGGCACGTCATCGACATTGATGAATTCTGTTGTGTTATGCTCCAGGTCAAGGTCTTCGATCTCCATTGACTTGACAGGGTGTTTATTGTCTGTGAAGTTGAGCTTGATCTTGTACCTGCCTTTCCCTATGTTGACCTTGTTGTCATCACGTCCTAACAGGTCTCCTCCTATGATGGGGCGGTCTCTTCTTGTTATGTCCTGTCGGAGTACCAGATTATCCTGCGCATCCCGGAATTCTATGTCTGCACCAAGGACATTGCCTTTTGAGTCTTTGACTTCAGGGGTGATGTCGACAGTCTGGTTATCTTCTGTCGGGACATCCAGACCTATCGATGTGTTCTCTAAAGTATATGTCATGTTCTCGATATGTATAGTCACCCCTCTGCTCATGTGGAATTCGATAGTGTATTCAGTGCCATTCAGCCCTGCTGGCAGTGAACAGGTATCTGTACAGGCATCTGTGAACGCGAATATCGGTTTTTCGATGAACACTACGGGCAATGATGCCGTGCTTCCGATAACACTCTCGAAGTATGTCTCTTCACCTATGCTCTGGTTCAGGAACACGACCTGGGCAGTGACTGTGTTGTTCTCTGTCGCTCCATACTTCCTATGGAACAGGTACAGTCCAGCATACCATGTTTCTTCCTCTGGGGCTACACTGGACAGTGCGCAGCAGTCTGCAGCGCCATGGCAGAGTGTCGTGTCGACATACTCATCAAGGCTCCGTACAGTCCATATAGTGCAGAGCATGGACTCATCAGCATCCCAGCTGGACTCGCTTCCTGCGACTGTCAGATCAACGACTCCATCCTCGATGTATGCAGTACCATCATCATCCTCATCCCATATGCTGCCTGTGGCATACTCGAGCGATGTCGTTATGCTCTGCGCTGCATTCTCGTTCCCTTTGTCTTTCTTATTGTCTTTACCTTTTCCCGGATTCTTGACTGCGTGCATCGTGATGCTGCTCAGCTCAGAGACCTCAGTCTCTTGGTCGTCAAGCATGAGATATCTATCCCCTGAGGCATCTACAAGGTACACTTCAAAAGTACCTTCGCCGATCACATGCCCGCTGAGCTTAAGCGACCGCAGGTTGAATGATTGCGGCACTGTCTCAAGTACGAGCACCTCTTCACCTGTCCCTGTGATGTTCATGTCGATATCCTGCGTGTAGCTGGTGAGCTGTTCTCCGCTGATCAGCCAGCCGGTGATCTCCCCTTCCTTGAATATGAATGCTGTCACGAACAGGACAAAGAGCATGAGTGCAACTGCAAATGTCTTCTGCACTGCAGGCGGAGTGGTTATCCTGCGGAAGTGTCTGCCGAGCTCCCTGCTTGCCTCTTCCACCTCGATGTTGACACTATACAGGCCATTGTTCAGGGAACCCAGTTCCTCCCTCCTGCTCTTCTTGTGTGTCTTCTTACGAGGCATTGTGTGTTGTCATCCTCTTTCTCTTTGTCCTGACATAGACTGTTGATACTGTCTTGTCTGACCTGTTCAGCACTGTGGCTATCTGGTGATTGCTCAGGTGCGCCCTGTCACGAAGATACTCGACAACGACTTCGAGTATCGATACTGACCTGTCACGCACTACAGAAAGCGGTATCTGGATTACCGGAGTCTTCACGAATACTGGTGGCAGTTCATGCCGTTTCCTCTGTGCCCTGTCGTGCAGGGTCCATATGTTCCGCTCATCCCTGTTCGTGAGCATGGCTATCTCGTGGTATGTGAGCTGCAGCTGGCTCTTGAGATATTCTATGAGGGATTCCAGGAAACTCAATGACCTGTCGCAGAATACTGTGCTCGGTACAAGGATTGTATTGTTGGAAAGGGTGTGCTCTCTGAACAGATCTCCTGCAAGGTCACTGTTTTCTGTATTCGCTATCTGCCACACCTTTTTTGTGCTCGTATATGCTTGTATAATTTCGTGCCAGGCCGATTTTTATGGTTATGTATTCTTACATTGTATGTTTTTTAGTATAAAAATGTTTCGTTTTTTGTCTTACGGTGTATGTTAAAATGGAATTTTAAGTCAGAAATCTTTTATATAATCTTACTATGTGTGTATTAATATCTTACAGTGTATGTATTAATATCTTACTATGTGTGTATCAATATCTTACCATGTGTGTATTTATATCTTACTCTGTATGTAAAAATTTATTTTCTTACTATGTGTGTATGAAAACTGCCATTTAAGAACCCCTTTAAAAATCAAAAGAAAATGTTTAAATATACACAATATACGGGCTTGTATAAAATATAAAATTTAGATAAATAACGAGAACTCGCTAAAGAAAAAATGAGGCTACAACTCGTCATCGCAGTGATTGCAATATGTCTTCTTGCCATCATAGGTGCACTATTCTACGATTCTGAGCGGATCAATGAGCTTACAGGAAGCATGGTAAGTATACCTTCATCTGCGACTGGCAGCACATCGATGCTCAACATAGCTCCAGCAATACTATTCTTGGCAGTCATCCTGATCGTCTATTGTACGCATCACTCATCACGTGGGTGTTGTTAAGAAATCGTTTTTCTTGCTATTGTGACTGTGTCGGGATCATGCGATGAACGGTGTCACAAACACTTCTACTCCAGCAGCCACTACAAGAAGAGCAGCAGCTATCAGGAATATATCTATAGAATCAAGCAGGGTCTTCCTGAACTGTGAGGTCTTGAAATCATGCCTGATTACTGCGACTGAAAATATCCCTCCTGCTAATGCTCCGATGAAGTACGCGACTATCTCGAACACTCCGTGGGTCATATACTTAAGTATTCCAAGAGATATCAGCTGAGAGTATGCGGCAATACTTCCGCCTGCATGGCTCAACACATTGTTTCTTACAAATGCGCCGATTGCTGTCGCGACCACTGAAGCGTTCCAGGTGAGTATGAAGATTGCGCCAGCGCCAAAGAAGAATGAGAACAGGAAACAGAATATCAATATCTTCATGTTGTTGAGCAGCAGTCCTCCGATTGCACCTGCATTCACCACTGATCCTGTCGGTGTGGCTGTTATGTGTGATATTGTGGCGATCTGTGCCTCAAAAATGCTCTGCACTGTAGTGCTTGGAAGGATTATGAACCATATGAGGAATGCTGCTACAAATCCAAGGAATAGGAATGTGAATGCTGTGACTGCTTTTCCGTGCTCTTTCATGAGCCAGAATTCTGTGTGCTTGCTTTCGTCTTTTTCTGCTTCTTTCTTTATTATATTATAGATGAGAGGCACAGAGCATATAGCCGTCAATGATACCATGACTATGCTTGCATATCCTTTGAAGACCCAGAGGCTGAGGACCAGTGCGAATGACGCATATGCAACTCCCAGAAAGAAGAGTTCCCACGGTCGTTCCTCTGCTTTTTTCGGGTCCAGTAGAGATTCTAGTACCATCAGTATGGGTCTGGCAATCTTTGTTTAAATAGTTTTTGATGTGGCTTAGGTTGTTGTTGTTGTATTTCTGGTTTATGTTCAGTTTGGCCTTATCAGATCCATATGGTCAAGGTCAGCGTCGTTCATGACTATCTCTCTGACAATCTCTACACGCGCTTTGCTCTTAGGCAGGGTATATCTGTACCTCTCCCATTCGATGTTTGGTCTAAATCCTCTATTCATATCCATTTTAGCACCCCCGGTCAATGGATTGGATATTCACATAGTGCGTCTGCACAGGGCATAGGTGAATCTGTCTTTCAATCATCATCGATTCACCGCCCGAAATATCTGCCAAAAATATAAGATGTAGACTGTATATATGGTAAAAGTAGTATTTAATTGTTTTGAAAAGGTTCAGGTTATAGTTGATTGGTGATGAAGTTGATTAACAACTGATTGATATCGCGCATTTAAGGCAGTTTAAACCACGAATTCAATATTATTGTCTTTTATCGCAAAAAATTTTGGAAAATGTTCAAAAAAATCTGTGGTTCCGTAATAATTACAACATAATTCTCGCACATTTTTACGTGTTTCTTTCGGATTGCGCTTTGATTTGTTTTTTTCCGGTAGTTTTTATCAAAAAAGAGTATTTCTGTGAAAGAAGTTTTAAATAGTAAAAATGCGTTAGTAGTATTGGGGTAAGCACAAAAGCAACAATTCAATCACCTCCAGTAAAAAATACATCAGTCATTACACATCAATCAGTACAGATTGATTATGAAAAAGAGGAACCAGACAACCAAACCTCGCTAAATGGTCATGTTCTGGTCCGAAGGGCAAAGATGAATAAAAAAGCACTATCTGCGCTAGCTGCTACTGCACTCGCTCTTGGGTTAGGTACGCAGTCAGGTTGCGCATATATGACAAAAGCAGCATTTGATTCTGAAGTGGCTGCTGCTGTTGAGAAAAAGATCGATTCCAGGGAAGCGCAGATCAATCAGAGTCTTGAGAGCATAATGTCTTCAATATATTGCATCAAGAATGAAGCGCAATACCAAAGAGCAGGTGCTACAGAAGAACCATATTCTACTCTATTGGAAGGCGGCGGGACAGGATTCGCTTTCGCATATCATGATGGTCACACCTATCTTGTTACCAGTGCGCATGTTGTTAAGAATGATACTATGAGGATCAGCACAGTCCCTGTGGGTGAAGAGGGTGATTTTGATGTCCACATATATTCTTTGATATCTGAGAAGTCTGCTATTGTCGATGACCGTTTTGATTCTGATGCTTCTGATGATATCTCCCTTGAACTGGTTGCTGTCGATGAGGATAATGATGTTGCTCTTCTGAGGACAGCAAAGAAGCTTCCAGTATCTTCAGCTTACATGATCGATCAGGATATCATCCCATCAGTAGGTGAGGATGTATTCATTACAGGTGTTCCGCGAGGGATAGTATCTGTTCCGTCAAAAGGGACATTCGCAAAGCCGCAGCACACATTTTCTGACGGAGATTCTCTGGATATCATGGATATCGATGCGACAGCAGGCAACTCAGGAAGCCCTTACTTTGTCAGGAAGGGCAATACATTATACTGGGCAGGTCTGACTGGCCAGCTTTTGCCTGAAGAGAATGGGTCAGAGCTTTTCGCGCTGGGGAATCCACTCAAGAGCTTTTACCATCTGATCAATGATTACATTCCTATGGATAAGGAAGAGAGGTGAATGTTCAACAGGTTTTCAAGAAGAGGTGTTCATATTTGCACGGGGCCGGGAGACGCACTCAACACTATGTTCTCCACAGTATCGCCCGGAAAGCATATCTCCGGTCCCGTGTCCTTTTCATGGAATATTTTCGTGGATTATTTTTGTGAGATGTTTTTGTGGAATGTTTTCGTGATATTTTAGGATGATTTTGATGCAGTGCATGGCTGCATAGATGATTATGAGTGGATGCTCCAAAAGGAGGGGACAAAATGGCTAGGACAACCAAACCCGCTAAAAAAAAGAGACAGACGCTTGAAGGGCTTGTCAATGATGGCAGGCCGTCCAGGGTGTGTGTCCTCAGTGAGGTCGGATATGATACCGACTATTTCAACGATAAGGCATATGATGCGCTTCTTGATTTTATGCAACGTGATCCGGAGATATCAGGTGTTCTTGTTGATGGTGCTCTGACCCGTCTTGACAGGCCGGAATATCTCAATGATGTGTTGACCTATTGGTCAAAGTCTGAGGAATTCTGCACTGAAGAGATGGATCGCATCAAGAACCGTGACCAGTATGATCACATGATGTGCACGCAGATGTCGATTCTTGAGACCCGGTTGGCGGAGCTGCGAAAGAAGCTGCCTGATGCAAAGTTGGTCCTGTCCATTGATTCTGAAGATATACAGTACACAGTATCTGCTGTCATGAACGAGATGCTGCTGCGTGAGAAACAGGACCTTGCTGACAACATAGCGTCTAAGAAAGGCGATGTTAAGACTGTGAAATCCAAGAAGAAGGAGTACCAGAAACGGTACAATTCGATCAAGGAAACTGAAGGTGCTGCAAGGGATAGGTCAACGGTCAAACGTAAGATCGATAGTTGCGACAGGAAGCTCGAGAGGGCGCATGCATCGATAGAGGATCTTGAGGACAAGGCAAATCTCTTCAGGGTCAAGAAAGTACGTCCCATGGCGCAGTTCCTGACACAGAAATTCGTGACGGAGCTATACGCGAGATACGAGAGAGTCTGTGAAGGTGCGGGCGCGACGTTGGTGACTAATCCGTCGATACTCCAGTTCGGAGACCTTACTGTAGACTATGCTCATAGCAGGCACAGTACATGGGGAGTATTGAAGCGGCGTGAACATGGCCTGCTCTACTCGACGCACGGTAAGATGACGCAATACCAGGAGAAGGTGATGCAGGAGCTCGGAGAGGCGGCCAGGGATGGTGTGGATGTGATACTTGAGAGCGGCCATGCGGGCATAGGTTTCAAGCAGTTCCAGAAGGTGCGCGATTCTGTAGAGGAGACCAATTTCAAGAACCAGTCTTCATACGATCCTGATGCTGGAGAGGAATTCATAACTATAGTCAGCGCGCTCCCTTTTGAGGATCAGGCAAAGATATCTGAGTTCATCAGAGGCAAGAAGACTGTGCGGATGAGCGGCGGTAAGCCTATCGGCACAAGGAAGATAGCTGCAATCGACCGTCAGAACAATGATTCTGTATCTGGACTGACGATAATAGCGAAAGATGCTGCAGGCCTGGTGAATACTGAATGGATACAGTATCAGAATTTCAAGGATGGTTCAGCACTCAGGCAGCCGGAGTCCTATTCGATGATATGTGCTTCATCTGATGAGCATAAGGGATCTCCTGAAGAGGATAACATGGCTCAGGACGGTCTTGTTGCGCTGTATAATTTCTTGCTTGATAATGCTGTGAAGTTCAGGGGCAAGAAAGCGAAAGCTGCAGGTTACATCAATGGTGGTGATGCAGGAGAGGCCAATTCAAAGAAGTGGAACCACAGGTATCATGATAAGAGGGATCCACACATCTTATTGAGGGAGAACCTCGACGATCTTCTCGCTCTTGACCCATCTGATAAGGATGCTGTGATGGAACTTGCGATGAAGATCACTAATGATGCGATGGGGGGGAGTGTCGAGAGCATGTCTGTCATCCTGGAAAGGGTGGCTGATTATTATGACCGCTTCCTTGTGCCTACGCTTGAGAAAAGTGATCTTAAGCATGCTCACACTGCAGTGCCAGGGAACCATAGTGATGATGTCCTGCGTGATGTCGGCATGAGAGAGACTGATACTTTTGTGGTCCGTGCCAAGGCACGTGGTACAGGTGTCTATGAGGTCGGCAAGCCTGATTACCATAAGAAAGATGCAGGATCAGAGAGGGTCTACATAGGTGGGTACAGCAATGCCAGGATCATAAACATTCCTGATTATGGTATGGGTGCTGATGGGAAGCCGAAGTTCGGTCCTGTGAATGTCGTTGTCCAGCATGATCCAAAAGGTTCTGGAGGAAAAGGGCTTGTAGGTGAAGGCAAGAATGTAGGTGCAGACTTGGCTCTTGCAGGACATACGCATGAGAATTACCTGAAAGTATACAAGACAGGTGATAACACGTTCAGTGTCGGCTATCGTCTGGCGACAATGCAGGGCGTGTCCCCGACAGAGAAATACTATGCTTCTAGTGTCCCTAGGACACAGGCGGCGCATCTGATTACGATGCCGATGCCTGGTGACTTCAGCGAGAAGGCGCTGCCTGCAGGCTATCTTAGGAGGATTGGCAGACAGGTGCTTGAGGATGCTGTCGAGCAGGGGCTCAAGAAGAAGAGATGAGGTGTACTGCAGCACATGACAGGAGATGGACGTAAAGGATCCTCTGGTGAAGGGGAGGATGTATCCATCGACGGTTCTGATGAAGAGCCTGTTCTGGGTGAAGATCCTTCTCTGGGTGAGGATATGGACAACGCATCAGACTCTGATTCTGATAGTGAAGATGCTGAAGAAGAGATAGGATTCAGCTATGCCTGGGAAGAGGAGAAGAAGGCAATGCTCGATGTGATCAATACTCAGGGCGAGGTGATCCAGGAGCTGAAGAAGAAGACTGATGTGATGCATAATGTTATCGGAAAGCAGCGTGAACAGAAGGAGGAGCTTGAGAAGAGGGTGGATGAGTTTGCCAAGAAGCTGCAGCATTATGCTCAGCCTGTCGCTGATCTTGAGGGCCAGTTCAATGTATGCAAAGAGGATGTGAAATTCTCTGATATAGGTGGCCTTGCTGGTGTGCTTGAGAAGGTGCGTGATTTCCAGCATGGGATGATGTACCCTAAGATGTTTGAGGTGTATGCTATAGAGCCTCCAAGAGGTCTTCTTGTCCACGGTCCTCCGGGATGTGGAAAGACTATGCTCGGGAAGGCGATATCAAATGAGCTTGGTGCATATTTCCTGGAAGTGCCTGTAACGAGTTTCATAAGCAAGTGGGTAGGTGAAGCGGAGAAGACTCTTGAGATGATGCTGAAGAAATGTCAGGAAGTCTATGTCGAGAAAGGGAACAAGGTTGTCGTGTTCATGGATGAGGCCGAGCAGGTCTTCGGCAATAGGGGTGTGCAGGGTGATGGCGTCATGGATCGCTGCA
This sequence comes from Candidatus Woesearchaeota archaeon, assembly GCA_043819495.1. Classification (GTDB taxonomy): domain Archaea; phylum Nanobdellota; class Nanobdellia; order Woesearchaeales; family UBA11576; genus JABMQF01. The sequence goes on along the minus strand of JBDRET010000075.1, from coordinate 15,627 downwards.
AGCAGGTCTGGCTGCGTTACATGGATGGAATGGCTGAAGCAGGAGGGATAATATTCGTCGCTGCGACCAACCGTCTGGATATAATCGATCCTGCTATCCGCAGGGCAGGGCGGTTTGATTATGTCGTCGAGATACCTCATCCTGACAGGAAAGGTGTTGAAGAGATACTCAGGAAGCAGGTAGAATGGCGTGCCCGTCGTGCAGGCAGGCAGGTCTATACGATAGATGATTACACACGTATCGCTGACAGGATGTATTCTAAAGGTATGTGTGGTGCGGATATCGCAGAGGTCCTGAAGAGGACTGCACGTGAGCAGATTAGTTATTTCATAGATACTCTTCCACCTGAACAGATGATATCTCCTGATGAGGTACAGATATTTCAGCATCAGATAGAGGCTGCAGTGGATAAATATGATCCTGGTGAGCGTCAGCAGAATAAGAGGAAGATAGGTTTCACTTCATATGATGATAGCAGGGCAGCGGGTGCTGTGATGGCTTTGTCGACGGGGAACAATGCTAAGGGTGGTGTTTAGATGGGGGTGTTCAGATGGCTGATGTGAATCTGTATGATATGTTCAGCGGTTGTGATGAAGTGCTCGACCGGTTATATGATTTTGCGATAGAGCACAAGCTGTCGGCAAGGATGGTCGATACGATAGCTGCCGAAGTGCACACGCAGCATAGGGGAGATTATGTCCATCTTGAGCGTAGGACTTTCCTGGAAGGGCTTGATTACGAGGCGAAGCTCCGTGCTTTTGATCAAAGGCTGCTTGAGCAGTATGTTCTTCCTGAGCTCAAGAGGGAGTACATGACCATGGCAGCCCATGGCAGGCCTGACCTGGATTATGATGTTGATGGTCTGGTGGAGATGCTTGAGGCGGAAGATACGATCGAGGTGAACTTCTCTGATCTTGACGCTGAAGTATTGGAGCGATTGGAGGGGCTTGATGAGTGGCAAAGATAAGCAGCTGGAGCACAGTGAGATCGTGCAGGCTCTTGAAGAGAGGGTGCGGGGAAGATATAACTTGACGATGACTGAAGTCCACGTGCGTGATCCAGAGACGGGACGCGTCGTGGGAGAGATAGACCTGGTCGGGATAGTGGATGGCCAGTGGGACATCTACGAGGTGAAGGTCGCGGACAATCCGCAGAAGGCCCGTGCACAGCTGGAGAGGCTGAGGGGTTATCTCGGTGGTTGCGGCAACATAACGCTATACTATTACTCAGGTAAGAATAAGGAACTGACAGAGATCAAATAGGGGATGAATATGTACGAAGAGAAGATTGACACAGTATATGACCCTGATGAGAAGGAACGCAAGATACTGGGGTACATACTCCAGAACACGAATGCGACACCCAAAGAGATAGCGAGAGCAGTCGGAGTGAATGAGCAGACCGCCCGCAGGCTGTACAACCGGCTGTTCGCCGAGAACATATGTAGCCAGATCATAGTGCCGAATTATCCTCTGTTAGGGTATAAGGTGATGATCGTCCAGAAACTGGACGTCAACAGCAGGTCATTATCAGATATTCCATTCATAGCTGCAAAGATAGAGTCAGAATGGAGGAACTGTATAGATTGTCATGAGACATTTGACGGCAAGATATACATCCGTAGCGTGTGGAAGAGTGCAGAGGATTTCAAGAACGCAAGGACAAGATTCCATCAGAAGCATGGGATGGACTGGCTCGCAGGTGAAGAGGTTGACATGATACCGCTCAATATTCAGAAGAGTATAATCAAGTCTAGGAGCCTGTGGGAAAATGATGTGGAAACTAAGGGACCTGAAGAATAGGTTTGTGAGGCGTTTCCGTATAAGACGGCTGATATGGCATGCAGAGATCATCTCTCTGCTTGACGACCTACAGCAGTGGAAATACAGTAGGCCGAGAAGCAGGCTGAGGATGAAGATAATAAGTGTGAGTGATAAGAACTTCGTGAGGGTCAAGTGATCGCTTGATGCTCTGCTGAGTCATGCCGTCTGTTGCCGGAACGCGTCATGTACTGCAGGTTGCGCTACAGAATTTTTGTCGTCGGAATCACGGGCGAAAACCAGATGCTCACGTTCATCATCACCATATTCACGTGTTGAGCGGCGCGATATTTTCATGTTTGCGATAGACCAGAGCGCACAAACTCTGTTTTGTGATGTGTGGTCTTGGATGTGTTTACGTTTTTGTTCATGGATTTTTTAAGAATCGCTAAAGGTGTTAAGATTGATGCTGGAACTGTTGGATGATCCTCATACGGATGTAATTTCTGCTCTTGAGCGAAAGGTAGATTCAAGTCCTGTCTCGTTTGCAGAGGATTCAAGAGTCACTGATGCAGTCCATATCCTCAGGAATACTGCATACGACCTTAGCACATCTTTTGATAATATGTATGATCACTTGTGCTTTAAGGATGATACCTGGCTGCTGGCTTATCTTCTTGACTGTGTCGGAGAGCGCAAGGCAGCGGCAGATGCGCGTCATGAATATCTTCAGGGTTATGATCCTTTCAATGCTATCAATCCTGTAACGAAGGGATTTGCGTATTGTGAAGCGTTAGAGATTGCTGATTCTATTCCTGATCTGAGGGGAGTTTATGACAGCATGAGATATCATGTCGGGCAGAGTTCTGATCCTGTTCTAGAGAGGATGTATCCTGTCCTGCTTCGCGTATGCAAGATGCAGAAGGAGTACATCCACAAGAATGATTCGGTAGAGCTCCAGCTGGTACGCCGCATATCCCGATTCATAGACAAGGGGGATAGGCATGCAGAGAGTTGGGATCTTTCGGATGCTGCACAGAGCTACAAGCAGGCTGCAGATCTTGCGTGCCAGCTCCACGACGATGTTCTTGCAGATATGATCTACACCCGTCTGAAAGGTTTTGATGGTGATATGCCGCAAGAAGTGGAATATTTCCGTTCTGCGATCAAGAGATATGGTCATGATTCTGAGCGTGGCCAGCTGTATGATAAGATGTTGAGAGGTATGACGCATGTTCTTCCGAAAAAAGCGTAAGAAGAATGTAGATGCAGCTGGATCGGAAGATCCGCTCGACAGCTTGAATTTCTCGTGGTGGACTCCTGCAAGAAAGATGTATGGTGCTGCAATCGCGATAGCATCAGCGGCCACGATAGGTCTTTGGTTATCATCTTACGATGCCAGGTTGATGCGGAACAAGACTTTTGATGCAGTGTCTGATGAGGTCATAAAGAGATATGATGATTACCCTGAAGCTGATGGTATAGATAGCTGTCTTATGCATGATAAGGTGGTTGATGTGGTGCGGGATTCTTTCCGTATCGGCGGTGGACAGGTCACGAAGCGCAATCGCACTATCGGCAATAGGAAGGTGAGCAAGGAGACCATGTGTATCCGCGCTTACGACACGCCGCAGGAGGTGGATCTTGAGTCCCGTATAAGGATAGGTGGGCTCTCGTATTGGTCATTGTCAGGAGAGATACATCACAGTGCAGATCTCCGGTTGCTGCCTAAAGTTCCTGATATATTCCCTCATGAGTTCGATATATCGTCTATACGCTTGAATGGGGAGGAGATGCCAAAGAAGTATCTCATCAGCACGCAGGTAAATAGCATAAGTGATTCGAAAGAATATTCTATCGACATAGTATCTCTTGTCCAGGACGGTGTCATCTCGCGTGATGATATTCTTGGCGATCTTGAGGTGAGTGTGAGCTCAAAGCTGAAGCTTGATCCTGCAAAGCTACCTTCACGGTCTGACATTGCGGAAAGCCGGGCTTACGACGAGCTTTCTGATTATTTCAGACAATACACAGAAAGATCTGATCAGTTCCCTTATGATGCTCTTGAGATGCAGGAGATCATAGATGGGTATGGTGGTGATCCTGGAGATGTACTTGCCATACTTGAATATGCCATGGAAAAGACGAATGATTCCATAACATATTACCTCCCTGAACTGAATCTCAATCCTGTGGATCTGCTCTATCAGGGCAAAGGTGATTGTGATGATTATGCAGGGCTTCTTGTCACCCTGCTAAGAGGGTTCGGGATACCATCAAGGCCTGCTGAGGGTGATACTCTCGTATCTGATGGGTCTAAGGTGGATGGTTATCATGCATGGGCAGAGATTCTCATTCCATTGAAGGATGGGAGCTACCATTGGATCATGGTTGAGCCGACGTGGTCTGATAATAAGACGAACCCTTTAGGATATATAGGGTATGCGAGCAAGCAGCATGTGTATAGTATTGATTTCCATGCTGAACTGCAGACTTCTGACAGCGGGAATATCAAGATTCTCGAGGAGCACAATTGGTCATCCCGACTGCAGGAAGGCGTGCCTCGTTTCATAGATGTGGAGTTCATGATGCCTAAGATAGAGAAGAAAGGGGAGGGTAAGAGATGAAGCTGCACAATAAGCTCAAGGCGCTTGAGGATCATGTGAAGGATCCACGGCAGAGATTTGAATGCAGTGGATATGATGCAGAGACGTATTTCACGTCCTATCTTCTGCTGTATAATGACTCATTCGAGATAGAGGCTATCAACGGAGCGATAGCTGACGAGGCATCGAGCACAGAGAACACTCTGAGGGCTGAGGTGCGTGTGGGTGACTATAAGTTTGACGGCAAAGGATCTGAAGTCACTGACGTTGTACCTATGACTGATAATTACCTTTCTATGAGGAATACATTGTGGGAGATATCATGGCCTGCATTCAAATCAGCACAAGAGGATTATCTGGAAAAGTGCGGAGGTTGTGTGGATTCTGACCAGGATATTGAGGTTGCGAGTTTCACGAAGATGCCTCCTGTACGTTACCGGGTAGAGCCTGACAGGAAGCCCAAGATAGATTATGAGAGCTGGAAGCGTTTCATGAAATCAGCATCAAAGAAGATGGGAGAGTCACCAGATGTTCTCAATGCTAAGATAAGCCTTACTGTCGAGAATATCTGCAGCCTCTATGTCAACAGCGAAGGTACATCTATAGTGCAGCATGCTGAGCATTATTATCTTTACATGAGTGCAGATGCTGTCGCAAAGGGGGATGGTGAACTGCTCTGCTCAAGCAGGAGACATTTCACGCGGGACTACAGTGAGATACCGTCAAAGAGGAAGATAAGTGATGAGATATCTGATATGATCAAAGAGCTCGAAGAGCTTCGTAATGCACCGGTGCAAAAGCCCGGCTCATTCCCTGCAATATTCGATCCCGATGTGACTGGTGTGCTTTTCCATGAGATTGTCGGTCACCGTCTTGAAGGTGAACGTCAGGATTCAGAGTGGGAAGGGGATACTTTTGAGGGTAAGATAGGAAAGAAGGTGGCGCCTGATTTTGTCAACCTTGTCGATAATCCTGCTAAGAGGTATATAGATGACAAGGATAAGGACAGGGTCGGTCTGATGGGTCACTATAAGTATGACAGTGAAGGGGTCAAAGCATCAAACGTCGTGCTTTTCGATAAAGGGGTGCTGCGCAATTACCTGACATCACGCAAACCCATAGGCGGATATGATGTGCCTCCTAATGGTCATGGGAGGTGTGATGGCGAAGAGGATCCTGTCGGCCGTATGTCTAATCTTATCGCGTATTCAAGCACGCCTCTGAGCCCGCATGATATTAGGGAGCGGCTCATCGAGGAATGTGCCAAGCAGGACAAGGATTATGGGCTCATATTTGAAGGTTCTAGCGGAGGGTATACTGGCACTGAAGATGATTTCTTCAAGGTATTCCCTGACAAGACTTATCGGCTGTATTCGCGTGACTGTTATGATAAGGAGTTGAAGAGACAGTTCAGGAGAGGGGATGTGCAGCTGGTCAGAGGTGTTGAGATAACTGGTACTCCTCTGATAATGTTGAATGATCTTGTCGGCATGGGCGATGATCATGTCGTATGGCCTGGTGTGTGTGGTGCAGAATCTGGCTGGGTGAAAGTCTGCTGTGTAGCGCCTTCTTCTGTGTTCTCTAATATGGAGATCAATGAGAAAGATGAGACTTCGACTCCGAATCCATTGCCCAAGCCATCCACATATATGAGGAAGATCGCATCAAGGAAGGGGGATGATGAGAAGTGATTGCTGCTGTAAATATGTGCTCTTGTAAATATGTGAGGTTGCAATATGACTAGATTCAAGACAAGACTTGAAGACCTTGTGGACATGATGCGCAATGAGCTGAAGCGCAACATTGAGGGTCTGCGTATGCCGTATTACAAGGATCTTGCGCCCAAATACATATCGTACTCTTTCGTGCGTACTGACGAGCTAATCGTGAACAGTGATGTGGGTTCTGTAGACTGTAAACAGCATGAACATGCGCTCATAGGTACTGAGGTCCGTGTAGGCAGGGATGATTGCAAGATGATGGGTTATGATTATGATTTCCATGGGAACTTTGCTGAACCTGCAGAAGGGTCGCTTGATGTGGCCTTGTGGCTCATGACAGATGGTGCTTTTAAGCAGGCAGCTTCTGATTATCTTGAGCGCAAGAAGGGCAAGCTGTTCCTGTCATCAAAGAAGAAATCTAAAGAGCTTGTATTCTCAGTGGAAGGGGTTCACGAGTATCATGAGGATGAGCTTGATATCGGGCTTGATGCTGCTGAGTGGTGCAGGAATCTGGCTGGTGCTACGACGCTGTTCAAGGAGCATGAGAGACTGACTGACAGTTCAATCGAGCTCAATGCACGTAATACTGCAAGATATTTCATAAACTCTGAGGGGTCAAAGATACTGACCAATGGACGTTTCTATCAGATAGATATGACTGCTGAAGGGGTGACCCATCACAAGAACCGCAAGTTCAGGGGAGACACTGTCGGTGTGTACAAGACGATGTATTTCAGCGATCCTGCAGATCTTCCTTCAAATGAGGAGCTGATCGGAATCACCCGGGAATGTCTTGATACTCTTGATGCGCTGCTTATCGCTCCTGTCCAGGAACCTCTTGACAGGCCTGCAATATTCGATCAAGAGTTCTCTGCACAGCTATTGTACACTGTGCTCGCAAGCACAGTTCTTAACGCATGCTGTTTCTCTTCTGTCTCTGAGATGACTCTTCCGGAGACTGGCGAGAAGGTATTGCCTGATTTTCTCTCTGTCAAGGATAGGCCTGACATGGTAACATTCACTGATAGGTCAGGTAAGACTGTCCATCTTAATGGGAGACGGAAATATGATCATCAGGGCATGCCTTGCCTGCCGATAGACCTGATAACTGAAGGGAAGGTCTCAGGATTCCCCTGTACTAGGGAGTACATCAAGGGTATGCAGGAACCTAACGGTCATGCGATATATGGAGGGGATAATGTGGTCCCTTGCATGACTAACATGGTGATATCGTCGAAGAATGAGGATTCTGGGGATCAGCTTGTAGAGAAGCTTCTGGGGATCTGCGATGAGAAAGGATATGATTATGGCTTCTTCATGTCTGGTGTGACTGAGGCGAATATAGATAACGAAGAGAATTTTTACACATTGACTCCTCGTCTGACTTATCGCATATGGGCAAAGGAGGCATATGATGAGGATTCAGATACTCATTTCAAGAGAGGGGACCGTCAGCTCGTGAGAGGTGCGCAGATAGTGGGTAATCCTGACACGACCATGACTAACCTTGTATCTACTGGTGATGATTATTCTGTTACCGTGCCTCATGAGGCTTCAGGTGTGAGCAGGTTCCATCAGGGTATCGATTCGAGCGTTATCTGTCCATCGACGCTGGTCTCTCGTGTGGAGCTGAAACGCGAGTTCTACCCAAAGACAAGACCGCCGCTCTTGCCTCATCCATCTTATGGCAAGAATAAGGTTGAAGACAAGAATGATGATTCTGATAAGTGATTTTTTATTTTTAGATATTTAGGATTGCCGTGTCAGGAGAGATAAGCATACACGACAAGCGCGAAAAGCAATATGCCCATACTGGCTGTCACGTAGTTCAGGAGTATCTTGTTCTTAACATTCCATCTGATCATTGCAAAACGTATCGATATCAATGTGTGGCATAGGAATGCGAAAGCCAATGGCAGGACAAGATAAGTGTGTAACCTGAATGACGTTATCTTATGGATAAGCCCTATTGATGCAGCAGATATCATTCCTGCTTTCGTTATCCCGAAGCCTGAGATGAAATATATCGTTATCAGTACCAGTAACGACCAGGCACATGCACGGTTGAACTTGGCAAGAGGATATGCAGTATGCTTAACCTTCTTGTCGGTAATGTTAGTATCTGCCATTTTATCCCCTCTATCTCTTCATTCTTTTAAATGTTTTTAAGTTGAAGAACGTATTTTCAATCTACCATTTATAAAGGAGGAGCGTAATATATTCAATTGATTACCTAAAATGCACTGTTTCTTGCATTTATTGCGTTAGTTTGTATTTTTTGCTACAAAGCTTTATAAATGAATATTGCTTACTTTTTTATGGTATATTTACAGTCTTTTAGTCTTTCCGGGGTGCACTATGGCTGATGATACACGTTCGCTTAAGCTGAATGAAAAAAAGATACTTAAGCTTCTCATAGATAATAAGGATTATACTTTCCGCGAGATAGCAAAGAAGGTGAACCTTAATGAGGTATCTGTAAGGCGGCTGCACAATAAGCTGAAGCAGGATGATGTATTCCATTCGCTCAATGTCCCGAACTTTGCAGCAATAGGGTATAACATCATGATGATGCAGAAGATACATGTCACCAGCCCGTATCTTATCAAGACAAAGAAGATAATGTCTGATCTGATGGCTGAATGGAACAACTGTATCGACTGTCATGAGACATATGACGGCAAGATATTCGTAAGGTCAGTATGGAGGAATGCTGATCAGTTCAAGAAGGCGCATGCTGATTTTTACAGGAAGTTTGGCACCGAATGGCTCCAGCAGGAGAATATCGATATGGTGCCTCTTGATCATTCCGCAAGGATGATGCGGATAAATGGTGTGGATTTCGATTGAATATGTGTGATGAAGGAATGATGTCGATGGAGTCGGCAGTTATTCCTTTTTACACGTTCAATAATCCCGATGGAGTCGGGATTATGCTCAAAGCACTGGTGCTTTGGCACACCAAAATCAAAGATTTTGAGTGTTTTTATGTTGAGTGCGTTGGGCGCGTAGATTGAGTTGAGTGTGGTCTTTATGTTTTCATTTTGCAAAAGAGATGATCATTGCTAGCGATACTGCTGGCGCTATCGGGCGATTAGTTTTCAGGAGGATGATGCATGGTTAAACTTGTAGATGTAGTGAAGGATTTATTCACAGGCAATTGGGCAAGTACTGAGAAGAGTAGGTCAGGCTACAAGAGGCGTGATAGCAAGAGATTAGAGAAGTTTGAGGAGTTGACCACCCAACAGCAGAAGTTAGAACAGCTTCTTCTTGTACACTATGAGTGCAAGCCTAAGCTTGCAGGGCTGCTCAATCACCTTCATGATAAGGATTGGGATACTGGAGACGTCCTGAATGCAAGCAACGTATTGAATAATACTATATTCAGCAATGGTTCTGTACCTCCTGCAGAGGTATTGAGCCTCCTGCATCGTGCAATCAAATATGATTCTTTGAGACAGAGCTTCTTCAGTGAGTATCCTGCTCCGCGCGAGCAGTTCGAGATGGTCGTTGATGCTATAGATAAGACGATCAAGGCGAAGGTTCCTGTGTATGTCTATGCAGAGATATGGAATAACTGGCAGGGTAATGCTGATAAGGGTATTGACAGCAGGAAGTTTGCTGCTGACATCAAGACTTCTGCATCTGGACTCGAGAGCACAGTTCATATGACGAGGAAGGCCAGGGCATTGCTCCTGAAGAAGGTGGAGCGGCTGATCAATTCTTCGAATGTGACGTATGGTACGAAGGTGAGGGATCTGAGTTCAAACCTGGGTGTCGCGGATTCAAAGACGCCTTCTGCTGCATATCATCTCTGTAGCCTTTTCAATGATAAGGATGAGATTGATGATTTCCCTCAGATGTATGGTGCTCTTCTGAAGCTTCCGGCTGAGACGCCGTCGAATGTGTTCACTTTCATCGAGCGTGCGATAGGATGTATCGGTACTAATTCGAATGGAAAGGTCGAAAGCAAGAAATATGTGAGCAACTTATACAAGCTGGCATATAAGATAGCATTGCTTCTTCGTGGTGAGGTAGGTCTCCAGTACAGGCCTAATGAGCTCGCAAAATTCTTCTCTATGAGTGTCACGCCTGACATGGCTGAGATGCTCGTCGAGAATTGCAATCAGTTCCTGGGAAGGATAATGCGGCCTGAGTCAGGCAAGACTCCTTTCAGGAGAGAGGACGTCAATGCAGTCATCCCGTTATTGCAGGGAGCGAAGTTCGACGCCAATCTCCACATCCTGGAAGTTACAAGGAAGCTGAGGGAAGAGTTCGGTGATATTGAAGCTGAGTATTTTGAGCATATTGTCGATAATCTCCGTGAGAAGGAGAATGCGCTTGATCTTCTTGTATTTGCTGAGGCACATTATAAGACCAGGGAAGCGCATTTCAACTGGCCAGAAAAGCCTGTCTTGAACCCTTTTGAAGAGCGGCTGTATAAAGAGCTGCTCAGGGTGGCTTCAGAGGAGAAGACCCGTAGGCGGAATGAGCGGCGCAGGCTCATAGAGATAATAGAGGATCGTGCTAATCGCAGGAAGGCTGATGATCATGTCATCCGTTATTTCTCTGATTACCTGGGGGTCGGTGAGGTCAGTCCATACATACTTGATCTGGGAAAGCATAATGATGCATGGTATAGGTGGCATGAGTCTGCTGACAGTTACATGGACCTCAATGCAGAGGCTTTGCTCGAGGAGAGGATAGATAGGGACCTGATGCAGGCTGTAGTCAAGAATCTCTCCAGGAAAGGAGGGGTGATACAGACCAAGGATCTTGCATTGATAGGGCTTGCCTGCGGGGATGCATTGCCTGAGATAGTCATGCTTGACCTGCTGCAGAAGGAATATTTCAGGCAGAGGAATACCAAGACGCATCCGGATGTCGCTCTTGATCTGTATGATATAAACGAGACCATGATAAGCCGTGCTGTATGGAACTGTCATAGGAATATGCTTTTCCCGTCGACGACCCGTAAGGATGTCAGGCATATATCTTATGATGATATAGGTCCGATAGATAGGCAGATGATAATAACATTGTTCGGAAGGACATATTTCAACCTTGAGACCGCTTCTGATGAGGTGATAACTGCCTTGACAGGGATATGTGTCGAACACTATAATAGAGGTAATAAGAATCCTTCGACCATACTTATAGAAGGTGCAGAGGCATTGAACATGAAGTATTATGATGATCGGCGTGCAGAGGAGATGCATCTTTTCTACCTGCTCAAATGTCTTGAGGTGGATAGGGAAGTCTTCTGTTATGATCCGTCGTCTACGCAGCAGGTCATTCTTCCGACGAATGAGAGGGCATATTCGACTTATGCACCTATCCCGACGCCGAATGCTGATAGGGTAGAGTTCTATTTTGTGACATTGAAACCGACAACCATGCTTGGCGGACAGTTCAATCTCCAGAAGAACCAGATCATAAGGTGCGGTGAGAGCCGTGTGATGTCGCCGGCGCTCCTGCAGTCTTTTGAGGAACGCGGTTTCAATTATGAACTGGTGAAGAAGAGTCCTAAGGATAATACTTGCGTGATACAGCTGATTCCGGATTATGATGTGCTGCTCGGACGTAGATCTCCTGCAGGGGACCGGAGGAGATGATGATGCCTTTGGAAAGCATAGCTGGACGGACAATGGAACGGTCAGTGCTAAATGCCATGCTGGAGCAGGGTCTCTGGTTCAAGGAAGAGTATGCACGGATCCTTGATCCTCATAGAAAATCTCGACGTTGGCCTTCATCACAGATAGGGTCATTAGTGAGGATAGCTTCTGATTATTATAATTGCTGGATAAAGTTCGGAGAGCTTGACTCTCTTATCCGTCGTGATGTCCCTCTGGTACGCGACATACCACGTGAAAATATACGTGCAATGGTAAATACCATATGCGAGCGTATAGGTAATGCATCATATTCTCCTGAGTGGAAGAATGACAAGAGCCAGCAGCACCTGCAGAAGATAGAGGAGTCCACTCAGATAACAAAGTTGATGAACAGTACATCTGCCGAAGTCGATGAACGCCATATCATAAGGGTATTTGAAGATATGCAGAATGCTGAGCGTTGGGAATCTGATAAGAGAAGGTATGTGTTGATGGATCTTGGGACAGGGAAGTTCGGGACGAGCTCAGTGATGTTATTGAACAAGATGGATGAGCTTGCTTTGCGCGGTCTCATCCCATCAGACTATAATGAATATCTTGAAGCGATCCTTGTGGATGTCAATCAGAACGCGACGTATAGGGTGGACAACAAGTTGACCAACCCTTCAGCATTTCCTGATTGCAGATTCAAGCCTGTCCGTTACGTGAAGACCATAAATAGCAATTTCATGGATCTTGACACCAATCTTGAGATCAGAGACTATATGGGCCGTGTGGACAGTATCAAGGCAGGTGCATCGCTCTGTCACATAACTAACCTGATCAAGATGTTCAATCTATTGCAATCACTCTGTTCAGATAGGGGGCTGATATCGATCTGGGACTGGCATGCAAAGACATTTGCCGCCCAGTACTTGCGTATACCTCGTGTAAGTAAGGATGGAGGGTGTTTCATATTTGATGTGGAGCCAAGAGGAGGGAAGCGACGCATATTCAAGCTTGATGACCCTAAGGATATGCCACAGGAGATGCATGATCTGCTGCAGACGAGTAAGTGGACTAGCATATATGAGCTCAGGGAAGAGGATGTGAAGCCGCATCATGCTAATGTGTATGCCTGGCTGGGCTATTGGGATTTCATGAAACATGATGAAGTCAATGGACATGTCGTTCAGAGAGAGATGTGTGGCGCTCCAGTATGGAAGCATTATCTTGAGATGTTCAATCGTCTTGTTGAGACGGAACAGGGATTCAGTCCTATAAGTGATCTTGTGATAGATGGACTTGCGAGTAGGGTGGATGGTATAGAACCTTTCGGCAATAGCAAGGTCCGTTATAATTTCATAGAAAGTTATGGTCCTGAGTATTGTACGAAGATGGAGGGTGTTGGGTTGCATGCCTTTGATGTGCCTTTCCAGGAGTTCACAAGGACGATAACTGAGCTCAATGGCAGTAACAAGTATAATGATGGAGTGATAAGAGACCTGAATGATACCCAGCCTGAACTGAGAGATGCTATGCGATTGAGTCTCGGGTGCAAGAATGAGGATTACTTTGATAGTCTTTTCTCGTCGCTTGGGAAAGGCAGATAATTTATCATGTGTTCTTTGAATACCAGTCCGGGTTTGCAGTCACGTATTATGTCTGGGAAATTTGTCCGTAGGTCACGTAGCATGTTGTGCAGTTCAAGGCTGTTTGTGACCTGTATCTCGAACTCGAAGTCTGCAAGTCCTATGGCTTCTGTGATGTAGATCGTGTTCTTGTTCTGCCTGAGGTATTCCATCAGCCTGCTCTTTACCTGGCGGTTCATGTTCTGGAGTTTAAGGAATACCTTATAATGCTGATAGCCGAGTGCAGACGTATCTATCATGGTGTTGAACGTGACTATTACGCCGCTATCGATCAGTTTTTTTATCCGGTACTTGACAGTGTTTGGTGATGCTCCGACTTTCTTGCCTATCTCAAGCGTTGTCTTGCGTCCATCAGCTGCTAGTATCTTCAGTATCTCTATGTCAAGCTCGTCGAGGTCTGCCTTCTCTTTCTTCCCTCCGATTATCGCCTTGGAATAGTCTGAAGAGTCGAACAGGTAGTTGTGCTTGAAATGATGTATTGTGAGGACTATGCTGATGAAATGTTCCTGGAAGTGCTTGCCGTAGTTGTTGAGTATCTCTTCGTATATCTCATTGAATCCGTATACGTCTTTTGCCCAGAATAGTATTGCAAGGTCGTAGAACCCTTCGTAGGCAGCGACCCATCCGATGGTGTGATGATTCCTCAGATAATCCGTGATCTTTTCTTCATCTGCAGGTGTTATGTTCTGGAACTTTATGAATAGACGGTAGATGGTGTATCCGATCTTGGCCGGATCTATCACGGCATGGAATCCTCTTATTATGCCCTTCTCGACGAGACGTTTTATCCTGTAGTTCACTACTTCTTTTGATAAGCCCACTTTCTTGGCTATTGTAGAGATCGGCTGTCTTGAGTTGCGATCTAGCTCAAGTAGTATCCTTTTGTCTTTAGTGTCTAGCTTTATCACTTTCACATCTCGCCCCTTATTTTAGTAATACGCAATAATAGTATATAAATTTTGCGATACGGGCAGAAAAGACCTCCAAAGTTTTATACAGTTTTTTACCGTAACTAAAAGTAGAGGGGAGCAGTGGTTTAGACAGCAACCGGTTCTGATGACGCTGATAATGAAGGGAAGGGCAGGGTCCTCCACACCTTGTGTTTTCGTTTGATTACACTGACGCTCTTCCCTTCTAGTGATTCCGGTGGTTTATGTTTTTGCTGGCTGTTTTTGCTGGCTTCCGTCAATAGTTCAGGTTTTTAAACCTGGAAAGCAAGAAACGAGGTGCAATATGCTGAAAAGAAAGGACTTGATGATTTTGTCCTACCTCAGGAACAATGCGCGACAGAGATTGACGAGTATCTCTAGACGGACACATATACCCGTGACAACGATTTATGACAACGTCAGAAGGTATGAGAAGCGGTTCATAACGAAGCACTCGAGCCTTATTGATTTCAAGAAGCTCGGGTTCAACGCCAAGACGAAAATTGCATTGAAGGTGGGAGGTTCGAAAGCAGAGTTGCTTACGTACCTTCAGGATCACCCAAATGTGAATTCGCTCTATAGGACCAGCTCTGATTTTGACGTTCTGGCCGAGCTAGTGTTCAGGGAGTTAAGAGATGTCGACGAGTTCATGGAGACCCTGAAAGGCAGGTTTGATGTAGAGAAGAGCCTTGTGCTCAACATTACAGAAGATCTGAAACGAGAAGATTTCATGGGAAAAGTCTCATTTTAGGGTTGAGAGGTGATGGCTGCCACATAAGTGGCATCTGGATTAGACCAGGTGCTATTATGCAGGTTATGGCAGCTGTTTACGACAAAAGAGGTATAAGATAGCTTGTACATAAAGTACAGCTAGAGCTTCCCTTAGCCAATCCTAGGTCTCAAGAGTGTTTAGATTCTGGAATGCAAAGGTTAGTATGCCTGAGCAGGACATGCTGTATGTTGATCGATGAGCATACGAGGCTGTTTTATCCTTTGCAGAATGATTCAGAGAATGATAAGCTATAAGAATGCATTTATGGAGAATATATGGTTGAGCTTTCAGAGCGCGGGCGTAAATGACGCTTTCCAGTAGATAGTTGGCATGAAGTGTCAGAAACCAGATATATAAAGGCTAGGAATGGAGACAGAGTCTCCACCCCAACCAAACCTCGCTAAAGGTAAAGCAAATTATGGCATTAAGTAATATATAAAGATTTCTATATGTTAGTCAAGGACATAAATCGTTTGTTTTATATAGTAGTTAGTTTTTGTGGTGTGTAGAGGTGATTTTTTTATGAAATCTGCACAGATTAAGGAGCGGGAGTTGATTGTAAAATTGTATGATGAGGGTAAAAAGCAGCATGT
>JBDRET010000074.1:0-5456 GCA_043819495.1 Candidatus Woesearchaeota archaeon | reverse complement strand
AAAACATCATCATCAACAAGAGATAGTTGCTTATCCGAAATCTTAATTTCCCTCATAGAGCTCTAAAGAGCTCTACAACTATATAAAACTTTCCATTTTTGAAACCACTTCCTAGAAATCAATCACATTCGGAGATACTGTTACCTTAAGAAAAATAAAGCAAAACCCGCCATAAAACTAACACAGAAACATCATATCATCTTCAAGAAGAAACCATATGCACCAGCACCGAACAGGCTTATGATGGTCACAGCAACTCCTGCGATTATGACACCTATAATACAAGCGATCGTGAACTTCTTATACCCAAGACCTAACAGATAAGATCCTAAAGCCCCAGTATACACCCCAGAACCAGGCAAAGGCACTCCGATAAACAGTGCCACACCTATCTCTCCATATCTTTCGACATAAGGCCGCACCTTGCTCTGAGTCTTGATGACAATCCTCTTGTATAGCCGCCCTATAGGCTTGATACGGATGACAAGATGCACAAGCTTGTCAAGCAGGAAATAGACCAGTATACCCAGCAGGATATTAGCTATCACACAGATGATGAACACTTCTGGCCAGCCCATCTTCAGCTTCAGTATACCATAAGGTATGGACGCCCTAAGCTCCAGTAATGGAAGGAACGTGATGACGACCAGTTCTATTATCTCTCTTATCATCCCGGTCAAGTTCTATATCTGCCTTAAATAGTTTTGTAACCCTGCCATACCCACTCGTCGTTGTCCTAACTGATCCAAAGCCGGTGACGCTAATATTCAGTTATTATATAGAATGAAATGAATCACATAAAATAAAAAATAATCAATAAATACTGACCCCTTCGGGAAAACGCTCAAAACGCATACGTTTTGGCGTGCCAAATCATGAATGATTTGAGCATTTCAACATTTCAACATCAATCATGCGGCGGCGCTTGCACACTTGTTTGCAAGCCTGATAATGCAGATGAGCTTGCGAGTCGACATTATCTATGTCCCAAAGCTTGGTAAGACCAAGCAGAGACAGGCTTTGAAGCGACCAGTCAATACAGAACAAGTCCAAGATATCAAAAATCCAAAACTTTTTAATACTCAAATGCCAAATTCACCACTTAGAGCGCCTAAAATGCCAGAATTCTCACGTGAAAACCACAAGTTTTAAATAACATAACCTATTTTAGAGGCCCTGAAACGCTTAAATCAATAGGTTTAAAGCAAATCTTAATCGACAAATGAGGTGGATACCAAATGTCAGATATTTTAGTAGTCAAAGCAAAACTGAAAGATGTTTGCAAAGGATTCAATGTCGCTGGAGACCTCGCAGAGGCACTTAGCGCAAAAGTCGGAGCAGCAGTCGAAGACGCAGTCAAGAGAGCTGATGCAAATGGCAGGAAGACAGTCATGGGCAAGGACGTACCATTCTGTTTCGCATGCACTGCAAAGCACCCAGAGAGCCTTATCGTCAAGGCAAAGCTCAAAGAAGCAGCAAAGGGATCCAATGTTGCAGGTGATCTTGCTGAGAGCCTGAACTGCTATGCACACGGTCTCCTGAAAGCAGCTTGTGAAAGGGCTGAGTCAAATCAGAGAAAGACTGTTATGGCAAAGGATCTGTAAGATCCTACTTTAATTTTTTATTTTACTATTTTCACTTGTTCTAAGAAATCTTATATAAAATAACCCTGCAATACGTATTCCTTGATCATCCTATGCGTGTTGAAGTAAGAAGCATTGAATGCTATAGCATTCTTCATGATCCTTATCCAGGCAGTACGGTCATTATAGAACTTATGGACAATATTCTTCTCAAGCTTATTGTAGAAATCATTAGCATCATCCTCATCTTTCAGCCCACCTATCGCCCAGCCAGTAGTATCCTCAATACAACCTTCGATCCACCAGCCATCAAGAGTGCTCAGCTGAGGCACACCATTATGCGCAGCTTTCATACCAGAAGTCCCTGATGCTTCGAGTGGCCTCTGTGGAGTGTTCAGCCAGACATCGACACCTGCAACCATCTTCTTTGCGACACCGATGTCATAATTCTCGATGTACGCCACCTCTATAGAACCTTTAAGCTGAGACTTTATCTCAAACACTCTCCTTATCAGGTCTTTTCCTCCGCCATCATTAGGATGGGCCTTGCCTGCAAGTATTATCTGGATCTTACCTACATCAGCACTTATCTTCTTGAGCCAATCGATATTTGAGAACATAAGGGTCATTCTCTTGTAAGGTGTTGACCTGCGCGCAAAACCAAGAGTGAATACATCGGGCGAAAGACTGGTCCCACAAGAGCTGTTAGTGAATTCCACAAGCTCTCTTTTCGCTTCCATATGTGCAGACCACAGTTCATCATCAGGGATGAGCTTTGCAAACCTGAAAGAGGAAGGATCCCAGAACCAATCCTTGATATACCTGTCAAATACAGGCTTAAGATGTCCGCTCACCCAGCTTACAGAATGGACACCATTGGTTATGGAAGATATCGGGTGCTCTGGAAACATCTTCCTCGATACCTCTGCATGCTTCTTTGCGACACCATTCACGTACTTGCTGTTATCGAGCGCAACATGCGTCATGTTGAACATCCCATTATGGACAAGATGATCGACAAGCTCCCCATTGATACTGTCCCCCAATATCTCCTTGACCTGTCCAGGATCAAAGCTGTCATGACCTGCCTCGACAGGAGTGTGCGTGGTGAAAACTATCTTCTTCTTCAGATTATGGAAGTCATACCTCTCCATTATCGGCTTGCTCTCATGAGAATGCACTTTGGTATTGTTTATCCTCTCAACTATCAGGAAACTCCCATGGCCTTCATTGAGATGATACCTCTCAAGGCCTTTGTATCCCATGACCTTGAGCATCCTGTACCCTGCAATGCCTAAGACTACCTCTTGTGATATCCTGTATTCCCTGTCACTATTATACAATCTCTTTGTTATCCCTCTATCCCACTCACCATTCTCAGGACAGTCAGTATCAAGATATATCACCGGGACTTCAAATCCTGTAATGCCCTGAATATATGTTATCCATCCTTTCACGACAATATTGCGCCCGCGCAACCGGATGACTGCCCTGTCAGGCAAAGGTTCCAGGACATCAGATACTTTCCATCTCTCCGGCTCTTCAGACTGATTGCCCTGTGCATCAAGCCTCTGATGGAAGAACCCTTCTTCAGAGAGCAGGGTCACTGCGACGAGAGGGACATTCAGATCAGCACAGCTCTTGAGAGTATCACCTGCAAGGATACCAAGACCTCCTGCGTAATTAGGCATCTTTGGATCATGCCCTATCTCCATAGAGAAATAAGCTATCTTCCGGTCCTTCTTCCAGATATCATTGATCATATAGTATATATCTGAAATTCAGTTTATTAACTTTATTGACTCCCCTAAAGGAGAAAGTCACGTAAGAAAACCAAGAATACGAAAAAAAGTAGGAAAATCGGGAACAGACCTATTGAATCAAACTTTCAACATCTTCTTCCTGTCAACCCAGGCGACAAATCCGAGGACGACTGCATAAAGAAGTATACCTGCTTTAGGGACGCCCATCAAGAGGCTGGAAAGGCTGAACCATCCCGGATAGTTCCGTCTCTCAAATATCTTCCACTTGGCAATTATCAGCAGTATGAATATCGCTATCCAACCGAGTATAGGTACGAGATAAAGGAACACCAATGGCCATGGAAGATCTCCCATGTTGAATATCAACGCTGTCCGCGCTACAGGTACCCACGCCAACCAGGAATGCTTCTGCTTGAGCTTGCCTGCTATCGTCATCCATGCGAATGAGAAATAGACATAGAATACTGCAGTAAATATGATTATCAAAGTAATAGATGCAGCGATAAGGAAACCGAGTATCCCTCCTGCAATCATCCCTGGCAAGAAATGTTCTAATCCCCTATTATCATATTTTCGCCTTTGCCTTCTGTATAGTATCCTTATGCTTATCGATGAGCTTCTTCACACGGTCAAGGTCCTTCTTGGAATGATTTCCAGATTCCTTAAGCTCTGCATGCTTCTGCTCAAGAGAGTCAAGATGATCCTCAAGCGCTGCTACAGTACTCACTGCTGACATCATGCCCGGCTTAGGGCTCTGCTTTATCTTGCGCTCAATCTCTTTTATCTTCTGCTTACGCTCTTCACCTGACTCTGATATCTTTATGTTGGCCGATGAAAGTGCTTCCCGCAGCTCAAGGATCTTTGAGTCCTTCTCCTCAAGTTCAGAAGCATAGTCGCGTCCGACGCCGATCAGCTTCCTTGATAGTGTCTCTACCATCATCTTCAGTTCATTTATCTGACGGGTCTCCTTCCTCTGCTCATCAAGTATCTTCTGCTCATCATGGATCAGCTCGTGTATGACTGACTCAAAATCTCCAAGCTCATCCTCTATCATATTCTTTGTGCTGCGCTTGTTGAGAGCGACAGTGCGTATCTTATCTATCCGTTCCTTGACCTGCGTCTTTTTCATAGAACGGTCCTCTGCTTTTATCGCAGCTACAGAAAGATGTGACATGAATCTCCTTAGCTTTCCAGGATGTATACCCTCAATGCCACGCACAGTATCAGGTACCAGCAATTCAGGAAAATCTTCAGGCTTCTTTAGTTCCTCAGGCATCTTCAAATCCTCAGTATCATCTCATGAGACCGCCAAGTATGGTCCTTCTATCACCAGGACCACCAGGAGGAACACCAGGAGGAGTCAATGGAGGCAGACCTGTACCAGGAGAATCCATCCCTTCAGGTGGGGGAAGCGGAGAACCCTGACCAGGATATGCACCCCAAGCATCATTACCCTGAGGAGCACCCCATGGACCTGCAGGACCAGGAGGAGGGCCGCCCCATTGAGAGCCTTGCGGAGCTCCTGACATAGGACCTGGACCAGGACCGCCAGATAATGGAGGCAATGATCTAGGAGGTGGTGATTGAACAAGTACTTGCGAATTATGGTTCATCTCCTCAAGCTTCTCTTTCACCATATCTGCAATCGCAACTATACCTTTTGCGATCTTCTGATTCTGATCTAT
Organism: Candidatus Woesearchaeota archaeon; assembly: GCA_043819495.1. Lineage (GTDB taxonomy): Archaea > Nanobdellota > Nanobdellia > Woesearchaeales > UBA11576 > JABMQF01. Next base: position 425 of record JBDRET010000074.1, on the reverse strand, counting down.
AAGCGTATCAATCTTCTCATTCATAGGACCGATCTGCTTGCTCACAAGATCATTATCATGATCATCTATCTTCATGTCTGACGCAGCCTGCTTGAACACCTCAAGCATCACATTCAGGCCCTTGTTCAGATTATCTATGCTGGCCTGCAATGTCTCACCAGTCTCAGACCCTTCAAGAGGATTCTTTTTGATACGTTCGAGCTCTTTCTTTAAGGCAAGGAACTCTTTCTTAGAAACAATAGCATACTCATCATCCTGCATTTATGGCACCCCTTTTCTTTTTTCAAGTAAAATGATTCAGCAAAAGCAATAATTGATAGCTTAGATAGCTTAAAAACCAGGACTTGAACTTTATAAAGATTTCTGTTTTATTTTGTGAATACAGCGGTTTTCCACTTAAAATTCTAAGTCCAGAGCGGTTATAG
>JBDRET010000073.1:0-3709 GCA_043819495.1 Candidatus Woesearchaeota archaeon | reverse complement strand
AATCCCAAGAGATCATATAAGAAAAATCCTGAACGTTATGCCCAGTAAGGATATTCACAGCTGAATATGTGCTTTCTAAGGGAAAAACTATCTCAAACATAGATAATAAACTCCCCAACAAAAACACGCTCGGAGATACTGACATAACAGAAGCCTTTAAATACTCGATTTTGCTGTTTTTTGCAGGGCGAAGAGTTTATTCGGTATTTTGAGTCATCTTACAGCAGAGAGGCTGTATGATGGCTGTTCCCGATATAAGATGATTGAAAACTAAGTGTTGAGGTATTGAAGATGAGAGAGATGTACGAGACTTTAGAGCAGAAGACTGCAGGTATGCAGATGCTTCCTGTGCTTAATGAGGCATGGAAACGTAAGGAGAATGAGGAGACCGGAAAGAAGGTCAGGGAAGTTGATGTCCATGAGCAGAATATGCTCTTGAGTTATGCGGTAGATGTCGGTCTGACGCCACAGATTCTTGGGGTATTGAGTGAGCAGTACCGGAGCATGCAGAGATACAGCTTCAAGAATGATAAGGAGCTTAGGCATGTAGGTCAGGAGCATGGTGTTGATAAGTGGGTCAAGGTCAGAGGAGAGGACAGGCTTCTGGATAGGATGAATATAGGGAGAGAATACAAACAGTTCCTCAGGTTCGCTGACTTGGTATATTCTGCACGGGTTGGTCGTGATGTGAATCTAGCTGACAGGAGCTCTGATGCATACGCAAATGCTGTTGTCTCTCTGATGGGTGATTTCGGCCATTACTTCTACCTGATAAACGAGGTGGCTTCGACTGATCTGGAATCATTGAAGGGTTTCATAACAGAGGGGATCAATCTTTATGATGTTCCTGATCTGCATCTTCCATCTTCAGGTGATGCTTTTGATAGGGTTGAGACAGAGATGATGAACAAGCTCAATGCAGGCACTCTTAAGTCTGGTGAATTTGGAGTCAGGAAGTTCTTTGAGAACCGGTTCGGCAAGACATACAATGGAGGGCTTGAGCTGGTGAAGGAATCTGTAGGTGAATCAGGTGAGGACCTGTACAATATAGTGATGAGAGCATCTCTGGGAGAGTCAGACATATTCAAGGACAGTGTCGAGTTCACCGAGGCATGCATACCATTCCTGCAGAAGTTCTCAAGATACGCTGAGCTCATGAAGAAGCCAGGGATATCAGGGCAGTTGAGCCATGTCTACAGGAGACGGGCAGAGGCAAACTTTGATGCAGCACATCTTGTAGCAAGGAAGAGCGCAAAGAGACGTGAGCTTGTCGAGTACAGGCAGGGCCAGTTCAGTGACCTTAAAGCATTGGTAGGTATACTTGCTGTCACTCTTGAGGATGGTGTCATAAAGCAGCAGGAACGTGACCTTTTCCAGGCAATGGCTCTTGCGACAGGAATACCTGAGAACTTGAGGAATTATCTTCTTGAGGAGGATGTTGCAAGGAAGGTCGTTGCCCATCCAGAGTTTAGGGGTCAATGAGGTATTGCGGATAATCTTTTTGGTTTTTTTATCTTTATATGTATTTGTTCATCTATTTCTGGCAGCGCCACCGCTTCTGCGTCGGTTAGTTATAGAAGCTGATACCGGCCACTTGTTCAGTGGTGGTCAGTGAACCGTCAGGCTCTTATGCTGAAATAAGCGAGTCCTTGCCGGCAGAAAAATATAGCAGCGTGGTGCTGCCCGGGTAGAAGTTAAACAAATACCTTTATATTATTGATGTTCATCCCTTATTCTTGTTGCTGATGATCCCTTGTTCTGGTACTCATAAATTTTATATATGCAGTCATTGTTGGTATCCTGAAGATGGTTGTCAAGAAGCAGTCTGGTCTGGACAAGAGGAATTCTGTCAGGAAGGGGATCGATCCAAATAAGAGAGACATATCCTGCCGTAGGTCATGTCCTGTACTTGTTATGCTGATCCTGGTTGCGGTCGCAGGGATATTGATATTAGCATCCATCCTGAAAGATGATTCAAAAGACCTCCTAGGACTGCCTGTCGAGAATGTACGTGAACCTTATGTCGCAGACCAGTTCTATCCTGGGGACAGCAAGATACTTGGGCAGATAGTCGGTTTTTATCTTGACAACTCCCTGCCTGCAGGAATTGGTGATGTCCATGCGCTCATCCTGCCGCACGCAGGTTATGTGTATTCAGGCCAGGTCGCAGCAGAGGGGATAAAGCAACTTGAGACAGAGAAAGGAAAGATCAGGAAAGTATTCATCATAGGCAACAATCATGTCAACGGCGCCTGGTTCGATGGGATATCCATCCCGAACTATACTCATTACGAGACTCCGCTGGGTAAAATCAAGGTTGCCGCGATAGCGGCTGAGATGAGAGATGAATATCCATTCACTTTCAATGAGCAGGCACACACATCACACATCATTGAAGTCCAGCTACCTTTCCTGCAGAAGGAGATTGGTGATGATTTTGAGATCATACCTATGGTTGTGGGAGGGATTGATGAAGGGATGATAGAAAAAGCCGCTGAAGTCATAGGAAGGTATCTTGATGACTCCTCCATCCTGATAGTATCAAGCGATCTATCGCATTATTATCCGTACGATGATGCTGTGGCTCTCGACAGGCCATGCATCGATAAGATCGAGGCGCAGGACTATGCAGGTGCAGCTTCCTGTGAGGCTTGCGGCAGGGATGCGATACTCATACTGCTCCGCATCTCAGCGATGCATGGGTGGCAGTCAAAGGTCATTGATTACAGGAACTCTGGTGACGTGACTGGAGATAAGTCAAGTGTCGTGGGTTATTCTGCGATAGCGTTCTACACAGAGGGTGAAGTGCAGGCAGTTCTGGAAAAGCAGGAAAAGTCTGACGTTGAAGTTGTCGATGAAGCTGAACAGGAGTTCCTGTTGGAGCTGGCCCGTAACACAGTAGAGAATTATGTCAAGTATCAGAAGACTCCTGACGAGGACTCTCTTGAGCTTACGCCTGCACTGAAAGAGGTGATGGGTTGTTTTGTCACGCTTAACGAGGATGGCCAGCTGCGCGGCTGCATAGGTCACATACTTCCCCAGGAGCCTCTTTACCGGTGCGTGATAGATAATGCTGTGAACGCTGCGGTTAATGATGAGCGGTTCCATCCTGTCACTGCTGACGAGCTGGATGACCTGCACATAGATGTCAGTGTCCTTACTGTCCCTGTGCCATTAGATTATTCGTCGCCAGAAGACCTTTTGAGCCAGCTCCGCCCTGATATCGACGGTGTCGTGCTCCGCTACGGATTCCGTTCATCGACATTCCTGCCGCAGGTCTGGGAACAGATACCTGACAAGAACATGTTCTTGGAATCCCTCTGCAAAAAGCAAGGCAGCCAGACTGACTGCTGGAAGGATGCAAAAGTAGATGTGTATCAGGCGCAGGTGTTTAAGGAACATGAGTGATGTGTGGACTACATGAGTGAATATCTGTTGCGGGGTCAACAACATTTATAAATAGATATATCGTGACGATATCATATTCTGATAAAAGAGGTAGGTGCCCATCGTAAAGCTGCAGAGTAAGTTTGATGAGATAATCCAGAGCATCATCCCGATAGCTCTCGTGTTGTTGCTTGTGGCGAGCATCATCGAGATGTTCTATGATGTCTCCCAATATTATATCCTGATAGATTTCTTTGACGTGTTTGTGATAGTAGTATTCGCTGTAGATCTCTATTACCGATGGAAAGAGCTGCCGCACTTA
>JBDRET010000072.1:0-54493 GCA_043819495.1 Candidatus Woesearchaeota archaeon | reverse complement strand
TGGTTTTTACAGTGAACTATGTCAAAACACAGAAGTATGGTTCAGCAAGAGATAGGGCAAAACAATACAGATTAACGTTGTTTTGCGACTAAGTCTTCATACCACCAGTCTGAGCGAAGCGGAGACTGGTGGTTCTTGATATTGGCTTGTCAAGCCTAACATTAAGAAGCAAAAATCTCGTAAGTGGGTCAGGTATGAACTTCCAAATCCTAATGATATGTGGCACGCTGATTGGAGTTATGATCCTTTTACAGGTCATAATTTAAGTGTTTATATCGACGACAAAACTCGTTTGATAACGAGTTTTGGTGTTTTCAAGAGAGCGACAGCAGAGAACACAATAGCTCTCTTGAGATCAGGAATAGCAGAATATGGAAAACCAAAAAGCATAATGATTGACCATGGATCGCAATACTATGCCAACAGACCAGAATGTAAACAAGAGAACACACAATTCAGAATAGCATTGGATGTTTTAGGAATAAAACATTACCTTGCCAGAGTTAACAGACCCCAAACAAATGGCAAGGTAGAACGCTTTTTTCTGAGCTACAAGACAGAGTATACTACAGGAACATTCACCAACATAAATGACTATATGAGGCATTACAACGAAGATAGACCTCATATGAGCTTAAACTACAAGACGCCAAAGGAAGCATGGGATGAATTAAAGATTGTGTAGTAGTTTCGAGGTGTGTAGCAGTTTCGGGACAACACATATGTATCCAGGGCTCAAAACTCACTTTAAGCAGTTGTTTTATGGGGTTATCTGTTCATTTTGATATTCTATTATTAAGTGTCTGGCTGATTCCGACAGTTGTCGTTATTATATTGTGTTGGATACATTCCGACAATTGCTGGTATGATTGTATTATGTTTGACAGGTGTCGGGGTTTCTGTGGTGGTGAGATTCCGACAGATGTCTGTACTGTGCCGACAGTAGATTTTAGAAATGGGTGTTTGACAGAAAAACCAAAGAAAAAGACTAAAAAAATTAAGCAGTAACTAAAGGTTCCAGGCTTTCTGTTGGCTCTATAGGGATAGGATCATCCATAGTTTCAAGAGAGTTGATCTTCTGCGATTGAGATATCTTCTCGTTCTTGATCCTGCGCTGCAGCTCCTGGATGTATTTAGAAGTCAGTTCCAGGTTGTTCCTGATCTGTTGCTGAGCCTTCTCAAAGCTTGCTTCAAGTGTAGCCCCATTAAGTTTATAGCCGATTATGACTTTGTTATCGGTTATGTATGAGGTCTTGACTATCATGCTCAGGTTCAGCCATCTGCGTAGGTAGTCATACATCGTCTGCCTTGTGATGCCTGCAAATGCGCCCATCTCTTCGACAGTCATGACTGCATGCTCTGGATGTTTTTCGCGATATGCTACCTTAGAACGCTCGTAAAGCTCTAACATGACGCGGTACATCTTGTCTGTCGAGCCAGACTTCCGCGGCTCAAGGCCAGTACGCATCATGATTATCCTTGCAAGCTCCTCAGAAGTCGGGTTCATGCTTGGTTCGTGGTCCTGTAGTACTATCTTTGCTGCTTTGAAGTCAATCACCTCTTTATTCTCTTTTTTACAGAGGTAGAACCAGGACACGTCTTCCTACACGTCCAGTTTACCCAGTTTTTATTTGGGCATTATTGTATATAAGCTTTTAGAAAAAATGCGTTTTCCGTCGAGAAGATGCCATAATTCGTTTAGTTTTTGCTAAGATAGTTTAGGCGCACTATCTAAAATCAGGTAAATATCAGATAATATAATACAAAAAGTGTTGCGTAGAGAACTATGTAGAACAGGATTGTTCCAATGATTTTCCCCTTTGACTTCACAAAGCGCTTCTCGAACAGTCTGAGCAGTTTTGTCGCGACTGGCGCTATCATGCTCTCAGCAAAACCATAACCAATAGCGATCATGAGCATGATAATGAGCGTCTTATAGAAAACATTCATAGGATACGCCTGAACTTTCATACTCAGGAGTTCAACAAGAAGTCCGACAACTAGGAGAGATGCTCCGAGTAGGAGGTAATTGCGTGAGAGTTTTTGTTTCATCTTCACAGGAATTCCTCTTTTCTTAACAATGGCAGGAGCTCGTATTCCTGGCAGGTGTAGTATATGTTCCAGTTTTTGAGGAAGTCCATCATCTCTCCTTTCAATTGCAGAGGCACAAGAACCACTGATCTCGCGATTATTGTCCCTTCTTTACCCAAAACCTTCTTTATCCCTCTCTCGAACTGCACTTTCTGGACATTGGTAAGAGTCTTCAATGAGTATTTGTATAGGACAGCAGGCTTTATACCATATAGTTCGCGTAGGAAAGTCTTCTTTTTCACGCTGAAACCTTCCTTGATCAGCGTGAGCCAGATAGGAGAATGGATGGATTCTAAGCCGATTATCTGTATGTCTGCCTCTTTATTCAATATATCCCTTATCTGCTTCTTCACGTCAGTAAGATCTTTGTCATCTCTTACTAGGATCGCTACATCTATGTCCCTAGCGCTACCTTGCTTGACAAAGGAGCCGAATATGATTATGTCAACGATGTTCTTATCCAGCAATCCTTTTAATCTCGTCTGATACTTTGTTATTCCTGATAATCTTTCTGATTCCATCTTTTATCTTCTCGCACGTTTCTTTTAGGACGGGTTTTGAGTATGCGTCGGTGTAGTTGCTGAAAATGTCATCCACAATATTGTAGGTGTCAGGGAAGTGCTGTTCTAGTATCCTGAACCGTTCATTGTGGTTCTTTGGCAGTTTTTTCAGCGTTGATTCAATCATTGAGTCGCACAATGCGAAGATCGCTTTGGAGAATAGTATTGTTGCGTTTTTGTATCTCTCTTTCTGTAGTTGTTCCTGGGCGCCTTCATATTCTTCGATGAATGTTTTTGCTAGCTCTTCCATTGCTTTTATGAAATGTTGCTTGGTATTTAAATGTTTTTATTTAACACAAACCTGTTTTTATGGGTTTTTTGTTAATATAAAACAAAATGTTTTTTGTTATCTTTAATCTTATTAAATGGCTGTTTTGTTAATAAAAAACAAGTTGTATTTAAATGAATTGGTTATATTGGGTTTAACATTTTTGTTCGGTTTATTGTTTCTGCGAAATTCTCGTAATTAGAATGCAGGGTTGCGTTTTAGCAAAAGAATAATATCAGATGAATGTTTTTGGCCCGAATTATGGCCAAGCCATTCTTTGAGCATGAGCTCTTGGTTTCGGTTAATCTGAGTTCATGGTTGGCGGTTTGTTGACGCGATATTCGACTAAGATTATCTAGTTTTTGCTAATAATCTTTTATCAGAATTGGATGCTTGCTCTCTGAGTCACGTTCTTGGAAAAAAGGTCTTCTGGTATGCCTGGATACGCGTTCTTTTCCTCTTTTTTCGACACTTTTTTGATCGATTTCCAGTTCTTTTTTCTTTCGGCAAGATCCCGAATTATCGATATTTTGAAAATCGGTATTTTCTGGAATATTGCCGAATCTGAGGAAGGATTTGGAAACCATCATACACGTTCGTGGATAATCCCGACGAATTTCTCAAAACGAGTTTGAGGGGTCTTTGTCGTATACCCCAGGTTCCACAATCAGAATAGAGCAAAGTAGTGCGAAATAGGGGGGTTTGGGAGGTTGTTATGGGATTATGCCAGAATCATATATTTATGCGAGCTTGAGTGAAATATTTATAAATGAATCTTGCATCAAGTCTAATATGGAATACAGTGACCTTTTATCGATCAAGGTTGTCAAATTTGTATCAAAGCAGATAGTGACGCTGCTCTCACGATTCCATGATGCGCTCAAGATACTGATCCTGACAGGTATCTTCATTGTAATCCTGAGTATAGCATTCCTGCTCTATCTGTGGCAGGGACTGTCGATATTGCCAATCATTATCTGCTTCTGGATATTCTTTGAGCTGCTGCACTGGCTGTTCAGCTTTGATAATCATGATCTTCTCAGGGGACCATTAAGTCCGAAGAAGTGAAATAAATGATAGGATTTAGTTCTTGATTAAACAGTTTAGGTTCTTGGGTGGTGAGTGGTAGTCGGTTTCTCGTCTGTTGTCGGGATTTCATGTTTCTGTTGTCGGTGTTTTATTTTACAAGGATAAAGGCGACTCATGTCTTAGAAATAGATTAATTGTGTTTGAGTCTTTCCTTAATTCCTTATTGTATTATTCCGACAGAAAATTCTGTCAAAAGATTATGGGATTTTTCCGTAAAGCTATAGCTCAAAGTGAGAGTCAGATTAAGAGAAAAATAACGCTGAGTAGGAAAACATCAAAAAATTGAGAATAAAATCATCTCTTGCCTGTGATTGCCAGACAGAACGCATTCACAGCATCATAAGGTGCTTCCGGTTCGTCACGCACGCTCGGATTCCTTGGCATCCTGTACATACATACTTCAGGCAGGTAAAAGAAAGGATCGTTTGATGCTCTCACCTGAAATTCTTCCTGTGAGATGCCTGTTTCTTCGACATCGTCGATATTTTTCTGGTAGTTTTGGTTCATATTCTATATCTCCTAACAGTTTATTGGATATCATCAAAAAACAATGATTCAAAGTGAGTCTTAGCGCCAGTTGTAGTAGCACTGAGTGACTCTTTTTCCGTCCTTTTTCCTTGACTCTGCAGCACTTGCAGCGTATTCTACACATTCCTTTTCTGGAAATCTGCTTGTCGGTTCAGGACGATGCACTATATTCGGTCTGTGGATCGCTTTCTGGTATTGTGGACTTGTTCCTGGAGCGTCAATATAGCCGTATGCCTGTGCCTTGAATCCTCTATTTGAATAAGAAGCTCCACCAGCGCAACCGCTTACACCTGCTGCAGCAAGTGCGGTAACAAGTGCGCATATGCTTGCTGTTCGTCTGACATCCATTTTCTTAAGTCCTTCGTAAGTCTTAGAAATCCCTAAGCACTTCGATGTTGCTTTCCAGCACTCTCTCGACACGAGTGTCCATCTTCTGCTCAAGCTGTTCAAGCCTTGCTTTGAGTGCCTTATTCTCCATGTCAAGATGCATTATCCATTCATTTGCAGAGTCCTTGAAAACATCCTGCGTCATTTCAAGACAATCCATGTCTGCTTTCACAGCCATGAAAGCATTCTTGAGCTTAGCTTCATTTCCGAAGAAATCTTTTATCATCTTCATTTTTTTACCTCTTGTCAGACTAAGATCATCAATTTGATATGATTATCAGTTGTCTTATTCTTCTTTTTCCAGTTTCCTGTATGCAATGCCTGTATCCTGGAGTATGTATTCCATAAAGCTCACTGGCTGGAAATCTGGATTTGACCCTAGCTGTGCATGACCGAACTCAACACTCATGCCATATCTGCATATGATCCTATCCAGTTCAGCAACATCACAATTCAAAATTATCTTTTCATGATAGTTTTTATCGTTTGACATATCTGTTCACCTTCTTCATATCTACATTCTATTCGACATCATATTTCCGCCACTCTGTGGTGCCGGCAATACTTTTGATTGCAGAGTTTATATCTTCAAAAGCAGGTTTTGGTGTATCTTCGGTCATCTGACCATCTTTCAGGCATCTGTCTCCACAGTACTCTGGAAGGACCAGTTGGACCCCTCTGTTGTACATATTGGTAAGGCCATCTATGTAAGTCTCTTTCTGCTCTGTGTCTGGTTTTTTTATCTCAGTCACAGGATTAAATATACTGAAGTATATCTTAGCATCAACATTTTTAGACATCTTTTAATCCCAACACCTGGTTATGCAGTTTAACCTGTTTATAACCTATATATAGATAGAATACGGGCTAGTATTTAAAGGTTTCGTTTTTGTAGTCTCTGTCAAGTGGTAACTTATTTTCGAAACTGCTCAGATGGTCTTCTGGGGGTTACAGAAGCTCTGAAATGCCTTTTTCTTATCATCCAGAGCGCTCAAAAACTCAAAATATTCCTTGTTCTGACGCATCCAATCCTTCACTATCCTTGCACCCATCATCTTGAATCCTACTGTAGCAAAAGAGGGCATCTGAACCCTTGAATATAAGCTCTTGATGGCCAGAGTGTTGTAATCAACAAAGATATTTATCGCATCATTCATCGCACGGGTGTAGGAATAGAAGTCCTTGAATGCATCTATAGTGCCTTCCTGAAGTTCCAGAGCAGTCATCTTCTTTGGCCGAAATACTGCATGCAAGCCATCATAGTAGTCCCACATCTTATGGATAAGCCTTCCTTGCTGATCAAATTCCCTAAATACCTGAGTGCCTGGAAGCGGCACCAGTGTTGCATACTGGGCAGAATCTATATTATGTTCATTGCAGAATTCTGATGTCCTTCCAAACACATTCTTGTCATCATCATCAGAGCCGAAGATAAACATCCCATGCACCTGGATGCCATTCTCATGGAATACTTTTATTGAATTCTTTATCTGTTCGGTACCCTGACCTTTCTGGAATCTCTTGAGCGTTAGCGGGTTGATAGATTCGAAACCTACATAGAACCTGTTGCATCCTGCATCAGCCATCGCTTCAACAAGTTTTGGGTCATTTGCCACATCAGTACGCACCTGAGCGCTCCACTTGAAGTCAAGACCTGAATTCTTTATTCTTCTCATCATCTCATAGGTCCTGCTCTTTATAGCAGCAAAATTATCGTCATAGAAGAACACTTTCTTTGGCTTTAGCGACTTCAATGTCTTCATCGTATTGTCTATGCTAAGAGTTCGATACTTCTTCCCGAACATCTCGGTGACTGCGCAGAAATTACAGTCGAACGGACAGCCCCTTGAAGTCATCACGGGCTTTATGGATGTCTTCTCATTGTTCACCAGAGTGCTGAAATCAGGCAGAGGATATGCATCAAGATCAGTATGCTGGGTGCGTACTATCTTATCAGATATCTTCCCTTCGACAATGTCTGTTATGACAGGTTCACCTTCACCAACTACAACATGGTCTGCGAACTGGGCAGCCTCATCAGGGAGCATAGATGCATGTATCCCTCCTATTATTACTTTGCCGCCAGGATTCTGGGCCTTGAACATCCTTGCGATACTGTAACCCCTGTTGGCAGTAGATGTAAGCATGCTGAGACAGAGCACATCAGCACATAAATCTTTCAGATTCACATCACGCCCCAAAAGATGCTCATTGAGCACTTTCACCCGGTGGCCACGCTTCTTCAGGATTGTCGCGAGATATATCGGACCCATCAGAGGAAGTGTCATGTATTTAGAGAAGAAGTTTGCATCATTGCCTCTTGGCTCTACAAAGACAACATTGAGTCTATCGTTTTTTCGCATTTGTACACCTTTGTTTAACATGTCTTGGGAACGTGTTTATTATGATGAAACTTATCCCTGTGAAGACCAGTGTTATCGGCCATAGTCTTGTCGACAGAGCGAATATGAGTATGAATGATATCCCTATTGCGGTCAGGATAACAGATAGGTATAAAATTATTTTTTTACCCGAGAACAGGTAACAAGCAAAAAACGTCATGCCTAATATCATTATAAATACTGGCCAAAGATATGCTATAAAAAACCAGCTGGTGAAGTTCAGGTAAAAGAAGAATGCACTGTTCAGCAGTATGAAACAGCCTATCCCCAGAAGTATGACATCTCTCTTTCTCGCTCTGAAGAACAGCATACAGAATCCTGTACCCATCATCATAGGAAGAAGTGGCCAAAATATGAGTATGCCCTGTATGATCCCATAGTTATCAAGCATGAATACTGTGCCTAGGAATATCAGGATGACTGCAAGAATGTTAAAACTTGAAGTGTGCCGCATCAGATGCGAGAACTGGAAAGTCTATTTAAATTTAACCCACGTAGTTAAGGACCTTCTTCTTCTGCTCATCTGTAGCTATGGCTGATTTCTCCATGAGGCTTTTTATCTTCTCCTCAAACTTTGCTGCCTGTTTCAGAAGTGGCGCATAGGCAATCTTGAGATTCAGATACTGATCAAGGACCTCAATGGCCTTTGCAGCGGCTTTGCTGTCAGGAAGGCTTGAATGGGTCTCAACAAATATGCATGATATCGGCTGTTCCTCTCCCTGCAGGAGCAGTGTGGATGTCACGCCCAGGATGATGCCTTCTTTCAGAGGTTCTATCTTATACGACTCGAATTTCTTCCTGCCTGCATCATTGTTAGCATAGAAGAAAGCATTTGCCTTTTCACCAGGTATAGGAGTCCCTACACCCTCAATCGAGATTATATCTTTTGCGTCAAGCTGTTTTGCCAATTCTATGACCAGCTCTCCGATATCCCATTCTATACCTTTGACATTAGTCATCACGTGAAGTATCACAAGGTTATGTTTCGGATCATAATATATCCCTATAGGCTGTACAACTTTATTATCATGTATCGCAGCCATAGCAGGTATCTTCTCTGCGTGTATCGAACCTATGAGTCTTGCACCAAGCTCGTTGATGAGATATTCAGTAGAAATTGTCCCGACAAGCCCAAACCCAGGAAAACCATCTATGATTATCGGTCTCTTAGGTTTCTCTTTAAGTACAATCCGCATATTAGCACCTCTTTACAGTCCAGATACCAGATTTCTGCATATATAAATGTTTTTAAAAAATGCCGTGAAAATGATGTTTGTCCTCAGTTATCTATTAGTGCTAACCCCGCCTAGCGAACTGAAGATCAAATAGTATATAGCAATCGCAGTTAGGCAGAATGAATCAAGCATTTGGACTGAGTGAGCGTGGGGTTAGCATGGTAACTGCAATCATCTGTTTGTTGATTATACCTGCAAGCACCACGGCGCTCGCTTCGTTTCTTTTATGGTTGAAGGTTGCCCAGCTGCGTCAGCATAGGATTATGATATCGGAAGCTCACTAGGCGGGAGTGCTAGTGCTTTAGCCAGACTTAATATTAACTCATAAGGTAATGCCTGTTTTTTCGTAACATTTATAAACGAACATTCCTCAAATAGGTGTATAAAGAGGTGTATCGCAAATGATGGAACCTAAAGATATCATGAGTTTTATCGCAGGACTTCTCATATTTGTTGGAGGTCTTCTTCCGCTACTTTCCAGTTTTGGCATAGGACCAAGCTGGTTCAATATCTGGACATTCTTACCCGTGGCCGTGATATCATGGATAATCGCAGTAGGTGCACTCTATTTGGTGATCAACTCATTCATTGAGATAACCAACTCAAGCGCAATAGGGTTTGTATCTATAATCATCGCATTCGTATGCCTGCTCATAGGAATCTTACCGATCCTTAACGGTTTCAATATCGGCCCTTCATTCTTTGCCTTGTCATTCCTTGGACCAGTTACGGGTTACCTGTTCAATATAGTGCTCATCCTTGAAGGATTGTTCCTGATGATTGCTATGGTCGCCATGGAGATGTAAGGTGCTTCAATGCCTATACATCTAAATCCTTTCCGTCCTTATTCTGGGAGGGTGCAGCTCACAAAGGGACTTCTTGCAGAGATGCTCCGCAATACGGTGGTATTCTGGGAAGCATATCAAGAACTTCTTCAGATGAATGGGAAGACTGAAAGCAGCAATAAAGACCTTAAAAGAATCATGGAGCAGATGAAATTAGCTCCTAAGGCCAAGAGCTATTCTCCAAAAAAGACTACGAAACTTGTGTTTGAACTCGAGACAAGTTTTGTCAATGCACTAAATTCTGCAGAAGTCATGCTCAAAAGTCTTGACAGGATAACTGCAAATGATGAGACATTATTATATCGTGCGATGAAAGAGCTCGCCAGGATATACTTACATGTATCTAAGATAAAGCACATCCCTGAGCATATGCTACAGGGGACATTGACGACAATCCATTCCCTGATGCATAGGATGTATCAAGTCCAGCACCATACCTGGATAGTCTCAAAGGCACATTCAAGAGGGATGATGAAAGTAGAGGAGATGACAATACTCTCGACACGCCTTGAAAGAAGAAGGATACGCATGCAGACAATTGAGATAGATCATCTCAGGAACATTATCGACAGGCTTCGTGGACAGGTATTCAGCCTTCATGATGCCCGCAGTCAGGAAGATATATACAAATTCAATGATAATATCCGTGCGCTCCTAAAGACATATCATACTGAGATTGAGGATCTTGAGAAGATACTCCATGAATTGCACATCCTTGTAAGGAGGACAGAGCTGCTCTTTGAAGAGCTTGCAAAAGAGGCAAATGCGTCAGGACTCAAGAGCATGAAAAAGAAAGTCGATGCTTATGCTCGCAGGTTCTCATCATTACATGGGAATTTTGAGAGCTATGCCCGTAGAGAGACCCTGGATATGGATAAGATACTAAAGAGCCTTCCTGTGTATAAACCGCATATTCAGAAAGCAGGTTAATCATAAGTTTTTGTTATGATTCTGTAACAATGTCACGGAATCATATCTGTTTCTTTTCGGTAATATGCCGACTATGCTCCTGACATCTTAGTGTACCACCATAACGCAGCCAGTACGGCGAAGGTGACTATATTTATCAGAAGTCCTCTCAGAAGTTTTGATTTCTCTTCAGAGCTCATCAAGAACGCAAGTATGGTTATTGCAAAGAAACCTCCCAGATGCGCAAAGTTAGCGACACCAGCATCTGTCGGGTTAAGCACTCCTGTGACATCAGTGTACAGCTGAAGCCAGCCGAACAGGAATACAGGTATTGGTACGATGAAAAGCATGACCAGATAGAATGGTTCTATCAGCATGGCTGCAGAAGCAAGGCCAGCAATCGCGCCTGATGCTCCATTAGCAAAGTAGCTCAGATCAGCAATATGCACCAGGTCATCTACAAACCCAGAGATTATCGCGGACCCGAAGTAGATCAAGGCGAACTTAAGCCTGCCAAAGTTCTTCTCAACAACCCTGCCAAGTATGAACAATGCAACAATGTTTCCGAACAGATGCTCCCATGACAGCTGTACAAACCAGTTGACGACAAAAGGTATGATATTCAAGCTCTTCAGCTGTGCAGGTCCATCGAGCAGATATTGTTTTGCGAACGCTTCCTGCTGCGCTTGGGGCATACTGCCAAGGAAGAACATGAGGCCGATAGATATGATGATGTTGAGGATTATCAGTATAGCAGTGAATTTTGCATCCCAGAAGTATTCCCAGACATCCTTTATCGGTGTGAACAGCTCTTCCCAATCCTTTGTCTTGAATATGATAAGGACAAAAGTGACCGGTAGCAATATGATATCTTTCAGAAGCTTCCATGCATGCCTGTAGTCAGGTTCGACCTCTTTTGCCATAAGGGGTTTCACGTTGTTGTTGTTTATATTAGTTTTGCCTGATTATCTGAATGCCTGTCGCGCCACAACCACTGCGCTCACTATGTTTGTTTTATTGCAGATTTCTGCTCAACTGCATCTTTTATTGACTAGGTTATTGCAATTTCGCTAGGCAGAGATTGTGGCGCTAGATATGCTCTGTTAGTAAATAATAGAAAAAATAGAAATATAAAAAATATGGAAATAAAATAATTAGACTTATTTATTCAGGCCCTTTGTGTGGCTGTCCAGATTGTTCTTGAGTGCGTTGAGCTGGTTCACGCCCTGTTCAATACTGTGGGTGAAAGGCTCAATAAGTTTCTGGAGTACCCTATGCCTGATCTCTCTTAGCTGTTCATCATCCATGCTAGGAAGCTCGTGAGCTTTGACTGCACTGCCGACTGTCGCTTCAAGCCTGTCCAGCTCTTCAAGACCAAATTCCCAATCGAGTGCAAGTAGCTTGCATGCTTTCTTGTACTCTTCGATGCTCTTTGTCTCATCAACTTCCATCTGAGCAAGAAGTTTTTCAGCCTCTTCTTTGCTGTGGAACTTCCTCTTGGTGATCTTCTTTCCAGTCTTCTGGGCTTTGACTTCCTCTTTGTGTGCATCTTTCAGCAATCTTTGTTCTTGAAGCCTTTTCATGTAGCCTGCTCCATGAGTGTGAAGCATATCTGTGACCATGAGAGCCACACTCTTCCTCTCTTTTGCAGCTGCAAAGACACCATTTGCTGCCTGGTGCATCGATCTAAGATTGTCCTGCCATTTATTTACGAGACCCTGTATCATCTTTGCTACTTCTTTCTTGAAATCTGAAGAAGGGATATCTTTCATCACGTCTGTGACAAATTCATCCAGATCAAGGATCTCCTTCCTTTCAAAGACCAGCACGTTGAACATCGATAGATAGAGATTCTTTATCGCTTTCACTATGTTAGTAAGGACTTTGATTTCTGATTTCTCAGCCTTGCTCACCAGATGCTCTTTTATCTCTGCTTCAAGTTTCTTGAGTTCACTATCTGCATGCACAAGTTCTTTTTCCTCAAACCTCACTTCAAGGTTTGTGGCAATGCTTCTTGCCATATCAAGTGTCATAGTCCCTTTCAGAGCTACAAGATGACATTTATGCGCCAGTTTTTCAAGTAGTTCTAAGAATTTCTTGTAATCTTTATCTTTCATATGTCACACCTCTTAATGTGGGTTGGTTATTATGATAGCATTAGCACATCTGATCCTTATCGAATATGCTGAAAAGAAGGTATTAAGCCTCTTTTCTGGGTGTATGTGGCGTTCTCGCATATATAAAGTTTTTGTTACGAGAAAGGCAAGACAAGATGTTGTATTGTTCAATTTATAAACTGCCGGCACTGTCTGGGTGTAGTCTCAGATGTTCATGCTGTGAACGTAAATACATAACCTTCTGGAAATACCAAACCATCTCCATCCTTCAGCTTGCGCTTGCCATCCTTATGGCTCAGCTTGAATCGCATGCCTTTTTGTATCAGTTCAATCCCGTCCGCATTAGGTGCTGCTTTTACATTGCAGTTGTTCTCGGCAGTCATCATGTGAATCATTATCGGATGGCCTTTTGAGAGCACGATACTGCATCTCTGTGCATCAGTCCCTATGACAAAACTATCTGCCAATGCACCCAGCGGAATCTTCTCTCCTTTACCGAATGCCCTTGTCGCACGTGAATCCTGATCAATCACTACGCTCACAGTGTGGCCTCTTACGAGGAGGAAAGGTCCTTTATCCCTTATCTTCTCTGCCTCTACCTGTTCAAGCTGAAGTATGTACTTCCTGCATCTGCTGCTGATCTTAAGTATATTATCCATCTCTGACACTTCAGTTGCAGCATAACTCTCAAGATTGTTGAGATCATCAGCGACCTTCTGAAGCACTGACCTGAAATTTTCATCCCCTGACATCGCACGCTTCCCTTTCTTCAGCTTATGGAGCCCGTCGTGTATCTTCTTCAATTTCCTTTTCTGAGCATTTATCAGCTTCGTTATGGTGTGGAAACTCATATCCAAGCTCATGAAACTGAGTGCAAGGAACTTGACGCAGCGCCTTATCGGGTCAGGGTCTGAACCAGTGTCTTTGATGAACTCTTCTCTTTTCTTTGAATCCTGCAGGTGACCGAGCTCTTTTTCCAGATCCTTCATCATATGGGATACATGGATTCGGTTGCCTTTGACATTGATATCGATATCAATATGCTTAAGGTACTGGAGATCTTTCTTATCGATGTTAGACACTCTTTTGAGAAATGCCCTCTGACTGTCGCATATCGCAGTCACATCATGCAGTTTAACCTCAAGTGAAGAGATTACCTGTCCACCATCTGATGCATCACTCATCTTTCCAAGAAGTATCCTTATCTCACGGATGAATCCTTTCTTGCGTTCAATGACTTCCTTGAGATCTTTCTCTGCGTCGCTCAACTCTTCAGTTGTGATCTCTATCTTTTTTGCGACATCTTTCTGTTTCCTCTTGTGGAAAATTATTGCAGCTATCCCTACAATCGCAGCGATACCTACTGTCGCTGATGCAATGTTTATTCCTGTGAATATGGTCATGTTGTTGTCTGCCTTATACGTTCATCTTCTTACTCTGAACTGTATGAAATTCTGATCTATGAGATGGAGCGCTCCAAGTTCCTCATGTTCAAGTGATGTCTTGCCCATACCTTTTGGCCAATCTGCCAATTCTAGCACGAGCCTATAATCTCCTGATGCAACAGCTTCACCTATATCCAGGCCGACTGTGAACTCCCGCTTGTCACCATGGTCTGTCGTGAACCTGTTGTACTTGTAACCGAAGTGCTCTCCTTTGCCTGTATATTCATGTATCTTGTCTTTACCTTCGACTTTGACACGGAGATTGAATGCTTTTGGGTTCATTATCGCATTATCCGGTTCGCGCAGGATGTACGCTACCCAAGCTTTCCCTACTTTCCCTTCCCTGTTGAGCACTGTGAACATGAGTGTTTTGCTGCCATGATTGAATTCCGGAATCTCAAGCGCACCTGAATGCGGCGGGTGCGGTAATTTCGGTCTTTCAGACGGTACGACTATTATCTTAGTAGCTTTTATTATCGGATCTATGTCTCTTCCGTGACCCGTAGTAGGCATTGGCCTAAGAGTAGGTTCTGGTCCGGGTCCAGGATGAGGTTTTGGTGCTGGTTTTGGAAGCGGCGGCGGAGTGCTTGCACCTCCGATCTTCTTACTGTCCCATTTCCAGTTCCCGTCGGCAGATGCTGGATGTGTCCCGTGCGGTACTTCTGCCAGTCTGCATGCGCCGAGCCCCAGGATCTTTCCTGCATTACCTGGCGCAGATATCGCTCTATCAATGTCAGTGAAATCATGATGGCCATGTCTTGCTGTAGCTTGATTCTTTGCTCCAGTGGGCTTTCCAAAATTATTATCGCCGGTTGGCCCGTTGAGCTTACGCCCGAGCCCATGCCTCAATATCGTGGCAGGACCCATGTTGCTGTCGCTTGCCCTGCTGAATTGAGCAGTGTCATCAAACAACCACCATTGGTATACAAAGTCACCATGACTTGAAGGATTTGGTCCTGGAACAGGTCTAGGATAAGGTGCAGGAAGAGGTGGAGGTAATCTGCTTGCCTTTGGCGCATCGAATGGCTTGAACTCTGATCGTGCCCTGAACACCATAGGTCTTGAGTGATATACTTTCTTAACTATATGTTCAAGCGCCTTTCTTGACATCCATAGATTCCCTTCTTCACCCCAGTTGTCTCCCCAACTGTTCCGGATAAGGAAAGCTTCAGTGACTTTTCCTGGCTGGTCAGGTACTTGGAACTGGGAATCATATCCTGCAAGGATGACTGCGTGTCCTTCCTCAGTCGAGAATGAATCCATCAGGTCATATAGTCTTGTATCGCTTGGCGTCCTGAATGAGTCAGGAACATATATGGAGATAAATATAGGATTTTCATGCATGATCTCATTTATCCACTCTGCAGGTTCAATGCCTATGATATCGATTGTGGCTAAGAAATCAGATACTGCTCTTGCTTTGCTGTAGCAGGTATCAGTAGGTCTGAATGCAAACTTGTTCTTGAAATGGTCGGATTGTCCACTGAATGTGGGACGTGCTTCACAACCTTTGTATTCCCAATCATCATCATCACAGACTCCATGCTTCTCTATCGCTTCTTTTGTCCAGGCAGTATCAGAACCCATGTTCATATCTTTAGGATGGGTATCATGCATGACACAATGCTCTCCGTATATATTTTTCTGGTATTCTGCTTCCATACGGTTATTGAACCAGATGAATCTCGGCGAGTAATATCTCTTATTTCTGTCATCATACCATTCGTTCATCCTGTTCCTGATATATTCCAGCATGGCTGTCGCTGCCATAGCTGTACAGCTTTTCAGATTTCCCTGGCTTCTCAATCGTGAGAATCCTTGTCTTAGGTCAACTCTTACCATCTTTTCATCCGTCTCTTATCATTCTGATAATATCAGCATTCTATAATGTCAGCAGGGGTAAACATCCTATGATGTCTCACCTTTCTCTGTCCTGTGCTTCTCTATCATCTCAAATACATCATCAGGAACAATACCTAATGGGACCGTCTTTGGCTTGGTCTTTGGATCTCCGCTTCTTGTCCCAGTTGAGATCTTCCACCAGCTGTCCTTGACAGGGATCACGATACCTTCAATCTTCATGCTTTCCCTGTTGAAATGTTCGTTACGGATGGGCTCTTTTGTTCCCATCCCGTCATTTCCCCCTTCATCCATATGATCATAATCCTTATTCTCCACGTATGCACTTGCTACATAACTCCACCATCCGACAGGAACCTTGAGTTCAAATCTTCCGAATGGGTCTGCGTCATGCGCACCAAACATCTCTTTATGCCCTGCAATCACCCTATACACATCAGGGAATTCATCCCTCAGGTTAAGCATGTCTTTCTGTTCGTAAGGGCTATACACTCGTGGCTTGCTCTTGCCTGGAAGGAGGATCTTCACGAATACCTTTGCAGGACTGATCCCTCTTGTACTTCTCTTGTTTTTATAGCCGCGCACTTCGCCTTTCAGGATACCATATCTCACTTTCTCTTCTTCGATATATTCTTCTGGCATCCTAATACCTCCTGTAATGGATGTGGCCTTCCATCTTCCCTTCGACAGGTCCTATATGATCGATGACCGGTCTCCACTCTTCTGACAGTATCTCCTTCTCCACCTTGATAGCATCAACAAGCTTCTTTATCAGTGCTGTCTCTTCTTCATATCTCTTGAAGAACTCTGACCTTGTGCTTGCGTGATGCGAGACATTCTCCTCTTCATCCATCACTTCCTGAATCTTTGTGAGCAGTTCCTGACAGAGGTTACGTACTTCCTGTGTGACTTCAACAATCCCATAACGTGATGATGGATCGGCAAAATGCTCTTCAAGCTTCCCCTCCACTTCATCTTTCATGGTCAACCATGGAGCTCCCTTCTTCCTTTCTATGTGGCGGGTCAGGAAAGACCGTGTACCGAGGAACGTTGAATAATCCATCTTTCTCAACTTGACAAGGACTTTTTTCTCTTTATCTGAGAATTCCTTGACTGCTTTCTTAAGATGCATCTGCAGTACTAGGAACTCGTGCAGCTCTTTCATTATCTTGTTACCATGCATGTTCTCTGCAGTCACTTCTTTTAATCGGGAGTTGAATACTGCTTCTTCCCACTTCTTTGCAAACCACTTGTCACTTGGTGAATATTTCTTGTGCAATGCCTTGAGAAGCTTCACAATCATCTTTGCATGCTGCTCATTTATCCTGAATGCCCGTGACTCTATAACTATCCTGTCGAGATATTTCGCATAATCCTGAGCAAGGATCCGCATAGGTTTCCAGTTGTTGTCTGTCAATTCCTTATTCAGCGAATCTATGAGTACCTGTGCCTTGTCCTGGACATGATCTGCAGTCATAGTGGTCGGGTCGACAGCAGTAAGATCCATGATGACTCTCTCTTTCTGCTTAGGTATGCTGCCGATAACAGTAGGGTCTATCTTCTTTAGAAAAACATCTTTCATGACAAGGACATCTTCAATATTTATCCTTGACTTCCTCTTGACTCCGAACAAAAGGAGCAGTAGCAGCAGAGGTACGATGAGCCACCAAGGAGATATGCTCATGCCATCTCCTGATCCATCATCTTTTGTCCCATCCTCTGCTTCTTCACATCCATAGATTACACCTGCAGCAGGTGCAGGAAGGAATGATGAACCTGATATCTTTGATGTGGACAGGACAACTCTCCTATTAGGTTCTCTCTTCGAATCGAATTTCGTAGTCTCGCCCAAAGGTTTTGTCCATGCAATTATCGATGGATCCGCTATCTTCATCATGTTCTTGATAGCGCTTGTCCTTCTCGTGGATAATTGGTAGTTGTATGTCGTTCCGCCTTCTTCACTTGCAAAACCATATACATTGACGCTGCTCTTTCCCATCGCCTTGACTTTCGCAAGGTAAGATGCGATAGGAGCTCCGCTTGTTACAGATATAGAGTCTACCTGGAATGTGATATCAAGACGGCAGTCACCTTGTATAGGACCTGTCGGTGCGGTCTGGTCTGGTGTTACTGTATCTGCCCCTCCTCCACTACCGAGGCCTCCTCCAGAGGTACCTCCTGATGTTCCACCACTTGAGCCTCCTCCCCACCCAGTGCTCTGAGAGACATAATCTATACCTCTACCACCCAGCGTGAAGAATGCATTGAAGAAATCAGAACCGCATGCAGGGTCATCCATGTTATCACTCATCTGGCAGAGCATGTGGGTCGCGATGCTGAACAATAGGTATGCAAGCATTCCTGCAAGCACTGCTGCAGCAATCTTCCCTCCCCAATGATCACCAAAAACACCTGACTTGATTATGAGTCCCCATAGCAGGAAGAATATCACTATGAAGAATATAGCTTTTGCAAGCGGGAATATCGTAGTGATAGAGAAACTTGTCTGTGAGACTATCGCAAATGCGAGTGCGAGCGCAAGAGCAAATGATAGTGCGACTATAGCACCTTTACCTTCACCTGGCTTGCCAAAACCCTTGCCCCACACCTGTGTGAATCCAAGATATGATAATGAGAAGAATATCACAAAGAACAGGCCGAAGTCTATCACTTTTGCGTGCTGCATGAACTCGCCATTTGCTATGAACGAGTTGATCCTGCCTACGCCAGCGCAGCCGCTTACAAGACTGAATAGGATAATGAATGCGGCAATAGCTGTGAAAAAACTTCTTCTGTTCATCTAGCCCCTCTTTTGTAGTTTTTATACATCTTTTTTCTGTTTATAATTGTTTTGCTTATCTTTATAAACTGTTTTTAAATCATGCGTCGTGGTATATTTTTCATGATATCCGCAATCATATCTATTCTTATGGGTCATTTACCGATCCCTAACATCCTTGTCAATTTATGCATCGGCGATATTATTATCTTACCATCTATCCTCTGCTCAAGCTCGTCAGGGGTCTCATATCTTGTATCGGCCCTTATGTTCATGCGCACTTTTTTCCATTTCTTATCCGAAGTGTAATCCTCTTCAGATACTCTGAACAGGCCGAAGATATTTTCATTGTCAAAGGATCTTATCAGGGACCATTTTGATAACAGGAAAGTCTCTCCTTTATTCTTGTCCCCTTCTCTCTTCTTATCCTTGAGCATGAGTTCTGAACCCTCTTTTGTGATCACCTTTATGATCTTGCCATCATGATACAATGTTATCGAATATGCACTTCCGAATTCTCTCCGTATCTTACAGAGACGCTTAATACCTTTCAGCTTATCAGCTGCGCTGTTCCCTGCCTTGTCTTTTATGTTCCTGTCACATTCAATCAGCTCTACATCATTATCTTCGCCAGTACCGAAAGTGATCTCATACTTATTCAAAAGTATCTTTGCAAGGTCAGGCATCTTCATGCTTCCTATCTTGTTCACTATGCCTGCAGTCACGTTCTTAGGGAAGTATAAGACACCCATCTTCGCCTTTATAGGAGGGCAGTCAAAGTTTGAATGAGTGAAGAAGACTTCCTGCTGTTTCCACTCGCTCCTGTTCTTTGTGCTGAATGTCTTTATCCCGAACCTGAAGAACACCTGTTCGTTCTCTCCAAGATGTATGATGTCTCCTTCATTGAGTCTCTGTCTCTTGGTCACCGGTAGATAATTCACGAAAGTTCCTGTCCGCGCCTTATTCTCTATGAAGTATTCATTGTCTATCTCAGTCAGTATAGTGTGTGTATCTTTGATCATCTCATTAGGATCTGCGAACGTCGCTGCTCCCTGACTTAGTATCACCCGGTAATTATCTGATGTCTTTACGTGGATATCACTCTCTTTACCATTACCTATCCTTGTAGTCACCTTGTTCAGGACGATGAGTTCCTTGTCTTTCTCTATGACCGGGCCTGCACCTGTCGATCCTTTCACTTTTGCATGTGACGGCAGTTCGAGATAGCCATAATTCTCTGAGAAGCTCACCATCGCCTTGTACCACTCTGCTCTCTGCACCTTTCCAATATCATGGAAAGATATCCTGGAGAAGGTGAATCCGAAAGTCCTTTCAGGGTCCAGGAAGATGCGCAATCCATCTTCAAGGAGAATCCTCATCCCTGCTTCCAATATAAGGTATGCACCTTTAGGATCTTTTGTAGTGTGGACCTTGATGCTTGTGTCATACTCTTTACCTCCCTCACCTACCAGGTGCAAGGTATTCTTGGTAAGTCCGGTGAATGTCAATCGTTCATCCCACTGGGCATGCTCGACATTCTTGCTCACATCAATTTCCATATCTTTTCCGCCTGTCGTGAATACTCCTATCTCTTTAAGCCTGACTGCTGCCTCTTTCCCCTGCAGGCTCACCTGCCATCTGCCGTCAGCAGATAGTTGGATGGTGAACCATTCGCCTTTCTTGTTCGCGATATTGTAATCCATGACTGGCTGCAGATCTGCAGACAGTGCGTTTGATCCTAATGACTTGAGGATATATCCTTTAGCAGTCTTGTCAAGCTCGAAATGTTCCCTGCTTATCTGCCGTATTACGCTCATGTCACCTGTTATTATGACATCACAATGCTCGCTGCTCAGATTCATCCTGCTCGCGGAACTCTTTTTCCTCCCTACGAGAATCTTCTTTTTCCTGTAATCAAGGAGCAATCCAGGGAACTTTTCAGCAGACCTGCCCTCCTTGTCGTAGAATTGAGTCACTGCTGTGCTATATTTATTGACTGTGAATGGTTCGAGTACCCCAATACCTTTCCTATCTCTCTCGATCCGCTGCGCAACAAGGTTCTGTCTCTGTGTTATCCGCTCATCAAGCGTATCCCTCATCTTCTGCGCACGATGCTGCCAGTGCTCCACCCTTTCGATCTCTGTGGGTGTCAGCCCTTTGCGTTTTTCCATCTCCAGACGTGATATTGCCTTCTCGGCAAATGCCTTTGCCTCATCAGGATCTGAAGCCAGGACCTGTCTTGCTTTATCTATCGTGTACATCACTTCCCGTATGACCTCATTGATCTTGACCATACGGGCAAGCCTGCGAGCATTATCTTCCTGCGTCTTAAGATCACTCACCTGTGCCTCTGCACGGGCGGTAACATCCCTTATCTCATCTTCAAGTGACTGGACCAGCCGCATAGCCTGGTCAATCTCCTTCTGCTTGCTGTCCACTTCCTCTTCAGTCTCTTTGAGCAGGGTCTCTTTATGTCCTATCGTGTGCAGAAGAACTGTTATCTCTTTCTGGAGTATCGGGTTGCTGTGTGCCTGAACCTTGAGCTGCATAACTTCCTGTCTCAGCAGCTCTATACTTTCGTGTAGCTTAAGATGATTATCTTTTGCAGTCGCAAGATTTGACTGGAGCATCACCACTCTCTGCTCAAGCACAGTCTTCTCCTCTGAAGCTGCAGAGTTCATGCTCTTCAGTTCCTGGATGAGTCTTCTGCTCTCCTCCTCTTGCTGCACTGCCATATCGCGCATCTTGAGGGTGTTCTCAAGCTCTTCCTTGAGCAGTTCGGTCTGTTGCAGATAGAAATCCTCTCTCTCTGACAGCTTCTGCCTGAATGTCTCTGCAATCTTTGAATTCTGTTCGTCTTTATTTCGTATCTCCTGGTTGAGCCCTTCTATCTCCTGCCGGTATACCTGTTCTCTTGAGGCCAGCTTCTGCTTGAGCATATCTGCCTGTTGAACATTTGTCTTTTCCTTCTCTGATATCTCCTGGCGTAGTCTTGCATTCTCCTGCGTGTGGAGCTCTTGTCTTCTTGCGATCTCTGCATTCAAAGCTGCTTTTTCAGATGCCGCTTCTTCTGCCCTTGCATGCATGATCTTGACTTCATCAAGCTTCTGATGCAACCGCTCTTCAATGATATCTGCATTGTTCTCAATATCAAAATTCTTGCGTTCGAGCTCTGCAATCCTTCCAATCAGCTCATCGACCTTTGACTGGCTGTCATCAGATTCTTTCCTGGACCTTTTCAGCTGGGCTTCGAGCTCTTCCAAAGATCCCCTGTACTCAAGCTCGGCCTGTTCCTTCTCGTGTTTCAGCTTTTCCAGAAGCTTGTTATTCTCTTGAATGCGCTCACGTTCTGACTTTATTATCCCCTGCTGTGAAATGATGTCTTTCTCACGTGCTTTCAATGTTGCCTGGGTCTTATTCAGTTCGGAAGAGATGCGTGATAATCTATCATTATCTTCTGAAGAAGTCTTATCCAGTGTCTTCTTGAGCTCCTCAAGTTCAAGGGTCAGATGATCTTTCTCCTGTTTGAGCTGCACTATATGCGGCGTGAGCATATCACGTATATATATCTGTGAATCTTCAGCAGCCTGCTTGGCTGCCTGTCTGTTCTCTTCACAAAGCCGTTCCAGTTCCTTTATAGATTCTCCTCGTTCAACTGCCAACTGGGCCTTCTCTGATATATCTTTTGCCAATTGCTCGTTTATTGAGTTTGTCTCTGCAAGCTGTTGTGTCAGTTGTCCCTGTATTTTCTTATGTCTTGATTCTGTCTCTTCAAACTGCTTTTTGAACTGTTCCTGCAGCTCTTCCATCTGCCTGCTGAATCTCTTTTCGATCTCCTTGTTAGATGCACCTGCTTCGACTGCTGCTGTGATCTGACTGTCAAGCTTCTCCCGTAGCTCATCAAGATCCTGTTCCATATGCAGATATGATATCAGCTCTTGCTGCAATTCGTTTGCATAATTATCAGAACGCTCTTTATTCTCTTTATGTTCCTGCTTCAGTTCCTGTATCTTTTTCTCACGTTTCTTTATGCTGCTTGTGAGCGTCGCGATGTGTGACTCTAATCTGTCTCTTATCTCTTCAGCCTCTTTACGATCCTCATCTCTCTCTTTGGTTATCCTGCTCAGCAATGATTTTGTATTCCTAAGGACTTCCTGCGTCACATCAAGCTCTTCCTGCACCTTTGCCAGTTCAGGCATCTTACCTTCTATCTGCTGTCTTGCTTCTGTAAGGTGATTCTTTGCAATGCGTAATTCATTCTCAAGATCTGTCCTTGAATTTGATGCTTCTGCCAGCATTGTCTGCACGTCTTCCATGTCATTTGTCAGATTCCTAAGGCGCTCTTCATACTCTGCGCGTGTCTCTGCCTCTGCAGCCTTTGCCATCTCCTGCTGTGCGTGCTGCTGTTCTTTAATGAGGTGTGTGATGCGTCCCTTCAGGTCGATCATCTGCTGTTCTGCAGTCTCTTTGGCGAGCTGCAGCTCTCTGTTCTGTGTATCGAGTGCAGCTATCATACCATTCAGCTCTTCAACTTTCTTCTTTGATGTTTCTGTCAACTCTTTGCACGCATCAGCATGTGATTCCTGTGCTATCATGATCTTGACCAGTCCGCTTATCGTTGCAGTCTGATCTCCTATATTCTGCACAAGTGCATTGTTGAATGCAGTAGATAATCTTGGATCTGCTTTTGCTGCTTTGCGCGCATCCTCAAGATCCTTCTCCCATCTCTGGATCATCTCTTCTGCATTCTTTGCTCTTGCAAGATTCATGGAGGCTGTACGATTAGCACTATCTATCAGCCCTTGCACGAGACCTGCCTGTTTCTCAAGCTCATTGATCCTCTTGGCAGCTTCAATAGCTCTTGCTTCTGCATCACTTGCGTTAGATGTGTGCTCTACCCGGAGCAGGTCGAGCTCTGACTGTTTCAGTGTTATTATTATATCGTCGAATCTCCTTAACTTCTTCCATATCGCATCGACCATCATCCTGTGCTCGTGAGCTGCAGGGACGAGGTCTGACTGGATCATCTTTCCCATGTTGTCCAGCTTGGCCATCATGGTATCATATCTCTCATCTTTTGTCCCTTCAGGTATGGATTCCCTCAGTGCGCGGATAGTGCCTTCAATCCTGTCTTTCAGGTGCGCGAGATAATTGCAATCGCTCTCTGCCTTGTTAAGCTCCTGGAATATCACCTGGCTAGTCTCTGATTTCTTCTGGCGGTCAATCTGTTCCTCAAGCTTGTGAAGCTTGGCGATCTTATCGCTGAGTTCCCCTCCTGAATCTATTCCGGTGAATACTCTCTTGTAGGTGGTTATCTCGTCTGCAAGCTTCTTCTCAAGATCTGACAGCGTCTTCTTCTTGTGCTGCATACTCTTCACTTTATCGCCTATCTCAGACTGCTCCTTATGGAGGCTGTCTATCACTTTCTCGAGTGCACGCTGACTCTGCTCAAGTTCTGCATTCAATGTCAGCAGCCGCTTTTCCATCTCTGGCCTGACTTCATTGATGACCACTATCTCTTCTCCGAAAGTCTCCTTC
This sequence comes from Candidatus Woesearchaeota archaeon, assembly GCA_043819495.1. Classification (GTDB taxonomy): domain Archaea; phylum Nanobdellota; class Nanobdellia; order Woesearchaeales; family UBA11576; genus JABMQF01. Next base: position 30,440 of record JBDRET010000072.1, on the reverse strand, counting down.
CTCGTATCCTTCGGGACGATCTTCTTTGCACTATCGACAACCTGTCTTACAGCAGTCACGAATCTTGTCTCCTCTTTGACAAGCTCTTGGCCTCCAATCTCTACATCGATGCTTTTCCCTGCAATCACCTCGAATCTACGTATGACCTCTTCAGGAGTTATGATCTCATCATGCTTCTTCTTTCCCATTCTTGGTCCTATGAATTCGTGGAAGCCGAGCAATGCAAAAGCACCTACAAGCAGTATAGCTATACCTGGAATAGTCATTCCTTTCGTGAACATGAAGATGGCAAGAGCTATCACAAGCAATCCTGCGCTTCCGTAGCCTCCTGCTTTCTTTATGTTCGTCATGGATGTTTCCTTTTACATATAATCTAATCAATCAGGTATCCTCTATCAATCACATATCATATATCGATCGTCTGAGTTCGTTGAGTATATTGTCCAGCTTAAGCCGGAAATAAAGATGCATCTCTTCTGCATTATCCTTGTCGGGCAGCTGCATCTTGATGAATATCTTATGACGAATATCTGCAGGTGTCCCACGATTCACTTTCTCGTAGGTGTCATGGTTCAGCTCTTCTGTCCGTTTTATTATCTTATTTTTCATATCCGTCTTCTTTTCAACATCGTCAGTCGCGTCCATAAACTCGTGTATCTGGGCAATAGTTTTATGGATGGTCTCTTCAGTTTCGTGATTCCGTTTCACTAGCCTTGATTTCGGATCTTCTTCTACGATCACGAGCTTTATAGCAGCCTCGACCTTTGATTTTGAAAGCAGAATATTATCTTCCAGGAATTCATCGAACCTCTTGTCCAGATCACCGAACTTCTGTTTCCATCCTATCTCTTTTGCCTTCTGCTTCGCCAGCTCTTCCATATCGTGATTGTGCGTATCTAATGATATCTGTATAGCATCCTTGCATATCTGAAGTGCCTCGTTGAAATTGCCATCTTCTGTGTGTCTATCTGCAGCTTTCAGTCGCTTATGGATGTCCTCTTCTACGCTATCAGTAGCTGGACTATCCGTCTCACCTGCATGTTGTGCTGATTGCGGATTCTGTGTTGATGGGTCAGCATGACCTTGCATCATCATCCTCTGTATCTGCCTGATAAGATCGTCTTTTTCATTCAGCCCTTGAGGAGGTTGTTGCAGTATCTCTATAGCTTCCTTTGCAACCTCTTTTGCTTTCTTTGGATCTGTCTTTTCAAGACGTCTTGCATCATCGAATCTTGATTTGGCTATCGCGACCTGGACTGTCTCTTCAGCAGTGTCTATATCGTGCTGTAGTTTTGCTGCAACCTTATCATATTGCATCTTCTCGGCAAGCTCTTTTGCATTGCGACAGCTACTTACGTACTCTTCTAGCATCTTTCGCACTTCCTTTATCTTGCTGTTGTCCATCATCTTCTTATGGTGAAGGTGCTTTTGGTGCTGCACCTATATCCTCAATCAACTTCTTCCTTGATTCGCTGCTCTTCTTCATCTTTTCACAGAGAGATCTTAGGTCTTCTATCTTCTCCTGATACTCTTTGCGTATGCCGCTGAACTTGTCATTGAATTCATCCCTTATGAATTCAATCTTGCCTATATGCTCTGTAAGCAGGATCACCTTCTCGAACTCTCCTTTATCAAGTTCATTCTGAATCTCATCTTTCATCGACGCGAACAGCTTAGGCAGGCTCTCTTCTATTATCTTGATCGCTTCTTCTGCCCTTCCCTTAAGCACTTCTTTCTCTTTTGGGTCAATCACTGATCCCATGAGGTTGTCGACTATCTCAATGACGTGGGATGCTAGGTATATCGCGCTGTCAAATTTACCTTTCTCATAGCTGAATCTTGCTTCACTGCAGAAAGTCACAGCTCTTGACTTCTCCTCCTCGTGGACCTTGATAATCTCCTCTTTGATCTCTTGCAGCCTGTGCATTATCTGGTGGAGCAAGGCGATCTTCTCTGAGAATGCCTTGTTGAGCTTGATTGCATTATCACGTATATCCCGTATGTGCCTGCGTATGGTCGGGTAATCTATCTTGTCAGTCATGACGATATCTTTTATCTCTGCATGCATGCTGTTCAATGTCTCTATCATGCTGTTGCAGCTGGCAGTCATACGGGTGAAACCATCCTTGTTCTCTTTGAGCTTTGCAGCCATGTTGACGAGCACGTTCTTCTCTGTGAAGTCATGCTGTTTGAATGTCTGGAGTATCTTATCATGGTCCTCGAAATGTTCAAGTGCGCCTTCAAGTGCGTTGATCTCGTCCTGCAGTTCCTGAGGTACATCTTCGAGCTTTTTCAGCTGCTCGTTTATCTTATGTATTATGCCTTCATCTCCTGTTATTAGGTGCTTCTCAGTGTTGTTGAACACTATCAGCTGATCCACCCGTCGGGATATGTTTCCGCCCTGGCCTGCATCCGCCTGCTTGATGAACTCACGTTCACCACCGATCGTCTCTTTTATGTCAGTGGTTATCTCTTCAACTATGTGCCTTGATTCCTGGAATATTGTCTTTTCGCTCCTGATCGCTTCACAGAGGTGCTTGAATGTGTCAAGCATGCTCTTCTCATCATCTTCGATAGTCTTCAATGCTTTCTCTAGCGCTTCAACACCTTTCTTGTTGATCTTGCGCTGTTTCCTTTTCTTGTATCTCTCTTTGAGGTCCTTGCGTTTCCAGAACATGAGGCTGAATATGATGATCATAGGCAGGTACACGTACCAGCTTCCTGTCGCTGTGTCGTAGATCGCACCTGTCGTGCTCTGGTCATCGCACCTGTTGCAGCTGTCACATAATTGATTGAACTCAAACCAACCACCTGTACACCCGTTAGGGGATGCCCGGGGATCACATAACTCTCCGCTGTCGATCAGGCCATTGCCGCAGAGTTCGGTCTTCAGTGCAATCGCGTCCGGCCTGCTTGGGCTGCCTGGTGGTGGGCTTGGTATCGGGACACCGCTGAATATGTTATCCATCTTATACATCATCTTCCCGAATACTGATCCTGTCCCTGTGAGTTTCTGCATGAATGCATTGTTCTCACAACTTCCTGAATCACATATCGTGTTCCATGCGACCATTATGAGAGCTATCGATATTATCACTGCAAGCACCGCTGTAAGTATCTTGCTCATCGCACCACCTTTTGTGAATATGAATTTGTTCAGGAGAGCATATATGAGCACGAATACGATGATGAATAGGATCAGCCCTGCAAATGGGAGCAGTTTCACAAGACCTACTTTTCCTCCGTATACCATCGCAACTGCGAGAGCGACACCAAGTGCCAGACTCAGGACGACGTTTGCGTTCTTAGCGTCTTTGAACACTGCACTGAAACCTATCCAGCATAATGAAAAGAAGATGACCATGAATATGAACAGATCGAATACTCCCGGAGCGTCATTTGATGCATAGCTGCCTAAAGCTCCTCCTACCTTATCTTTAAGGCCGCTCAGTGCATTTCCGAAAGGAATTGCCATGACTGCGTTTGATATCAGAATCATCGCCAGCAGTGCCACTATCATGATAGTGAACAGCTTTATGCTGTGCCTGCCTGCTTTGTCCGTTACTGGACTCGTTTCACGTCTGCTTTTTCTCATGTCTTATTCATCTTTGTATGTGTCTTGTTCCTATCTTTGTGCCTGCTGCTGGTCGGGTTGTCGGTTTCCGCCTAATAGGGGCTTCAATTCTTCAGGCATAACTTTCATTACAGACTTTTCGTGCTGCTCAGAGCCTGCAGGTGGAGTGTGAATCCCTCTCATGAACTTCTGCAGTTCAGCAGTATTGAGGTTCTGTGCTGCTGCCTGCAGCCTGTCTGGCTGCGCACTTATCCTCTCGAAGTCAATCCCTATCTTCTTCAGTTTCCTCGTGTCAGCAGTAGTCTCATCATTTGCCTGCTTAAGTTCAAAGTCTATGACGTACTGTGTATCCACCAGCGTCTCCATGGTCGTGACGGTCTCATCTGTTATCCGGGATTCCCTCTGCGTGATCGCAGGTATCTGACTGTTGAGCTTGTCTATGAATAAGTCCATATCTTTCATCGCAGCATCGAATCGCTCCTGGTCAATCTCGCCCTGTATCCTCTTTATCACTGTGTGCCACATCTTGTTGACCGCATCTTTAGCGAAGTCCGAACGCTTTTTAGAGAGTACATCCTGCATCTCAGAATCAAGCTTCTCCCTGTTGATTGAACTCATCATGAACTGTTTGGTCACGAGCCTTGCCCTTGTGACTGACAATATGTCTAACGTCCTCCTGTAGCCGTCTTTTCTTGCCTTATCAAGCTCATCGAACTTACCCATAAGGGTCTCTTTCACTGCCACTGCTTCTAGCAGTTCCTTGTCTACCGTCGCTATGCTGGTGTACATCTCATTCACCTTCTCGAGGTTCTTCGCATGCGTATGCTCAAGCTGGTGCACCCTTCCTGCAATGATCTTCACGAATTTTTCCTGCTCTTTCTCCACCTGGTGTCTCGTTATCTTCAGCATAGATGTTATCGACATGACAAGCTCATCCCTTGCCGCAATCTCTGCGTGTTCCCTTGCAGACTCGTTGTCAATCCGGGTTATCAGTGCTGCCAGCGCGTTCACAGTCTTCGGATCCGCCCGTACCGCACCTTTCTTCCCGAACTGCCCCTTGAGCATGTCAGCATATTTTACCTGTCCTGTAGCCTTAAGCATGCGGATGAACAGGTTCTTGTCCCCTTCTTCCGCCACAGACTTTGCAAATGCCATCAGGTTACTGATGTCATTATCTTCCTTCTCCTTAGGGAAGCATACCTGCTCTGCTTTCTTGACAGCACCTGCGTCTATCTTCAATCTCCTAGCGACTTCATCTTCAAAACCATCAAACTTCTGCGATCCAAGGATATCCATCGCTTTTGACTCCTGATCAGGACGGTAGAGATGTGCGAATATGAATTTCCACGCAGTTATGGCAAACTCAAAATTCTCCAGGGTGATCATATTCGGCAGGTCCTTCTGTGATCTCTTCTTTATTGCCTGGGCGACCGTTGCCTGTTCGTATCCGCATGCCCGCACGAGAAGCTCATTGAAGTGTGCGATGAATACATGTATGTCAGATAAAGGTCTTAAAGTGCGAGCATCCTGCTTTATCTTTCCGTAATGATTGAATTGTTCCCAATGGAGCAGTCCTGCCTTGTCTGCCTCACTTGCCGACCTCTTCAGAGAATCGATCAGTATCTTGTCTGGCTTGACCTGACTTTGAGGGTGTTCCAATCCTGATATGAGCGTATCTATTCCCCGTCTTCCCTGCTTTCCTGATATGAAATGTGCGAGGAAGTTCTCAAACTTTTTCACATAATGCTCAAGCACGTCTTTCAGGAACAATGCCTCTTTCCCTTCAGGACTCTTGGCGAAATCCTCACCCAGCTTGTTCTTGAGATGATAAAGTGTCTCAGACCTTTGGGCAATGAATTCTGCCATCTTTCGCGCTTCGTCTTGGTCTATTTGTTTCATTTTATATCGTCTGTCTCGTCCTTTTCATAACCTGCTCCGGTATTTACTTCTCTCTCTAGGTACATCAGGTGTCTCGCGGTCTTCCTCATATAGTTCCGCATCCAATTCTCGTTCTAGGCTCCTGAGGTACTCGACTTCTTTTTCATATTTGTCAACACTGCTCCTTGACGTGTCTTTTTTCAACTCTTCCAGCCTTTTTTGAGACTCCAGCATCCTTTCCTGGAGCATCTCTGATTTTTTCTTTATCTCCTTGGCTGCTTTCTTCGGCTTGAACCATGGAAGTCTCCCTAGGAACGGTATCGCCCTCAGATACGCCTTGAGGTAGCTGCCTTCTTCGATGTTCTTGTCAATCTCTTTTTTCTTCTTATCTTCTACGCGTTTCCTTATCCTGCCGAACACTCCCTGCCCTTTGATTGCGCTGTATATGAAGCCGATGAGCAATCCCAGTATCAGGTTCCTGAATATGGAGCCTGTACCTATTTCACTGGCTGCGACGCTTCCGCCGAGCAATGATGACCCGAGTATGTTGGCTATGAGCTCTACAAGGGCGAATGCAAATCCGAACCCAAATCCTTTCTTTGCATTTCCGCCCTCTTTGTCTCCATCACCGGACATTGTCTTGCTCCATGCTGACCCTATCATGACCACGGCAATCCATCCGCCGATCATCACAAGGTTGTCCTTGGTCATCCGGTCATTGGTGACCAATGCTGCAAGTATCGCTGTAAGCACTATCGGGAACCACTTCCCTCCTCCTGATCCCATCTTATCGAAACCTAATTTAGCTCCGTTGATGCTGAACAGCAGGTAGAACAGTATCGCTGCCACTATGAATGCAGGTAGCCCAGACCCGTTCTCGTTCGTCCGGAGTATCGCCTGCTTACAGGCGGACCTACCGCTTTTCACGGTCGTGAAGTACGCGCCTGTACCGCAGCAGGGCGGATTGGGATCTATACCCAGTAACGATTTCCCGAAAGATGAGCTCAGCTTTTCAGAACAGGGCCCTAAATGATCCTGTGGCCCTATCGCGAACTGGGTGAATTTCCTGAACTGATCATTCTGCCATACATATTGTGGAGCGCCATTTGTAGCCACTATCTTGGTGGCGATGACCAATGCGATGACACCTATCACGATATACATCATGATCTGCTGTGTATTGTTGCTTCCTACCTTGCTTGAAAGCAATAATGTGTAGAGCAGGAATACTATGCCGAATATGATCAGTGCATTAAGCCAGAATGCCATGCTAAGGACATAGACACGTACGGAGCCCCATGTGTTCTTCAGACTGCCTCCAATACCTGCTTCGACTACTGCTGCGTTTGATATGAATAGCATGAGTGTGAATACTGCGAGCAGCAGCATCTTCTTCTTGGCATCAGGTCGTAGGGCGGCTCTCATGATGACCCTCCGACACTGTCAAGTGATTTCTCGTCAGGAGTGCTGTCGAACTCCACACCGTTAAACATGAGCCTGCACCATACCTTCAAGACAGGATTTGAGAATCTGAACGTGTTGTCTTGTTTTTCAAGAAGGTCCACTTCTATGAGCCTTTCTATCAGGCTCTTTGTCACAGGTCCTGATCTGTAGATGCGTCTTGCTATCTCGGTCAGTCGCAATGGCTCGTTCTGGGAGACTACCTTGAGTATCGCTTTGAGGAGAGATTCCCCTCTTGCCCTGTTTAGCGAATCGGTAAATAGATTGCTGCAATAAGAATATGATGCGGATGACCTGTCTGCAAGTCCTGAATGCAGGATGTACCTGATAAGTGCTATGTTTGCCTGAGTGTCTGCCTTCTTCTCTTCTTTTAGGCGTGATGCAATCGTATTTATCGCTGCAGGGATACCTGCACTTAGCGCATATACCTCTTTTGACACCCGTTCATCTACTTTGCCTGCAATCTTCTCCAGCAGTTGTCTTGTCTCTTCTTCTGAGAGTGGCCCTAACTCTATGATATCTGGATTGAATCTCTTCAATACTCGTCGCATATTGTACACTGAGGATGATGCAAGGATCATCGAGAAGCTCTTATTGTCTGCCAGCGTATCAAATAATGTGCCCAGCACATCTTCTATCTGAGAGAAATTGTTCAGCTTAAGCAGCTCATCACAGTTGTTTATCGCTACGGTCAGCTTCTTTCCATTTTCTGCAGAGAATGCTTCACCAAAACTAAATGCAGACTTCAGGATGAGTGTCTGGTCGGGCTTGATCTTCTGTAATTCATTGTCTATTGTCGCTATGATGCTCTTGCATCTTTTTCCAAGTTTTGCCTGCTTTAGGTCATCTAAGGTGCAGATAGGTTTAGAATCAGTCGCAAGTCCGCTGCAGATTGCACCAGTGAATTCAACTGAGAAACTTTCAGGAGTGAGACTTAACTTCTTGAGATCTATGTATATTGTGCCTGTGCCGGTCGCGAGTTGTTTCAGAAAAGCAGTCTTTCCAAGACCTTTCTGTGCGAGAAGTACAACTGTCTTGTTATTAGAAATGAGATTGCGAGCCTGCTTGATAGAAGAATCTCTGCCAGTAAATAGCTTCCTCTCTTTTTCTGTAACTGTTGGTTGCAGCATCTAACAGTCTCTTTGGTTTCTATGTTTACCGATTGGTATATATTCTGTTAGGTATAGTATTTAAACCTTGTGATTAGGCCATTTGAGTATAAACGCCCCTTGCGGGGCAGATCATGCGCAGAAACTTTTGGTTTCTGGCACGTCAAGAACATCGAGTTCTTGACAGTTCCTGGAGACCACGGCAAGGACTGATCTTGGCTAAACTGATTGGTATATATTTCGTTTAACAGTTAGTCCATACGGTATACTTTTATTTAAATGTTTCGTTTTACTTTAAAATAGTTTCTTACCTTTTGGTATATATGCAGAATGGTATACTTATATTAATTTTTTGATTATGTTTACTTTCCCAAAACTTTATAAACAAGCCCTAAATTCTCGAGTATGGTGTTTTATATGGAATGTGTAATAGTCAACTTCAAGGGAAGCCATCATACCCAAGTCGGGAATCAGATGATACTCCAGGCAAGTGGTGTAGATAGCAGAGAAGCTGCTGCAAAGCTTGTAGGCAAGAAAGTCGTGTGGACATCCTCTGCAGGAAAAGAGATTAAAGGAGAGGTCAGGTCAGCACATGGCAATAAAGGCGCTCTTCGTGTACTCTTTGAGACTGGTATGCCTGGTCAGGCAGTCGGATCCAAGGCAAAGCTCGAGTAAATTCTACTTTCTTTTTGCAAATAATTATAAATGATAGTTTCATCTATGCAATCATCAGTTTTGTTTTCATAGGTTTCATCTTCATGTGGGCAAGTAATTTAGTCGTTGCAACGGGTCTTGCTCCCTTGACGCGCGTAGCCCAGTGCCATTGCACAAGATGCAACGGCACGAAAAAACAATAAACTTGAAAAAGCAAGAAAATTATGTGGGCAAGTAATTCAGCCTGGTAGAATGCCCGGTTGGCATACTGAATCCGTGTCTGAATGATGTGGATTTAAGTCCAGAGATCGGGTTGCCCCGGGTTCAAAACAATTGGTCAATAATTGACGGTTGATGAAAGTCCCGGCTTGTCCATTTAAAATATTTTCAATCTTTTCAAAAAGAGGTCATGATGAAGTCAAATATACTGATATGCATCATTGTTGCTATGTTCTTATTGCCAACAGTATCTGCATGGGCACGGCATGATATCATCACTAAAGAATCCATACAGGATATGGGTTGGCTTGACCGTTTCAATGATCTTGAGGTGACTGAGTACAGCTATGCTGATGATTCTATCAGGAATCTTCCTCTCAAGTATTACAATGAAGACCCTGCAGCACCATCAGTCGATGATTTCACATATTATGAGTTAGAAGAGCACATGTTCTATTTCAAAGGTTCAGATATCGGAAATCACACCGGTGCAGAGCAGGTCATCATCGATTTTGTTGATGAAGTCGATTGGGGAATGGATCAGGAATTAAACCTCAGCTGGATGCAGTCGTTTCATTGTGACAGCCAGGGATACAGGCATATGTATTATCCTGCAGGCACTTTCCATATACCTATGGGCATGGCAGCACAAGGTGCGACTCCAGAACGCGTCGTTCATTTCTATGGTCTTGCGAAACAGGCATTTGAAAAGGACGATCCATATTGGGGATTCCGGTTCCTAGCACGGGCTATGCATTATGTGCAGGACATGTCACAGCCATACCATACAAGACAGTTCAGCTGGAGACAGATAGTATGGACAAACCCCTATTTCGGTACAGTACAGGCAATAACGAACTATCATTTCGCTTATGAATCATATCAGGCCAACAGGCTCAGGCTTGAGACCCAAGGGGCATTGCCTCTGAAGTTCGTGAGTGCGATAAGATATTCGCTCCCCATATATGTGGAAGATACTGATTCGCTTGTCGAGAATGTAGCATATAGGGGGTACTGGGGAAGCTCCAAGACAGTGAAATATTCCATCGACTTCCTCGGCAAGCATTACAAGAACAGTGACGTGGTGGAGATGGGGTCTGATGAGTTTTTCAATCTCATCGCGCGAGATGATGAAGCGGCCAAGCTCTTCAATGATGAACTTGAACAGAGGATGTTCCAGGTCGGTAAGGCTACAAAGAGCTTCCTTGAATTCGCTCGCAGGGACCTTGACCTTGATAATTATCCATTGGATTGATATATTGGGGTGATATATGTGGCAGATAAAAGACAGCTCCTTTTCATAACCGGCAATAATAACAAGCTACGCGAGGCCAAAGAGATACTCCATGGCTTTGATGTCAAGAGCAAGAAGATTGAGCTTCCCGAACTTCAGGAAGTCAATGAGCAGTTCATTGTCGAAGAGAAGATACGTCAGGCACTAAAGGTAATCGATCAGGAAGTGTTTGTAGAAGATACAAGCTTATGCCTTGATTCGTTGAATGGTCTACCTGGTCCGTTGATAAAATGGTTCATAGATAAGATAGGCAGCAGAGGAGTCGCTGATATGATATCATCATTCGATGATAAGACTGCATATGCCAAATGTTACATAGGGTATGGCATCCCTGCAACTGAAGATGTTGATGAGAAGATAATGATCTTTGAAGGCTCTGTAAAAGGCAGGATAGTTGAACCTGCTGATGGATCAGGTTTTGGTTTTGACTACATATTTGTCCCTGATGGATATGACCAGACATTCTCGCAGATGGGTCCAGAAGAGAAGAACAAGATAAGCCATCGGCGGCTTGCGCTTGAGAAGTTCAGGGAATATCTTGTGAAGAAGCATTGATTCATAGATATGCTATTTTGATTGATGTGATAGAGTCATTTCTCAACAGGGTATAATCTCTTTATCCTTGCTACGCCATCTATCTCTTCCAGAATCTTGATCACCGGTGCTGGCAGGAAACCTCTCCATTCTTCACCTTTAGCGATCCTGAGCCTGACTTCTGTCGCAGAGATGTCAAAATGTCTTGGAGTGGTTATTATGTCATATCCAGCATCTTTGAAAAGCCTTATCGTGTCGTCATTCTCTGTGATTATCTTCTCAGGCCTGTGACCTATGTTATCCTCAAGATGTTCTACATATTCACTATCAAGGTTGATGTCTGGCACGAGGAATATATCTGCTGTGATGTTCTCTGCTTTTAGTGCCTCTTCAATCATCTGTTTGCGCTCTTCTGCAGAGAATGGGTTCTCTTTGGTGTTTTCCTTATCTGTGCTCCCTATGACTATCGCAAGTCCTTTATCTTCTGCGTAGGCATCCTGTATGACTTTCATATGCCCTTTATGAAGCGGCTGGAATCTTCCGAGTATAAGTATCATATTCTTGTCTATGAGTGAGAAATATTTAAATATTGTGTAGCCTGCAGATAATCAAAATGAAAATTGGACTGATATCAGACACGCATGATAATGTCGCTAATATCCAGAGGGCGGTAAAGAAGTTCCAGGAAGAGAATGTAGACCTGGTCATCCATCTTGGAGACATAGTCGCTCCTGCCACATTGCAGTTCTTCCAGGGACTGAAGATGAAAGTGATATCAGGAAATTGTGATGGAGATGTAGACCACATAAGGTCAAAATGCAGTGACTTTGGCTTTGAATATCTCGGCGGTTTTGCAGAACTTGAGCTTGAAGGCAAGAGGATATACCTGATGCACCAGGACCCCTCAGTAGAAGCCCCTGAAAAGATAGGTGAGTATGACTACATATTCCATGGCCACACCCATGTCAGGCGTGATGAAGTTGCAGATGGGACGCACATAGTCAATCCAGGAGCCCATTATTACAAGACGGAGGGCACTATAGCTGTTGTCGATATCGGAGAGGGGACTGTCAAGTTCCATATCGTGTGAACCATGACGACCAAGGACATATCTTTCACGAATTCTCGTGGACAGAAGCTTGCAGGTATAATCAGGTATACTGATCCTATCGAACCCGTAAAATATCCTGTAGTCATAGTGCTACATGGTTTTGCATCTACCAAGCACCATGATCTCACTGCAGATATAGCCAATAATCTTGTATATTCAGGCTACCTCACATTGCGATTTGATTTTCAGGGTCATGGAGACAGCGAGGGTGCTTTTGAAGAGCAGACCATACATCAACAGGTCGATGATGTCTTTGCTGCGCTTGATTTCGTATCAGAGCTGGAATATGCAGATCCTGACAGGATAATGGTCATAGGAACAGATATCGGAGGGAATATAGCACTTCTTGCTGCAGCTCGGGATGCACGTATCAAAGCTCTTGTGATCCAGGGTGCACGGAGCCATTTTGACAATCACATAAACAGCTGGTTCAAGCAGAATGAGTATGATGACCTCATGAGACGAGGGATACATCACGGTCCTGACTTCAAGATACGCAAAGAGTACGTGCGCAGCGCACGAGCTCATGATATCATCGAACATCTGAAACAGGTACACGCACCTATACTATTCCTGCATGGCACTGATGATCTTCGGGTGAAGATTGTCGAGAGCCGGCAACTCTTAATCGGTGCAAATCAACCCAGAGTCCTTGAAGAGGTAGAAGGAGCTGACCACTGGTTCAGGCAGCACAGGAAAGAATTTGTAGCACTGAGTGCTGCATGGTTCAAGAGATGGGTGAGGTAAATCATATTTTAAGATAGTAACTCATTTAATTTCTTCAGTGCATCCTTGTTATTATCCCATTTGAGCAATCCTATGGCTTCTGCGAAAGATACCCACCTGAATTCAGTGTGTTCGGGGTATATATTATTACTTATTGAGACTTCTGTATCTGGTGCCACTTCGAATCCGTATACGTATTCAGTTATGGGGTCAGTAGGCTCATCTGTAAGGTGATGCCTGTTGAACTCGAACCGGTGTACATCTTCAATGACACGTACTACAGATACTTTGGATATGCTGGTCTCTTCAAGAAGCTCCCTATAAGCGCCCTCTAATCTTGAACTGTCTTCTGCTTCAAATCCACCGGACACTGGCTGCCAGAACTCACCTTTCTCAGGTATACGTTTCAGCAGGAGGAACTCATGGGTGTCTCCATTCTTCCTGAAAACGATGCATTCGAGCTGTGCAATCCTTGTCTTTTTCATCGTACTATCTCTGGGGGGAGGTATTCCGCGCCGTATTTAAATCCTTCTTCCATGTCTTTTTCAAGCCTGTCGAGTATTGCCTTCGGATGAAAATCGCAGCATCTCAGCTCTTCAGGTGTCTTCCATTCAATCGCATGTATCTTTCCTTCAGTAAGACAAGGATCTTTGAGATGTGTCTCTTCGCCCTGTAATATTTTTCCAAGAAATACTGCGTTGAGAAGATTTTTTTCACGTCGGTTATCTATCCATTCCTGGATGTACAGTAGCTTATTCAGTGTTACATCATAGTTTGTCTCTTCTTTTGTTTCTCTTATGGCCGTCTCTTCGATGGTCTCATCTTTTTCTATTCTTCCGCCAGGTAGAAGGTAGAGCTCTCCTGAAGAATATCTGCTCTTCAGTACAAGTATCTTGCCGTCTTTTACGAGCAGAACGCTCGGACGTATCTTTTTTTCTCCCATATCAGACCTCCATTCGCTTATTCTGCGTGCTTAGTATGCTTGTCTTTTTCTTCATTCATCTTAGCTCTGCACTTATCTTCTCTGCGAGTTCATTGAGTAGAGCATCAGGTGCCTTGATGTCCTTGTTACCTACACTCTTTTCAGTAGATAGGTATCCTGGGTAAGTATCACTGAAGACAGGATACAGCTTTGGATGTATATGGTCTATCTCAAGACCCTCAAATACGAGACAGACCCTGTCGCACAAGAGCGCTTTCTGGATGGCCTTGGCCACTTTCCTTGTATATCCGAGCAGTGAATTGTATTCATCTTCATCCAGATCCTCAAATACATTACTCCCTTTGTGCTCTTTCGTAGTTATGAGCACCACAGGCATGGTCACCTTCCCATCGAAAGTTGGGGGAAATATATCCATGAATGTGATATATTTTTCATTCTCATCGATCTTGAATGATGGTAGTCCCTTATTGGCTATCCTGCAAAATATGCATTTTTCCATATTATCACCTCATCATGGTCTCAATGTATTATGCACTCTAGGGAAGAGTGATGCTGAATATATAAAAGGCATCTTCAGCAGACCTTGGATGAACCTTTCCCATCCCATCCCGAATCCGGAAGTCTCCTTGTAATCACTGAACTGTCTTGACTGCAGATATGGTGCGTAATCATCTCTTGGAAGATTGAATATGTCTGCTTTTTTTTCCAGTTCTACAATAGATCTGACCCTATGACCGCTTCCTATCGTCTCCCTATATCCGGGCCATATTATATCAGCATTATCTGCCACCTGCGGTTCGGAACCGTCTTTCATAGCGTGGTAGAATGGCACTTCCAGCAGAGGCATCTCAGTCACTGCGACAATCCCTCCGACTAACTGAGTCAGCCGTATCTCTTCCCAGGAGTGGAATTCCTGGAGTGAGAACCTCTTGTATTTCTCATCTTTGGTGTCTCTGTATAGTTCGTCAAGAGCTTCTTTGAGTGTGAGCTGTGGGATGTCCTTTTCAATCATCCCTGAAAGATGCTTCATATCTTCATCTTCCAGGAATACTGCGAGGTCAGCCTCATTATTATGCAGCAGGTCACCTACAAGTGTATCAAGAAGACCTTTGATGATCCCTACGTTCTCATTCTGATCCACTTTGCCTTCATATTCCACATGATGGAACTCAGATAGGTGAGTCATATCTGCCTCTTCTTTCCTGAATGAGTGGTAGTTGGCAAATACCTGATCCACGCCTTTCTGCATGAGAGCAAGTTCCAGATATATCTGTGATGACTCTGCGAGGAATGCTCTTGATGGCAATTCGAACCAATCTAAAGTTATAGGGCAAGTATCCGTGGTATAGTCTATTGCCTCTTTGCCGTATACTGCTCCTGGCGAAGATATCATCCTTGTCGTCAATGGGAGTGGAACGAATAATGCGTTCAGCTTGTTGAAATACTGTGTTATTGACGTGTTCATACGGTCGTTTATCCTTGATATGGAGGACCACATCTTCCTGTATCTTATTGATGCGACCCTATCTTCAAGATTCTCTGCGGATAGTGGCACAGTCTTGACATCCTCTATCTCTGAGAACACCTTATTTCCATTGTACCTTATTACCCCTCCTTTTTCCGCACTATATGGTCTTGTCATATTATTTACCTCCAGCGAGTATTTATGTATCTGATTCTGATTATGTGATATTCAATCTAGATCTATCATGTACTGTTGAGTTTGTTCAGGTCCGCTTTCTTGAGTATCTCATATACTCTTGGGCAGAGTACCTTCTCATCAATATCAGAGAGTCTGAACCATTCGACTTTATCTGTATCTTCGAGAGCTGTAGGAATCCCTTCTGTCATGCGTCCTGAGAATATTATGTATATCTTCCCTTTTCCATCACTGTGGCTCTGTACGTATTTTTCTACCTCAACACCTATACCAAATTCTTCAAGAACTTCTTTTTGTACATTCTTCTCCAGCACATCCAATTCTTCAGGGCCGTGTTCTACTTTACCTCCGGGTATGGACCACAGTCCTGGGAATACGTCCTCGTCCATGCTCCGTTTTCCCAGCAGAAATCTGCCGTCTTTATCTTGTATCACCATACTCGTTATTATCTTAAATTCATACATATGGTTCACCTCGCATCTTTGCGTATGATCTCAATATCTCTCTGAAAACATCATCTTTATCGTAATTTCCTTCGATATGGACCAGATTCATCAATGGATGGGCTATAGACCAAACAGTCCGTTCAAATGATTCATAATGTTCGGTTATTATCTTCTTCCTGAACTCATATTTATCAGGATGATCTGATAATATCCTGTTACGTCCGAGCAACTCTTCTTTTGGTGCGTGAAGTATGAATGATATGTCAGGAAGTACCACTGCGTGCTCTTCTCCTGAAGGGCTGCTAAACGTGAGCAGTCCATCCAGTGTTGTCATTGCATCTTTTCTCTGCCTTACGAACAATCGTGATATCAATGACCTATCCAGCAATATGGTCGCTTTATCAGTAATTCCTATGTCCATGATTGCGGGAATCTCATGATGGTATGTATGGTATAATTCCCAATTCAGTCGATCGGAAGCAATTGCCCATTGTTTGTCGTATGAATCCTTGCTTTGATCCTTGTTTCGCAGTCTTGGCTGCATCTCTTTCCACCACTCTGAGTATGGATCATTCTCACTTCCGTCACCTTTCCGTGACCCATCTCCTCTTAGCACATAGGTGGTGATCCCTCTATCTTCAAGGTAGTTTTTCATGCGCTTGATCTGCGTACCTTTGCCTGACCTGTTCAGCCCATCAAAACTTATGACTTCAATCTCAGGCATTCATGACACCCCCTATACCTTCTAATCTGAACGGCAGGTTAATCTTTGGGTTTGTGTTTTCTAATTGCGCGACTGCGGATTGGTAGATCCCTGAAGTTATCACTGCAGCAGCTCGGTGTGTGCTGAAATCCGAGGTCATCTCTTCTGCGCTGCGTTCACCATGTATCGCGTCTATGAATTCTAAGAACCCTTTAGCTCTTGCGTCTTCCTGATGTCCCCTTGATCTGCCTTGAAGTATCTTGCCATTCAGGTCTTTGATGCTTATCTTCTCGACGGCTTTCCCCCCTATCATTTGGGTATTCTTGAATATGTATATGTCCGCGTGATATTCTCCGCCTATGTTGTATAATCCCAGAGTCTTTTTTGGATCTACCTCTTTTGACTGGTAAGAATGGTAATGTATAGATTGGAACGGTCCCTGTTCCAGTATGTGGAATTCATGCCTGACCCTCCCATTGCCTTTATAGAGATCTTTCCCTTCTGCTGTCACCCAATGTCTCCTTGCAAATCCGTTGTGTGCAAGATTTATCGATGCTACAGTCATCACTTTACTTCCTTTCTTGAAGCAGATGCTGCTGAATGCATCAATCTCTCCGTGTGACTTCATGAGCGTATCCAGCTGATGCTGGTTATACATGTTATTCTGCTGAAAATTCTTCTTTCCGAAGAGCTTTTCATAATCTTTAAGTGATATCTGCTCCATGAAATCGAGAGGTCTTACGAAATTAGTATATAGGTCTACGTTATCATAGTGCTTCTCCTTACTCAATCCTGCTTCCAGTAAGAACGGGACAATATCGAAGAAATGATATCCGCTATGCGAACATTTACCATATCCTTGCATATATGGGTGGTATAACTGTTGCACTATCTCTGTCGGCATCCTCCACTGTCCATCACAGTGGAATGTCTGTATCGATGTTATGGGACAATTGGTCTTCTCGAAGCACTCTTTTATGGTCTGCTTCATCTTCTGGAATGCCGGGTGGAACCTCCGCTGTGACATCAATGAGAATGTTATTCTGGGTCTCTTCTTTTTCGCTCTTAAGTATGATGTCTCAAGCTCTTCGAAGTCTGCTATCAGCTGTTTTGCACGGTCCATGTCGGTGGATATGTTCTCGTAAGTGGATATCGGTTTGTCCATCAGGATTGACAGTCCTCTATTCAGTGCCCATCGTGCATACATCATATGGACAAGAGGTTCGGTGGCTATGATCACTCCGTCGATAGATCTCTCTTTCACTGCGTTGTCTAGTTCTGTCTCTATTTTTGGGTGTATTTTATCATGTGTCTGTTCTTCAGGAGAGATAAGAAGAAGGTCAACGGATGCTCCTTTCTCTTTAAGATATCTCTCGATGTCTTCTTTTTTTGACTGAAGATCGACTCCTAGGACTATCCTGAATCTCTTCTCCTTTGAGAATTTCTGTATCAAAGGGAAATATATCCTCTTGGCATGTGGGCCGAATCCTATCAATAGGATATTTTTCAGATCTTTGTCTTTTGGTCTTGTCTTCATCTTGTATATATTTTTAGCCTGCGGTCTATCCTGTGTTGATAAGCCGACAGGGCGTGTCATCTCTCTTGCTTCACTTACCCTGTCAGCGTCCAGATAATTTTTGAGTGGCGGGTAGGGTGAAACTCTTGCGTGACTTCGTATGGCAGTCATTGCATCTTTCGAATCCTGCAATGACATAGATGCTGTTGCAGTCCACGCAAGGCTTTGTGGGCTGTCTTGTCTCCATGAATATGCCTCGTTTCCTTATGATCGGTTCTTTTAGCATCGTTTCATTGAACATGGTAGCACCTTCCTTACGTGGTGGGTTTCATGGTTGCATGGTCGGGTTATCGGGTAATGCGACTTTAGCGTGGTCACTGCAACCTTTTTGCCCATTCAACAGCATTCAACATCTTTTTCTGAGGATTAGTATGTCTGCCAAAAATATATACTTTTGTCAATTATAATTATTATTAGTAATTATGTAATTACTGTGCGAAAAGTATTTATATGTCCTGTGCGTACTATATGGTATGAAGCGAAAAGTGAATCGTGTGGGCCAGAATACGCTTACTGTTAGCTTGCCTGCTGATTGGGTGAGAAAACAGGGTATAAAGGTAGGTGATGTGCTGAATCTTGAGGAAGAAGGCAGGGGTCTGTGCATCCTTAAAGAAGAAGGACGGAACAAGGTCCTTAAAGCGGTGCTGAACATAGATGATTTCAACCGTATGATGCTTAACAGATATGTCCATGAATTCTACAGGCAGGGTGTTGAAGAGATAGTGTTGAATTTCAAAAGACCTAAATTTCCTGATTATAAGAATGGTGTTGATATAGATGTCGGCAAATATGTGAATAAACTTGTTGAACGGTTCATAGGGATGGAGATAATCTCGCAGACACAGAATAAGATCATATTACAGAGTCTCATAAGTCGTGAAGAGTGTGAGAAGATAGGAATTGTGCAAAAACGGATATATTTCCTGATAAAGGAGTTCTTTGATGAGTTCATCAATGCTATGGGTGCAGATTTCAATAAATTCCATGCGCTCTCGTATGATTATCATGATAATATCGCAAAGTTCACACTATATTACTTGCGTCTTCTTCATTTTTCAGATATCCCTGATGAGAAGAAGGCCCGACTTTTCGGACTGTTCATGGTCATAGATAAGATGATAGATAAAGTCAGACATACTGGGGAGATGGTAGTCGGGATGAAGAAAGTGACCCCTAAGGTATGCACTTATGTCAAGAATATATTTTATCTTTTCCTTTAACAATTCGATCTTATACATAAGCCAAATTATGCTATTGCTGAGAATGAGGGGCTCATAAAACGACGATACCAATTGGTCAAGAAAGTCAATTCAGAGAAGTTCAATCCAGAAGAGGCATTGGTGATAGCTGAATGTAAGATACTCATGGATACTATCGCTGATTTCTGTGAAACATCTGTTGCGCTGAATATCGACAAGTATGTCAGTGATTGAACCCTAATATGTTTATGATTTCTTTAAGATCTGTTATACTATGGTCAACATCTTTATGTTCTTTATCGGTACCCGGAAAATGTATAGTCTTCATCCCTATTGATTTTGCAGGGGTAAGATCCTTCTCTATACTGTCTCCTATCGAGTATACATCTGTGCAGCCGAAGTCTGTGGCTATGCGTCTGAATATGTCTGAGGACGGTTTCTTGTAGCTGTATCTGTCGATGCTGTATATCTTACTGAAGAATTTTAATATACCCAGATGCTCGAGAGTCTTTACTGTCGCTTCATAAGGTGTGTTTGTAAGCGCACATATCACTGCATTATCGGATAGTCTGGATAATACTCGTATGACATCTTTTGTCGGGATTATGTTACCTTCAATAGGTACAGAGTTCATTATGCTGAAAAATTCTTCGTCTGTTATCCCAAGATGGTTCATGGTATCGACTGTTGAGGGTTTACCCAGGTGTTTGAGTCTTTTTTTTGTATCATAAAAGAGTATGCTGGATTCGGCAATTGTCATACCCTTCTTTTCCGCAACTGCAGCTATGTGTGCCTTGTCACGTAGGATCCTGAGCTGTTCAAAATCTCCGAGGACTCCATCAACGTCGAAGACTAATATCTTATCATGATTATTTGTAGGTTTTGGAATCATATTCTTTCACCAAAAATGTCTACTAGCTGATATATAGTAGATATCTGTTTATATTTCTTATCTTCATCACAGCCGTGCATGTGAGGATTCACCTGCATGTCCCTTATCGCTTTGCTGTTGTCCCTGTAATTGACGTGTATTGCATTCATTCCCAAAGCCAATGGTGCGCTCACATCTTTCTTTATGTGGTCTCCTACATATACTATGTTGCTTGCAGGAGCGCCGGTTATGCTCATTATCTTGTCGAAACCTTCCCTGCTCGGCTTCTTGTCTTTTACATTCTCTGAACATAGGATAGGATAGTTAGTGCCTTCTCTTGAGATCAGTTCTGGTTTTCCTTTATAGTTCTCGAATGCCATCGTATCCAATGAGAATCCCATAACTCTTGCTACAGTCTCTACTGTGCTGAATACTTCAGTGGTCAGTATGCCTAGAGAATATCCTCTATTTCTTAGTGTATCTAATGTCTGTGTAAACATCCTGTCTTCTGCAAGGATGTTCTCAAAATCAGTTTTTCCAACTATCTGTGCAAAGAATCTTGAATCTGTCCCAAATTCATTCACGAACACTTTCCCATTCGATCCGTGCTTCTTGACGAGAGTGGTGTATTCTCTCTTAATCTCTTCAGAGTATGCGCGGATTGCATCTATGAGTTGACCTCCACGGAGCTTTTTCCGATATTCATGACCAACTTCTTCTATGAGTGCTGCCTCATCTAGTATATTTCCCTGAGCGCGTGCTCTTGAATATGTCGCATATCTGAAGAACTCGTGAGAATCCTCTATGGAGCCATGCCCTACAATGTATTCTCGCTGTTTATCGTAGAGTGTGCCATCTACGTCGAATATCAGGTGCGATATATCATTGGTATTCATAGGTATCCCTTCATCGTTTATCGTGTAATATCTGAGCCATCCTCTGTGTGAGCGCTTTATTCGTGAATCTCAGGTCATTATCATAGAATTGACAAGTGTTTGGTGCTTTTCCTGTCGCATCCCTGAATTTGCTTGCGTATCTGCTGATCCCCATCAGGTCTGATGCGAATTCCTGGAAGTGATACACTGGTGGCAGTGTCGGGTAACTGATTCCTATGAGCTGACCTGCCTGACACATCCTGTTAGGGCGTTTGGTATATCTCGGATGGAATAGTGGTGCAATCTTCTGTATGAATGGATCATCTTGTGACCTTAAGAATCCTGAGTATCTCTTCTTGAGTGTGCTTACCTTGTGATTGTCAGTCATAGACCCTTCAACAAGCGTCCGGTACTCACGACTTATATTTTTTCTCTGAGTACTGTCCGCTTCCAAGTATCCATTGAATTGATTGGCTTCGGGTTCCATGAATGGATGCTTGCCGCTAATCAATATAGCGCACAGAAGTCCTGCAGAGTATATATCATTGCTGCTGAGGATATCTCTTGCGTAGATCTCAGAGCAGCTGAAGAGACGAGAGCCGAGCGAGGTCTCTGAACAGCCCATACCATGAGGGTCCATCCGGGGCTCTTCATTGCTCATACCTATCACCTGTGCAATACGGTCACTTGGGATGAATCTGGCAGCAATGCCAAGGTCAAGGATCTTCACTTTCCCTTCATCAGTGATCATTATGTTCTCAGGTTTGATGTCCCTGTGTGCAATACCAAATGCGTGCATGACCATGACTGATCGTAATATATCTCGGGCAATTTCTTCCCTTCTTTTTTCAGCTATCCCTTCAAGCATGAGCTTGTCAAGAGTCTTGCCGTGTTCGAAAGTATAGAGCATCTTTGATCCGCTCCTGCTAAAGCTGGTCAGCTCGCCCCAGGGAGGCGGGCTGCAGGCAGGGTCATAATTCTTTTTTGTCCTGGTATCCTTGATTGAATATGCTTCATCTGCAATAAGCGGTGTTATGCATGAGGGATGGTTGCGGATATGATCTCTATCATCATATTCTGATGCAATTTTCATGAACTCTTCAGGGTCATCTGAAGCAAGTGCCAGCTGTCCTTCACTTGCCTGCTCTGTGAAAGCAGATGCCCTTGCAACTACGCTCAGTAAACTCATAAAGTCCCCTTCAAGGAGAGATTCCATGTGTGGATATGCTCGTTCTTCATCGAGTTGTGTAGATGATGTATCGCCTGACCTATTGTACCATTTGTATATGATCTCCTGCCCGGTCTTCTTCCCTATGAACCGCATTATCGTCGCCTGTGCCCCTCCTTTGATTGTAGTGTCATATGCATAATCATCAAGGCTCCCGTGTATCTCTGCGTGACTGAAATCAAAGTCAAGCGGAAGTGGGTTGTCGTCGAATAGTAGTTTACTCATCGAGAATCACCTTTGTCTTCGTCACTCTTGATATCTGCAGCGGATTCTAAGATGCGTATCCTGTCTATCAGCTCACTCTTGCTCATGAAGAAGTACTTAAGGTCCTCCTGTGCAGATTCATATGCATCACGTATGCTGTCTATGTCATCATTTTCCAGGCATGCGAATATTATGCCCTGCAGCTCTTTAGGAATATTATCTTCAATCTTTCTTCGATACTGTGATTCTATCTTCCCAAAGAAGTACATCTGTGGCTTGAGTCTTGCAATCGCGTTTGCATGCTCTGAATGGTCCATCCTTGGTCCTTTCGGAAGTATCAGATGTTCTCCTGCAGCCATCTCGTATGTGATGAGTGCTAGCGGAAAGAAATCTGTCTGTCCGCCATAACTTCGGGCATCTTGTGGATCTGCACCAAGATCGTCAGTCGCGATACCAAAATCTATTATCTTTATCGTGTCGTTCTGTCCTACCATTATGTTTGCAGGATTCAGGTCCCGGTGAAATATTCCGTTGTTCTGTAATGCTGTAATCCCATTGAATATCTGGACGCTGTACTTCAGAACGATATCCTTTAGCATCTTTCCCTGTTGTATCATTTCTTTAAGGGTCTTACCTTCAACATATTCCATGACAACAGAGTATCTGTCATCCCTTCCTATGCTGGCAATATGTCTTCCTGAATCATATACTCTGGCAAAATTTTCAAGATCCTGATCTTTCAACCTTTCCATGAGTTCTGCTTCTTTTGTCGGCTCCTTAGAATTAATAACTTTAAGTGCCCTGTAACCTTTGGATCCAACTACCCGTGCTAAATAAGTGCTGCCTCCTTTTCCTTCACCTAACTTCTTGAGTATCATGTATGGTGTGTTGATTGATGCGCATTCCATTATCTCCTGTCCATCCGTGCATCTCTCAGTAAGTTGAGAGACTTTGGTACAATATTCTTTTGTCTTACTCCTTCTCTCTACTGATGCGCTGTAAACTACCTTTAGCCTATCCTCCTCTGAGAAACCTTTCTCCTGAAGTCTGACTATCGCATCAATTGTCTGATCCAAAACTTCTGGCCCCTGGCGCATGTTCCATCTTTTTAGGAAAAAATTAAGGAACAGTCTTGAGAGCGGATTTTTTGTGATTGACAATAAATTATCCTGTAAATGGGCATACTTTAATCTTATGTGTTCCATACTGCCCAGCATATCTTTTGTGTTGTCTTTTTCAAGTATCATGAGTATATCTAGCCCCTTGAATGCTGTCTTTGTATCTGTCCGATGACTTATTCTACCTACTTCCCTCTCTACTCCCTTTGCTGCGCTGAGATAGAATACCCCGAATTCCTTTACAAAGTCGTCAATAGAATGATTGAACAACTCCTGCTTGAACCGTTCATACCAGGTCCTCCTCTTCATTCTTGAATCATGTCCTACGGTCTCTATATCTTTTCTTATCTGCTCGTTGTAATGATTGATGAACTCTTTAAATGCAGAATCGTATACTTCTTTGAGTCTTTCTATCTCGTCTGCAGATACTAGCTCCTTTGACATCCCTTCATTTTCTAATAATCTTGTGATACCTTCGGTCACCTCGATAATGTTTCTCAGTCTTCCTGTCGGTGTTTCACGTACAAGGCAGGGGTGCTGTAGGTTCATGTGATGTGTGTCCATACCTAGACACATCAATGCTGAATAAATCAGCCTATGATCGACTCCATTGAGCCTATCCTGAAGGAGGTTTACTGCATCAGCCATATGTTGGGTGTCAAATGTCTTTTCTCCTGAGTAGCCTGCTTCCATATATCGTGCACCATAAAAGAATTCTTTCCATATCCTCTTGTCAACCTGCTTGATGACCTTTCCGATCTTTCTGCAATCATCAAAAAAACCAGTAATCACATCTCTTGCAGCTTCGTATTCCATACCTCTGACCTTATGTCTTAATGTCGAGTTGAACATAGTATCAAAAATATCACATAGATCATCATCATCCAGGTCATGGATGGTCGTCTTATATTCCTCGATGAGTTTCTGGAGGGCTCTAGGCTCCCCATCTTTCTTTGCAAATTCTCTGGTCAATAAGAATACGTTTGATATCGTCTTTTGTGAGAAGTGCTGGAATCTCAACACTTCTTGTGACAGGTATGCGTATGTGACATCTTCTGTTCCTGTGAAGAATGTCTCCCTGTGATTGAATGGGCTATGCTCATTTGCGTAAGAAAATGAGTCAAGAAACTCAGCAGATCGGTCTCTTATCTCAGATGCGTTCCCGCCACCATCCCTTGAAGTCACATCTTCTCTGAGGTACTGTTCAAAACTGGAGAGTAAAATATATTCTTTTGACAAGGTGTCTGCCATCCTCTCCAGCCTGATGCCTTTGAATCTTGCAAGATTTCTCAAAGTATTTATCATGCCTGCATCAGCCAGATCTGATCCGGGATTATCTCTCAAGATCCGTTCTATCACTCCCGGGACCTTGTCCTTTATCTTCTTATCAAATGGCCTGTCTTTCGTGGCTTCAAGTATTTGTTCGAGTCTTTTGTCTGTCATGTTCTTTCTTATTGTGGACTTATATCTGTCCTTTCCAGTATATCTTGCAGTTTCGTATATTCTTCATCTGTGCCTGAAGCTTTCAGGCAGAAAGTTATGGCATCACATAAGTTCCCGTCTTCTATGTTCTTGTATACTTTTGTCAGGTAGAATCTCAGGCGACTATCTTTCTCATATACCCAGTCCCTGTGGTCCTTGAGGCGGTCTGCCTGTGATGCCCGCTCCATCGACTTTGACTTTGCGAACAGGTGATCTCCTGTAGCCATCTTGTACATGACCTGTCCAAGAGATGTGAGATCGTTAGGTCCTCCGTATCTCCTGTTGTCTTTTGGAGGCGCGTAAGGGTCTGTGGTCGCTATGCCTAGATCGATTATGATTGCTCGGTCGTTGGTCTCGTCGATCATTATGTTGGCAGGACGGATGTCGCGATGTTGGTAGATGCCTGCGGAGCGAAGCTCTATAAGTCCATTCAAGATATCTGCTGCGTATTGTTTTACTCTATCTGGATGGAGCTTATTTTCTCTATCAATCATCATCTCCAGGCTTTCACCATCGATGTATTCTACTTCAATCGGTGCAAATGCTTGATCTTCAAGATTCTCGGCATGTATGACATTTTTCTGTGTTTTTCTTAATCTGCTGATCAGAGAATGCTCTTTTTCAGGATCACTACAGAATTTCAGAGCTTTTTTGAACCGTCTGTCCAGGATTATGATTGCATCGCTTCCGCATCCGACATAAGAGAAATTCTCGTAAGCATTATCACTATGTATTTCCATACCCTCTGTCTCTGCGAAATGCATAGTATTTGCGACCAATCGCATATTATCCATGACTCTCTCGAATTTCTCACCTAATCTTTCTTTATGTAACCCTATACCATAAAGGAGCGTTATCTCATATCCGCTGAAGTGCTCGTCGTATTGCCTGGCAGTTTCGCCCGAGCAGCCGATCTTGATCAGTTGAATTATCTCTTCAGTACCGAATCTAGTAGGATACTTATTTGCCACGTGAGGAGGAACGTTATCATATCTCAGCTCTTCTTTCTCATACTTATCAAACCGTTCATCATACTCTTCTTGGGTATTATCATCGATTGTCATCTTTCCAGCATCTCGCGGAGTTGCGTGTAGTCCTCATCTGTCACGTCTGCTTTGAGACAGAAGGTTATCGCTTCACTTATCTGTGGATCAGAGATGTCCGCTCTAACTTTCCTACAGTATCGGTCAATCCGTTTATCTTTCTCATATACCCAGTCCCTGTGGTCCTTGAGGCGATCTGCCCGTGATGCCCGCTCCATCGACTTTGACTTTGCGAACAGGTGATCTCCTGTAGCCATCTTGTACATGACCTGTCCTAATGATACCAGATCATTTGGCCCTCCATATCGTCGGTTATGCTTTGGTTTGGGCTGTTTCTCTGTCGAAGCTATGCCCAGGTCGATGATAACTGCCTTGTCCATCTCCTCATCTATCATTATGTTGGCGGGGCGTATGTCTTTGTGCTGGTAGATGCCTGCTTCGCGCATCTCGATTAATCCATTGAGGATATGTGCCGAGTACCTTGCTACGGTCTCGGACTCAAAGGGAGCTTCATCGTTTATCTTCTGTTCTAATGATGCCCCTGGTACAAAGGATAACCTGAAAAACAGCTTATCATTAAGTCCGCTTTCTAGCATTATTACATTGTTCAGGATTCCATGGTGCCTTTCCAATCTTCGCAATAGTCCATATTCGTATTCGGCATCCTTTGAGAATTTCCATGCGCTGCAATGATGATGGTAGTTCGATCCAAGTGCAAAATTGTTCATGGTCAAGAGGACTAATGCGCTATTCCCTGTCCCTAACAGTGAGAATTGGGAGAGCTGTTCTTGTTCCAGCAAATTCAATATATTATCAAATGTCCGTTTGCTTTCTTCTTGCTTCTTCAAAACCATCGCCTTAATGTCTTCGGGCGTGATTCCGATTGAATGCAGAATCCCGAAAACCTCTGCGCCGAATATCTTTTTTCTATTAAATATACTGAAAAACGTCCTGTCGTATTCTCTTGTGGTCTCTATCGGGCATCCTGCTTTTTCTAATATTGCTACCTCATAAGCCTTAAAGTAGTGGAATCGGTGGAATTCAAATTTTTCTGCTTCAGAAAGGTCCAAGTCCAAGAACCTCTGTGTGTATTTTGTCATGTCGTCGGGAGGTATACTATTTTTCCTTAAGTATGCCATCTCTTTTCCAGCATATGCTCGGGGATACATCTTTGCATCTTCAGGGCTTACGTTTGCTGCTAAGAAGCCGCAAATAGCTAAATCATCATTTTCGAATTCTGGCAGGTAGTGTTTTTCCTGTTCAGTATATTCTCTCCATCTGTAGTCCATTGGTTCTTTACCTGCGTCGTTGAATTTCTCTTCAATCTCCTCAGGAGTCATGCTCTTTGTGATGTTATTAATGATATCAATCATTGTCAGCAGGACGGTGTACAACCCATCATCATTCCCTTTCATCTTTTCTGTCAGTTCAGAGTAGAAACGCCTGATTGTCTCCCCGTCTATCTTTTCGAACCTGTTCGCTATCTCTGGATGTATCTTGGACCTTCTGAGGTGCTCCTTGTCGGTCTCGCTGAACCGTTCATCATACTCTTCTTGTGTCTTGTCGTCGATTGCCATTTTTCAGTGTTGTTCAGCGTGTCTTCCCAGGAATGCGTCCTCAAAATCATAGTAGTCCCTGATGTCGAGATTGAGCCTGTTCAATGATTCTACTATCTGTCTCTCTTCAACTGACATGAACTGTTCAGGCTTATACGTCCAGGGGACAATCTCCTGGATGTGGAAACATGCAGGCAATGACGGCTCTTCTATGCCTGCTGCTTTTCCTGCAATGGACATCCTGTTAGGTCTCAACGATTCTTCAGGGTGGAACATGGGTGCTATCCTGTGGAGAAGATCATTTCCGTGTCTTTTCAAGAACTTCTGATACATCTTTTCGAGTTTTCTTTTCTTTCTTCTAGATGTATTCGTCAGCTCCATGAATGTCCTGTAATTGCGGCTTATTTTTTTCTTGGTCTTTTCATCACCTTGAAGATAATCTGTTAACCTGTTACCTTCACTGTCAAGGAACGGATGCTCTCCTGTCAATATGACTGCACCTAAAAGTCCTAGTGAGAATATGTCTTCCTTATTGTCTGTCTGATGACTTACGGAATATACTTCAGGGCAACTGAACAGCCGTGAGCCTAATGAATGTGCCTGTTGATATCTTATCGACGGTCTTACCGGCTTCTCTTCGCTGGATAATATCTCTGCTATCCTGTCAGAGGGTGTAAATATGCGTGCGATACCAAAATCAAGGAATTTTGCATTTCCATCTTCAGTGATTATTATGTTTTCAGATTTCAGGTCCCTGTGGACGATGCCGAATGAGTGGGTGATCATTGCGGCATGTATAAGTTCTTTGATAATTCGTTCCCTGTGATCCATATCCAGATTGTTTGCCAGTATCCTGTCAAGTGTGTCTCCGTTCTCAAATGAATATAGTGCTGCCATCTTCTCCATCCGCTTATTGGAGTGCTCTGCGGCTTTCCTATCGAACGGCATGATTGTTATCTGGTCAGAGAATGGCTTGTATCTCTTTCCTGTCTGCTGGTCTGTGATGTATCTGATGCGGTCAACTACAACAGGTGCAACTGTTGAAGGGTTCTTGACTATCTCTGTAATGTCATTGTAGGATGCGGCATGTTGCATCAATCGGTCTACGTCAGAAGCATCTGTCTCTACACCCTCCTTTTCGCATTTTTCCAGATAAGCATTCACTCTTGCGACAACGCTCAAGAGGCTGAGGTAATTGTATTCAGTCATGTTGTGCATATAAGAGCCCATATTATCTTCTGATATCTGGGTTGACCTATCTGCACGTGACTTATAATACTTGAACACCACATCTTGTCCTGTATTCACACCTTTGTACTTCATGACTTCGCCTTGTGCGCCTGTGTTCAGACTTTTGATGAACCTGTAGCTGTCTAGGACTCCGTCTATAGTTGTCTTTGAAAATTCAATGTCGTTAGGCATCAGCTCTTGTAAGTTCATCTTTCATCCTCCAAGAGTTTCAATATAGCTTCTTCTACCAGGTGGCTATTGTTGCGGAAAGGACGGCGTCTAGAATGTTCTTTAATCAGATTGATAGTTTCAGTGTCCAAAGATACTGTAAATACCTGTTTCATATCGCCCCAACTATTGTTAATGATTATTAGCCATATATAAATTTTTCGTTTATTCATCACTGTTTAGTAGTCATTTTTGGCTTGGTTTGGACAGAAACCATTAAAAGTGCAGTATACGTGTGTTATGTGGAGTGGGTGTAATGAAGAAAATAATAGCATTTGACCTTGATGGGACTATAATCAGCAGCTCTGCTTCTGAAACAGCACATAAAGAGTGGTTCAGGGTGATGAGCGTCATTCTCAATGATCATTCAGTTTCTTTGCTAGGTAGAAAGAAGGATTACTTCCCTGATGTGCTTGATGTGATGGAGCGCCTGACTGGACTGAAGCAGGAGAACAGTTTTGACAAGACTGTGATGGTGCAGTATGCCCGGAACCTATTTCAGATGATGTTCCTAGCAGAACTCAAGAAGCAAGGCAAGGCCGCTTTTGTGCAGGAAGCTATTGATATCATAATAGACCTGAAGAAAGATTGCAGGATCGCATTGATAACAACATCACCAGAGGATATGGTGTTGCCTGCACTCGAGATTGCAGATATCAAGAAACTTTTTGATTTTGTTTATAGAAGTCCTCTGAATAAAGAGCCTTCTAAGATTGAGATGCTGAAGAAGTTCATACATGATGTCGGGAAGCCTCATCTTTATGTAGGTAATGAGAAAGTCGATTCTGAAGCGTGCAAGGAGCTCGGGATACCGTTTGCTCTGGCAAAATGGGGCAAGCATGACGAAGATGCTGAGGCGAAGTTCAATCTTACATCGCCAAAGCAGTTGAAAGGGATATTGGAACTGTTGTGAGGTGGTTTGAATGAATGATTGCATATTCTGTAAAATACTGAACGGCGAGATACCCTGTGTAAAGGTGTATGAGGACTCTGAAGTTCTAGCTTTTTTGGATATCGCACCGAATAACAAAGGACATACTCTTGTAATCACTAAGGAGCACCATGAGACAATGCTGGATACTCCGGATGAACTGCTCTCTAAGCTGGTTGTTGCTGTTAAGAAAGTGGGTCTAGGAGTGTACCAGGCGACTGGTTCAAAGGGATTCAATGTGGCCCAGAATAATTATAAGGTCGCAGGGCAGCTCGTGCCGCACATACATTTTCACATAATACCCCGGAATGAGGATGATGGCTTTGAATTCTGGCCTCAGGGCAAGTATGGGGAAGGGGAGATGGAAGAGTGGAGAAATAAGATAGTGGAGGCCCTGAAATAGGCATAAGTTGTCGAGAGCTTGCAGAACAAGCTCTCTTCCCCTTTGCTCTCTAAACTAGTCAAGGACATAAATCGTTTGTTTTATATAGTAGTTAGTTTTTGTGGTGTGTAGAGGTGATTTTTTTATGAAATCTGCACAGATTAAGGAGCGGGAGTTGATTGTAAAATTGTATGATGAGGGTAAA
>JBDRET010000071.1:0-9281 GCA_043819495.1 Candidatus Woesearchaeota archaeon | reverse complement strand
TGGTTTTTACAGTGAACTATGTCAAAACACAGAAGTATGGTTCAGCAAGAGATAGGGCAAAACAATACAGATTAACGTTGTTTTGCGACTAAGTCTTCATACCACCAGTCTGAGCGAAGCGGAGACTGGTGGTTCTTGATGAAGAGAAAAAGATAGAGCAGGAAGAGCATAAGATAGAGAAAGAGGAAGAAGAGACCCTTGAGACTGAGAAGAAACTTGAGGCTCAAGAAGAAAAGGAGCTAAAGGAGATTGCTGATTCCAATATCAACCTGGAGTTTGAGAACATGGATGACTGGCGGATGTATATCTGGGACGGTTGTGAATTCAAGAAAGCAAAGACTGAGGGGGATGAGATGGATTTTTTCTGCACAAAACGCAATGCTCTTTGCAGATTTGATGGATGCCCTTTGAATTACAAAGAAAAAAAGTCTGGCTGAGTCAATTTAATATTTTTCTATTTTTTCCTATTTTATTCCCAACCGGAATCTTGTTTCTTGCTGTTACGGTCTTTGTTATCCAAGTGTTTCTCATAAGCCCAGCAAGGATATTCAGGACAACCGCGTTCAGGACAATTGTTTAACCGCTTAGGGCATTGATCTATTCTCATTTTAGATAGTATAGGTGAAAGAAGTATAAAAATGTCCCTATACAAATCTTTTTAAGTGAGAACAGACCTATTTTTGCACATGAGGAGATGCAATTTCACATCTTTATTCGGAAATGGGCTCTACTACCCGAAAATTGATACTGGGATATTACTGGTAGGTATGCCTGGAAGCGGTAAGAGCACTCTTTCCTATAAATTGACCCAGAATCATGGATTTCTCCATATAGGTGATGATGTAGTATCTTTCAATCATAATGGCCAGAAGATAAGTTGGGGATCAAACCATAATGGTCCTGATCAGCTTGACTTGCGACCTTTACCTGTATCGACTGAGGGGATCATTGAAGATAATTATGAGACTGTCCAGATACTTCCGATTCAAAGAGTGTATGAAGCAAAGTTGGATCTGGCAATCATGCTACGTAAGCAGATATATCCTCATATACCGTCACAGCCAGGATATTATGCATATGAAACTCTTGAATTTCTTAAAACGCAAGATATACCTATAGAAGAGGTCCGAGTGACTGAATCCGATATAGAAAAGACTATCTCAGATGTCCTTGCAATAATAGAAAAAGAAAATAAATGCCGCTGACGGGACTTCCAGACAAACGTTTTCTTCGCTCATCATCTGAACCCGTGGCCTCTAGATAGCCCAGTTGACATCAAGTTCTTCATCGGCAAGTTGCCTCGGCACTCATACAACATATGAGTCTAGCGCTCTAACCAGGCTGAGCTACAGCGGCATTTCAGCAATTAGAATTTATCCGGGTTTTAAAAAGGTTTTGATATAAGAAAGAAAAAAATCAGTCAACCATCTCAATCTCAATCTTGAGACCTTCTGGGATAGGAACTCTCATGACGAGCCTGAGTGCCCTTTCGTCAAGGCCTAAATCAACAAGCCTCTTATGCACTCTCATCTCGTATCTTTCCCAAGTCGCTTTTCCATCGCCGCAAGGACTTTTCCTTGTGGTTATCTTCAGCTTCTTGGTGGGTAATGGGATAGGGCCGCGCATTGTCACGCCAGTCTTCTCTGATATGTCTGTGATATGAGAACATACTGCATTAATCTTGTCAATATCGTTACTGGTTATCTTAATTCTGGCCTTTTGCATCTTGTTCTCCTATCTTTTCATCATGCACAAAAATTTTTTCAAATTTTTGGCATGCTCAAAACGCTATGCGTTTTGGCACCCCAAAATCACTTTGTGATTTTAAGGGTACTAAAAACCGTCTGTTGCGGGTTTTTATTATAACAAATCTTGGGTTTGCTATACAAACCAAAAAATAAAAATTTGGAGGAACTTACAGTTCCTTCTTCTTCACCTCGATGCACATACCTGCAGCGACAGTCTGACCTGAGTCCCTGACAGCGAACCTCGACATCTGAGGTATCTCCTTCTGGGTCTCTATGCACAGAGGGTGCGTAGGCTTGATAGTCACGATGGCTGCATCGCCGTTCCTGATGAAATCAGGATTCTCAGCAAGAACCTCTCCTGTAGCAGGGTTAAGCTTCTTCTGGATCGCTATGATCTGGCAAGCTACCTGAGCAGTGTGCACGTGGAACACCGGAGTGTAACCGACAGTGATGACGCTTGGGTGGTTCAGCACGACAATCTGTGCAGTGAACTCATCAGCAATAGTAGGTGGGCTGGACTCAGGGCCCATTACGTCTCCCCTTGCCACGTCCTTCTTGCCTACTCCTCTGACTGAGAGACCTACGTTGTCTCCTGGTTCAGCGGATGACATCTGCTCGTGATGCATCTCTATTGATTTCACTTCGCCCCTGACACCTTTACCTTCTCTGCCAGGTACGATTATGACCTTGTCTCCTACTTTAAGGATTCCTGTCTCAATCCTTCCTACTGGAACAACACCAATGCCTGTGATGTTATATACATCCTGCAGTGGCATCCTCATAGGAAGACCGGTTGGCTTCTCTGGTGGAGGAAGATCGTTCATCGTCTCAACAAGAGTCTTGCCTGTATACCATGGCATGTGCTCTGACTTCTTGAAGACATTGTCGCCCATAAGAGAAGCGATAGGGATGAAAGGTATTGTATCAATCTTGTAACCGACTGATTTCAGAAGTACGGATATTTCTTCCTTGACCTTGTTGAACCTGTCCTGGCTGTATTCGACTCCCTTGATATCCATCTTGTTGACAGCGATGATTATCTGACTTACACCGAGTGTCCTTGAGAGGAATACGTGTTCCTTTGTCTGTGCCATGACACCGTCGTTGGCTGCGACAACAAGTACCCCTACGTCAGCCTGAGCTGCGCCAGTTATCATGTTCTTGATGAAATCCTTGTGGCCTGGAGCGTCGATGATTGTGAAGTCATGTTTTTCTGTCTGGAACTTCTTGTGTGACAGATCAATTGTTACTCCCCTTTCACGCTCTTCCTTAAGATTATCCATGATGAATGCGAATTCAAAGCCTGATTTACCAAGTTCAGCTGCTTTTTCCTTAAGTTTTCTCATCGTTTGTTCGTCAACAGTGCCTGAATCGAACAATAATCGTCCTACTGTAGTAGATTTACCGTGATCGACGTGCCCTACGAAAACGATGTTCACGTGTGTCTTGTCTCGTGCCATAGTGTGACCTCCTTACTTTTTTCTGATTTTAAGGCTTGATTAATCCTTATTATTAATTTAAACGCTTATTTTGAGTCGTTAAGCTCTGCTGTTAGGATATGGGCCTTATTTAAAAGGTTTTCTGTGGGTCGAAAAAAACGTAAAAAAAGCGATAAAACCATTAAAAACGCCTTTTTTACACATAATACAATCATTCTTCAACTTTAAGACCTTTACGTTCTCGTATCTGGCGCACAATCTTGTTCTGAAGCTCTCCAGGCATCCTTTCAAAGCTCTGGTCCACTAGAGACGAGTTACCTCTACCTCCAGTGGCTGACCTAAGGTCATTTGAAAGACCGAACATCTCGCCTACAGGTAGCTTACCAAGGACGGTGATCATCTCACTTTCCTGCTGCATGTCAAGCAGCTGGCCACGCTTGTTGCTGATCAGCTTTGAGATCTCCCCCATGTATTCAACAGGAGCCTCGAATCTCAATGTCTGTATCGGTTCAAGTATGCTTGGGCTTGCCAGATTGATAGCGCCACGGATACCCTCTCTTACAGCAGGGTACATCTGTGCCGGACCTCTGTGGATAGCGTCCTCGTGCAGTTTACAGTCTGTGATCAACACCTTGACACCCATACATGGCTCTCTTGCAAGAGGACCTGCATTCATCACATCCTCAAACATATCCAGAAGCATCTCCATGATCTCCTGCATGTATACTATACCTCTGGTGACATCGATGAACACATTTCCGTTGAATACATCCTTCACGTTCCTTGCGAGCTTGGAGTCATACCCGTGCTCAATGAACTTCTCGAATATGGCAGTGTCTTTCTTCCTTATCCTTCCTTCAGGTATATCCCCTCTCTTGATTGCATCCCTGATCTCCTGTTCAAGCGGTGCGACCTTGAAGTAGAGCTTGTTGTGCTTGTTAGGCGATTTACCTTCTGCCTCTTCTGTAGCTGGCTTATTGACTGTCTCCCTATACACAACAATAGGTGGAGATGTCGTTATCGGGACTCCTTTCTCTGTGATTATCCTATTCTCTATGACCTCAAGATGCAGCTCACCCATACCATGCATGAGGTGCTCTCCTGTCTCTTCATTGATCTCTATCTTGATAGATGGGTCCTCTTTTGAGACTATCCTCAATGTCTCGACAAGTTTCGGAAGATCCGAAGGATTCTTTGCCTCGATTGCCTTAGTGACCACTGGATCGAAGATATGTGTCAGTTTTTCGAAAGGTTCTGAAGGAACTGAAGTGATCGTCTCACCAGGAGATGATTTGAGCCCGCCGATAGCGACGATATTTCCGCAAGGGACGTTATCTACAATCTCCCTCTTGGCGCCGTTCATCACGAATACCTGCTGAATCCTTGCATCACTCTTTGCAA
The DNA here is from genome assembly GCA_043819495.1 of Candidatus Woesearchaeota archaeon. Lineage (GTDB taxonomy): Archaea > Nanobdellota > Nanobdellia > Woesearchaeales > UBA11576 > JABMQF01. Next base: position 4,693 of record JBDRET010000071.1, on the reverse strand, counting down.
GATTAAGATACGCATTCATACCTTTGATCATGGTGCCTGAGAACATACGACCGGTAGATATCTCTCCTGCCTGTGGATCCACAATGGTCTTGACAATCGTGAAGTACATCGGTCCCTTAGAATCGCATGCAAGAAGGCTCTTGCCGTCTACGCTCTCAAGATCACCATGCCATAGCTTAGGTATCCTGTACTTCTGAGCCACCTCAGGATCAGGTAGATGATGAATTACGGCGTCGAGCACTACCTTGTGCAATGGGCACTTCTTCTTGAGATCTTTCCAGGTATCATGGGTATAAGCATCGATTATGTCCTTGAAACTGACATTGTGCTCTTTCATGTACGGGATTGAAAGCCCCCAGTTGTGGAACGCTGACCCGAAGCATACGCTGCCGTCCTGTACATTGACCTGCCATTTCTCACCATATTCTTTCTCTGCAATCTGCTTAATCAGCTTGTTCACGTGATTTATTATCTTGATGAACCGTTCCTGCATCATCTCAGGGGTGAGCTGAAGTTCCTTGATCAGCCTGTCTACCTTATTGATGAAAAGTATCGGTTTCACACGTTCTCTGAGTGCCTGCCTTAGCACTGTCTCTGTCTGCGGCATCACTCCTTCTGACGCGCATGAAAGTACAATAGCACCGTCGACAGCTCTCATCGCCCTTGTGACGTCACCACCAAAGTCAACGTGACCTGGAGTGTCTATGAGATTGATGAGAAACTCTTTCTCTTCGAAAGTGTGTACCATAGATACTGCTGCAGAATCGATAGTGATTCCTCTTGCCTGCTCATCTGCATGGAAATCAAGCTGCAAGGCCTTGCCTGCAAGTTCCTCAGACATCATGCCTGCTCCTGCGAGCAGGTTGTCAGAAAATGTAGTCTTTCCGTGATCTATGTGCGCACAGATAGCGATATTCCTGATATTCTTAGGGGTCTTCATCGCTTCCATGACCCGTTCAACCATCTTAACCATAATCAATCACCTTATGATAATTCTTCTGTAGTTTTCAGTTGTTCCACAATCATATTACATGCACTTCGTGCACTGTCTTGTATGAATGCAGCTCTTTATCAGTGAACCATAACTTCAGCTCGTACTCAGCATCCTTTGCATCACCTGAAGCATGGATCACATTCTTAACAGATTTCTCTTCTTTATCTGCATGAGCGAAGCTCATGTGCGTAAAGTCGCCCCTGATAGTTCCTGGAGCTGAAGATTTAGGTTCTGTAGCGCCAACAATCTTCCTGACCACTTCGATTACATGGACGCCTTCGAGAGCCATGACGACTATAGGACCCTCAGTGATGTAATCAAGAAGGAGCTCGCGCACCTTCTCTCCGCGTCTCTTGGCAATATCCTCGGTGTAGTGCTTCTTGGCGAATTCCTTATCGATCCAAGCCATCTTAATACCGACAATCTTGATGCCTGCATTCTCGAATCGCTTCAGGATCTCTCCAGTAAGACCACGTTGCACACCATCCGGTTTTATCGCAACAAACGTCCTTTCTATCATACTATTCCCTCTTTTTTAGTCTTTCTTGCCGCGCTCATTCCTTGATGCAGCAGTCCACTTATGTTCCCTTGGCTTCCTCTTAAGCTTGAGGAGGTTCTTATCGCATTTAGTCGAGCAGAGGTTGAGCACTTTTCCGTCTGTCTTGACAAACATCTTACCAGTCCCTTTGGCGATATCTAAACCGCAAAAATCACATTTGACCATTTCAGCTCACCTACCTTCTCCTGCCTTTATTGAGAGCCCGAGCTTCAATCTCTGTCTCTCTTAGCATCAGTATGTCACCGGTCCTGACAGGACCTCTTACGTTTCGTCTCAGGATCTTGCTCTGGTCCCTGCCGGCAAGAATCTTACATCTTACCTGGATAGCTTCACCTCTGGTCCCTGTACGGTCAATCACTTCCTCTACCCTAGCAGGTACAGCTTCAGTAAAGTAAACTGCTCCTTTTGCACTTTCGGTAGCTTCAGGTTTTCCTCTGTTTCTTTTCATCTCAGCCATTTTTACAACCCCGTTATGGTCCTATTCACTGGCTGAGCTTATCAGCTATCTCTTTGATCAGATCCTTTGATTCTCCTTCTTTCATTATAGCTACAGCAGATGTTGGAACTGTCAGTCCAGCAGCAGCGCCGAGCTCTTCCTTGCCTCCTACCTTTACGCAAGGGATCCCTTTCTCCTTGCAGAGAAGCGGCATGTGCATCGCTATTTCAGGAGGATTTATGTCTGCGGCGAAAGCGACAAGCTTAGCATCACCTTTCTCAACAGCCTTAGTGACTTCGTTGATACCTTTCTTTATCTTACCGGTGCTCTTTGCACCCTCAATTGCCTGGTATGTCTTTTCTATCATTTCATCTGCCATTTCATTCACCCCGCACGTGGTGCGCAATAGTGTATTTCTTGTTGTATTATGAGAAGTATAACACTCCTCGCTCAGGCCTTTTTGGCCTTCATGGTTCACAAGAGTATCCTGCAGGAACAGGAGGGGATATATAAAGGTTTGGGAGTGTGTGATGTGAGGTTGTCCAGAACAAACTTTATAAATGGATTCGGACTCACTCTATATATTATAATGCACAAAAATCTTGAAAGATTTTTGGCATCCTAAAGATCAGTTGATTTTTAGGATATTCCGGGGGGATATCATGAAGAAAATAATATTTGCAATACTGATTATATCTGTGCTCTTGCTGTCTGGCTGTGTCCCAGGGACGCAATCCATGAAGAGCAGCGCAAAGTACGACAAGCAGACTTCTGAAGATCAATTCGAGCGTGAGGAAGTAGAGCAGATGGCTCCACCTGTAGCTCTTGATGATAAAGAAGCAGATAAAGAAGTTGCACCTGCAGAAGAAGATAAGACAATCTCTATCAAGACGATTGGAGATGATTCTGTAACATTCAAGAAACTGCCAGACTACATGAGAGAGAAAGGGCTCACAGAGAAGTGCAACATCGATTTCCCTTTTGAGTGCTCTGAATATAAGGCATATGGTGGTGTGGTCTATCTGACATTGAAGAACCAGGACTATAACTCAAAGTTCTTTGATATTACCTTATCATTGTCAGGAGAGAGCTGCGATCCTGTGGAGACCAAGATTGAACCTGGACAGAACAAGGACTTCGAGTGTTATGTAGACCCTGATGTGGATCATGTCGCAGGTGAGCTTGAGATAGAATACAACTCAAATATATATTCTGAAATCAGGATCAGGACAGGGACTCTTGTTGTCCAGATGGAGTAATTATTCAATATTTTTATTTTTTCTATCTTTTTATTTCTATAACACAAAGAAAAGTATCACAGGCAATAGTAAGCATCCCATCTGATGATTTCTTGCTGTTCCTGTGAGTTCTGGTACCATCCCTACTGCGGTTGCGGTGATCAGTACGAGAAGGCCGAGGAATCCTGAGAAGTAGAAGACGAGCAGGACTATCAGAGTGATGACTGAGCACACAACTAAGGGGTAATTCACTTTGCTGATTGCTTTTCCAAATAACTTGGAAATCTTCAGTGCGAGGAAGGTGGCTGCCGCTGCAGCGATGAGTGCAGTGCATGCGAAGATGAACAGTGCGATGAGGGTGTATTCCCCTAAGAGTTTTGATATCACTATTACTGCACCGTTCCTTGCTTTCTCTAAAGTGTAGAGCGTGACCAGAGAGAAGACAAAGTTCACAGTCCCTATTCCTCCTACGAGAATCATGAATCCGTATTCGCTCAATCCTTTCGTGAGCTGCGATGCGAGCACTGCACCTTGAGATGGACCAAGACCTGGAAATAATCCTGTGAGAGTGCCTGCGAAAGTCCCTGCACCGACTGCTTTTGCTATCTCTTGTTTTTCGATCTTGAGAGTCTCTTCAAATGATTGTTCAGGTATGGTGACTTTCTGGCTCAGGCTGAAGATGAGCATCGATGTCCCGAATAATCCTGATAGTAGTGGGAATAGAGGGTCGTCCAGCTTTGGCATGTTGAGGACGAGCAGTCCTAGGATGCCTGACATGAGGAATATGATTGCATTGAGGAGTTTGTTTTTATCTTTGAGAATCATGAACAGGACTGTCGCTATGAGCAGGTAGCCGATGTAATCTTTTATGAGCGGGTAGATGAATCTTGAAAAAGGAATCAATATAGGGGTGAGCGCTATCGCAAAAAGCAACGATAGGAGTGAACCGATCACAGTCAGCTTCACTGCTTCGAAGCCTTTGCCTTGGAGCAGTAAGCGGTGTCCAGGCAATACATTGAGAGCTTGATCAGCATCAGGTGCTCCGAGGAATATGCTGGGGACAGCGTCGAGGAAAGTGTGCGTGACTGACATCGCTATTATGAAACAGCAGAGGACGATCGGGTTTGTGTATTGCAGGAGGATAGGTGATGATGATAATAAGATGAGCGAGACTAAGTTTATGTGGATGCCGGGAGTGAGGCCTGTTATTATCCCGGCGTGCACACCGAGGAAGATAGCCGCCAAAACCTGCCATATCATCGTCGTGAGCGGTTTTGACGAATGTCAAATCGCATGTTTTCGCCGAAATCTTCGGCTACCCAAGGCGTATAAACCTTTTTCCACCTTGGGAGTATGCTGCATATAAGTATCTCGACGTAGTTTATATATTTTTCTGCCATGAGATGCACCCCCGGTAAATATTTTCCGGATTTATCCACCTTAGGTCGATTTCGCCGTTTTCCGAC
>JBDRET010000070.1:0-12719 GCA_043819495.1 Candidatus Woesearchaeota archaeon | reverse complement strand
CACCGGTTGTTTTTAGAAAAATCACGGTTTGTTCATTTCTGGGTTGTGGAGGTTAGTAATCCTTAAATAATGAAGTTAACCTATAATTTTCATGGGGTTGTCAGATAGGGTGTTGAAATTTGAGCTTGATAGCAGTAGTTCGCTCCTTATAAACTCCGTAAATGGTGCAATAGATATTGTTCCTGTTGCCCTTTTGGATGGGCAATCTGATAGTGAAATTCTCAGTAAGAGAGGTTATTTTCGGTCTGAAGAAGAAGGAATGGAACAACTTATAGGATTACAATCCGTGGTTGAGGATCACGCCAAAAATGTTCCTTACTGGTTTTATGTCTTGACCACTCTGAACTGTAATTTCGGGTGTCCTATATGCTATGAGAAAGAGACATTGACGAATTCTGAGATGAGTCCTGAAACTGTTGAGAGTATCGTTGGTAGTGTCCGAAGATTCCAAGAAGATAATCATCTTCCGGCGGAAAAGATAAATCTAGTCATATTTGGTGGAGAACCGCTATGCGTTTCCAACGTAGGCGTAGTGGATCAGATTTTAGAATCATCTGCTTTGAATGGATGGAAAGATGTTATTGTAACGAATGGATCTCGAATCAGGAGGTTCTTGGAGTCATTCAAACGATATTCAGGAACCGTATCTGACTTTCGCGTAACACTTGATGGTCCGCAACAAGTGCATGATACAAGAAGACCTTACAGAAGTGGAAGAGGATCTTTCAATGATGTGGTTGGCGCGATAGACCTGTTGCTCGATAATAACTTCCAGGTTAAGATGCAAACAATCCTTGGCTCAGGAAATGCAGCATATTTTGATGAATTAATCAGATATGTCGAGGGTAAAGAATGGCTTCAACACCCAGCATTTCAGTGGAGAATCGAAGGATCACATGATTATGCTAATCTTGATCCTGAGAAAGATGAGATTTCTGAAGGTAAAATAGTCAAGACTTTGATAGATGCTCTAGAATCGCATGGAGAACTCCAAGGCAAGATGAAATTTGAGAGCTTTAAATATCTGGGCCACATTGTCAATAGCTTTGGCTGGCTCGGCAAATACAAGACATATTCGGGACCTAAAATGGGCTTTTGCGAACCCCAAAAAGGATTCCATTATGTATTCTCGACAGATGGTAGGACATATCATTGCCCAAGAACTATCAATAATCCCGCATTTGAAATTAGAGATGGATTCGAGTCCACACTGAAAAATAAATCAATCCTTGAGAGGAAGGATTGCACACCTTGCTCTGTAAATACCCTATGCGGTGGAGGATGTGCCGTCCAGCAAATTTATTACTCTGATTTGGACTGTAAGGAATATGCGTTAACAGTAATTTCAGAATTCATTGAACTGATGAAAGACAAGATAATGGAAAGAGCCGACCCTAATAAGATCATCCAGATAAATGAAGTATGGTAACGACGATAACAATCCTCCCTTTATTTGCTATAGGCTCTCCTTTTGAACGATTGGTAATCCCTGAAGGGGGTGAATTGTTTACTTCATTACTCGAATCTAATCATGGTCAGTTCTAAGTGGCCGACCAGCTCACTCACGTATGTCCACAGACAGAACTATTCTTTCTTAGTTTTGTGCCCGTAAGTCCTTATCTGATCGAACACGAGCCTCAGCATCCTGGACGCCCTTGATTTTTTCAAAAACATTCATGCCAAGCACCTCCGACCCATTTTTCCCGCTCACAACAACAGATCAAAGGGCCGTCATAAAGTATATAAATAGAAGAAATCAATAATGTCTGATGATCTACACAAAAGATTTTGTTTATTATTATGATCTTTTCAAAGATGATAAAGCCTATGGAAAAACTGTGAATAAATTAGTTTCACTTTTCAAGAAGCATGATGTGAAAACAGTTTTAGATATTGGTTGTGGCACTGGTAAGATCGCAAAATTGCTAGAATCAAAAGGTTACAAAGTTGTTGGCATAGATAACAGTAAAGAAATGATTAAACATGCAAAAAAGCACCATCCAGAAATAACTTTTAAACTGATGGAAGCACAGACTTTCAGATTCAATTCAAAATTTGATGCAATAATCGCTTTAGATAGTGTCCTTACATATCTTACAAAAAAAGGCGAGTTTGAAAAAGCGATCAAAAACATGGTCAAACACATGAAAACAGGTTCAATTTTATATTTTTTCACAGGATTCACAGAAAGACAGATACCTATTGGATTTACGGATCATTTTTTCAAAAGGGCCAAATTGAAAGGTGTGACTTATAAGAAAGAATATCTTATGAAACGGCAAAAAAACTTGCTGTTGACCACTGTAAGAATTTTTGAAAATAACGAAATCGTTGTTGAAGAAGATCATAACCATAGGATTATCTCAGAGAAATTAGTCTTGAAACTTCTAAAGCGATTGAATTGTGAAGTTAAAATAAAAGGGAATTCTGAAGGTAAAAATCATAGTCCGATGGGAGTGATTGCAGAGAAGCAATAGTCAGCCCTTTGAATTTCGTTTAATCATGTTATGCACCCCGGCAGGGAGAAATCCGTAGGATTTCGAGTTGAGAAAACGGCACATTTAAATAGGAGATTTTACATCTTTTATAGTATCATGGAAATTACTATAGTCTTGGAACCGGCGGAGGAAGGTGGTTATACTGCCTATGTCCCTTCTTTGCCTGGCTGTATTTCTGAAGGGGACACAAAGGAAGAAGCTATTAAGAATATCAAAGAGGCGATTGAACTTTATCTGGAAGCTGATGTGAATGAATTGGTTGTTCATGGAGGCGAACAGGTGACAGTCAAGGTATGATGAAGCTTCCTCAGATTTCTGGAATTGAGCTTATTAAGAGGCTGAAAAGAGCGGGTTTTGTCGCTACAAGACAAAAGGGTTCTCATGTAAGGCTTGAGAAATCTGGTGAGACTGATATTAAGATTACAATACCTCTTCATAATCCTCTGAAGAAGGGGACTTTAAGCAGGATAATAAAAGATGCAGGATTGACTCCTGAAGACTTCGAAAGACTAAGATAAGGTGCCGTTTTCTCAATTGGACATAATTCCTGTTAAACTCAACATTTCAGAGGCTGAAGAACGGAATGGGAACAATTTCTAAGAGATGATCATCTTATCGCTTCAGCATCGTATGCCTCAATCTTATCAAAATAAGTTGTAGGAGTGATCTTTATCTTGCTGAATTTTGAAAAAAGGGTATTGATCTCTTTATCGCTGAAATAATGATGAGGTATGTCTTCTTCTCCTTCCATTGAGCCGATGAATGTGTTCTTTTCAATCTCTTCACCTTTGCCATAGGTTTTATCTTTTACAGACATGAACTCTGTGATGACTGTCCCTTGAGGTTTTAAGACTCTGAACATCTCATCTATAGTTTTCTTTGCATCATCTAGAAGTCCGTGTCCCATTGCAAAGACACAGATGATGGCATCAAAAAAATTATCTTCATAAGGTACTTTGGTCATATCATGTACTGCATATCGGATATTAGACAGATTTTTTGTTTTTGCATTCTTTTTTAAGATTTCAATGCCTGTTTTGGATATGTCAGTAGCATATACAGAAAATCCTTGTTGTGCTAAATAAATGCTATGTCTGCCAGTCCCACAACCTAAATCTAATATTCTGATATATCCTCGTTTCTTGAAGAGTCTGGAAGCCGCTATTATTTTTGGCAGAGGTTCAGAGAATATCTCTCCTTCTTTTGCATATATCTTTTCCCATCCCTCATTTTCCATACAGGGATAGAGTCATTTGTATTTAATAAGATTGCTGATTTCATTACGTTTCTATGAACCGTATGGTGATTCCTATACGCTCAATTATCTCATCTATCTTCTCAGTATCTCACTTGCTCTCTTGTGCATCTGGCCTTCGCGTCCCATCTTCCTGAGTTCGTCCATGAGTTTCTCGAACTTGTCCTGGGCATCGAGCATGACTGCTCTGTCGCTCATCATGTTGTATGAGAGCATCTCGGGATACAGCCATCCTTTGCATTTTATCTCGACGGTGTCTATCTGATAGTCACTTTCCTTATCAAAGAACTTGATCTCGCAGCCATTGCCCTCGTCCTCTATGGCGGTCAGCACCATCAGGTTGTTTTTGAGAGGGGATTCGTATCCTTTCCAGAGTTCGACGTAATACCCTGATTCTACGACTCCGTGCATCTGGACTATCCCGGCATATCGGGAGGACGATTCCGCTGCATTGGCTGACACTGCAGACCCCGCGACGAAAGCAGCAGCGACCAGTCCGCATAATGTCTTCTTGAGGTTCATTCCGGCTCCTCAAGTGTTGTCACATCAAAAGGCACACAATCGATCTCGCCTTTCTCTGCGTATATCTCTTTCATGCCCTCTGCGTGCATCGCTCCTATCCTGACCATCGCAGTATCCTGCGGATGTGAGAGTATGTAGTCTGCACTCGCCTCGACCATGTTCCTGTTCCTCTCGTGGAGAAGACCGGGCATGAGCAGACCGATAGGTTGATCGAGTCTCTTGAGTACTTTCGGGAACTTTCCATACCTCAGAGGTATGCCGAAAGTGTACAGGTACGGTGCCATCACGAGCGCGGCGCCTCCTATCACTCCGAGCACAGTGTTCTCTGTCTCGCTCAGGCCTTTGCGTATGTATTTTGCATCCTCTTTTTTCTCTTCTGCTGCTTCTACCTTCTGGACTATTCCCTTTCCGCCTGATTCAGGCTCCCGGACTTCGCTGTTCTCATCTGTCGTAGGCACAACTTTCCGTACAGACTCAAGATACACTATCGGTATCCCTTCTGATGCGCAGATGTCTGATGGCCCGTCCTTGTAGCATCCTGCTCCTAGTATGAATGGTGTGAGCCCGACGAACAATAGAGTCTCTGAGATGTTTGGTGTCTTCTTGTTACGCACCCTGAGCAGTTCATCCTTTGCATCCTTCACAGGTGCAGGGATCTCAGCCTCAATGCCAGACTCAGGACCAGAATATCCGACCCCTTCACTAAGAAGAACTGTTATGTCACTGTAGTCTATGAACCTGCGCATATATTCAGATGAGCTTGCATTGTAGTAATGCATCTCCTCAAGAAGATAGAACTTGTTAGAATCCAGAGTGCACGACTCGACTTCGAAATTGACGAGTCTTGGTGACACGACAGGGTCATTGTTGCGTGTGAGCATGAGGTGCCCGAATGCCATCGAGCCTACGAGCGCATAGCTGCATGCATGCACTGCAAGCTTCCTGCCGAATCTCTTGGCGGAGTTCCACCATCGTCCTGGACTGATGAGGTAATTGAGACGGTCTTTTGCAGATTCCACCACTGCGTCAGCTTTCTTCTTCAGATATCCTCTGGCGTGATCCTGATTCTCTTTCTCGACCAATCCATCCAGTTCCTCATCAGGTATGTCCCAGAGATATTCTCTCTTCATCACAGAATGATCATTGATGGTCAATGGTTTGTCGTATCGATTCTCTTGTTTTCTGGCTTTCCGTGTCCTATGCACTTCATAAGCCAGCGAAGCGATGTTTGTCGCTGCCATCACCCCAAGGAATCTTGGTTCTATCAGGGCGTATATTATGCTCATGGGAGTGATGGTCGAATGGGTCGTGGTATAGATGACATCTTCCAGCAAAGTGGCATTCCTGGAACTGGCAGATCTATGTGGCAGCTCCCGATAATATCTCCTTTCAGTGCATATCAGCATGTTCTTGAGCAGAGCATGGGATGCAGAATAGAAGCTGTACTTAGCGTAATGCTTGATGCGGTCAATCTTGCTTTCTTTCTTGATTACATCGTCTATAGACAATCATATCCCCTTTAGCGAAGGCAGAGCTATGCCCTTTGAGGATATTCCTGCGAGTATCAGTCATAAAGCTTGGTAGTAGAAATTTTATCGAACTGCAAAACAGCTACCCGACTAGATATGTATCTGCCTGACAGTCCGGTTTACGGTATCTGTTCAGAATTTGACTGATGCTGTCGCCATCACTGCTATGTTCTTTGACCGCATGTACTGTCCTACTTCCTCAAAGACCAGCAGCAGCTTGTCATTGACATCTTCTTCATTGACGAGGTGCACGTCGATTGCAGGCGGCTTCTTGTTTGCCACGTAGTACTTCTGCTCCTTGTACTTCTCTTCTGCAAGCGCCTTGACTTTTGTGACGAACTTGTTGAGCATCCTTTCAGGTTTATCGAGACGGACCCTTTTAGAGATGGTCAGCTTCTTGCCATTTGCATCGAGTTTGGCTTCGAAGTGCAAGTATCCTTCTTTCAGGTCTTTTACTATGTCGCCATCCTTAGTCACCCTTGTGACCTTCTCGAACGTAAGATCCAGATTTTCGCTATCGCCCATTTGCTGACCTCCCTGTGTTTATCAGGTTATTATCGCCCTTTTATGTGATGTATCAGGTATGTTTTCAGGATATTTAAGCATTGCTGTCCTTTTCGCCTTCATCGTCGCTGGACTCATCTGTATCCTTGTCTTTTTTTGCATCCAGCTTATGCAGGTCATCTGCACTGCTCTTCATCAGCCCATCGATCTCCTCGTGCAGTGCTCTGACACGTCTCCCTGCTTCAGGGTCTATCTCGTTCTCAAAGCGCTCTTCTGCATGCTCTATCTTGACTATCTTATCTCCTGCAACGAGTGTGTCTGCATATGCTATAATCTTCTCCTCTATACTGACGGGCAGATAATCTCTAGGAGGCAACGGAAGTTTCTTCTTCTCTACCTCGTCCTTGGATATCCCTGCGCCAAGATGCCTTTCGCACACGTGCGCATACCGTTCATCCACTCCTTCGGCGCGAAGTATCTCCGCACCTGCCACTCCGTGTTTGACAGAATCAGGTCCTGGAGGGCATTTGAACCGTCCTATGTCGTGCAGTATGCATGCGGACTTGATGAAATCGACTGCTATCTGGATGTCTCCCTTGTCCTTGTGATGCTCAAGTATATCATCTGCTATGAATACTGCAAGGCGCTTTACTGCGAGCGCATGAGATAGCACTCTCTTGTATGATGTCTCGTCGCTGGAGTGTTTCTTGAGGAGTTCGATGGCTTCAGTTTCGTTCATTTTTATTGTCTCTTGGTTGGTTTGCTTATGTCGCCATGCCCTGCTCCGTCTGTGCTCAAAGCAAGTCTGCTTTGGCATGCTCAAACTGCTTTGCAGTTTGGCACGCTCAAAACGCAAACGTTTTGGCGTCCCAAAGCATATCTGCTTTGAGGATCCTAAAAATCTAAGATTTTTATGACCCCAGAGCACTTGCTGCTCTGATGGCTTCGCAGACTCTCGCGCCGCCGACGCATGCAGGAGTTGGCCATTCGTTTTTTTCGCCGCAGGCGTTATTTATTTATTTATTAGTCTTGATTATTTGTTGGCATGCTATATTGGCGGCAACGGTCATGGCGACATCGGCGATCAGTTTTTATCTGACTATGGAAACAAAATTGAAAATAAATTCGGGCTTCCCATGTTTTGGGGGGTGGTTTGAAGAAAGTAGGTCAGATGAGAAGCCCGATGAGCGTGATGTCAGACCTCCTTGGGTGAGTTTATTTCCTGCACCCACATGAGTCCTATTTTTTTTACTGAACTGTTGAATTTGTCTGAGATGAGATATTTCTTCTTGTACATGTCGTAGTCTATCATCCCCATCGACCGCATAGGTGTGAGGATCCTGCCATAGAACTGCCTCTTGTTGTACGATATCTGGACCTTCTTCGTCCTTTTTACAGGACCTAGGTCCTCGATGACATCCATGACAGTCCCATCGTGGAGCCTATTTGCGAACAGTGACATCTCAGTCTTTCCGAGCGTTCCGCTGTTATGCTTGAATTCATCGATAAGAAGCCGTCCGACTATGACTTGTTGTTCTGTCGCGAATATCACTTCGAATACGTCGTCTGGCAGATGGAACTGGTCAAATAGTATTACCATGCATATTTCCCTACTGTTTGTTTACTGTTTGGTATAGAGCACTATACCCACTATTGTTTCAAAAATGATCCCGATAATCCAAAATCCGAAAAATGTTTACCCAAAAAGCATACATAACATAACTAATATATAAATATTACTCTTTGTGCTACTGGTATGGGTTTTAGTATACTTAGACCTTGTGGGCTCTGTATTGTGGTTGTATTGCAGGTAAAACTGTGTTGATGCAGGAGCTTTTGTTGTCATAAACCATCCTTATTTCTGGGCAGGTATAGGGTATGGTGGAAAGCAGAACATAGAGGATTCGGTCAAGGCAGGTGCGATAGCGATCGAGAAGAACGGCACAGAGATCCCGCCGCAGGTATATTCTCCTGTACGTGCAGAGCACGACGCCAAGGAGTTTGGTATCGCTCTGGTCACTTCTGGTGATGCGCACAAGCTGCATATGTATGGGATGAGTGGACTGACTTTCTCGTTTGAGGAATACTCCAGAGAGATGGAAAGCTGCAGCAGGAATCATGCTGACGCTGTGAGATCACTCATTACCTCATGCAATTTTGATACTTACTTCAACTACCTGACGCCGGCTCAGTTCCTTGATTTCTTCTCATTTTCTGCACCAGCTTCATCAGTTTCAGGAGGTGGTAAGTGATGATGGATTACTTAGCGATGCCAAAAGACGGGAGATGGGTTGCAGTGAACCGCAGTTTTGCAGGTGATATTGATTATTGCAGTATCGTCTCCAAGATTCAGCGTACAGCAAGAGATGTCCAGGTCTGGTTCCATGACTTGGATGACAATCATGCAAAGTCTCCTGCAAAAGATATTGCCATGCGTGCAGTAGGGACGGGCCATTTATCTTCAGATTACATATCATGGTGTGCTGGGACTGCTATTGCCCTCGCAAAGCAGGGCAAGTCATGCGAGACTGAGAGGTGGCGTCTCTATGTGGATAAGTTTCTGCGTGGCACTGATGCACGAGAACAGCTGAAGGCCATGTTCACTCCTGAGCGCGTATGCAGGTCACTTTACCTTGGAGTCAGAGGGTTCTGTTCCCTTTTCCCTGCTGCAGGCCATCACTATGTATCGAGGAATATCGATGAAGTGGTGAGTGCTTATGCATCTGCTCTTGATTTTGATATATCATACCCTGAGTCTGACCAGAAGCACAAGGTCGTGGAGAAGTTCATCTTTGACAATCCGCAGATAGAGAAGTATGCTGTAGATGGTGATTCTGCTGAGGATGCCATGATGATCGATGTCCTGCGTCATTACAGGAAAGATGTTATAGGGTTCTACAGCATGGATGCTTCACGAGAATCTGATGCTGATGAGATGTTCGATGTTTTCACAGGCAAGGATAGGACAGGTATTGTCGATATCCTGAAAGAGTCCTCCTGAAAGGGTTTTTTGCTATTATCCTCTTCTGTTCGCGTCTTGCAGTGGTCTTGCTGTATGCATGCCTAAGACGCTTGAAAACTGCCATCTCAAACCCTCAAATTCTGCAGAAGCAAGCCATATGTAGTCACTACACAGTGACAAAAAAACGAAAGATTTAAATATGAGTTCGATTCTTGTTACCAGTAACACAATCTTAATATTTCATTTGTTGAGGGGTGAAAATATGGATCTTGAAAATATGCTTCGTGAAGGGAAAAATGTGTGTGGAGCATCAGGCAATCTCTACAGTTCTTCTATCGGCACTTATGCAGCATTAGCCGTTGCGGCAGCGGTTGCGCTAGCACCAGGTGTTTCCTACGCAAAGGAAGCCAAGATGAATCCTCAGGTCAGGAAGCTAGGACAGCTTGTCATTTCTGAAGGTAGGAAGGCAAATGAGCAGCATTGTGAAGGCAGTAACGGCGGTGATGTATATGACCTCGAAGTCCAGGGAGATGATGTCCGTTATGATATCCAAGTTTGCGATGTCAATAGTGATGGTGTTGTTGACAATGGTGATGTCCTGAATATATCTTTCTTCGATGCTTCTGTGTATGCTACTGACAAGGGTCTGAACGGATTCCTGACTCCGACTGGAGCAGAACAGCTCTACAATCATCCTGACTCTTACAAATCAGAGAGGACTATGACGAATTATAGTGCTCATGAGGACAGGACAGAAAAAAGTCTGCGGTCAAAGCAGAAGAAGGCAAATGCAGATTACCTGATGCAGGTGGGTAAGATAATCAAGGCTGCCAGGAAAGGTAACTCAAGCAGGTGATTTTTTTACCTGATATTTTTTTATTTTGATCCACTCTATATTATCCAAAGAACTTCTTTATCTCATCAGCGTAATTGCGTGTCGTCTTTATCTGTAGGTCCCGTGGGAAATGTTTGAAGTAATTCGCCCACACGTATCTCTCGTCCAGGAACACTACGACGCCGCGATCAGTCTCACTTCTTATGCACCTGCCAGCGCTCTGCAGGCATTTTGAGAATGCGGGCCCTACATAGCCGTAGTCCCAGCCTTTGTTGAACTTGTCATCATAATATTTGATGAGCTCTTTTGTCTCAAGGTTCGGCTGCTGTAATGGTAAGCCTACAACAACCACACATTTGAGCAGGTCACCTGGAAGGTCGATGCCTTCTCCGAAGCTTCCTGACATCACTCCGAGCAATACTGCTCCTGAATCCTTGTACTTCTTGAACCGTTCCAGGAATTCAGCTTTCTCTTCCTTGTTCATCTCTGACTGCTCGAGGAATGCGGTCTTCTGTGATTCGCCCTCGAGGAACGGATATACCTGGTCGCGGAGGTAATAGCTCGGGAAGAACACTGCTGAATTGCCAGGCACAAGATTGGTTATCTCTGCGCATATCTTAGCTATCCTCTTGTATTGTTCAGGATTCCTTTGCGAGAACTTTGTGGTCGTCTCAGGGACGATCATCGTGAGCTTGTTCGATTCAGGGAACGGGCTTGGGTATCTTCGCTCGACAGTGTCAGGGGGAAAACCCAGGATGTCGCGGTACATCTCTGTAGGTGTCAGTGTGCCTGACATCAGTATTGTCGAATGGCAGAGGGAGAGTATTTCTGCTGTGAATTTGCTAGGGTCAAGGCAGCGGTGTGCAAGAGTCGTCACGATCTCATTGCGCACATTATTCTGTGAGAGTATCCTTGCAAATCCTGTCCCTTCAGTGCGCCAGGTCTCCATGAACTCCTGTATCCAGCCAAGCGATGACTTTTTCTCTTGTTCTCTGACTGCCTGTGCATTGACACCTATCTCTGCAGATAGGTCATCATAATTGTCTATCTTGTTGATCTTCGAGACGAAATCGTCTGTCTCGACAGATATTTCCTCGCCTGTCTTCATCCCTTGTGACAGCTCATTGAGCACGTCCTGTATGCCTGCAAGTTTCACTATGAGTTCCTTGTTTTCTATCTTCTTGAGCTCATTGATGCTGCGTTTGATCGCGAAGTTTGACAGCCGTGCAGTCATCAGGTCGCGTATCCTGTCAGGGAGGTTGTGCGCTTCATCGACTATCACTATGCAATTAGATACGTCGGTGTTTGACTTCTTGAGGAACAGGTCCCGTATCATCGGGTGGAATATGTAGTAGTAATCTGCGACGATGACTGTTGCTTCTTTAGCGAGTTCCGCAGCGATCTCATATGAGCATAGGTTGTCTTGTCTACAGAGCTCTGTGAATCTCTCTATGTGTGCCGGGCTTACCTTTCTTAGTGTCTCAAGAGCAAGCTTTGATTCCGGAGTGAGCTTGTTGTCTTTGCGTGTCGCATTGAACTGTTCGCAGAGTCCGTCTTCTCGCTGCTTTTTGCAGTATTCGTAGAAGTCTCCGCCGCGCATAGTATCCATCCCTGGCACGGTACACATCCATTTCTTTCCGATGAGATCGATTGCCACGAACTTGAGGTCGTACTTCTGCCTTATCTCGCGCAGGGTGTTTATCGCTATCATGTGTTGGGTGTGCCTTGACGTGAGAAAGAATATCTTCTTCTTATTGTCGATGGCATACTTGAGTGCTGGGGCAAGTGCCGCTACCGTTTTGCCAAGGCCGGTCGGTGCATGCACGATCAGGTCTTTCTTATCCTGCAGCACATTTCGTACTTCATGCATCAGTGCTAGCTGTACATTCCTTATCTTGTCGTAAGGGAAAAGGAAGCCTTCTGTCTCATCTTGTGCATCAGAATCGGTCATCTCCCATTGTTTATTACAGTGTTTTATATAACTTCTCATCTTCTCCCTGTCGTGCGGCTGAAGAATCTCTCGACGTGAAACTACATTTCGCCATCTGTGAGTGATAGATACTCAAATGGAAAGGTTTATTAATAACCTTTTTCCCCTATATGTTGTTCTGTATAGGTTATCAGATATAGGACGTAATATTCATAATGGAATATTCATATTGCAGTTGTTATGTGGGGGTTGGACGATGAAACAAGAACTTAAGAAAGCAGTGTTCAATATCTTTTTCAGAGAGAAGCCTGCAATGATGCTCGTCGCATTGAATGCAGCAAAATCTGATATCTATGCGTCATCTCTTGCGAAACAGATCGACTGCACATATTCCCATGTCGTCAAGATACTTCAGGAACTTTCTGATGCTGGACTCATCAGTTTTGATAAGCAGGGACGGCTCAAGCTTCTTACCCTGACGAAGAAAGGCCAGGAAGTAGCAGACCATATCGATAAGATAAGGAGCCTTCTTTAGATATTATTTTGGTTCTTCTAGGATTGTTCTGAAGATTTAAAAACCGAAACCGTTGAATTTGATGTTATGAAGCACTCAAACCAACGATTTCGGCTTAGAGATTTGTATCAGTTTTCTGGATATAAATTTTGCGATAGTTTTGTAGACAA
>JBDRET010000069.1:0-3899 GCA_043819495.1 Candidatus Woesearchaeota archaeon | reverse complement strand
TGGATGTGGGTGATTGGTTGAACTGGGCAGACATAGACTGGAATAAATATGATGATGGCCTGGGAGACCCTGACTATTGCGCCTGATTCACGAGGAAAAAATGCATAAAAAAATACTTAACACCACTTTATTTTTTATCTTGATGTTACTTATCATTCCAATGACTGCAGGACAATTAGATCCTCTGTTAGACAGAGAAAGTGGCGTTCCGACAACCAATTGGTATGAGGTTGCAGACTGGGAGGTAAATTTCTGTATGGACAGAGGAGGCACTTCTGCATCAATAGAGCATGGGAGCGGAACGATAGGGGACGAGACTAGACTCATAACCCACAACAGGATACTATCAATCCAAGCAGAACGCAACGATATAATCCCCTCTTCAGATAATGTTGCGCTCATAAACTCTGGTGCTGTGGTGTATGAGATTGCGTGGTTTGTTCAACCGCTTCAAGTAGATGAAGATTTAAGCTATGAAATCACAAAGCAAAATTCATACGGAATAACAACCACAGTAGATTCAGGAAATGCAAATTTTGTAAATCCTGCGAGAGGTTATGTGGCAGAAGAGAGTTCCGAAAACCTGACATCAGTTGTTCTCAGAGTCTGGGGATTGAGTTTTGAAGAAAGCCTTCAAGTAGATGTGGTATAGATGAAACATAAAAATCACCAAAAACAAGGCTCGTACATGTGGTGGTCGCAACTAATCAATAGCTTCAGGGTGATCTGGTCAAAACGGTTCCTGAAAGTTTTCATATTTGATTTATTGGTCATAATCACGTTCATTACAATCTTCTCTTCAGTCACAATAAAGATAAAAGAAGCTGCCCCAAGCCTCGATAAGATCGGTCCATTAGCTCAACAACTCATAGATACGGTACAGAAAACCCAGACAGAGATTACAGGAGAGAACATTGAATTGATAAAAATAAATGCCAATATAATAAAATCAGTATCTTATAAATTCTTCATTATAGTCGCAAAATATGTGATTGCCAGCCTGTTGTTACTCTCCTTGTTAATATACCCGTTCAGGTTTTTTGGGTGGAGCGCGCTTGTTTACAGAAAAGTTTTCCTGAAGATGTTAGGACGATTCTATATCCTAAGAACCATATGGGCTTCTGTCTGGATAATCATAATCTTACTTACGATCTGGTCTTTCAAATTTCCATCAAATACAATCATATCTTTAGTAGAAATCCTCCTTTTTTTATACTTCGGAATATTCCTGAACCTGATATTCTTCAATGGAGGCACCAGATTCAAACAGCTTGTTAGATGTTTCCTGCTTGGTATAAGAATAAAGTCATTGATCTGGCTAGGAACCGTCCTGTTGATCATCTATTCAGGAGCGTTAATATCAAAGATGTTGATAGGCATCAACATTCTTTTCGTGTTTGTTGCATTAATCCTGATCGCTCTCGTATCTCCTTGGAGCAAATCATACTTAACTATGATATATCCTTTCACTGAAAGAACAAAAAGATGAGTTCCAGAAAGATAAACAAAAAGGCACAGCTCACCCTTTTCATAATAATCGGAGTTTTCCTCTTAATCGTATCAGGAATACTCATCTATGTCAGATCACCGGATCAGGAGGCAATAATACAGGTCGTCGCAGAAGATGTCCCGATAGAGATAAAACCGATACAGGAATTCGTCCAGAATTGCCTATATCAGACAGCAAGAGAAGCATTCATAACCCTCGGCCAGCACGGAGGACATATAGATATGAGTGATCCAGAAATATCTGGAAGGGATTTTGTGCTTGACCCGACAAATCCTACTGATTCTGATGCTGCATTCCTGAATTTCAATCCCTCGTCACACATATCATACTGGTGGATGCTTAAATCAAAGAATAACTGCTTCAGCTGCACAGTCACTGATGAAAATAAACCCACACTAAAGGATGTAGAGGAAGAAGTAAATAGGTACATCAAAAGAGAGATAATCACCTGTCTTGATGGGTTCAAGAATTTTGAAAACCAGGGTTTTGATGTTACTACTTCCGGAGACCCAAATCCCATAACGATAATCGCTGATGAAGATGTGGCCCTCCAGCTACAATATGCTGTCAGCGTCTCCCGTGAAGGCAGGTACAATAACATGAGCCGCTTCGTCTCAAGGCTCGATCTTAAGTTCAAAAAGCTGTATGATTTCGCATCAGAAATCGTCAATATACAGGTAGAAGATATGTTCATTGAGAACATAATAAAACACCTGATAAGCCTCAGTTCAGGAATACGATTCGATCGCTTGCCCCCCATATATGCCTCTGAAAGCAGTTTTGTGCCGATAACCTGGTCAAAGACCTTGGTCAGTAAACAGTTGCAGAGCATATTCACAAGCTATTTCTCATTGATACAGATAAATCAGACAAAAGATGCAAATAAGATACAGTTCAGCGCTGATCCTATGGTACAGAACCTGTATAACCCATTTTTCATAAACGGTCTTGAGACTCCCCGACCTGAATATAGTATAAGATTCTTCTACCTTAACTGGCCGATATATTTCCAGATAACACCTAATGAAGGAGAAATAATAAAACCATCAGAGACCATCGAAATCCCACGTGGCCCAGCACATTTCAGAATACCCTTCATATTTGCCCCCACGTATTATTATGAATATTATTATGATGTGTCTGTCCCGGTGATTGCTGAAATAAAAAGCTATGATGAGTTCTTCAATGAGACATATACATTATTTATCGCCATAGAAGCAAATGTACGGGATAACCGCAACCTCAAGGAATGGCTTGAAGGACGAGGAACATATGGCCCGTGGGATTACTCCCTTTTTGGTGTACAACCATCACGAGAGGTGTTCGAGTCTATTGAGCTTGAACAAGGGGTAAACCAAGACGAGTTTCAATCAGCATATTCCTCAGCAAGGAACACCAATAAATCCTTGTTCTGCAACACGCGCCAGAGAATCAGCGGGACAGTCGATGTAAAAGTTTCAAACAAGGTAAACGGTTCCGCAATAGATGGTGCGGAAGTGCACTATGCCTGCGGCTATTACGATTCCTGCAGGCTAGGGATCACAGAGCTCAAGCAAATCTCAAATGATACTAATGAAACTGAAGCACATTTCGCTTCTAAATTCCCAGTCTGTTCTGGAGGAGGGATACTCCGTGTCGAAAAACCCGGCTTCATGACTGAGCGACTGGTTGAACTCAGCACGCTTCCCGACAATAACCAGACAATACATGTCGAACTTGAACCAATAAGAACAAAAAACATCTCATTCAAAAAGTTCGTAATAGACCGCATAGTGTTCAACGACTCTCTTGCAGAAGAAGTGAAGCTATTCAGATGGAACTCTCAGCTCAAAAACCTGAGCGAATACGATATGATCCTTCTGACATTCAATAAGATAAATGATAGCCCTGCTGAAGAAGCATTCGCGAAATTCGTCATGTTCTATGGGAATGATACCCTCAATGAAGATATGTTCCGCACAGTAGATCTCATCCCTGGAAGATACACAGTGGATATGCAATATTTCTATACCAATAAAACAATAATACCTAAACTTTGTAAACATGTATGTGCATCGTGTCTCACTGACTGGTGTGAAAGAGAATGCAGACTTTTCCCGGGTGACGGAAACTATACCAGTTTATGTGAACCTGACCTCACCGCAGCGCAGTGGGCTACAACCACTGCGGGAGGTATGTTTTTTGGACCTATCGGAGGGATTGTCGCAGGAGTTGGTGGAGCAATAGGCTCTGCTCTGGGAGTAACCTGCATCAAATGCGGAACTTGCGATGCGGATGTATTACAGCCTGAAGATGATATAAGCCTAGAAAACCAGATATTGGGCGGGTTTAAAATGAATGATACAGAACCTTGGGTCGTGACAGCTGATGATCTTGACGCTCCAGGTAA
>JBDRET010000068.1:0-16306 GCA_043819495.1 Candidatus Woesearchaeota archaeon | reverse complement strand
AGAAAAAGCATTGGCTGCTATAGGAACGAAAAAGGCAGAAGATGGATAAATATCGTAGTCTCAGTACTACATACCTGGAAATTAAGAGGAATAAACCTCTTTAAACAGCTATGCCTAGTGGCAAGCTAACTTATTACATACAATATAACTAAAAATTTATATACTCTGCAGACATATTTTCTGACATTATATCATTATAGTTTGAGTGCGAGGTGTTTGCCATGGCAGAGTCAGATAATATAGTGTTGGGCGGCAACATAGAGCTTGTAGGTTTCAAGGAATTAGATGGCGGCTCTATGATAATTCTTAAGAAGATGGTCGGCAACCATGTACGTAAGTTGTCTGACAGTGCAGAGAATTTCGAGAAATTGACTGTGAGCATGAAGAAGGTCGGCACGGGAAACAACAAGTTCGAGATTCAGGCAAAGGTAATAGATAACGGTAAGCCTTACGCAAGTGAAGTTACAGACTTCAACCTGTTCTTCACACTGAACAAGGCATTATTACAGATACAGAACCAGCTCGTCAAGTGACGCAGTGACTACATTTCTTTATTTTTTGTATTTGTTTTGATAGTAGTGGCAGCGCCGCCACCGCTCTGAGCGTCGGTAGGATAAATAAGCGATAACCTGCTACTTCTTTAGCATTAAGCAGTTAAGCGTAAGCGCACTTAGAATCACCTCTTATGTTTTTTGCAGGCAATGAGATATACTTCAGGACTCTTGACGGCCTGAAGGCTTACAGCACTGGAAGTGCTGAAAGAGCAGCGTGGCAGCGCTGTCAGGATGTAAGCTTAAAAGAGAGAAGAATACAAGAAAAAACACCGCATTTGCAGGGCTTAATACGCCATTTTTCAGAAAGCTGAAAGTGCCAAATTCAGCCACTAGAAGCTCTATATTGCCATTCTACAAACAGAAAACTATATAAACAAGCGTTCATTCTTAAGGCTCAGATTCTGGTGATTTTTACCGTCGAGAAAACAACAGAAAATAGTCAAAAGACCAACATGGCAGAAGAGACTGATAAGAAACAAGAAGGGTATCATGCATCATCCATAACAGTACTGGGAGGTCTTGATGCAGTGCGAAAGAGACCTAGCATGTATATCGGATCTACCGGCCTTCCAGGTCTGCATCATATGGTCTATGAAGTGGTTGACAATGCTATTGACGAAGCCATGGCCGGCTTCTGCAAGAACATCACAGTCATCATACACTCAGATGGTTCTGTAAGCGTATCTGATGATGGACGCGGTATCCCTATAGATATCCACCCTAAATTTGAAGTCCCTGCCCTTCAGGTAGTCATGACCAAGCTTCATGCAGGAGGTAAGTTCGATAACCAGGCATATAAGGTATCTGGTGGCCTCCATGGTGTAGGTATATCTGTCGTGAATGCACTATCCGCAAAGCTCTTTGTAGAGGTATGTAAAGACGGCAATAAATATTCTCAGGAATACTATCGAGGGGATCCTGGAGAGTTCAAGACCCTTGAAGCAACCGACAAGACAGGGACCTATGTCAGATTCTGGCCTGATTTCGAGATAATGGAACAGAACGATTTTCATTTCGAGACCATCTCAGCAAGGATGCGGGAGCTCGCTTTCCTGAACAAAGGTGTAAGGATAATTATAGATGATGAGCGTATAGAGAAAAATCATTATGACTTCTGCTATGAAGGGGGGATAGTATCATTCGTTGAGTTTGTCAACACGAACAAGAATCCTGCTCATGCGCCGATATACTTTGAGAAAGAGAAAGAAGGGATCCATCTTGAGATATCGATGCAGTACAATGATGGATATCAGGAAAATGTATTCACTTTTGCGAACAATATAAACACGACTGAAGGCGGCACGCATCTGATGGGTTTCAAGGCCGCACTTACCAAGACATTGAACAAGTACAATGAGCAGAACAAGATCGATAAGAATGCCAAGCTTTCCAGTGAGGATGTACGGGAAGGCATTGTCGCAGTGATATCAGTCAAGCTTGCAGAGCCACAGTTCGAAGGCCAGACAAAGACCAAACTAGGCAACTCGAACGTGAAAGGGATTGTCGAGAACCTAGTGAATACTGGTCTTGGAAATTTCCTTGAAGAGAACCCGAACATCGCAAGGCTGATAATATCAAAATCATTACAGGCCGCAAATGCAAGAGAGGCTGCAAGAAGGGCAAAGGACCTTGCGCGCAGGAAAGGTGCGCTGCACAGCGGGTCACTGCCTGGAAAGCTCGCGGATTGCGCTGAGCGCGACCCTTCAAAATCAGAGATTTTTGTCGTCGAGGGTGACTCGGCAGGCGGCTGTTTTGCAGGAGATACAGAGATAGCGTTGGCTGATGGAAGGAAACTCAGCTTCAAGGAATTAGTAGAAGAAGATCGAAAAGGCCAAAAAAATTATTGTTATACCATCAATAATGATGGCTCTATATGTACTGGCTTGATAAGACATCCTAGAAAGACAAAAAACAACGCAGAAGTGATCAAGATGGTTCTGGACAACGATGAAGAGATAATATGCACTCCAGACCACAAGTTCATGGTCCGTGACGGAACATATGTTGAAGCCAAGGACCTCACAGAAGACATGAGCCTGATGCCATTATACAGGAAGTTATCCGAAATCGGAGGGCGAATAACCATAGATGGTTACGAGATGGTATTTGACCCAAGAGAGCATAGATGGGTATTCACTCATATGCTCGCTGACAGGTATAACCTGGAAAAAGGCCAGTACTCCGAAGATGTTGACCGGTTTTTTGACAATGATAAGTACGCAATGCTTGAGGCAGTCGCATGCTACAACCACAAGATAAAGAATATGGTGAAGCTCGACAAGAATATGGATGTGTATGACCTAGAAGTCGAAGGCACCCACAATTTTGCGCTTGCTTCAGGAGTCTTCGTGCATAATTCCGCCAAACAAGGAAGAGATAGGCAGTTCCAGGCAATACTTCCATTGAAAGGAAAGATCCTGAACGTTGAGAAGGCAAGGATGGACAAGATATTTGAGAACCAGGAGATATCGATACTTGTCACTGCGATCGGCTGCGGTCTTGCAGATGAATTCAATATAACAAAGGCAAGGTATCACAAGGTGATAATCATGACTGACGCGGATGTGGACGGCGCGCACATAGCGACGCTACTGCTCACTCTCCTCTTCAGGCACATGAAACCGCTGATAGAGAATGGGTATGTATACATCGCGATGCCTCCGCTCTATCGCGTGTCGAAAGGAAAGCAGTTCAAGTATGTATACTCTGACGCTGAGAAGGATGCTGCAGTGAAGGAATTCGGCGGAGAGGGCATCAACATACAGCGTTACAAAGGTCTTGGTGAGATGAACCCCGGCCAGCTCTGGGAGACGACCATGGACCCAAGCACCCGCACATTGAAACAGATAACTATCGAAGATGCAGTCGCAGCAGACAGCACATTCACTATCCTGATGGGTGAAGAGGTAGAACCTCGTCGCGATTTCATAATGAAGCATGCGAAAGACGTAGTGAATCTGGATATCTAAGATGATTCCTGAGAAGTTCTTTGCAGTGATAAAACAGATACACCCTGAGTTCTAAGACAGATGATTCTTGAACAGCAGATAATCATAAAAAATATTTATGTAAAAGATTTATGTCCTCACTTCTACACCATTTGACACCCTGGTGTCAAACAACGCTTTTCCTATACCTTGTCCTACGTGATAGCTGGAATCATCAAAGACTCCGCCAATGATATCAAGTAATGTTGTAGGTCTCTGGTACTTCGCAAGCTCAGCAATGATATCTTCCTTGTCTTCTATCCAGGCCACAGCATCATCTTTGCCGCCGAGCTGATCGACAAGTCCCAGCTCAAGTGCCTGTCTGCCGATATAGAATCTTCCATCAGCAATCTCATCCACTGCTTCTACAGAGAGCTTTCTGTTCTTGGCGACTGCACTAACGAACTCATTGCGTATAAGGTCAAGCCCTGTCTGCAGCACCTCTTCCTCTTCATCACTCAACTGTTTCCATGGAGAACCCATGTCCTTCAGCTTTCCAGATACTAATCTCTGATATGATGCATTATATCTGTTAAGAGTGCCGGAGAACTCAATGTATGACGCGATGACACCGATGCTGCCTGTTATGGACATAGGGTTTGCAACGATGTGGTCTGCCGCACTTGCGATCCAGTACGCACCAGAAGCACCTGCCTCTCTTATCCATGCTACAGTTGTCTTATTAGATGCGAGGACTGCATCAGCAATCTCTGAACTCGCTACAGCAGTGCCGCCAGGTGAATTTATCTCAAGCAATATCGCTTTGACTTCAGGGTTCTTGTCTGCCTTCTTTATCAGTCTGACTATATCAGTGCTGCTGGCGACTTCATCGCTCAGCAATCCATTAGAGGAGTATGACATTATAGGGCCAGTCACTGCTATATGCGCGACATTGCCCTGAGGGTCTGCATCAGAAGCAGATATGAATAATCCTATGAAGAATGATGAGATGAAGCTTATCATTGCAAGGACGACCAGTATCACTATGACAACTGTCCATCTGTTTCCACCCTTTTCTTGTTTTGCCTGATTATTTTTCATTAGTTCCACCACATTTATGATATCAAAATCATACAGCAATCACACATAGGCGCACATCTTAAAATTCAAACCGCTCGACAACCTTAGTGTTCGACGCCATCTCAGTGAGTCTCTGACCCTTACGGGTAAGGAAATAATATACTGGATCCGCGACCCATAATAGTATGAAAGGAACTGTTGGGATGATGAATATATTACGCAGGATACACTGCCACAGGCCAGGTTTCAGGAGATCCTTATCGCTTCCCTGCTTGACTACATGTATATTTACGAGCATGCACCCGATTGTCTGTCCTGCGATATACTGCATAAGCACAAAGTATGCTATCGCAAGCGATAGTATCATGATGAGTATCATCGTCAATGAAGTGACCACGGCTGTGCTATCATTCAAAAATGCGTATGTTGCCACCAGGCCGGTAGTGCTGCCTACAAGATGAGTGGTGATATCCCTGAAGAATCCTGTGATGAATAAGTCGATTAAGAATAAGTCCAACATGAATGCGACAATGCGTTTCCAAAGGCTTGCAGGCCCGACAAATGCTCTCTTTTCTGGAAGATTAAGATTGACCATTCATACATCCAGGGTATACACCGTATTTAAGTCTTTTGCAAGGTATCTGTCGATATCAGGACCACCACAACCTTTATAAACAGACTCTGATTCATTTTTACGATGGCATTCAAGAGACCGCAAAGCAGAGGTAAACCTGCTAACAAAGGAGCAGCTCCTAGCCCTGAAGATGAGATGGAATATCTCCTGCGCACACCAGTACCTAAAGGTAATCAGGTCTTTGGCATTGTTGAGCAGCGTGTCGGCGGCAGCAGGATGCTTGTGCGTTGCATGGATGGTAACCAGCGGAACTGTAGGATACCTGGACGTCTTAAGAAACGGCTTTGGGTACGTGAAGGAGACCTTGTTGTTATCGAGCCTTGGGAATTCGGTGGTAATGAGAAAGGAGACGTCTTGCTCAAGTACAGGAAGAACCAAGTATCATACCTGAGACAGAAAGGTTACCTCAAACAGCTTGATGAGTTTGAAGAGTTCTGAAAGATATAGCAGATATATCGCAATAGTATTTTCTGAAAAGTTTGACCGCATACACTGGTGAATATGAGTTACACAATCAAGAGGATATGATATGCATAATCAAGAAGCACACGTTCAATAGTGTATATACTTTATTGTCTCTTTCTTCTTATCTCCGCCCTGCCAGGTGTACATGTACAACAGGAGGAGTATGACTCCCACTGTCAATGAGACATCTGAAAGGTTGAAGGTCGGCCAGAATGAAAGATCTATGTAATCGATGACCCTGCCAAAGAATATCCTGTCCATCATATTGCCTACTGTACCTGCTAATATGAACGCTGAAGCAAATACCAGGAACTTATCATATATTATCTGGCTGTAGAAATATACTAGCAGGAAAAGGACTATAGCAGCAGCAGCGACAAACAGCCATTTCTGTCCGGGAAGTACACCAAATCCAGCACCAACATTCTCTGAACGGGTTATGCTGAGAAAAGATCCCATCACCGGCACTGACTCCCCTGGACGGAGATTCTCAGTTACGTAGAACTTAACTATACGTTCTACCACAATTATAGCGATCGAGACAAGAGCCAGAGCTAAGTTGTTCTCTATGAAGTTCATCAACCGGTATGTTCTTGGAGAAGTCATATTCACCAGGTGTATCTGCTCTTGCCATCACCACCAGCCATCCGCTCCAATGTCGCCAGACGCTGGTTGACAGAATCAAGTGATGCCTTTATCGTATCGAGCTTTGCATGTATTATCTCTATGTCCTTGAAGAGGTCTCCAAGGTCAAGACCCTGCTGGGCATATTGCGGCGCAGGGGGTCTGATTGCCTGACCTCTTGGTGCAGCACGTGGCATGTCATACGAAGAGTGCTGTGATGGTGCAGGGTCAAACCCAAACTGGTCGCCGAGATCCTGTGATGCCTGTGTAGGACGGACCTCTTCCCTGTGGGCGGGTGTTGCACCTTGAAGGCCCATTGCATGATCATCATTGAGTGATGGGGAATGACCTTGCTCTAGTCCCCTGTCATCTCCAAAATCACTTCCTAAATCACTGCTCATATTGTCAGGACCTGATCCTCCAGGCTTATCGTCAAGACCAAACTCACCAAGATCGCTGAAATCACCAAGATCATCTGATCCCTTTTTCCAAAACTTTGCCTTATCTAGCATTCCCATGGTCATTACCTGTGTATATTCTATGGATATGATTATTTATGTGAACATGATGATTATTTATTTTGTTATGATAATTCATTGATCATTTCTTATCAGATGCGTTGCCTTCCTGATTTTCACCTTCCATGAATGGATGGGTAGGTAACTTCTTTCTCTGATACTCTACATATATCAATACTGCTGAAAAGACGATTGCAGCCAATATTGCCATCATGACATAACGAACCATCTTTTTCTTCTGGATCTCACTGGCTATAAGCTCATAATCCTCAAATGACATCTCTTCCTTTTCAGGCTCAGGTTTTATTACCTGCTCAACAACAGTCTCTTCAACCTCAGGAGGAAGGACCAATAACAGCTCCACTGACATGACAGCACCACTGCCTTTCATATGCGCTTCTGCACCCTGGAAATCAAAAGTTATCTCAGGGTCAGGTATTGTATAGTTGCCAGGAGTAGAATATTTTGATGCATATTGCAGCTTTGTCTTTGATCCTGCAGGCACAGTAGTATTCCATGCCCTCTGACCTTGATAGACAGTCATATCGGCAGATGTGCTTCCATCATTGCTTATCTCTATCTGGATCACACCATCAGTAGATACATTAGTCACAGCAGGGACTATTGTCCTTGCAAAAAGTGCAGGGCCGCTTATACGGGAATATTTGACATTCAAAGTAGTATCAGCTGTTCCATTGGTCGTGAATAGGTTTCCATAATTGTCATAGAATTCCACTATCGTCGCATTGAGACCCTGAGCCTCATTGACGACTTTCGGACGTAGTTTGATCAGGTTCTTGATTATTACCTCTTCTCCAGGATCAAGCTTGTCGATGAATAATGATTTTGGACCTATCAGGTCGACATCATTCTGTACAGGGAAATAGACTGTTATGTCCCGTATCAATTCAGTCTCTTCAGCGTTCCTTATCGTGTACTCCGCAGGGATTATCGAACCAGGGTATATAGTATCAGGGACATCCAGTGTCATGTCCACATCCAATTCAGGCTCAAGAGGTTCGACAGTGATGGGTTCAGTGTAATTCAGGGTGATGTTCTGCCGCAGGTCGTTATCAAAGAAAGATACTGAAGTTGTTATATCGTATCTTGTCTTATTATACACTCGTGGAGGGGTCAACACGTATGTGTATATCTCTGTATCTGTCTCTCTATTGAGCTTGACTTTCTTGGCATGTATCCCTTCGACATGGAAATCAACAGGTATGATATCGCGCACAGAAACATCAGGTATGTCAATCAGGCGATCATTGGTTATCGTCAATTTTATGGTGGTCTCTGTCCCGCCCTCAAGTACGGTTCCTTCTGAAGAATCAAATGATATGGTAATGTCCTTGAAAGAATTCACCGTAAGCAGGAATTCAGTGCTGTTTTCATGTTGCTCTCCGAATTCGTTGGTATATTTTATTGAGACATTTGTCTTGAATTCTTTATTTTCAGAGAGAGCAGGTGGTATGAGCACCAGACTATACGGTATCCTGCTGCCCTCTTCCTCAATCAGCGGATAATGTACTGGTTTGAAACCTGCGATATCAGTATACACGATCAGACCTACATCTTTGAGTGTTGCATATGGGTTCCTGTTCTGGACATATACTTTCAGGTCATAAGGATGCATCGACTCGATATCTATCGAATCATCCTCATCATCAAGACGTTGAGGGACACCGAAACGTTTGGATCTATCATTGAATGTCATGAATATATTGAATCCTGGATCTGAGACCTCGAAGTTATTGTATTCAAGAGAAGACATCTTGATATCATCATATGTGTAATCTGCATTCATCAGCACATTCTGGTCGCCAGTACCGACTGCCTGCAGCTTAAGTATGAATAGCTTTGATTTTCCACCATCAAGAGTGCCGGACCATCTGAGCTTGACCTCACCCACACGGCGTATGGTTGCAGAGGACCATACTATGCTTGATCTGTTGCCGCTTGCATTGATGTAGTTGAACCGAAGGTTGCCTGTGGCCCTGTATACCAGATCGTCAGGAAGGTTTATCTCAAGATTATCTACAGATATCTTATCTGAATACTCATTGGTGATATTTACCAGAAGCCGCAATGTTTCACCGATGACTACACCTGGATCAGTGTCATCATCAAAATCAAACTCCCTGCCATCGACTTCATAATCCTCACGGACCACTGCTGATTTCAATGTCAATACAGGTTCAAAATCCAATGTCATGGTAGTCGAGTATTTTTCTTCCCATTTGAATCCATCCCAGTATTTCAGATATGCCACGAAACTCTGGTGGAGCTCTTCAGTCCCTTTGATGAAGAACCTGCATTCTTTTTTTCCGCCAGCATCAAGATGTCCCTGCCAGTAGACCTGGTTCTCATGGACCATGCAGCCTCCTTCGATATCATATATCTGGATTGAGGCAGGATAATCATCACTCATGATTATCTGTGATGCAGGATCTCCTGTGTTCTCGATAGTTATTGTGACTTCTGCTTCCTGGCCGACATACAGTTCTGTATCATTGATCCTCTTGCTTATCGTGATGACAGGATGGAATCGGGTTATCTCCAGCTCTATGAGGAGGTCATTCTCTTCCTCATCATATGTCGTATTGCGGAAGCATATCTCGAAATTTTCCATCTTTTTGCATTTCGCGAATGCGACTGTCTGGAACATTGTCCCTGCATCTATGAATATTGCATTAGCATACTTGTTCATGGTGACTATGAATGTATAGTCATCCATCTCGATACTGTCCCCTGAAGTCAAAGTGCCTGAAAACTCCTGAGTGCTTGCAGTGACTGATGATGCTGAAAGAATAAGAGATATGGGAATCATAGCTATAACTATCAAGAATAGACAGATACACCTCTTTTTTACATCCATTTTACGCATGAAACATGATAGTTGATGGATCAGGCATCACAAGCCTGATGTGACTCAATCCTTATGGATCAAAACCCTGATAGCTCACGAGCCGAACACTTCCCGAAGACCGTGCCTGAATGCAAGGGTCTCCTTCCTGACTTCTATATTGCCTTCTTTCTCTTCATCGACAAGGTTAGATGTGTAATCTCCTTCAAGAAGGCCATTCTTCACATAGCTCTTGAAGAGGTTGAGCTGATCATCCTTGTCAGATACCTCAACCAGCAGGGAAGTCTTCTCGGGAAGGGATTCTTTGTTGACTATGATCACCTTGTAATATGAGTCATAGAGATCTGATGTAGGGTCATCTAATTCATCCTGTACAACTTCAAGGTCCTGCCCTGCAGTATCTTCCTGTGTGGCAAATCCTGTTATCAGGCTATCACCCTCCTGTAGCAGGAAGAGGTTGTTGGAATCCATGAGATTGTTCCTGACATTGCTCTCATCCATGTATCTTAGACCTGCAACAACAAGCCAGACCACAAGGACAATACCTGCAACACTAAGAGTGAGGGATATCATCTTCTTGAGAACTTTCAGTGATAAGACTACAAGAGCTATTATTACCACAATCCACACTACTGTTGACAGCCCCATTTACATGATCACATCCATTCAAATAACGTATACGCTGTCTATCTGCCTATTACGTTAAATGTATCACATTCAATACATTACGCCCAATACAGACAGATAACTATATAGTATCTATTTATATATTGGCCTTTTTAAATCTTGCGCTAGTAACTATAGCAAAACCTTGCCCTGTGTTGCCCGTAAGCATGCTTTTGAAAGAATACGCGAGTACACCAGGATGCACTTGCCAAACGATAATCATCAACAAAAACTTAATCAAGCATGCGTGGCAACACGGAGATTTTTGAACAAAGTGAAAAAATCGGAGTTAGGGCAATGTTTTGCGGTTACAACACACCAACTTTCTTACACCTGCCTGAGATCACGCACCCATCACATTCAGGTCTTGTCCTGCAATGTCTTTTCGCATGCTCCACAATGAGTGCATGGTACTCCTGGAATACCTTGACATCTTTCTTGATCGAATCTTCAAAGAGCTGCTTGAGCAGAAGATATCTTATGTCTTTGTCGACCAATCCCATCCTTGAGAATATCCTCTTTGTATATGCATCGATGACAAACTCTGGCTGTCCGAATGCGTAAAGCAGGATAGAATCTGCAGTCTCATCACCGATACCTTTGACTGACAGGAGTTCATGACGGGAAGGTGTGCGTCGTTTCAACAGGGTAAAGAACCGGGCAAACTCCTTGATGTATGCTGATTTCTGGTTAAAATAACCTGCAGGTCTTATGCACTCTTTGATGATGCCCAAATCCGCTTCCAGCAATGCATCCACTCCAAGTAACTTTTTTTTCATGAGGTTGGTCAATGCTCTTTCGACTTGTGGCCAGCCAGTATTCTGGGTGAGTATTGCGCCAACGCATATCTCAAACATCTGAAGAGAATTCTTCGGAAAGGAATGATCACCTACGTGATACCCATTTACTGCGCCAGTCTTCGTCGGATTGGAACCTTTATGTGAAAGTATAGGCCACCATCCTTGAGGACCATATTCTGTAAGAAGTATTTCATAGACTTTTTGTAACTGGTTCATATGTTACTGTAGAGTTTGCTGGAATAAAAATATTACTATCCATCCCTGATCAATTTCTGCTCTTATCAAATAAGGGCCCTTCATACTTCCTGTCAGGTTCGATACTGAGACCTCTCCAAAGTACCTGTATCGCAGCAAGCTCGACACGCTCAGTTATATCTGAGTCGGGCACATGCTCTATCTGGATGCACAACCTCTCGATATTTGATTCTTTCTCAGCACCGCGGGAATCATATATTTTCAACAGGCCATCCAGCATCAACTGCTCATCTTCAGTGAGGTCATGATACAGGTCAGATGCAGTATTGTAAAGTGACTTTGCTACATGTTCTACACGACTGTTCTTTGCTTCACTGATTCTTACCTTCTCACCCTCTTTGGCATTCAGCTTGGTGTAGAAAAGCGATACCAATCTGCGAAGTCCTGCGATATCCTCAGTCACTTTTTCATACTCCTGCAGGATCTTGTACAGCACTATAGGTTTGCTTGATTTTCTTCGTAAAGCCATGATAATCAATGATCCAGACAGTTCAAGAGATATATAAACATTTCTGACTTTCCTACCTAAAAGTAGCAAAAAAACATGGGAAAAGTATTTATACGAAGAGAATTCGCAAATCTCTACTCTAAGATAGAGAATTAAAATTATCCAAACCTGATTTAAAAAAGGAAGGGGGGTTCCCAAACATGGCAAAGAAAAAGAATGGTTCTGATGAAGATTGGTTCGAAGATTATGATGAAGAAGCAGACGGTGATCAACCGAAAAAGAAGAAGGTTGGCAAAGTAAAGAAGAAAAAGAGCAAGGCACTTCTCTGGATTGCAGCTTTTGTAGTTATCCTGGCATTACTTCTGTTCATAAGGTTCAGATATGCTGCACCTGCGGAATCAGAAGAGGTAATTGAGTTTGAGCTTCCTCCTGCAGACATAGTTGAAGAGCAGCAAGTACCTGAACCAGAGACCGCAAGGCCTGCTGATGAGTACAGTGACAGACCTAGCAAACTTGGAGACTCTGTCGTGACAAGAGAAGATGTTGCCCTACTTGAGGGAGTCGACACGACTGTCAAGCCAGAGCTGTTCGGCAATGTCGAATGCGCTATCGATGAAGAGAGTGGCCTGCGTTACATAAGCCTGCGGATATACAACACTCTTGATGAGGATATCAGGATAAGCCCAAGGGGAGTTGCAAAGGAATACAATACCTACTTCATGATAAGAGGGATTATCGACAAGGATCCTGGCTGCGGAACAGAACTGCTTGAGGCAGGGGAATGGACCACCTGTAACAAGATAGGTTTTGACGCGGAGAGATATGCTAATATGGCCGGTATCAACAGGATAAGTGTCCAGGTACCAGGCAAGACAGAGGCTCTGCTTGTCAATTGCCCAGCAGATTAGATCCTGAATATTTTTAATTATTTTCTTATTTCTATTTGTTTAACTATTTCTGGCAATGCCGCCGCTCCTTCGAGCTGTGTTTCGAGCTTGCTCGAAACCCAGTGCCAACGGGGAAAACGTGGCTCGAAGACCAGCCGCACGTAGTGTGGCGCTGCCTAGCGTCGGTAGAGTCAAGATACGAAGACCGGGGCGTAGCAATATTGATAACTGATTGGCTTTAGAGCCGCTGCAAGACTGATTGCACATGATTCCCGGTACGCACACATAGCAGCGCGGCACTGCCAAAGGATATATAGCTAAACAAATACCTTATTTCTATTTCTTCAATTTCAACACATATTGACACAAGCGCCAACTCCATCTAGCGAACTGAATTGACCCCGAAGCAATAAAAGATGCAGTAGGGCAGACTAAATCAATCTCTTGAACAGAGTGAGCATGGAGTTGGCGCTTGCTGCGATAGTCCTACTCAGCACTCTTCCAAAACCTTTTTATAATACTGTCCGAGACCGAGACCCCACTAAGCCTACGCAATCAAGCACATAACCCTATGTGGGGGTGCCGGAGTGGTCAAACGGGCAGGGCTTAGGTAAGTTTGGGTGTGATGAGCTCACGCTATGATTTTAAGACACCCTGTGGCTTAGTGCCTACGAGGGTTCGAAAGTTTGAAGTCGAAGAATTCAAACTCTTCGGCTAAAAGCCGATATACCCTTCCCCCACATCAAGATCAAAATATAATAACACATCAGAAGTGTATTCCGAACATTGCGAGGAATACGCTCTGGGGTTGATAAGGGCACTTGCCCTTATGCAACGTATCCACGAGGGTTCGAAAGTTTAAAGTTGAAGAATTCAAACTCTTCGGCTAACAGCCGATATACCCTTCCCACATTCATCATTACCTACAATTATTATTACACACACAAATCATTTGAAAAAAAAATAACAAAACACTATAATATACAGTGGAGCCACCAAAATCCTTATAAACAGGACATAATTCCATCTGTCAGGAGCTAATATGGCAATTTCACAATATAAATCGAAAAAAAGCCCGAGCGGAGCTAGATATAAGTCTTCTCGAAAGAAAAAGCAGTTTGAGCTCGGAAGCGGCCCTACATTGACTAAAGTCGGCAAAACAAAGAGTAAAACCGTCAGAATACTTGGTGGAAGCGTAAAAAGGCGACTTTTGTCATCAGAAAATGTGAATTTACTTGATCCTGCTACAGGCAAATGCACCAAAGTCAAATTGCTTGATGTTGACAGCAACCCTGCAAACAGGTATTTCGCAAGAAGGGATATCATCACAAAGGGCGGTATAATTGTAACAGAAAAAGGTAAGGCGCGAGTTACGTCTAGGCCTGGTCAGGAAGGGACTGTAAATGCAGTCCTTATCAAATGATTCTTAACGGAGGTAAAAAAATGGAGGTTTCAAGACCTTTAGATGCTCTTAACAGCTCACGTAACAAAAGAGTGATTGTCGAACTCAAGAACGGCATTCAAGTAATAGGGATGCTCAAGGCATTCGACATACACATCAACGTCGTACTTGAAGATGCCGAAGAGAGGCATGAGGGCGAACTTAAGAGGAAGCTCGGACTGGTCTTCCTTAGAGGGGATACAATAATACTTATCTCACCAGCACAGTAAACTGAGAATATACTTTGAGGGATTGATATGGGAACAGGAACCGCATCGATGGGCAAGAGATCAGGCAAGAAGACCCACATACATTGCAGAAGGTGCGGTCAACACACCTACCATATAAGAAAGAAGAGGTGCAGCAGCTGTGGATTCGGTGTTTCTGCAAAGCTAAGGAAATACAGCTGGCAGAAGAAAAGGACAGGAACTAATGTCAAAAAATAAGTCCTGATCCTACAAAATATTTTATCAACCTTTTATCCTGATTCTATACAACTTTAAATCTGATACATCACATACTATCAGTTATCGTCGGTAAATGAGAATATATCCCTCGATACATCAAGAATCGTCACACAAAAAGACATGATGAACCTGCTCTATCAAAAGGATATTTCGGAGAATTTTCATTTATAAATCACTGTAAAAAATAGGACGCACCTTGATTGCAACTGGAAGAATATCATCACCAAGGCCTCTGAAAGTACCAGATACGCACCGATATTTATAAGCCTAAGACCTGGATGCATCTCAACGATGCCCACACGAGCTGTGCGTGTTGTAATGACCAAAAACACCACCACCAAAAAGAATACAAAAAAGTCTTCATTATAAAATGGTAAATGCTTGTACGCACTGAATTCGGCCGTGAAAAGGCCGGACGACGCCAACATCACTTTTTCTCCTCGAGACCTTACGAAAGCTTTATAAGACAGATTTGTAACCATCCATCTTAATTAGATTAGACTAGTAACGGATAATGACGACGTGTTAAGTGACGACAAAGACGACAGAAAAGACAAACAACTACCACAACTCTGTAAAGATATGATGAGTCATGTCTTTGCATAAACTAACAACCAACAAAAAAGAATAGCTAAGTACGTAAACACGGAGGTGTTTAGGTAATGGACGTAAAAAAAGCAATTAAGAAGGTTGTTGCTATGGGAGTCGGAGTTTCTATGTTAGGAGCTACACTTCTTGGCGCAACAGCAAGTCCAGCAGACCTGAGCGAGTATCCATCACCATTCGTTGCGGATGGTATGTTTAATGGACTCATGGTCGTTGGCGACGACGCTGCTCCAGCAGATATCATCGGTGTCACAGACATCGCTATGAGCCTGCAGTTCAGCTCAACAGTCAAAGAGACAGTACAGATATCTGGCGAATCTGGCGTAGAGCTAAGCGGCGACTCAGTCAAGATCAGGAGGTCAGGTGACTCTCTTGAGATGAGAGAGTGGCTTGGTGGCGTCACAGAGACCCTTGATTCAGCAGACGCAGAAGCACTGAAGAGCTTCACAGTGTCCAATGATAAGGGAACGACAGACGTGAACCAGTATCTGAGACTCAATTGGGGAACAGGCACCGGTAACAGGGGAACAGCACTTGCAGATGATATGGCAGGAGCAAGAGTCCTCTACACAAAGAGCGATGATGACGAAGTAGGAGACTTCCTCAATTTCGAGGACAGCGAAGAGGCTTTCCAGTACGAGATGGAGTTTGTCGAGGGCTTTGAGTCAGACATCGACACAGACAGAAGCCTTGGTGACCTTGAGGACGAGACCCTCCACATCCTTGGAGAGGATTTCGCAGTCGTATCTGCTAGCTTCTCAACAGCAGGCAAGCTTGAGCTTGACTTGATGGGCGGAGCTATCCACGACACAATCGAGGAAGGCGAGACCAAGACATACACCTTGAAAGGCAAGGAGTATGAGGTCACTGCACTGATCATCTCAGACTGGGCTGGCGCGGTCGGATCTGCAAAGGTCAAGATGAAAATCAACGGCGAAGTCACAAAGGAGATGCAGGAAGGATCAACAGAGATCCTGAATGACGGAACCTCACTCGGTATCAGGGAAGTCCTCCCTAACGAAGCTGGTGAGACCGCAGGCGGAGATATCCTTGAGTTCTATCTTGGAG
>JBDRET010000067.1:0-18947 GCA_043819495.1 Candidatus Woesearchaeota archaeon | reverse complement strand
CACACACTTGCACCGATTTCAGTTTACAGTTCAACACTCCCAAAAAGAGGGTTCTAAACAGCCCAAAAACCCAGCCACATTTATAAAGAAAAGTTCCATCGGAATGTAAACCAATTTCGGGACTATACACGAAGTCTTTTGAATCGAAACATTTATATATAACTTAAAAGATATAGAGGTATATCTAAAAAGTTATAATACATTCACAAAAATGTTCACCAAGACACAGCTTCGGATCATGCAGGTTTTTGTCTCCCGTATTACTGATAGCTTCAGTATCAATAAGGTTGCAGAGGCCATTGGCAAGCCTTATCCTCTTGTTCACAGGTCAGTTTTGGATCTTATCAAGAAGGGTTTTCTGGTGAGGGATGAGCATAACTATGTGTCTCTTAATTTCCGTAAGAACCATCAGGCTCTGGCTTATGTTGAATCCATGAGAAGCAATGACTTCCTTTATAGGCCGCGTAATAGCGACCTTTTGCTCTTTGTTGATGAGGTTACCTGCAATTTTCCTGAGGAGTTCTTTGTCTTCCTTATTTTTGGTTCCACAGTAAATAGCAAGAAGCCTAATGATGTTGATGTTTTTGTAGTGGTTGATGATATAACAAAGGTAGAGTCTACCGAGAAGTTTCTCATGAACATCTGCGCAAATTACGAACAAAAGTTTGATATAGTTGTCGTATCCCCTGAAAGCGTCTATGAGATGCTTGCTAAACGGGAGAAATTAAATGTTATGAATGAAGTGCTGAACAAGCACCTGATATTCCATGGTGCCGAGACTTTTTATCGATTGGTCGATAGGGGGAGAACATGACTCTTGATGAGAAGAGGCTCAAGCAGGTTGAGTACAGGATAAAGAATTACATCAGTGAAGGTGTTATCAAGTCCAAGCAGCCTGTAAAGCATGTTGAGTTCTTCTTGACAAATGCTGAGGACTCATTCAAGTCAGCAAAGGCCCTGTACGGGCTGTCGACCAATAAGGAATACCAGGAACATACAGGCAACCAGGGTTTGAAAGGGTATCTGTGGGTCATCAATGCGAGCTATTATTCGATGTTCTATATGGCAAGGGCATTGCTTGCCGCCAAAGGAATAATCCTTAGGTCAGATCTTTCAGTTCATTCAGTCACCTTTGACGCTCTTGTGTACTTCTTTTACCTGACCGGCAAGCTGGATAAGCATTTCTTCGAGTATTATGCAGAGTCACAAGAAGAGGCTGCAGAGCTTCTTGGCAAAAGGAAGGCTGACGAGCTTATCGAGGAGTATTTCTTTGAAAAAGACAAAAGAGCGAGGTTCACTTACCAGATAGAGCAGTTTGCCATGCAGAACAAGGCAAAGACCTCCCTCGACCGGGCAGCGAGATTCAACAGGGAGATAAGAAAGATGATAAATGCACTATAACGCCATTTACAGAATCATCCCCCTCGCCTTAACATACCTGTTCAGCTCTTTTGTGCTCATCGCTTCTGAGAACATCTCTTCAAAACCTGCCAGTATATTCTTCCTCAACCTGTAAGTGTTGGCATTCTTTGCGTATGCTGTCCAGCCTTCCATGAAATCATTTCGCAAAACTTTTTCACATCATTTTGCGAAATACGCCCTAATTCGCAGGAATTCTGCGGAATAAAGTCACTCACTACCAAGAAGTGGTACTATTTCCGTAAAATTTATAAATGGGTGTTTTCTGATAGTTTGGATGGATCTCAAACAGATAGTGGACAAAGAGCTGAAGATCGGTGAAGTGTATTTTGACCGCATAGACTTTGCCAATGGGGACTGTGTCTCTTTCTGGGAGCATATGCTTGATATGCGATTGGACAAGGCTCTTGAGCAGGCCAAGGAACAGGATATTGACCATTGGAAGGGCAGGCTGATCGGCTACATGCAGATACTCTGCGGAAAGCAGGAAGTGCCTGCGCAGTTCGCTGTACGGTATGACATCACATTCCCCATATCAAACCCTTATGATTTCACTGTCGATACAAGCATAAATCCTAAGCGGTTCAGCAGGCATGTCGGTGATACGCTGGATGATGTCTATGGTAAGTTCCATCCTATATCCCGTAACAAGGATGCTGTGATTGAGATGCTCTATCCTGAAGCACTGGTCAAGTCGTTGTCTGGCGTCGAAAGACTGAGACCTGCGGTACTCCAGAGACTATCTGATACTTTCCACTACTTGAAAGAAAAAAGAAAAGATGTTTCTGGAGTGTGCGGAGTGACTGCTTATATCGGCCCTGAAGTCAGATCCACCGATGATTCCTGAGCGATTCTCTTGCTCTTTCAATCGATGCGCGTCTTGAAGGTCCGGCGCCAAGCCCTTTGAATTTCTCTTGCGTTATCTGCTGTCTTGCTACAAGATATCTTTCATAGAGTTCAGGTATCTCTTTTGCATTCCGCTCGTGCTTCTTTTTCAGTCCTTTGACTATGTCATTGAGTTCCTTGGCGCGCTTTATGATATCTTCTATGTTCTGGAGAGATAACTCGTATGTCTTCTGGAGTTTCCTCTCGTCATCGTATAATGCATCGTATGCCTTGACGAAAAGCGCTGAGAACTCGACGTCATCTTCTTTCTTCATGCCGTCTTCCAGGGCTTCTTCTATCCTGACTATGTCTGCCTCTAATCTGACAACCATGTCGCAGAAATTGTTGACTTCGTGGGCCTTGCTGTATATCTCCTCGACCCTGTTGAATGATACACTCTTTAATGCTTCAGATACTGCTATCTTCTTCTCTTCTTCAACTGCTTCCTGTATCTTCCTTGCTGCTGATGCCATTGAAAATCACCTCTAAGATTAGTTTAGATGATGGTTGAGGTCTTTTTAAACTTTTGGTTCATATCCCTTTATGCTAACCTGGTCCTATCATCTGTTCTACTTTTCTCAAGAACTCTTTTGCATCTGCTATAGATTGTATTGCATCTTCTTCTGAGAATTCCGCTTCCAGCCCATAGAGGCATTCATGTCTCTGACTCCTCAATGTGTTGAACCTGCTTATCATGTCACTTCTAAGAGTGCTCGTGTGCTTCTCTTCCAAATATGCAATGACTGCGAAATGGCTTTTTTCAGTGTAACCGTCACTGAATAGGATCGCTCTTGCTGCGTGGAACATGGACATGTATGCGAAGACAATGGTCCCTTCGTAGATTTTAGCGTCTAAGGATCTTCTAGCTTCCTCAAGCTTTGCTTTCGCCACTTTAAGCGATTGTCTTGCTTTTTCCAGATCCGGTGTCGACTTTCTCAACAGACCTTTTTCAATAAGCTGACCTATCTTCACACCTACACCTCAGGGATGTTTCCCTTCAATGCGTTTCCTGTCATGATGATATCATGGTAGAAAGGTCTGTCCTCTCTTGCTTTCTTCCTCCATTCAACCGGCGTGAACTGGATCATATTGATTTCTATCCCCTCAAGGTCTATTATGCTGTAGCTTATTTTCTTTTGTGAGATTATCAGTATATCTATATCACTATCCTTGGTGTTAGTGCCTTTTGCGAAAGATCCGAACAATGTTATTGATATTACTGAAGGGTTCTGCTCCTCTATCCTTTTTATGAATCCTGATCTTAGGATGAAGTCGATGTTCTTGGCTTTCTTGAGTTCTATGTTCCTCTTGTTATCGATATCAAGCCTGTAAAAAGAAGCGTTTGCTCTTACCATCTTTATTACTAGTTTTTCTTTTTCTAGCATATCGAGAGCTATCTTTGATGTGCTTGGACTCACATTGACTTCCCTGGCAACTTCTCTGAGATATAGCTCCCTGGTGGGGTTGTCCAGAAAGAGGTCCAATATCTTTATTGTTTTTTTTGATAGTTTTTCGAACATCTGTTCGATTTATAGAACAATCGTTCTATTTAAATGTTTGTTATTTTAGTTACTACTTTGTAATGACTACAAAACGAAAGATTTATATATGAGTAATAAATCTGGTTGTATAATAACAATTACTTGAGGTGCATGATACTATGACTAAACGACCTTTATGGCAAAAGATAGCAGCAGGAACTGTTGCAGCAGCATTATATGTCCTACCAGTCGGCTGTGGAAATGGCAAAGTCGACAATCCAGGCGATCCCGGACCATGTGTCACAAACTGTGGTGATTCAGATCCAGTCAATGGAGAGAATCCTATCAAAGATTTTACTTTTGCTTCTATAGAACCTAAAGATGTAAGTTCTGCTTTTGGACCTTCAGATTCACCATTAGAAGTTGGACTGGAAACACCAGGAGTCAATCCTGCGTATAATGGACCTGCTGTCAGTGGTGTTGATGTTTTAGTCACTGCTACAGGAGATAATGGAACAGTTACTACATCAGATGACTGGACAAGCACATTGATCGACCAGACAGCAGGACTCGAGACATACGTCTCAAGCACACTCAATCTTGCAACTGCAAATAATGGTGGAGAGCTTAAGGACGGAGAGAAGGTTACACTTGATTATATATTATCAGTTGCAGATGCAGATGGAACAGAACATACAAGGAATACTAGTAAAGTGTTTGAGTATGAGAGGGAACAGGTAGTGAATCCGGTTAGGGTATTATCCTGCTACGTGAACCAGTCATCTCTTGGCACA
The DNA here is from genome assembly GCA_043819495.1 of Candidatus Woesearchaeota archaeon. Lineage (GTDB taxonomy): Archaea > Nanobdellota > Nanobdellia > Woesearchaeales > UBA11576 > JABMQF01. The sequence continues at coordinate 14,368 of JBDRET010000067.1, read as the reverse complement.
GGACTTGCAATGCAATGCAATGGAGAAAGCGATAATGGATCGATCACTTCATGGGGGTTGACAACAGATCTTTCTGGAGTTATGATGGGATCCAGTGGAGCGATTTTCTCAGGAGCTATGGGTGCAAGCGATGTCGGACTTCATACATATACTGTCACATGCACTGATGGAACAGATACCAGTGATGATTATGTTTTTACAGTGCCCGTGGATGAGCATTCATCAAGATTGGTATTGCACTGTCAAGAGGGTAATAATGAAACTCTCAAACTTCCTGAAACAAGCGTTGATGCGGTTGCGCAGAACTGTGGAGTTGGCTTTAATCCAGCAAACAAACCTGATGTTGCTACTGATCCGGATTATGTCCTTGATGTAGACCACACCTGCGTCCAAGGAGCAATAGATGCTCTTCCAGCAGCAGAAAAAGAAGCACACACCCATTACAATGCAGGAACAACTGTTGGTGATGTGTACACAACCTGCACTGTTGACTTTGCACAGGCTAGTTATCTAAGTAACAACAATAACTAAATCTTTTTCTTCTCGGATTATTTCCGGAAATTCTTGGGAAAAACTTATATATCCTAAAGACATTTATGATAGCATGAAAAGGAAGACAAGGTTAAAAGGTGAAGAATTATTCGAGGCTATTGAAGAAGCCAAGAAAGATCCTCAATTCATAAGAGAGATAAAAAGATTCATAAAAGCTACAACCTAAAAACCATATTTTTTCTTAAGATCCGAATACTTCCAGAATACTGGAAGCGACAATCCAAGATCTTCAGCCACTTCTCTGTATGCTCTTAAAGCAGGTCTGCTTAGCATAGTGCTCATATCATCCGAAATCATCACATCAAGTCTATTTAGTATTGCGCAAGCTACAATGGTAAAATCAACAGATATATTTGTGTTTCTCCACCCTCTTATACCGCCGAACCGGCGATATTGATTGTAGATATTGCGAGCTAAATCTTCTATCTGCACACTTTCCATGAAAACACGCCCTTTTGTGAGTTCATCATATAGGTTAAGCAGAAGATTTCTTGTCTTGAAACTCCCCTGAAAAGACTGTTTAGGTGTGTTTCTCAGTTCTTTCCGTATCGGCCTGAATCCATAGACAATAAATCCTGGATTGTCAAGAATGGTCCTGCTAACTCTGATAACATCATCTTCAAGGATCAGCCTACCATACACATTCGTATCAAAAATCACTCTTTTCATCCATTCAGAGCGGTTTTATGGATTAATAAAATCTTGCTAGAAACAATCGGACATTTTCCGACGAGAAAAATTGTTTTTTCGGTGATTAACTTATTGTCACTTCCACAAGGCAGTCCTTGCTGCCGGTGTTCTGGAAGTAGAATTCTGAGTATGTGCCTGTGATTGCGCCTGTGTTTGAGTTGTGTGTGGGATTGATTGTTGTGGTGGCAGACCCTGAAGCAAGTATCAAACTAATAGCATCTTTTTTAAGTGTATCATTTCCGCACGCACTCCCGCTCCCATCAATATCATACGCCCTTATCGTGAATGTTTTGCTTCCTGTGCCTGAGACTGCAAATTTGCGGTCAAATGGGTCTCCACCACCTTGAGGACTTAGTGCGACCTCTGTTTGAGGAGGCACGCACGTCCTGATGGTGCCTGTGCTGACTGTGGCTATAACAGAACCGGTTCCAATAGGCAGGCAATCACAAGTTCCACTGCTTGAGCATTTTGCTCCTGTAGTAGGCACATTAGCATTACTTTCAAAGAAGTTTTTACAATTACCATCTCCGGCGGTACCAGGACTGCAGCATAACCCTCCTGTAGTGTTCAAATATTGTTTCCATGTTCCAAATCCTAATGTTCTTGTTGTAGCATAACTGGTAGGCTTGCAATCACTATCTGCACAGTTTACTGCTCCATCGCAGTCGTTGTCTATTGCATAAGCAGGATTATTTGCATTGCTGGTTGGACCATAGTAATCGCCACAGACTTCTGTTCCGGAAGCACCTGCATTTGTTCCAAATGCTGATGTTGCGGAATAAGTCCCTGTTGCAGTATACGGGTATCCGCCTTCTCCCGGATCATCTCCACAACAACGTCTTTGAGGATCTGACGCTGCACCACGCCATATTGTCCCTGAAGCAGTGATCATGTGAGCATCTTTACATGCATTGCATTGCAGTTCTCCTTGATCAGGATCGACATGCACGCCTGTGGATGTGCAATTGACTCTTCTTGTGAGAGCGGGAACTGAAGGATCACCTGTAGCACCACCACAAGAATAGTTTACAGATATCATCCCTCCTGTTATTGGTGTACACAGTGGAGGATTTGCACTTGGGGGCCATAATGCAGTGCTTGCACGACCATTGAATAAAGCGCACTCTATTACTCTTCTATTATCAGTATTCCCATCCGCTGCTGTACAATTACCATAATCACATTTAGCTCCCAGCAGAAGATATTTTCCGGTGTTCTGGGATACATTGTAGTAAGTTTCGCTGTTTGAACATGTTGGGTTAGGATTGCATGTCCCGTTCGCTTCTTCGTTAGGGAATGATGTCCTGTTATATCTGAAAGCCTGTTCGAAACTGCTGCCTGCAGTGTATGGTTTGCATGATGCATCTTCTCCTGCAGGTATGTCATAGCAGAAACCTTTATGCCCTCCGGGAGGAGGATATGGATTCGTTATCTTGCAGAATCTGCTCTTTATTACTGGCGAACCTGAACTGTAGCAGTCTTCAGGGCCATCGCAAGCTATGTTTGTCACTCCAGGTAGCACTTCAACAGGATCTATCAATCCATCATTCGGACCCTGGCAACTCTCGATCTCACCTTTGGCAGGCTCCATGTCAGGACAATCATCCAGCCTGTAGAAATCCATGTTTGCATATCCAGTGCAGGTGTTGCCTCTATCTCCTGAGCAGAATCTCTTGAAATCTGCAGCGACAACATCATTATACCATGAAATTGGAGCAGTTGTGGAACCTCCATATGACTTGTATGTCCTTCCTACAAGATCACCAAGATCATCTTCATCTTCCTGTATCTGACGTAATGAACCTATTATCGGAAGGCCTCCATGACATATTTTTGTATTATCATACCATGAACCCCATGGTGTGTATCCTGCAGAAGTCGTATATTTTTCTATGATTATGTTTATCGTCTTATTGCCATCAATGAGGCTCTTTGAAATGCTCAGTGGCGATGTAGCAAAGTAGATCCTTATCTTTTTATTGGATATCCTCTCTTTAGCATAAGTAGGCCCTCCGTTATCTGCCCGGCCATTGAGAGCTCCTATGTTAATTTGGTCTGTCGGAGTTATGGTAGGTCCTGTGACTGGAGTACTGTCCATGTCGATAAGTGTGCCCGGGGTTACCTCAACACTCTTTATCGTTATTATATGATCCCCATCGTATTCATCATAGATGTCAAAGTAGTACAGCCCGGTCACACCATCCAGTATAAGCTCATGAGCATTTATGCTCATATTGACTGTATAATTATACTTCTCACCAAGACTGCAGCAGGTATGGCTCATTATGTATGCTTCTGGTGTTGAGTTGTATGGCCAGGGGTCCTGCATTGTCGGGTCAGGATTCCTGAATGGCAGGCACTGGTAGACAGAGACTGTCATGCTCTTCGGAGGAACATTGACATTCGTTACAGAGAGGTTGATTATGTGATCGACATGATTGTATTTATCTACATTATCACAAGGAGGAGTGGTGGTACAAAGATTGTCTGAGTTGAACGTGAAATTGTATATGTATCTTATATCCCGCTCATAGCCAAGATCTACCTGAGGCAGGTCAAGCACAGGGAGATCAGGATTAGTCGGTATCTCGAACGGTTCTATAGCATCAGAGAACATGTAGCCTGAGACCAGACCCAGATCAAATATTATGTATCCTGTAGAACCTTCTCCGCTCAAACGATAGAAATCCTCGACACTGGCAGCATCGTGTGGTATGTGAGGATCAAGTTCGGTATATGGATTTGTTCCGTTGAGATGCAGTTCAGGAAAATCGATCACTAGCATACGGATGATCTGATAATCGCACAGTCCTGCTTCGTCACAGACCCATACAGTCACGTTATGAGGGCCAATGTCATCATGGTTAGGTATGTATGATGCATTCCTGTTGTTATTCTTGTAAGGATCAGAAGAAGTCCAGGCCAGTGGCGCTTCAGGGGGATAGAGCGGATCGCCCATTATTGCTGGTGTGAGCAAATAGCTCAGCAGGCTCTTCCAATATATTGTTGGGTTTGCTGGAGATATCAATATCGATGTCTTGACCTTCACACCCTTGTTTGGAAAATTGAAATACAATGAAGGATGCGTCGGCTCCAGTTTAGAGCAGGCAGTCTTTGGCTGGCCGTAACCGAAATCGAACTGCTCATCACAGGTCTCTTTCCAGCCTGTGTAGTAATAAGTAAGATTATCCTCGTCAGGATCATATATCACATCCATCTCATTTGACCCTACCTTGCGCGGTGAAGGATTCGGGCCTATGATGATGGTATCATTCTCCATCTTCACATAATCATAATCGCTCATGTTGTTGTATGACGTTATGAAATCAAGGGTAGGATAGCGGTTCTCCCGTATGAACCTGTATACATACGACTTGCCATTGAGATGGGATCCTGCATCTTCTATACTGATCACATCGTCCCAGACGCCGGCCGCTTTCATCGGTGTATGCACGCTTATGTTCAGGAATGTGTCCCAGAGATCAGATATCTTGTAATCCCTGCTGTCGCTGAGATTGAAATCCAGCATGTACGAGTCATACATTGCCAGGAATGATGCGAGCTCCGCTATCCTCTTCAGTCTTACAGGGAGTCGTGTATGGAAATCACCTATCGTGTATATCGGTTCACGACCACCAACCCGAAGTTCAAGAGGGATGAATGCATCTATGTATATATCTGCCAGGCCAAGCCTGACAGTTACATTAGGGTCGCCTATAGCAGAGATATTATACCCTGTTATGAGGTTTATCGCTGTCCAGTTCGTACAGTTACCTAGTTTGCCCTGGATGTACTGCTCCATCTGCCATTGGCTCGAAAGGACATCTCCGTACATGTTGTTCACGCATATCGGGCTGGTTATCGCTGCTGCGCTGTATCCATATTTCGTGAATGCCAGAGGAGAATTTGCGCCCTGCGTGTCGCAGAGCTTCCTTAATGTCAGCTCACCGAACCGGCCCCAATTCTGAAAATTAAGAACTGGTGCCTGCAGGTTGTGGAGTTCACCGCCAGGATACGCTGGAGGGAAAGGATAGTAAGTCCCGTTCACAAGAAATGGTGCTTCAATACCATATCTTACACGATGGCTTAGCGGCAGGAACTTGGTCGGTTCAGGAGCAGTGCCTCCCTGGCTCATGTATATGTCACCGCCCTGCTGCCCTACAAGCAACGTTGCTTCCTCGCTTATGTTCTCGAGGCAGGCCTCGACATATACAGGGATCGATCCAGTCTTCAGAAGATCTGTTATCAGTTTCTCTGTAGGTCCCTGAAAATCCGCTTCAAGCGATCTCTGTGCCTCATACTGCATGAATGCGAACATACCTATCAGAAATATACCTATCAGCATGAATAATGTCAGCTGTCCCTGTTTTCCAAAAAATGATTTAAGTTTCACCATCTTTTACTTATCATTTACCCATATGTCTCTTTATCTGTTCTATCTCATCATTGATATTGTGGATTGTCTCAGCATCTTTACCTTCTGCTCTGCGTATAGCTGATCTCTGTTTGAGTATGACTCCTTCTTCAGGTGCTATCTTCTCTTCTCTCTTGTATGACTGTACCTTCTGCAGACTCTTCTTGTCCATCCTGCGCCTGAACACAAAGAAAAGGACACTCACCATGATAGTCATCGCAAGTCCCAGCCCTACCAATAATACGGCAGTGCGATCAAATATCGCTTCTCTTGTGGCTTGTGCAGGTTTCTCAGTCACTATAGGAATCTCTTCCCGAGCATCTGGTCCTGTAGCGACAGCAGGTGCAGTCGCCTGAACAACAGGTGCGGGAGCTTCTGTCATTGTCTCTCTTGATACACTTCCAGGAGGCAGTACAGGTATCGGTGCAGGTCTGGCATACAGCAGGAATCTCAATGTGGCCTGGAACTTCTCGACACTGATAAGCTCTATCGTGATATCTCTCTGCCCATCCTTATCAACATCAACACTCATCGCATTATCGAATGTGGTGAATGTGTAGTAATAATTACCCATCAAAAGCCGCACATCTGCCGTGCCGATGCTGGATATCTGTATAGGATAGAGCTCGGACCCTATGAGTACCTGAGCATAAGTGGTTGTGCTCATCGTGATCTCCTGACCTGCTGCTGTGGGAACTATGGTCGCCTGTGCTGATACTGCTGAACTTCCACCGCCACCTCCTCCGCTAGGAGTGATGACAGCTATCAGAAGCTCTATCACACCTGAGTGTCTCAGGCCAGATACCCTGTATCTTGTGCCATTCAGCGCGCAGGTGTAATTACCTATCGTGCCTGGGCACGATATGTAGTATTCATCAGTCCCACTGCAGTCTGCACTTATGTCTGAGATTGACTCTATATCAGCATCCTTTATGCATAGAGTGGAGATGCCTGCATCCAGGTCGTCGATATATACAGTCTTATTATCTGTACCAAGATCGATACCTCTGACCAACAACGAACCTTTGGTGCTGCTCTCCTGTCTCTTTATCGTGAAATTGCTCAGGTTCAGTAGAGCGCCTGAAAAATTATACCTGAATTCAAGTATTGGTTGATCATTGTTCTTGAAGCTCACATTAAGGACGCCTGAGAATTGTTTGCTCAGATTCCCTGAGTTGTTGACATCGATAGATATGTTCTCGAATGTCGTGTTGACATGGCTCCTGTTGCCTAACAGCGGGTCGTTGATGTCAATCACGCCATCATTATCGTCATCATCATCATCCTTGTCAGGTATCCCGTCATGGTCAAGGTCTGAGAGCACAGCGAAATACCATGAGGTGCTGTTGTGATTGCCTGCTATGTCTGTTGCATCAACTGTCATGCTGTGATTACTTATTGATAGATTTTCAAATTCAACATTTGCAGAATCACAGTAGGAACATAGCAGGACAGGAGTGTTTCCATCCAGAGTGTAGTCCATATCTGCATTTTCATCAGTGGTGACCACCAATGAGAAGTTGTATCCTACTTCACCTACTGGACTTGATGCTGTTATGACAGGACTATTCCTGTCGATGTTTATCAGGTAAGGGTGATCTCCTGCAGCAAGCAGAGTCACTTCCCGACCTGCAATATCATATGCTGTAAAGTTATAGTCAATGGTAGTTCCATGCGCATGAGTTGATAGATCTTCGATGTATGAGCAGGTCTGCGCGATGCCTGAAGGACATTCAATAAGCTCATGAACACCTAAAATATTGCTCTTGAGCACTACTCGGTCAATGAATGCTTCAGTATAATTCACTGTCAGGGTGATATTCTCTCTTCCGGTGATTGTGATATTCTCCCCGCGGTTGTAGTTGTGGATGACCGGTCCGTTAAGATCTATCGTGAATGTTGCAGTAGCTTCACTTATGTTACCAGTGCTATCAGCGGCCTTTACGTGTATGTTATGCACCCCTTCATCCATAATGGTTGTAGTGGTGAATGAATCGCATGATGTGCAGAGGTTGTTGAACTGTGAAGAATCATTTGACATGTTAAGCCAGTCCACAGGTTCGCTAACTGTTATATTGAACAGCACTGATGCCACAGTCAATATTGCTGACTGTGCTGGACTGTGTATCCTGATCTCTGCGATAGGATCGCTTACAAGTATGTACTGCGTTGATGAATTGAATCTCAATGAGTCATCAGCGATATCATCATCACCGTCATTGACCTCGATCGTGAAGTAAGTATAAGTTCCCTGGAATAATGGTCCTGGTGCTGGCAGGGTCGCACTCCACATATCTCCATCCTGACTCATCATCATCGAGCTGTAGGCAGGGAAGCTTGCGCCATGGATGTAGTATATCTTCGCATACTCAATCCCGCTCGTATCAGTCAGGTTGACGGTCACATTTATTGTGCTTGTATAATTACTTATATCAGGGTAATCAAAAGAATTGAAGACTGGGTAGGATGTATCATCATCAGTCACGAGAATATATTGTTCTGAGGAATTCTCTATGCTTGAATCTCCTGCCCTGTCGGAATCACCATCTTCTGCCTCTATGATGAAACTTATGTTCTGTAGCTCATACGCACCTGCAGATGCAGGGATGGTCCCATTCCAGAGACCTCCATTGAGATCCATTCCAACAGTTCCATCTATACTTCCATCATCACCATAATCATAATAGAGAGTCGCTCCACTTATCCCTGAAGCATCTGTGAGATTGGCTGTCACAGGCACTGCATCACTCCAGATGGTTACACCTGAGTGGTTTATATCATTTATTTCAGGAGTCGTGTCATCATCATCCAATACTTGCATTATTGTTGATGTCGAGTTCTTTGTCTGATTATCTCCGGGCCGATCATTGTCGTCATCCTGCGCCTCTATTATGAAACTTACATTGCTCATCTCGTATGCATTCCCTGCAGCAGGGATTGTTGCGTTCCAGAACGGACCGGTCATGGTCATGATGACATTTCCATCTATAGAACCATCATCACCGTAATCATAATACACTTTGGAATAGTTGATGCCGCTCTCATCACTAACATTCACGAACACTTCCATGACTGAATCCGCGAGTACTGCTTGTGTGAAATTCCAGACATCAAAAGAAGGATCCTCAGTATCATCGTCCAGCACTGCTATTGTGAAGTTGGAAGAGTTCAGCCCCGATGGATCATCATCAGCGTCGATAGCTTCTACAAAGAAAACAACATCTTTTGTCTCTCTTGCATTGCCTGGTGCTGGTATTGTGCCTAACCAATAATTCCCATCCTGCGACATCACGATATTGTCATCAATACCATCTGCCTCGTAATCATAATATAGCTTCACGCTTGAGAGTCCAGATTCATCACTTATGGTTGCGTTGACTTCCAGTTCATCGATCCCGAATGCTGTGCTGGAGAATCGCCATGCATCAAATGAAGGGGGTGCTGTGTCATCATCTATCAGGCTTATGTTCTGGACTGAGGAGTTTATAGTTATGTTGTCACCTATGCGGTCATTATCATTGTCTTGTGCCTCGACAAAGAATGTTGTAGACATATCTAAGTAATCAGGCCCTGGTGCAGGTATTATTCCGGACCATGAATTCCCTGATTGGCTGAGTTGGACGCTGCCATTCAGCTTACCATCTGCACCATAATCATAATAGAGTGTCGCATAGCTCAGGCCGCTTCCATCTGTTATGGTCACAGTTACAGGTATCGGATCATTCACATCACCAGTATCTGTGAACTGCCAGCCGCTGAATGCAGGTGCAGATGTGTCATCATCGCGGATGGTCACGTAACGTTTTGATGATGTCGCAGATAATGAGTCTCCTGTGCGGTCATTGTCATTGTCTTGTGCTGTAACTGTGAATGACATTGTCTTTGTCTCGTAAGACTTGTCTGGTGCAGGTATCGTTCCGAATGCGCGCAGGTTAGAGATGCCCATGATGATGGTCCCTTCAGGGTTCCCATCATTATCATAATCATATGTGAGGTTGACAGTCCCAAGGCCGCTGTCATCTACTATGTTTGCAGTGACTGGTATCGATTGGTCACCATAGATAGAACTTACATGTACCCAGCTGTAGAAATATGGTGGGGAAGTGTCATCATCAAGTATCGTCACAGAGGTCGTTGAAGTTGTGCCTGATTCGTATATCCCATAGCTGTTATGGCCGTACGTCGCGTAGATCCCTGTCTTTGTCCCAAGATTTGTTGCAGTGATGAGCCAGGTCGCTTTCTTAGAGCTGTATGCAGATACAGGAGATATTGATGACGGGATTGAGTACACGGTCAGCCCTGCTGGAAGATACAGTGTAGGGTGCGAGTTGTGAGCATTGGTCCCTCCACTGTTGGTCACAGTGACATTTATCTGGAACGGAAGCTCGTTATCATATACTGTAGTGCGGTGGTACACATATCCTGTCACTGTCGGTTTACTTGTTGAGTAGAAACCATCTTCAGCAGCAAGACCATATTCTTCTGTATTGAGTCCATGATAGAAGTTGGATGTGTACCCTTTCACCTTTACGACAACATCATAGCTGCCTGATGATTCTACCTGTTCTACATTCTCTTTTACTGCTGCAGAACCATCACGATAAGAGTTCGTGTTCGCATCGTACAAGTATAGATCAAGATCATTCAATGTATAATATGTGCTGGGAAAACTGCTCCCAACATAATCGACATGCCTGTTCCAGACAAGGGTGACTTTCTCTCCTGCATCAAGGTGGCCTTTGTAAAGTTTGTAACCTCCATTCTCAGCAACAGTGCTTGTGAACAGATTGTAACGATGAGCATAAGCATGGTCAATATCGATATATCCCCAACCATAATCTCTCTTATCAGCAAATGTGCCATTGCTCTGTGCAGTGTTAAGCAGGAGTGCTTTCAATGCTGAAGGGTTCCTAAGCCCGGTCATGTCAAGGGCAAGAATCGCAGCAGCAGATACATGAGGGCAGGCCATGCTGGTGCCTGATTTTGAGACAAAGTCAGATTCTGTCTCCCATTTGTTGTTTGCAGAGAGTATACTTGAACCTGGAGCAGCTATATCTGGCTTTATCCTGCCGCCAGCAGAATAACCCCTGCTGCTAAAAGAGCTAACCAAGTCATTTCCTCTGTCTGTCGTGCCGTAATCATATACGCTTGCGACACTGAATATATTATATGCAATGGCAGGTGTGCCTACAGTATCATCATTCGGTCCGTCATTCCCTGCAGAGACTGCTATCAGCACATCAAGCTCATCAACGATTGCATCAAAGAACCTGCAGCTGCTGCAATCATCACTCGAAGAATGTCCGCTTCCGAAACTATAACTCAATACATCAGCGCCAGCAGTGTAGATGGCCCAGTCAGCACCATCCATCATATCATCATCAAACATGCTACCCCCGCCGCTGCCTGTCCTGAATCCTGCTTTTACATTTATCAATTTATCAAGACCATAAGCGACTCCTCTGTAAACAGGGTCTGTGCTTGCTATGATTCCTGCGACATGGGTACCGTGACCCTGGTAATCATTTGTAGAATCAGGGTTATCATCATAAGAGATGAACAGCCGTTCGTACCAACTAGGATGAAATGTCTTTGCATAGTCGACGGTCAGTGCAGGATGTGATCCATCAATACCTGTATCAATCACTGCAAGGTCCCATATCCCTCCAGTATATCCGCGGGCATGCACCAGATTGGCACGCATCGATGGGACGCTGACATTAAGTTGCGCTTCAGTGAGGGTGTTCTCATACACTCCTGCAATCTCACCTTCTTTCTGAAGGTCCCATAAGCAGGATTTAGGTATGTCCACAGAAAGTGCATTCATTATCCTAAGATTCTTCCTTACTTTTCCTCCACATTTCTCGATACGTTTCTGCACCTTGTCTTGGGAAGGCTTTATCTTCTCTTCTGCTTCATCAAGGATGCCCTGACGCATTATCTGCATCTCAGATTCAATCTCACTTGTCAGTTCCTCATGCCGAGTCTTCTCATCTTCAGTCAGTGCGGCAGACTCTATTTCCATAGCAGCATCATGGCCCATCGCGAGTATCTCTTCTTCACTTAGGACCTGTGTCTTCTTATTCAGATCATCAAGCTCTTTGACTTTTGATTCAAGCTTCTTTTCAGTGACTTCCTTATGCTCTTTGCTTATCTTGCTCAATGGCTGATCCTTCAATACTATTATCACACTGATGTTTCCTTTGTCGACCCGGGGGTCTGCAAAACCATCTTCACCTAATGCATTCAGGAGGTTATCATCAGTGCGTTCAAGTGTAGGACCATATTCAGGAATCAGTTCAAATGGAAGTTTAGCAGCTTCAGCATCTGCTTCAGAAAGGTAGACAGGGTCAGGTTCTGGAGCGCTCTGCTGCACCTGTGCGAATGATTCTTCCTGCTGGATGACCATCCCGGATATATCATTACCTATGCGCGAGACAATGAAACTATTCCCCAGAATAAGAGCAAAGACTAACAATAGTATGACTATTACATTAAACCCCTCTTTTCTCATATGAAACTCCTCAAAACAAAGACAGAACAGCCCAAAAGGGTATTTAAAGGTTTTGTATGGTTTATGTATTAGAGGGGCTGGAAAGTGGTTCTTTGCTATATGTTTGTGGTATTATTTATGTATGTAAATTCATGCCCTGCTCCGCTTAGCTCGCTTCGCTCACTAATCTCTCGCACCGCCACAGCATGCCTGAGTTGGTCAAATTCATATTTTCGCCGAAGGCGTTTCTTATTTATTGATGAGTTATAGTGACTTGATAGCATGCTACTTGGCGGTTACGGTCATGAATTTACAAATTTCGCAGTATAATTTAAATAAGATAACAACAATATAATATTGAGGTTTTTTTGGGCGAAAACATATGGCATTCATACTATGGCTGACGGGCCTGCCTGGAGCAGGAAAGAGCGAGATTGCAAGAGTACTCGTAGGTCTTCTTGATGAAGAAGGTGAAGAGATAGAATACCTTCGTATGAACAAGATAAAAACTGAGCTCGGCTTGACATCATATGATGATTCCAGCAGAGAGAAGGCATACCATGAGCTCATAAACAGGGCTCTGCAGATATATGATGAAGGGAGCAATGTACTCATTGATGCTACTGGCTACAAGCGGAAATGGAGAGACGATATCCGCGCGATAGCTCCCGGATTCATAGAGGTATACGTGAAATCATCCTTGCAAAAATGTGTGGCTGCAGAGATGAAAAAGAAGAACAAGCTCGGCACAAAAGAAGTGTACACCAAAGCGCTGAACAGGCGCATGACCGGTGAAAAATATCCTGAACTCGGGACTGTTGTCGGTGTCGATGTCGCATATGAAGCCCCGCGAAAACCTTCACTCATACTTGACAGGGAATCGATGTCTGTAGCGCAGGCAGGAAAAAGCCTGTTTGAATTCCTGAGAAAAAATAACTTCATCTAAATTCATTTATTCTTTCTTTTATACTCTCTGGAACACCTAATCTTATCAGGTATCCTGCTACCAGCATCACTGTCGCAAAGAGTATGCTCATCATGACTATCCTGGTGAACATGTATAAGAAGAACTCCTGAGGGAACATATTGATCATGTTATCTGTCGCAGGATTGAGCATCCAGGTATCTGTCCTGAAGAATATCTCATGGAATCTTACGAATGATGTGTTGAATGTCAGAGCGACCATACCCATAATTATAGCAATACTATCGACAATCCACCCTGTCCAGATGAGGAAGCGGGTGAACACTCCCTTCAGGAGCTGGTCCATCCCTTTCTCTGACAGCTTGATGTGGAGGTGCCGAAGCAGGTATAATATCAGGAAAAGAGACACCATCGATGTGATTATGGCAATATTCAGGATGTGTTGTAATGTCATGAATAGTGCGCGCACCTCAATCATGTGAGCCTTCTCCTTCTCATTGAAGAAATCTGACTGGAGAATGCCGCTGCCTGACTCCATGTATCCTATCAGATCTGTTGTAGGTGTGCTGAGGTCAGTCCCTTCAGGAAATCTGCTGTAGATACCATACTCATCATACTTTGATTCATATAATGCCTGATTGAAAGTAGTCGACTGGATGTTTGAGAGATATATCATGACTGCAGTACTCATGCAGAGAAGGATGATCAATGCTGTCATGACCCTCTTGAGATTATTCTTTTTCATAAGAATTCAATACCTATCTGCCTGTTAGGGTATAGCTGGAGCTGGCCCCTGTATTCTCCGACAGATGCCTTGATGATGCGCACTTTCTTCTTCGGCTTTGCAGACTGCAGGTCATCACCCCAGAATGTCATCTTTATCTCGCCAGTACCATCTCTCAGGAATCCGATCGCAAAGGGGTCTTCACCATATCCTTTACCGTGAGTCTCCCCTACAAAATCTATCGTAGCCACTATGTTGACATCTTTCATGTCAAGCTTCAGATCCTTCAGCTTGGTGAACTCAAGACTATCTATATCTATCTTTTCCAGGTCTATCTCTTCGTGATCCTCTATAAGATCCTCATCAGACCAGACATCCGCATCATCAGGCTCTGCTTCCTTCTTTGCAGTCTTGTTCTTAACTGCTTTCTTCTTTACAGTCTTTGCCTTGGTCGTCTTCTTCTTAGCCATTTTTCATCTTCCTTGAAAGCTTGAATGCACTCAATGCTGCGATAGCACCTTCAGATGCAGCAGTCACGATCTGGTTGAACTCATTTGATCCTGTGGTTAT
>JBDRET010000066.1:0-3313 GCA_043819495.1 Candidatus Woesearchaeota archaeon | reverse complement strand
ATTCCGTTTCATCTTTGTACTGCCGCGGATGTAATGATCATAGTCAAGCACGAGCTTCATGGTCTCAGGGCACATATCATATTTACAGGCCTTATCCACGAGATGCAGAGAGCTGCGGTCTATCACCAGCGGTCTTGATGTCACAATTATCTCTCCAGCATCAACATCCTGGCGCGCCAGATGTATGCAGGTTCTCGTCGTCTCTTCACCAGCAACTATCGCGTCAAGCACTGCATTTGCACCAGTGTATCTCCGCTTTCCATCATCGTCGAGTATTGACAGGTCTGCTGGATGGCTGTTGATTATCTTTCCTGAAAAATGATCCAGCATAGGATCTTTCAATATCAACATGTATCCTGCAAGCGCTATAAGATCGATGCGGAAACTGTTGTTCTCTGCACACTGCAGCAGCAGATCTTTTGTCGTATGGTCAAACGCAGTGCGCATATTAGGATCGTGTCGTTCTTTCCAGTCGGTAGGGTCCATGCCCTGCTTTTCCATGAATGTATCAAGATTGTTGTATACTAAGGGTATACTTTCTCTTTGCGAGATTTTGTGGACAGCTGAATCAGGCCTATCAGTCACGATTGCGGCTATCCTGAATCCTTCCTCTCCAGGTATCTGCTCGAGGATGTGCTGGCGTTCCAGTATCTTTTCGATTGTGCTGCAGCTCCCTGAACCGAATGCTACAATATTCATCGGTCCTGCATTATTATCCGGGTCGTATATCAGTCCTGACATGGTGTCTGCTCTTTTATCCTCATTTTTTGTCTCGTACGCGGTATCCTATATCGTTACGGAAATCTTTTCCTGCAAAACATACTTTCTGCTCTGCACGGTATGCTTTGTCAATCGCATCTTCATGGTCAATATCACTGATTGCTGTGATGCCCATGATCCTGCCTCCTGCTGTGACAACAGTCCCTCCATCCATCTTAGTGCCTGCATGGAACATGAATACATCATTCTTGCCAAAATTTGAAGGTGAATAACTGATCTCTTCTCCTTTTGAGCTGGTTATCGGGTAATCTTCACCTACCAGAACCACGCAGCATGAGTATGCTTGCCTGAGAGCGAATTCAGTCTTGTCAAGATTTCCATTTATGCAGTCTATCATCAACCTAAAAGGGTCTGCATCTACCAGTGGGACTATCACCTGGGTCTCAGGATCACCGAACCTGCAGTTGTACTCGATAAGATATGGCTTGTTGTCCTGTATCATCAATGCGATGTACAATATCCCTCTGTATTCAAGCCCTTCATCCTGAATACCTCTTATCGTCGGGTTGATCACCTCTTTTGCGATGATCCTTTCCAGCTCTGGTGTCATTAGCTTTGTCGGAGCATAAGCACCCATCCCCCCAGTGTTAGGTCCGCGGTCACCATCAAATCTTCTCTTGTGGTCCTGTGAATGATGGAATGCCTTGTAGGATATTCCATCTGTGATCAGTGTTATCGATACTTCTTCTCCTGTAATCCGTTCTTCAAGAAGAAAATCTGTGGCTGCGTTGCCGAACTGTTCCAATGATCCCAGGCAGTCTTCAGTCTCTTTCAGGTTCTTGTTCACATATACTCCTTTGCCTGCACAGAGTCCATCTGCCTTAACTACCAGAAGTTCCTTCTCCATCCCTTTTTTCATCCCTGTCAGATGCCGTCGAGCTATTGCCAAGTTGCGCTCAAGATCACCTGAATCGAATGCAAGATATTCGGGTATGGACAGCCCGTATCTCTCTGCAAACCTGCGAGCAAATATCTTGCTGCCTTCAAGCCTTGCTGTTGCCATGGGTGGTCCGAATATCTTAGTCCCGCTCTGACGTGCTTCTGAACGTTCCCAATAATCAACGATGCCATTTACAAGAGCATCTTCAGGCCCGACTACCACCAGGTCTATCGAGTTCTTCACTGCTGCCTTATCTATATCATCAAAGTCATGTATGTTCAGGTCGATATTTGCCCTGCAGTCTATCGCAGTGCCTGCATTGCCAGGTGCAACATGCACTTCGTGTCCGTATCTCTTGAACCACCATGCAAGTGCATGCTCTCTTCCGCCTGATCCGAGTATCATGACTTTGGCCATTCTTTCACCTTTCTTTATCCTCTCCGAATATTATCCTCTGAAATATCCTATTGCGTTGCGGAACAGGTCCAGGTTCGTTGTCTGTTGTGTGAGTATCTTTTGGTTCCGTATTGCGTTTTCCATCTTTCTTGTGTATCTGGTATCCTGCATCGCAACTATCGCCCGCTCTGGATGGGGCATCATGCCGAGGAATCTTCCTGTAGGGTCGCAGATGCCCGCAATATTATCTACGGATCCATTTGGGTTACCTTGTCCTTCAGATGATGACATGTGGTCTTCATTCACATATCTAAATGCTATCTGTCCCTGCTGATTCAGTTTAGTTATGATATCATCGCTGGCGTAGAACCTCCCTTCTCCGTGTGCTATCGGCAGGTGCATATCTATCATGTTTCTTGTCCAGATGCAATCGGAGAGTTCTACAGATAGGTTGACCCAAAGATCCCTGTATCTTGCATTCTCATTGAAAACCAGTGCAGTCTCAGGAGTGCCATACTTCTTTGTGCTCACTGGAAAGAATCCTAGATGTGTCATCATCTGGAAACCGTTGCAGATCCCTAATGCAAGAGTATCTCTCTGCCGGAAAGCTTCAAGCTCATCTTCAAGATGGTTGCGTATCATGTTCGCATAAGCGAGCCCTGAACCGGTATCATCACCCATACTGAAACCACCAGGGAATATCAGGATGTTGCAGTTTTTCAGATGCTGTCTGTTCTCTATGATGTCATTCAGGTGCAATATTTCAGGATCGGTACCAGCGCATCTGAAAGCATAAGCTGTTTCACGCTCGCAGTTTATGCCATACCCGCTCATGATGAGTGTCTTAGGACCTTTTCTTGTCGTCATCTTTGCACCTCAGTAGTCTCTCAATGTCTTCTTGTAGCTCTCTGTCAGTTCATCTATGCTTGTGTTGATCAAAGGATATTCTTCATCTGAATGGAAGACAGTGAACATTCCATCATCGGTGATCATACCTATCTGACTGTAAGGGAGGGTGTTGAGAGCAGCTTCAAAGAGATCTGCCTTTGCAGGATCCACAGTGACGATGAATCTTCCTTGGCTCTCTGAGAATATCAGGTCATCAGCATAGCTGAGACTATCCTCAACAACCCTGTCGATATACATATCATCCAGATTGATCTTCATTCCCAACTGTCCACCTATTGCTGTCTTTGCAAGTGCTACGCCAATCCCTCCTATACCTACGCTGGTGCATGATGCGACAAGACCTCTCTT
>JBDRET010000065.1:0-31753 GCA_043819495.1 Candidatus Woesearchaeota archaeon | reverse complement strand
CTAAGAAACCTTTATAAAGAACATTACCCTAAAAACTCACTATGTACAGTTGGCGTAATTTCAAGGATAAGGTCCATCGTTACTGGAAACTGGAAAGTTTTGAAAAAAGAGGACTTCTGATATCAATAATAGTCATCGCATTCATATTCTCATTCAGGGAGTGGGGAGTCGAAAAATTCGATCCAAGCACGGGTTTTCAGAATCTTCTGATAACATTGATACTGGTAGTCATAACATTCCTTGTAAGAGAAGTAGCACATAGGACGGTAGCGACCTGGATGGGATACCGGTCGCAATACAAGGCATGGATACTCGGTCTTGTGATAGGTCTTGTCATAGCATTCCTCTCAAATGGCAGGATGCCATTCATCGCAGCAGGTGCACTCGTCATAACGCACCTTCCGATACACAGGCTCGGCAAAGCATATTATGCGCTCAGCATGAAACATCTCGGATGGATAGCTCTGGCTGCACCGATAGCAAACATGATGTTCGCAGTGCTGATAAAGACGATCAACCTCGGGCTTGGCTGGCCACTACTGGAAAAGCTGATGATGATAAACATCTGGATAGCACTCTTTGATATGATCCCAGTTCCCCCATTCAATGGCTGCAGGACATTCTTCGGATCAAGATATGTCTATGTCTTCATGCTTGGAGCATTGATAGGATGCGCAACACTACTGTCCTATCTCGGAGGCATCGCACCTATAATCGGGGCGCTGATACTTGGAAGCATAGTACTTCTCGTATTCTTCTCATACATAGATAAACGTTGGTAGACCGAATCCTTGAGCTATCCGATTGATTCAGGCAAGAGAGAATACTGCTTTCTGGAATAAGTATATCACTATGAACCAGGTCGCTATTGTCGTGAGACCGAACAGCATGATGAACATGTATACCCCGCACAGGATGTCTACCACACTGTTGATGTCTGACCGGAACAGCCAACCCTTGATGATCAGATATGCAACAAAGAGGAATCCGATACGCCAGCCCAGAAGATCATAATGCAGGAGCAGCACTGCCGCTGCTGTCAACAGGTCAGCTACCCCCAAAAGTCGGATTATCATGAGAGATAGGTGAAGGGAATATTATTTAAAGACTGCACATTCTGGAAGAACCATGTTCGGAAAGATAGCTGATACGATATGGAAGTTGACAGGTACAGACAAGAATAACATATACCTGATAGACGCAGAGAAGAAGATAATCATAGATGCAGGAAACAGGACAGATAGAGATCTCATAAAGAATCTCATGGGCAGAGCAGTCGATTTTGAGAAAGTTGACATCGTCATATTCACACATCTTCATTACGACCACTGCGGAAACTTTGATTTTTTCCCAAACGCAGAATTCTATGCATCACAACAGGAGATAGATGATTTCAAGAGCAATCCCTCAGGCACAGTCCTTGATGAGGTTGTAGCTGACAAGATATCTGCAATAGATATCAAGCCGATGCCAGAAGAGCTTGAAGGGCTCAAGAGGATCGATACGCCAGGCCATACCAGAGGCAGCATGTGCCTGCTTTATCCTGCTGAGAAAGCCTTATTCACAGGAGACACCTTGTTTGGGACCAAGAGGCATGGAAGGGTCGATCTCCCGACATCAGATCCTGATGGGATGCGTAAAAGCATGATGAAGCTCATAGAAGTGCCTTACAAGGTCTTCTGTCCAGGACATGATTATGAATAAGGTAAAAGCGGTTCAAGGCAAAGCTTTATAAATAACTTCTCAGGATTGTCTGTCTGGTGTAAATATGAAGAGAAAGGATTACCTGACAAAGCTCATGTTCTTTATAGTATTTGGGCTCATATTCGGTAATTTTGTCACTAATTTTGCTCTTCTGGTCAATCTAATCAATCCTAAGTTCTAAGTGTATTATTCTAGAGTATTATCGTTCTAATCATCAAGTGCATACTGAGCATGGGCCACACACCCCACTGGACATGTTAGGATGAGCTATTTAAATGGTGTCTGTCTGATTCTATCAATGACCTGCGACAATGTTTATTAAAAAGAGGCAATAATATGATAGAATCCGCAAGACCACTACAGCAAGATACGCAGCCAAGATGGCAGCTCACCAACTACATCAATAACTCTGCGGAAAAGTCAGAAAAATCAGATATTATAGATAAGCCAAGACAGAATATTCCCAGATACAAAATGCTGCTGAAGAACATAACACCAAGACTGTACCAGGAGACCATACTCGGCACGTGTGTGGACAAGAACTGCCTGGTCGTGCTACCTACAGGGATGGGCAAGACAGTGGTCGCTCTCATGCTCGCATCACAGCGGCTCAAATGTTTTCCTAACAGTAAGGTACTCATCCTTGCTCCTACACGACCTCTTGTAGAGCAGCACATAGAGACATTCAAGAACCACTTTGACATTGAAGAGGACAAGATGGCAGTATTCACAGGCCATGTCAAACCTGAGAAGAGAGCAATCCTCTGGAAAGAATCAAAGATCATCTTCAGCACGCCACAAGGTCTTGAGAATGACATAATAACAAACAGGGTAGACCTGTCTGAAGTCAGCCTTCTTGTCTTTGATGAAGCACACCGCGCGACAGGAGAGTATGCATATACATTCATAGCAAAACAATACAACAAGAAGGCAAGATATCCGCGTACACTATCGCTGACTGCAAGCCCGGGCAGTGACCTTGAGAAGATAAATGAGGTATGCAGGAACCTATACATCGAAGATGTCGAGGTCCGTACAGATATGGATCCTGATGTAAAGCCATACATCCAGGAGACAAATATTGAATGGGTAAAGATAGACTTCCCTAAAGAATTCGAGAAGGTACGAGATCATCTCAAGGCGTGCTATACCAGCAAGCTCCAGGAAGTGAAGGATAATGGATACATGGACTCTCGCGGAATCACAGGAGGAAAGACGCAGATACTCAAGCTCCAGGCACATCTTCACGGCGAGATCGCCCAAGGGGACAAGACATTTGAGATACTGAAATCAGTGTCGCTTCTCGCAGAGGCGATGAAAGCAGAACACGCAATAGAACTGATAGAGACGCAAGGGGTGCGGGCTACGAATGATTACATCGGACGGATATATGCTGATGCGCCGAACTCAAAAGTCAAAGCAGTCAAGAATCTTGCAAACGATCTCAATTTCAAGTCAGCATATGTACTCACAAAGAATCTTGTAGAATCTGAGACGGAACATCCGAAGCTTGCAAAGCTGAAGGAGATTGTTGCAAATGAGGTCAAGAAGAAAGATGTCAAGATAATCATATTCAACCAATACAGGGACAGTGCAAAGCAGATCAAAGAGGCACTTGACACGATACCTGAAGCGAATGCAAGGGTATTTGTAGGACAGACAAAGAAGAACGGCACTGGCCTCTCACAGAAAGAGCAAAAACAGATGCTTGAGGATTTCAAGGGAGGAGAGTTCAACTGTCTTGTCGCAACTTCTGTTGCAGAAGAAGGGATAGATATCCCCTGTGTCGATCTTGTCATTTTCTATGAACCGATACCTTCAGGTATACGTACGATACAGCGTCGTGGAAGGACTGGAAGGCAGGACAAAGGAAGAGTCCTTGTACTCATGACAAAAGGCACCCGGGATGAGGCATACAAATGGAGTGCGCATCACAAAGAGAAACGCATGCATCGTGAGCTTGCGATCCTCAAATCAAGATTCTTGGGATTCACAGAGAAGAAAGATGCTGGCCTTGACAGATTCATAGCGCCGGAGATCGATCTCACGATATTTGCTGATGCCAGAGAGAAAGCTGCAGGAGTGATAAAAGAGCTTGCAGATATGGGTGCCAATATAAAATTACAATCGCTTGATGTCGGGGATTATATCCTGTCTGACCGCGTCGGGGTAGAATACAAGAAAGTCCCTGATTTTGCAGACTCACTGGTCGATGGAAGACTCCTGGATCAGATGCGAAAGCTCAAAGAGAGCTATCAACGCCCACTCATGATAATAGAGGGCGATGCTGATGTCTATTCACAGCGGAACATACACCCGAATGCTGTGCGCGGGATGCTTGCGACGATAACAGTGAGCTATGGCATACCTGTGATACAGACAAAGAATCCTAAAGAGACAGCGATGCTCATGGCAATCATCGCTAAACGTGAGCAGGACCCTGAATCAAAAGAGTTCAATCCGCATGGAAGCAACAAGCCATTAGGTCTTAAAGAACAGCAGGAGTACATAGTCTCGTCGTTACCAGGGGTCGGACCTACACTTGCAAAGCCTCTGCTCGAGAAGTTCGGCAGCATCAACCGCGTGTTCAATGCCACACCAGAAGAGCTGCAGGAAGTGGCAAAGATCGGCGAGAAAAGGGCGAATGAGATACAGAAGGTGCTGAATGGAGAGTATGGGAAATAGAGATAATATCTTTTGAATCCAATCTCTTATTTTTCTTTTATGTTATGGAAATAAGTATCGATCCCTTCAATATGCGACAGCTTTGAATTCCTGAACAGAAATTCACGGAAATAAGTGTCGACCTGTATTCCCAGTCTTGTGAGATTCTGTTTGAGGTCAGTATATAGCTTCTTACCTTCAATGTCAAGGTCTGTCAGGAGAATGATATCTTTTGTCAGTGCTGCTGTGTCTTCTGCAACTGCAAAGATCGGTTTTGTCAGAGTGATGATGCGTTGTTTCGGAATACCGAGCTTGATGAGAGCAGACTTATCTTTGATACCTTCGACTATGATTAGTTTAGGTGATGATTTCAGCTTTTCTAGCCAGTCTAGTATTTCTTGGGTGTTTTCCATTTTTTTGGTAGCGCACCAGCACCTCGCGCTCGCTGATGATTCATTACTTGCTTTTTGTCTGCCCAACTACGATATTTTTTGCTTATGTTGACGTCAGCTCGCTAGGCGGTGGTGCTGGCGCTTGTAATAATGCTCTTTTTAAGTCATTTAAATCTTTCAAACAACACACCAATACGTTTTAAATATCTTCCTCCATTTTCTTTTCTGTATGGATCCAGTCATGCTAAGCAGGGTATTGAAGCACTATAAGAGGCCTGAAGTGCAGAACGAGCTAGTCAAAGCAGCAAAAGGCAAAGAAGCAGTAGGGTCCTTTGGCGGAAAAGGATATGCAAAGAGGCCTGATGTCCTCATGTACCCTAATGATGTACTCGAGCAGGTCAAGAATGGGGTCACTAGCTTCCACGTATCTGAGGAGACCTGGGACAATCCACAAAGGATAAGCCTCAATATGAAGCGTCATGAATACGATGACCTTCGGACCGGCTGGGACCTGGTGCTGGACATAGATTGCCCATATTGGGAATTTGCAAAGATCACAACATACCTATTCATACAAGCGCTCATCGAACATGGGATCAGCGCAGTCACCCTCAAGTTCTCCGGCAACAAAGGATTCCATATCGGAGTCCCATTCGAAGCATTCCCTGAAAACGTGCATGATACCCCTACAAAGAACCTGTTTCCCGAGGGTCCAAGGAAGATTGCAGCATACCTGCTTGACCACATAAGCAGGAAACATGTCGTTGTCGATTCAGACAGTGTCACTTTTGCGAGCAGGTTCAAATACACATTGAAAGAGCTGGAAGAGAAGACCGGCAAAAGCAATGATGAGCTGGTACATGCATTCTGCGAGAACTGCGGCAAGTCAGGGATGGAGGACGCTATACAGAGGATACATTTCTTATGTACCCAATGCGGCGCATCCATAGATGGTCTTGTGAATGAGAATTACAAGACGTGCCCGAAATGCAATGTGATCATGGAACGCAGTGTGCATGAGAACAAGAAGGCCTGCTGCTCAAAACCAAATATAGTCAAGAAGTTCAATCCTCTATCTATCGTCGAGGTAGATACTGTGCTCATAGCACCCAGACATCTGTTCCGGGCACCATATTCTTATCATGAGAAATCAGGGATGATATCATTGCCTATCCCTGTCGATGCATTGATGGACTTTGAGAAGGAACAGGCAGAGCCAGACAATGTAGAGATAGGGAAATATCCCTTCCTTGAACGTGAAGGGATCATTACAGGTCAGGCAAAGAAACTATTTGTTGAGGCGTTTGATTTCATAGCACATAAGGAACAGAGAAAGGCAGAGCTTGAAGACGCGGATAATATGCAGCGAAGCGATATCAAGCGCGAGTTCCAGGAAGTGCAGACAGCGATACCTGAACAGTTCTTTCCTCCCTGTGTACAGATCATCTCCAAAGGGATGACTGACGGCAAGAAGCGCGCAGTGTTCGTGATGAATAATTTCCTCTCCAGCTGCGGCTGGGAATATGATGATATAGAAGCATGGTTCAAGAAGTGGAACGAGAAGAACCCTGAACCACTCAGGGACCAGTACTTCCTGGGACAGGTCAGATATTCGAAACAACACAAGAAGAAGGTGCTCCCTCCAAACTGCGATAATCAGGCATACTACAAGGGATTCGGTGTATGCAAGCCAGATGGACTCTGTCAGTATGTCAAGAACCCTGCAAATTATGCCATAAAGAAGGCCCGCTTTGCCCAAAAGGAAGCGATGAAGGGCAAAAGAGGGAAGAAGGATGATAGCAAGAATGAAGAGCATATGCCCAATCCAAATCCAGATCATAAATCAGAGAATGATGTCGACAAACCCTCTGAGTGCGTACCACATGATATTCCTGAGAATGTCGCCCCTGATTGAAAGCAAGTTTTATAAACCACCGAAATCCTGATTGTTAAGTTCGGAATAAGCGTTTAAACGACTGATTCGATGTTTAAATGCTCGGTAGGAATAAATGAGCCTGAAAAGACGCTTTTTCAGTACGAGTTTATTTTAATTAAGCTCTAATTCTCGAAAAGGCCTCAATAATAGGTTCCTTAAACTAAAAAGGACGTAAAATGCCTTTATAGATATACAGGACTCTCTCAGGCTAATCAGACCTACGAAATCAAGTCAATAAAATACAAGACGGTAACAAAATATGCCTAAACCCGGCCGACCAAGAAGTGGAAGTATGCAGTTCTGGCCTAGAGTCAGAGCCAAGAGAGAATACCCGCGCGTACGAGGATTCCTGGCAGGCAAAGAAGCAAAACTTCAGGGCTTTGCAGGCTATAAGGTAGGCATGACCCATATCATAATAACAGATGGCAGAAAGAATTCAATAACAAAGGGAGATGACATCTCAATCCCTGTTACGATTGTCGAATGCCCGCCACTCAAGATCAATGGATTTCGGACATACAAGACAACCTGCAACACATTACATCCTGCAGAAGACTTCCTTGCAAAAGCTGACAAAGAGCTCTCAAGGAGACTTACACCAGCAAAAAAAGAGCTGAAGAAACCTGATTCTATAACTACTGCTGATTTTGATGAATTAAGGATAATCGTACAGACACAACCTAAGATGATCGGTATAGGAAAGAAGAAGCCTGAAGTGTTCGAGGTCAGGATAGGCGGAAGCAAAGATGAAAAACTCGCATTCGCAAAAGAGAATCTCGGCAAAGAGCTGAGCATCAAAGACGTATTCTCCGAAGGACAGCTGGTAGACATCCACGCAGTGACCAAAGGAAAAGGATTCCAGGGACCCGTGAAAAGATTCGGAGTAAGAGTCAGGAACCACAAGTCTGAGAAGACAAAGAGAGGTCCAGGATCACTCGGTGGCTGGTCAGGACAAGGACATTTCATGTACAGGGTAGCACACGCAGGACAGATGGGCTATCACAACAGGCCAGATTATAACAAACAGATCATGATGATAGGCGACGACCCTGAACAGGTCAATGCCGACGGCGGATTCATAAGATATGGAAAAGTAAAGAACACCTATCTCCTCCTCAAAGGGAGCGTACCAGGCCCTACAAAGAGGATGCTGCGGCTTGAGACTGCAGGAAGACCGAACAAGCTCGTCGAGCAGGTCGCACAGACAATACAATACGTAAGCAAGAGATCCCCTCAAGGGAACTGATGGTAGACAATCAAAATGAAACTCAAGGTATTCGACCAGACAAATGCTGAAAAAGGGACAAAGGAGCTCCCTAAAGTATTCAGTGAAGCAGTCAGACCAGACCTGATCAAGAGAGCTGTAGAGTCACTTCAGGCAGGCGCCCGACAGAGATACGGATCAGACCCTCAGGCAGGAAAGAAGTGCAGTGCAGAACTCTCACGAAGGAGAAGGAATTACAGAGGAAGCTATGGTCACGGAATATCGAGAGTACCAAGGAAGATCCATTCAAGATCAGGCACCAGATTCAACTGGACAGCAGCATTCGCACCAGGAACTGTCAGTGGAAGAAGGGCACACGCACCAAAAGCATCCAAGATACTCGAAAGAAAGATCAATATCAAAGAGCGCAGGATGGCAATAAGGAGTGCACTTGCAGCAACAATGATGAAAGATCTCGTGACAGCAAGAGGACACGCGGCACCAGATGCATACCCATTCATAATCAACAACAGTTTCGAGACACTCGACAAGACAAAACTGATCAAGGATGCACTTGAGAAGCTCGGATTTGCAGCTGAGCTCAAGAGAGCTTCAGAAAGGACATTCAGGACAGGCAAATCAAGGCTCAGAGGAAGAAAGTACAGGAAAAGGAAAGGCCCGCTGTTTGTCTCATCTGTAGACTGCCCGATGCTCAAGGCTGCTGCAGGGATACCAGGAGTCGACGCTGTAACTGTCAATGAACTGAATGCAGAGCTGCTTGCACCAGGAGCAGTGCCAGGAAGGCTCACGCTATTCACAGAATCCGCACTAGAGATGCTCGGTAAGGAAAATCTCTTCTATGACACACCAAAGAAGGCAGAACCAAAAGCAGCCAAGAAAGAGAAAGTCAAGACTGTCAAGAAAACAACCAAGAAATAATATCATAATCACTGACTCAAAATGGAAATCGAAAAAATAATCAAACATCCACTATCGACGGAGAAGTCAATCAGGCTGATGGAGTCAGAGAACAAGCTCATATTCATAGTAGACCTGAAGGCAAAGAAGCACGAGATCAAAGAAGCAATAGAGAAGACTTTCAAGGTCAAGGTCATAAAGGTAAATACCCTCGTCACTCCACAAGGAGAGAAGAAGGCATATGTCAAGCTGTCTCCAGAGACGCCAGCACTCGACATAGCTACTGATTTAGGATTGATGTGATCATCATAACTAAAATATAACAATAAAAATAAATGATATTGATCAAAAGTTCACACTGATACAATGGGCAAACAACTAATCCAGCAAGCGAGAGGACGAGGCGGGCCTACATACAGGTCTCCTGGCTTCAGGTTCGAAGGAGCTGCCAAGCATAATGCGCTAGCTGAAAACCTTTGGGAAGGAGAAGTGTTAGACATAGTCCATTGCGCAGGACATTCAGCACCGCTCGCTTATATCAAATACTCCAATGGAGAGACCTGCCTTGTGCTCGCATCAGAAGGGCTCAAGGTCGGACAGAAAGTACAGAGCGGCCCAAAACCGGATATGAATGACGGTAATACAGCACCTCTTGTAGACATACCTGAAGGGACTGCAATATATAACATAGAATCGATGCCAGGAGACGGCGGAAAGTTCGTCAGGGCATCAGGTACATTCGCAAAAGTCGTCGGAAAGTTCAAGGACGGCATCATGGTACAGCTTCCATCAAAGAAGAAGAAATCATTCCATCCTAAATGCAGGGCATCAATAGGTGTCGTTGCAGGCGGCGGAAGGACAGAGAAACCAATCCTGAAAGCAGGAACAAACTATCATAAGATGAAGGCCAAGAATAAGCTATGGCCAAGTATCGGCGGCAGCGCACAGAACGCGGTCGACCATCCATTCGGAAACGCAAGGACATCAAGAAAATCAAAAGCAACACCAGTATCAAGGAATGCGCCTCCTGGAAGGAAGGTAGGTATGATTGCCGCAAGACAGACCGGCAGGAAGAAACGATCATAATCATATGACAATCGCATGAGGACAAAATGGCCAAGAAAGAATTTTTATACTGCGGAAAAAGCATGGATGAGCTTCAGGCGATGGGGCTCAAAGAGCTGGCAGACCTCTTGCCTGCAAGGGCACGAAGGAAGATAAAACGTGGATTCACAGAGGGAGAGAAGACCCTGCTCAAGAATCTCAGAGCGACCACAAAGCCATTGAAGACACACTGCAGATCAATGATAGTCCTTCCTGAGATGGTCAACAGGACAATAAAGATCCACAGCGGGAAGGGATTCGAGGATGTATTGATACAGCCTGAGATGATCGGACATTACTTCGGTGAATTTGCACAGACAAGAAAGAAAGTTGCGCATTCATCACCAGGAGTCGGCGCTACAAGATCATCATCAAATGTATCTGTGAAATAAACTGACAATCAAATGATAACAATCCAATAGTACGGCGAAAAAATGACACATAACAACTATGCCTTCCAGGGCTTCAACAAGGATATCATGGCCAGAGCTATGGGAAGGGACCTTGAGATAAGCACAAAGCAGTCCATAGAGATGTCCAGTTACCTCCGCCACCGTAAAGTATCACAGGCAAAAAAACTATTGATCGATATCATAGCACAGAAGAAGGCGCTTCCATTCACACGATTCACAAACGGCCTTGGCCATAAGCCAGGAAAGCTCGCGTCAGGAAGATACCCTGTCAAGACTTCACAGGCATTCATCGGTCTTCTTGACTCCGTCGAGGCGAATGCGCAGACAAAAGGCATGAATACAAGTAACCTTGAGATAATACATATCTGCGCACATAGGGCAAGCAGCCCTCTGCATCAAGGAAGGCATTCAGGAAGGGCATTCAAGAGGACACACGTCGAACTTGTCGTACAAGAGAGCTCAGCAAAGCTGAAGACCGGCGCAAAGAATGCTGCTCCAAAGAAGGCAGCAAAAAATAAAGAAACACCAAAGACAGATAAGCCTGCAGATAAGGTAGCACAGAAACCTGTCGAATCACCTAAAGTTCACGAATCCAAAACCGAGGGCAAAAAATGATCGAAAGACAGATAGTCGCTTCGAATGTAAAGGAACTTGCGATACAAGAGTATGTCGGTACTGCACTCAAGAACCTCGGACATAGCCATATCAAGCTGCTCAAGACACCTCTTGGCGAAAAGATAGTGATCTATGCGTCCAGACCTGGACTCATAGTCGGCAGGAAAGGACAGAACATCAAGAAACTCACAGAAGACCTTAAGTTAAAATTCAGTCTAGATAATCCGCAGATAGAGATAAATGAAGTCACTTCACCTGACCTTGATGCACAGATCGTCGCAGAGAGGATCGCAAGCTCACTTGAGAAATTCGGCACACAGAGGTTCAAAGGTGTAGGGCACAAGGTGATGAGTGACGTCATGAATGCAGGAGCACTAGGCATAGAGATACTGATATCCGGAAAGATCCCAAGCTCAAGGGCAAAGAGATGGAGATTCTACCAGGGATATCTCAAGAAGTGCGGTGATGTAGCTATCGAAGGAGTACGTAAAGCATATGCCGCGGCACAGATCAAGACCGGTACTGTAGGGATACAGGTCAGGATAATGCCGCCAGACATCAAGCTTCCTGATCACGTCATCATATATGAAGAAGAGAATAAAGCAGAAGAAGAGATGAAAGAGACATTCAAGAAGAAAGACGTCAAGAAAGACACTAAGGCTGCCGATGAAAAAAAGGATGACAAGAAGAAGGCATCTGTAAAGAAGAAAACGCCTGCAAAGAAGAATATGCCTGCAAAGAAGAATATGCCTGAAAAGAAAGATGCTGCTGAAGCTCCTGCTAAGCCTGAGGCCAAACCTGCTACTGAAGAAGTGAAGGAAACTCCTGCAAAGACTGAAGAGAAGCAGGAAGAGACTGCAGAAGACAAGACCGAGTGAAAATGAAAGATATAGACCCTACCAAGATGAGCAAAGAGGAGCTTCGTGCTAAAGCGCTGGAGCTAAGGAAAGAACTCATCAAGCTTAATGCTCAGAAAGCTACGGGAACAACATCAAAGAACCCGTTGCAGATCAAGACAACCAAGAAAAACATCGCAAGGCTGCTTACAGCCCTGCGTGCAAAGGAGTAAGCAAATGAGTGAGATTTGCTCAACGTGCGGACTACCAAAAGAGCTTTGCGTTTGTGAAACAATCGCAAAGGAGAACCAACTGATTGAAGTCATCGCTGAAAAGCGAAAATTCGGCAAACAGTACACCGTGATCGTAGGGATAGACACCAAAGAGATCGACATGAACCAGCTCTTGAAAAAACTCAAGAACAGGCTCGCGTGCGGCGGTACTGCAAAAGGCGGAAAGATAGAGCTTCAAGGACAGCATATGCAGAAGGTCAAAGCGGTACTCATCGAGGTCGGATTCGCACCTGAAACAATCATCGTGAAATAATTATGATGAAAAAAGGGAAATCCGCCAAGGTCGAGATCATAGGAGCTGTGCTCAAGGTGACCGATGCGAAGAACCCTTCGCTCATCGGCATAACCGGAACTGTGGCCGACGAGACGCGTAATACGATAACAGTCCAAACCGGACAAGACACAAAAAAGCTGGTCAAGGACCAGATAACAATCGAGATCAACGGAAAACCGATAATATCAAACATTTCAGGAAGAATCGAAGAAAGAATCAAAGGATAAAAAATGGCAAGAACAAGAGACACGGGATTTGAAGTCGCAAAGCCAAACAGTGAATGTACTGACGTAAATTGCCCGTTCCACGGATCACTCAAGGTGCGAGGAAAACAATTCACAGGAAGGGTAGCATCACATAAGATGCAGAACTCAGTGATAGTAGAATGGCTCGGATGGAAATATGTACCAAAATATGAAAGGTACACCAAGACCAAGACCAGGATCAGCGTACATAATCCACCATGCATCAATGCGAGAGAGGGAGATCTTGTCAAGATAGGCGAATGCAGGCCACTGAGCAAGACAAAGAACTTCGTCGTGCTCCAGGTGTTCGGCAAGGATGAGCTATACCAGCTCGAGAAAGAGTCACTGGAAGAAGGAAAGCATAAGATCAAGAAATCAGAGGCTGAGAACAAGGCAGCGTCTGCATCTACTGCTCCAAAATCCAAGGACAAACCATCAAAATCAGAATAAACAAATCAGAATGAATATATCAGAATGAATCGGTGAACGATAACCATGCAGGCTACCAAGGCAAAAGTCACAAGAGCGCTCCACGCAGGAAGCATAATCGCAACCTGTGACAACTCCGGAGCAAAGATGATCAAGATAATCTCTGTAAAGAAGAAGAAGGGAACAAAGAAAAGGACCCCTTCATGCGGAGTCGGTGACCTAGTGCTTGCAGCAGTCAAGAAAGGTAAGCCTGAGATGAGAAAACAGGTCGTGTTCGCAGTCATAGTCCGTCAGAGAAAAGAATACAGGCGACCTGACGGGACAAGGATAAAGTTTGAAGACAATGCGGCAGTCGTCCTGAAAGATGACAAAGGAAACCCAAAAGGGACCATCTTTAAGGG
Organism: Candidatus Woesearchaeota archaeon; assembly: GCA_043819495.1. GTDB lineage: Archaea > Nanobdellota > Nanobdellia > Woesearchaeales > UBA11576 > JABMQF01. Next base: position 18,325 of record JBDRET010000065.1, on the reverse strand, counting down.
ACCGATAGCAAAAGAAGCTGCTGCAAGATGGCCAGGAGTATCAAAAATGTCAAGCATAATCGTATGAGAATACCAAAATGAAACAAGCATTTTCAACCAAGTGGAAATCGAGCAAAGCACCTGCAAAGCAGAGAAAGTACCGATATAATGCTCCGCTCCACATAAGCAGGAAATTCCTCGCAGCACATCTATCACCTGAACTGAGGAAGAAACACTCCACCAGGAGTTTCACATTAGTAAAAGGAGATAAGGTCAAGGTACTGAGAGGCCAGTTCAAAGGCCGTGAGAACAAGGTCGAACGTGTAGATCACAAGGAACTCAAGATATACGTGACAGGCGTCGACAGGGCGAAAAAAGACGGAAGCAAGTCGATGTACCCACTCAACCCTACAAACCTCATGATAACTGAGCTTGAACTTTCAGACAAGAAAAGGAAAGCATCACTAGAAAGAAAAGGCGGAAAGATACAGTCAAAGCCTGCAGCTTCCGCTGAAAAACTAAACAAAGGAAACTAAAATGGTCAATAATCATCTCAAGAGGATAGCAGCCCCAAGGTCATGGAACATCGAAAGGAAAGGAACAACTTTCGTGATGAAACCCAACCCTGGAGCGCACCCAATAGAGCACAGCATGCCATTATCGCTCGTGATGCGGGAGATACTGAAGGTCGCAAGGACCGCTAAGGAAGCAAAGACCCTGATAAAGACAAAAGATGTCTTTGTCGACAAGAAAAAACGCTCTGAAGAACGGCTGCCTGTCGGGCTCATGGATGTCATAGAGTTTCCACAGATCGAGGAGCACTACAGGATGCTGATAGATTCCAAAGGAAGGCTCATGACAGTCAAGATAGATGCTAAAGAATCAGGGATGAAGCTATCAAGGATAGAATCAAAGACTCGCATCAAAGGCGGGAAGACGCAGCTCACCCTGTCTGGCGGAAGGAACATCATCGTCGATAAAGATGTCTATGCTGTCGGTGATTCATTACAGCTCTCATTGCCTGACCAGAAGGTACAGGAGCATATCAAGTTCGAGAAAGGCGCGTTCATCCTGCTCGTAGGCGGAAAGCACGCAGGAACCGTAGCGAAGATGGAAGAGCTCAACAAGGATAAGATAATAATCAAGGTAAAGAACCAGAAGTACGAGACATCAAAGAGATATGCATTCGTAGTAGGTAAGGATAAACCTGTGTTCGACAGCCTCAAACAACTATCATAATCATAGAATAAGATCAACAGGATTAAAATGAACAAGTCACGAGAGATTCGGGTCGCGAAAGTAACGCTCAATATAGGCGCAGGAAAGAGCACAGATAAGCTAGAGAAAGGTCTCAAGCTGCTCGAGATGCTGACCTCTACAAAGCCGGTCAAGACAATAACACAGAAGAGGATCGCCGGTTGGGGTCTCAGACCTGGACTTGCAATAGGATGCAAAGTCACGATAAGGGGAGATAAAGCCCACGAATTGCTCAGGACACTGCTTGGTGCACTGGACAATAAGCTGAAGTCAAAGCAGTTTGACAATGAGGGTAATATGTCCTTTGGCATAAAGGAATACATCGAGATACCAGGATTTGATTATAACCCAGAGATAGGTGTGCTTGGCCTCCAGGTATGCGCGACCCTTGAAAGGCCAGGATTCAGGATCAAGAAGAGAAGCCTGCTGAAGAGAAAGATCAACAGGAAACATAGGATCTCACAGGATGAAGCAATAGCGTTCATGAAGAACAGTTTCGCTGTCATAATGGATGAGGACTGAAGTATCAAACAGGAGGAATACCAAACATGACAACCTCAGACTACAAGAAGATGCTTGCACAGCTCATGGTAAAGCCTGCAAAAGCCAAGAAGTTCATCAAACACAATTCACCTAAGGAAAGGAGCTGCGGGATGAGCAAGAATGGCTGCCGAAGATGCGGAACATACCACGGACATATAAGCAAGTATGGTCTCAATCTCTGCAGGAGATGCTTCAGGGAAGTTGCCATCAAGATTGGCTTCAAGAAATTCGGATGATACAGAAGGATATCCAGGATAAACACATATCATAATATACGCATAGCATAACACAGTATACACGGAGAAAAAATGTCACTCAACGACCCACTATCAAACGCAATGTCGAAGATAAACAATCACGAGAAAGTCGGCAAGAAAGAATGTACGATAAAGCCAGTCTCGAAGATAATCAAGAAAGTCCTTGACATACTCAATGAAGAAGGATATCTGGGAAAGTATGAAGATATCGAGGACGGAAAAGGAAACCATATCAAGCTTAACCTACTCAGCAGCATAAACAAGTGCGGCGCAGTCAAGCCAAGATTCGCTGTCGGTGTAGACAACTATGAGAAGTTCGAGAAGAGATACCTGCCATCACGAGGCTTCGGACTTCTGGTAGTATCGACCGCACAAGGGATAATGTCCCACGAAAAAGCAAAGGAAAAGAAGATCGGCGGAAGGCTCATCGCTTATTGCTATTGATCATACACAAATTGATGATACACAATGAAAGTACCAACGCTAACAGAAAAACTTGCAATCCCTGATAAGGTCCATATAGAGGCAACTAATCAGTCTGTCAAGGTCAAGGGACCGAAAGGAGAGATAGAGCGGACATTCACGTTCCGAGGCGTAGAACTCTCTGTCGCTGATGGATTCGTGTCCATCACTGCCAAGGATGCGACAAGGATAGAGAAGATGCAAGTCGGTACAGCAAGGGCACACATACTGAATATGTTCAATGGAGTCACAAAAGGCCATGTATACAAGCTCAAGATCTGCTCAGGCCATTTCCCTATGAATGTCACGCTCAGCGGAGACAAATTCAGTGTCAAGAACTTCCTAGGAGAGAAAGTCCCAAGAGTGCTCAAGATAAAACCGGGCGCAAAGGTGACACTCGACGGAAATAATATAACTGTAGAAAGTATAGATATAGAGAAAGCAGGTCAGATAGCTGCAGGTATAGAGCAGCTGACCAGAGTAACTGACAAGGACATAAGGATATTCCAGGACGGAATCTACATCGTAAAGAAATCCAAGAGACTATAGGAACTAAAATGAGCTTAAAAGAACTGCTACAAAAAAGGAAACTGCTCAAGAAGAAGAAGCCGCATTTCAGCATGCAGGATTCTCACAAGAAGAAGAAACTTGAGTCCAAATGGCGCAAGCCAAGAGGATCAGACAGCAAGATGAGAGTGAGCAGGCGAGGATACAGGAGAAGCGTACGTATAGGATGGGGCTCTCCACTAGCAGTCAAAGGGCTTGATGCAGAAGGTCTCATGCCTCTGGCAGTCAATAATGTTTCAGACCTTGACAAGGCCGATCCAAAAAAGCATGTCATCGTGTTAAGTTCAGGTATAGGAATCAAGAAGAGGATAGAGCTCATACAGAAGGCCCTCAATCAGAAATTCAAGATATCAAACTACAAAGACCCTGCTAAATTCATCGAAGACATGAAAGCTGGCTTCCAGGAAAAGAAAAAACAGAAAGAGAAACTGAAAGAGACAAGAGATAAGAAGAAAGAAGAGACAAAGAAGGAAGCAGAGAAGGCCAAAGCGAAAGAAGCCAAGGAAAAAGCAGAAGATAAGGCCGAAGAGATCACAGAAGTCGATAAGAAAGCAGAAGAGAAGAAAGAGAAAGACAAGATCCTGATATCAACACAACAATGAGGAATGCATAGGTAAAATGAAACTCAACGTCCAGAAAAGACTTGCAGCATCACTCTTCAAGTGTTCACCGAAGAGGGTGTGGTTTGATGAGGACCGCCTCGACGAGATAAAAGAGTCCATAACAAAGCAGGACCTCAAGATGCTCATAAGTGACGGCGCAATCAGGCTAAGGCCGATCAAATCAATCTCAAGAGGCAGGGCAAGGAAGATCAAGACCCAGAAATCCAAAGGACTCCAGAAGGGAGCAGGATCAAGGAAAGGTACAAATACCGCCAGGCTACCTAAGAAAGCCCGTTGGATGGCAAAGATAAGGGTACAGAGAGAATTCCTGAAACTGCTCAGGGAGAAAGGGATAGTCACAAAGACCATCTATCAGAACCTCTACCTGAAGTCCAAGGGAGGACTATTCAGGAGCAAGAGACACATCAAGCTCTACATGGATGAGAAGGGCCTTGCAGTCAAGAAATGATGACTGATAATCAAACAGATAATAAACAAAAAATATAGAAACAAAAAATATAGATAACATCAAGAGATCCAAAATGGCAAAGTCAAAGTATGGCAAGACAAGAACAGTACCTTACCGCAGAAAGATGGAAGGTCTCACCAATTATAAGAAGAGACTTGCACTGCTCAAGTCAGGCCTATCAAGATTCGTCATACGAAAGTCAGCGAACACTGTAATGACGCAAGTGATCAAGTTCGAGCCAGATGGCGATAAAGTGCTTGTCTCCGCAACATCACAAGAGCTCAAGAAGATGGGATGGAAAGCACACACCGGCAACCTTCCAAGTGCATATCTCACAGGACTCCTGCTGGGCATGAAAGCAAAGAAGGTCAAGGTAGGAAAAGTCGTGGTCGATCTCGGTCTCCAATCACCGATCAGAGGTGGAAGGATATTCGCAGCACTGAAAGGCGCAGTCGATGCGGGGATACAGATCAACTGCGGTAAAGAAGCTCTTCCAAGCGATGATAGGGTATCAGGAAAGCACATTGCAGACTATGCAGTCACGCTCAAGAAAAATAATAAGCAGAAGTATGAACAGCAGTTCTCACAATACCTGAAGGCAGGATCGAACCCTGAGGACCTGTGCAAGCTGTTCGAAGCGACAAAGCAGAAGATACTGAACTCATGATCAGATATCATCTACACAATATCATGATACAAAAATAATACAAAAATAATCAAGGATCAAAATGACCAAAGAAGAAACGCAATCCAAGAAATCAGCTGTCAAAGATACTCCAAAAGATACTGCAGCAGAGATTAAGGTGGAGATCAAGGGGCCGAAAATCATCATCGGAGATACCATCCCTGATGAGGTAGTTGAAGAAGAGGAGAGCAAGCACATAATCCAACCAGTCATAGAAGAAGAAGCCCCAATCAAGCTATCATTCAGTGTCGATGAATGGAAGCCGAAGACTGAACTCGGAAGACAGGTCAAATTAGGGCAGATAACCAACATAGATGACATACTCAATACTGATAATAAGATACTGGAACCAGAGATAGTAGAGATACTGCTTCCAGGTATGGACTCTGATCTCCTGCTCATCGGACAGTCAAAAGGAAAGTTCGGCGGCGGTCAGAGACGAGTATTCAAACAGACACAGAAAAAGACCAAAGAAGGCAACAAGCCTAGCTTTGCCACCTGCGCAGTAGTCGGAGACAGGAATGGCCATGTAGGAGTAGGGAACGGAAAGTCAAGAGAGACTGTCCCTGCAAGAGAAAAAGCGGTCAGGCGAGCAAAACTAAACATAATCAAGATCAGGAGAGGATGCGGCTCATGGCAGTGCAACTGCAAGGCGAATCACTCGATACCTTTCGCAGTAGAAGGCAAATGCGGATCAGTCAAGATAAAGCTGATGCCAGCACCTAAAGGAACCGGCCTTTGCACTGCAAGTGAAGTCGCCAAGATACTCCGCCTGGCAGGCATATCTGATGTGTGGTCAACCACATCAGGAAAGACAACATCAAGGATAAACATGACAAGTGCAGTCGTGGAAGCCCTGAAACAGCTCATGTCGATGAAAGTACAGAGCAAATATAAGGAACCTCTCAATATATCCGAGTAAATGCGATATTAAATACGATCAAAGATCAGATCCAAAATGGCAGAAGACGAGACCAAGAAAAACGCGAAACCTGAATCAAAGGCAGAGCCTGTCAAGGCACCGGCAAAAGCACCTGCCAAGACCTCATCAGGTAAGCTTGCAGTGATACTAATAAGGAATATCACAAAATCAGATGGCACAATACGTGATACTCTGGTCATGCTCAAGCTCAACAGGAAATTCACCTGCAATATTGTGGAGAACAATCCAGGCATGAAGGGTATGCTCAATAAGGTCAAGGACTTCGTGACATATGGCGAGGTCGATGCAGAGATAATCAAACTCCTAGAGGAAAAGAGGGCAAACAAGGATAATGAAGGCAAATCAAGAGGTTGGTACAACCTCCATCCACCTCGCGGAGGTTTCGAGCGTAAAGGAATAAAGCGAAACTTCTCACAGGGAGGCACTCTCGGATACAGAGGAGCAAAAATGGCAGACCTCATCAAGAAGATGCTCTGATACTTAAAGATAAAAAATACTGATAATATCACCTACTGAAAATGGTCGTACACAAACGCAAGAAAAACACAAGGAATGCAGCCCTTACCACACACGGATGGGGAAGCATGAAGAAGCACCGTGGAGCAGGACACAGAGGCGGTAGAGGTCGTGCAGGTTCAGGAAAGCGTGGCGACCAGAAAAAGCCATTATATTGGAAAGATAAGGATTACTTCGGAAAGAACGGATTCACTTCAAAAACAAGAGTGATAGAGTCAGTCACCATCAACATAAAGACGCTCGAAGACCGTGCAGAAGCGCTTGTCAGCAAGGGACTCATGAAGTCAGAGAACGGCATTTATGTCGTCAACCTGGCAGATATCGGTTACAATAAACTGCTCAGCACAGGAAATGTCACAAAGAAATTCAATATCACAGTCGAAAACGCAACCGCAAAGGCAATCGATAAGATCAAGAATGTCGGCGGAAACGTAACAGTACGCTCCAAGAAACCTTCAAAGAGCGCAAAACCTGCGGATAAACCTGCGGATAAACCTGCAGCACCATCTAAGAAATCTACTGCAGTTGCCGCAGATTCATCAGATGGCCAAGATAGCGCAAAGTGATCATGCGCATAACCGTTTGCTGTACACGTGAGTGTGCATCATCCAATCTTCAATAACACCCAAACGAGGGAACCATGGGACTTTTCGAAACAGTCACAAAATATCTGCCTGAGGTCTCAAAGCCTACACAAAAAAGGCTTTCTTTCAAGGAAAAACTCAAATGGACAGGCATATGTCTCGTATTATTCTTCGCTCTTGGCCTTGTCCCGCTATTCGGGCTAGGACAGAACGCATTACAACAATTTGAATACCTGTCAATAATATTAGGGGCATCATTCGGATCCATAATATCCTTAGGAATAGGACCACTCGTCACAGCATCGATCGTCCTGCAGCTTCTCAGCGGTTCAGGACTCGTGAAGTTTGACCAATCCACCCACGAAGGGAGGAAACGATTCCAGGGAACGCAGAAGATAATGAGCCTGTTCTTCATAGCATTCGAAGCAGGCATATATGTATTCGTGGGAGGGCTTGCACCTCCTATAGAGCTCACAGGCACACCAGTATTCTTCTATCTTGAGCTATTCCTCGTCCTGCAGCTGCTCCTTGGCGGACTTATGATAATGTTCATGGATGAGGTCATCGCCAAATGGGGATTCGGTTCAGGTATCGGCCTGTTCATCGTAGCAAATGTCGCTCAGTCCATATTCATAAGGGCCCTTAGTCCATTACCAAGCCCTACAAATCCAGAGATGTCAACAGGAGCAATACCAGTACTATTCCAGAGCCTTGCAGCAGGAGACCCTGTCACTGCAGGACTCCAGCTCGCTGCAGTCGTAGCCACAGTCCTTGTCTTTGTCGTTGCAGTATACACACAAGCCATGAAGATCGAGATACCTCTGTCATTCGGAAGGGTGAGAGGGCACGGAATCAGGTGGCCACTCGCATTCATATACACATCAAACATCCCAGTGATACTTGTCGCAGCACTGCTCGCAAATGTACAGCTTTTCGGAAGGCTTCTCCAGAATTGGGGACATCCGATATTCGGTACATTCATAGGTAATACTCCAGCAACAGGCCTGGTGTCCTGGCTATATTCCCCTGATATTGTCGGCAGGGTAATACGGGGCAGCATAACCATGGCAGATTTCGGACATGGCGCAGTCTATATGATATTCATGATGAGCGGCGCTGTCGTCTTCAGTATATTTTGGGTGCAGACAGCAGGCATGGATGCGAAAAGCCAGGCAAATAAGATAATGCAGTCAGGACTGCAGATACCTGGATTCAGGAAAGATCCAAGGATACTTGAGAAAGTGCTTGAGAGGTACATAGGTCCATTGACGATAATGGGTGCGCTTGCAGTAGGTTTCCTTGCCGCGATGGCAGACCTTTCAGGAGCTTTGGGAAACGGGACAGGAATACTGCTTGCAGTCATGATAGTATACAGGATGTATGAAGACATCGCAAAACAGCACATGATGGACATGCATCCGATGATGCGCAAATTCATGGAGTGAATCTGTGCCAGCAGACCAAAGGTTTGCGCTGAGAAAGTTCATGGAATAAGCATCCCGGTCTTTTGAATATTTTTTTGATCCTGTCTTTCAAACTTTTTTTGACTTTGTTTTTGAGTACAATCATAATCAATCTTTAATTATCATTTCAGGGGGCCAAGAAAAATGTTATCTTCACTACTCAACCCAATATTTTCACCTATCCTAGGATTACCGCCGCTTGTCTCAATAGTGATAATCTCTCTATTGGTCTCATTCTTGATAACCATAGTCTATAAGTTCATGACAGACCAGACGATGATGAAGGACTTAAAGACCCGGCAGAAGGAATTCCAGAAGAAGATGAAAGAGCACAGGCAGGAGCCTGATAAGCTCATGAAGATACAGAAGCAGGCCATGGAAGTCAACATGAAGTACATGACCCAGAGCTTCAAGCCGACGCTGATAACATTCATACCGATAATACTGATATTCGGCTGGCTCAATGCCAATATAGCTTTTGAACCTATACATCCTGGCCAGGAATTTCTCACGACAGTCATGATGAAAGAAGGATACACAGGAGATATCACGATGAATGTCCCTGATGGGATCACCATAATGGGACAGAGATCAAAAGAGATCATTGATGGAGTTGCCCAGTTCACCCTCAAAGGTGACGAAGGGGACTATCTCCTTGTCTTCAATCATGAAGGACGGAGCTATGATAAGGAACTGAGCATAACTGATTCACAGAGATATGCTCCAGTACAGAAGACGTTCAAGGATTCACCAGTACAATCCATATCTTTAGGCAACAATAAACTGATAGCACTCAACTTCGTCGGGAAAGAGGAGGGGGGTATTACAAGCGGCAGGCTGGGCTGGTTAGGGACATACATACTCTTCTCACTGGTATTCAGTCTTGTGCTCAGGAAAGCCCTGAAGATATACTGATCATTCATCATATCCCTGAGCGGATATGCATTTTCACGATGGAAGAATTCAATGCATTGGTTGATGAAGCGAACAAGATCTTTCTTGAGAATTTTGATGATTCTACATGGTTTGGAAGATGCATATTCCTAAGCTGGTACTGCGATGTAGGCACGTGTGATTTCTGTTTCAGGTCTACTGTAAAACACAAGATAAAGCATTCACAGAGCGCAAGACGGAGTGTCGCTTCAATATTGACAGATGCGATCATCGGAAAGAAACTCGGCTGGAGGATAGAGTTCCTCACAGGAGGGTACCGGATATTCTCCTTCCCTGAGATAGTCGATATCGCCCGCAAGGTCTCAGAGGTATACGGAGAGAAGATCTGGGTGAATCTTGGCGCGCTGAGCAGGGATGAACTTGAGACACTGCACCCTTATGTAGAGGGAGTGTGCGCTTCAATAGAGACAATAAATCCCCAGCTACACAAGAAGATATGCCCTGACAAGCCGATAGAACCTTACTCTGATATGCTTAAGACCGCCGGCGAGATGGGATTTGCAAAGAGCATGACGATTGTCGTTGGCCTTGGAGAGAGCCAGGATGATTTTGGTATGCTTGCAGAGTTCATCGAAACACACAATCTTGACAGGATAACATTCTACGCACTCAAACCAGTACAGGGGACACCATATACAAAGAGCCCTGAGCCAGAAGAGTATGTCTGGTGGATAGCAAAGACACGGGTGCGGTTCCCTAAGATAGAGATAATGGCAGGCCTCACTCCGAGAAGATCGGCTGACTATGCTGAGCTACTGCTTAGAGCAGGAGCAAATGCAATAACCAAATTCCCTGCACTCAAAAGGTTCGGAAGCGCTGATGCAAAAGAGATAGAAAGACAGGCAGCAGCAGCAGGACGAAAATTTCACGGGAGCCTTACGGAATTGCCTGCAGTAGATTGGGATTCAGAGGTAGATGCGCTACCGTTTGATGATGAGCTTAAAGGGCAGATCAAGAAGAAGATAATGGAGTATGTTGATGGGATAAGTGGAAAAGAACAATAAAAATCCTAAGCAAAGCACCAACTCCACGCTCACTTTGCTTCTGACATTGATTAAATGAGCCCTACTGCGATAGGTATCGACTGAAATATATTTAGTTCGCTAGGTGGAGTCGGTGCTATAACTATTATGACTTTTAAACACCCTTCTTGCCACAATATTTAAATAAGCAAGAATCTGATTTCTAGCTATATTCCCTGTGTGGAAGGCTTACGCTTATGATACCAAAAAAGAGCGCTACAAATAGAGGTACAAAGAAAGTTCTAGGAGAGACCTTACCTACGAATAATCTGCTCGCCATAATTGCAGTCCTACTGATAATCAATGGACTGGTCTCAGGATATCTTGCATATCAGTATTCTCAGGACATAATGCACCTCACAGGAGAGATAACTGCCAGGTCTGCAGAAGCAAGACTCTGCGTCAACAAGCCGCCTGTGCTGAATCTCGGCTGCAGCGCAACTGCATATGCTGATACCGGCTATTTCTGTGATGTAGATGGGACTGACCTTGACAATGATACATTATACTTCTATGACAATTCAACACTCTTTGATATCGACCAGATCACTGGAGAGATAATATTCACGCCGAATACCAGCGATATAGGAGAGTACAACATAACAATAACTGCCAGCGATGGCAAAGTATGCGCAAACTCAAATGTCACAGCTCTCTTTACGCTTACAATCGCAGAACCTTATGTGCCTCCTGGACAGCCCGGAGGTGGAGGTGGCGGCGGAGAGCCTGCAAAGGAATGCACACCTCAATGGGAGTGCACACCCTGGGGATTCTGCAGGACAGATGAAGTGAGGACAAGGACCTGCTATCCACTCAATAATTGCTTCAGGGAAAAACCTGCAGAAGAGCAGGACTGCATATACGTACTGCCTCCACAGCCACGAAGGCCAGGGATACCTCAGTTCTACCTATGCAACCTTGACATCGTCGATGAATGTTCAGCAAGCATAGGACCTGCAGAAGAATGGGTGTACACATACAAGGCAAAGAACAGCACCCTGGTGATCAGCATACCTGTAGATGAAGGAGTCGATATGAACATAGATGATGTATATTTCATGTTCCTGCCTATCACAAGGATAAAGCCTCTTGATGTCACAGGAGATGGTGTCGATGACCTCGAATTCATAGCACACTATGTAGAACACAGCAGAGCACAGATGACTGTCAGGAAGATAAAGCAGCTCGAAGTCATCATTGAAAGACCAGTATACATAGAGACCCTCCCACTGATACTGCAGTTCATACTCCTCTTTGTCTATGAGAATTCATGTCTTGTCCTGCTGATAGTGCTGATACTTGCAGCACTGGTGCTGTACCTGCTCCTGATGAGCATCCTTGAGCGTAAGAAGAGAGAACGTATGGATGTACCAAAGCCGAAAGACAAGTAATGCTCATCTTGTGAGATCTGCTGGAGCAGATACTACGTAATATAATCAAGACTCTGCCACACTTCTGCCGCGCTCGCTCTGTTTCTGATATTGCATTTGTCTGCCCTACTGCATCATTCTGCGTATTATTTTTTTCACGCGCTCTTTCAACATAGATGTTGTAAGCCCCCACGCCGCTTCGCGTCAGGAGGTTTCCCCGTAGGCGCTGGGTTCACAGCAAGCTGTGAACTCTCGCTAGGCGGCAGAAGTGTTGCTGATGCAAAATTTATTGCTTCTACTCAATCTCTAAGGACCTGTATGTCCTTATGCTGTTTTCTGAACTCGTGCGCAGTCTCAAGGACCACGCGAGCATCCTTTGGCAATATATCCTTGAAATAATCCAGTCTGAGATCACCTTCCTTGAGGTGCAGGTGCAAGTCTCTCTTGTCCTGTATATTAGTGTCTGAAATGTGAAAATATTCTGGACTGAAACGCATCAGTCTCTTTATGAAATGAGTATAATCAAGTCCATTCTGGTAGGCGAACTCTGCAGCATGGGGAAAGTCAAGACAGAGCCTCTTCTTTGTCGCACTCAGTATCTTATGCAGTTCTTTTAGGCTGCATCCTACATGAACAAACCCTTTTGTCGATGGAGGCAGATTCTCGACAGCGAACCGCTTATCAAGCCGTCGTATGGTCTTGATTGTGGTTGTTATGCTGCAGCCAGCACTCTCAAGATAGCCCGGATGTACAACTATAGTATCTGCATCAAGGATATCTGCAGCATCCTCTGCTACGGATATCCCTTTCCTATTGATGGTCGATTCCTTCTCTGGATTTGCAGTGTTAAATCCCCACTTAGAATGTATCGTATGTATCGTGAATGGCTTTCCGAGCAACTTCAGCTTCCTGAAATCAGAACCAGGGATTGCAGTGACCTCAAAGAAATCACAGTATCTAGCCAGTTTTTTAGCATAGTCCAGGTCTTCAGGATATATCTTAAGTCCAATCTCCATATCGATCACGCAAGCAACTATCATAAATAATTATCATTCATATCTAAGAGCGTCGACAGGCTTCAGCTTTGATGCCTGGATAGCAGGCAAGGTACCTGCCATTGCGCCAACTACAAATGAGAAAAGCAATGCGCCAAATGTCAGATACCAAGGGAATGATGTCTCTATGAATGTGTATCCTGTAGCTATAGCAGCAAATGATACCATCTTACTGAGGCCGATCCCGATGATTATACCTATGATCCCTCCTGCCACTCCCAGGATGCCTGATTCTATGAGGAATATCATGAAAACATCGCTGTTCCTGGCACCGATCGCCTTCATCACGCCGATCTCCCGCGTCCGTTCCATCACTGCAGTGTACATCGTGTTGGCTATGTTGACTCCTCCGACAAGAAGGGATATCGCTGAGATACCGATAAGTATTATCTGCACTATCGTAAGGACAATCCCGAATGTCTCTGCAAAATCCTCAGTTGTCTGGACTGTGAAGTCCTCATCACCCTCATCAACATTCCTAATGTTCCTCATCCTGCGTTTTATCCTATCAGAGACTGTAGGAGTATCTTCACCATCCTTGACAGTCACCATTATCTGATCCATCTCATCTTTAGATGTACCAAAAAGGTCATTTGCAGCGTCAAGAGTTATGTATATATTGCTGTCATCCTGAGGATTACCCACCTGTGTGACTGTCCCTGCTGCCTTGAATTTCTTACCTTCAATCACCATCTTATCTCCGCTCTCAACAGCAGAGTCAAAGAAGTCACCTATCCCAAACCGGTAGCCGATATTCGCTTCTTTAACGCTTTCGACCCCGCGTCCATCATCTATCAGGACACCGAAACTCTCAAGAACAGCATCAAAAGATGAGTCTGAATCATCTATACCTATCACGAAGGTATATTTACGCTCTCCTCCAAATTCGACACTTGCCATCTTGTATATCATACCGCTTGCCTCTTCCACACCTGAAGTGGAACGTATGACATCCATATCGTCACTGGTAAGCTTTGCAGTCTGCGCAAAATTGAAACCACCACCAGTCCCGGGCATAACAAATATCTTATTCGTCCCGAGGATCTCGAATTGCTTATCAATCCCTGATTTGAGCCCCTGCCCAAGAGAGATGAGCGAGACTACTGCAGCTATACCTATGAATATCCCCAGCAATGTGAGGAATGTCCTCTTCTTCTGCGTCAAGAATGTCTTGAACGCCAGTCTGAAATAATCAGCCCACATCTTTCATCTCCTCAATGCATCCACAGGATGCAGTTTTGCCGCCTGCATCGCAGGAAGAGTGCCTGCCAATGAACCCACTATGAATGAGAACAGCATAGCACCAAGTATCAGAGGCAGACCCATATATGCCTGTAGCGACTCCACACCATACTGGAAAGCCACTATCTCTGCAACCTTACCTATTGCCAGACCCAAGAGGGTGCCGATGCCGCCACCCACTGCTCCAAGAAGACCTGACTCGAAAAGGAATATCAGCATGATGCTGGAATTCTTGGCACCTACTGATTTCATTATGCCGATATCCCTGGTACGCTCCACGACCGAGGTATACATGGTATTCATTATGCCTATACCACCGACAAGCAACGAGATTGCTGCAAGCCCTACAAGCACTGCCTGGACAATACCAAGGATAGCCTCAAAGGCCTGTATCGCCTGGGCAGATGTCTGGACACTGAAATCTTCTTCCCCTTCCTTGACATCCCTGAAATTCCTCATCCTACGCTTGACCTGCTCTACAACATCGTCAACATTGAAGCCTTCTCTGACCTCCATGAATATAGCAGTGACTGCATCAGGCTCTCCGAACAGCTCTCGTGCAGTGTCTTTAGGTATGCGTATCACATCATCAGAAGATATGGCACCACCTTTCTTCTCATGGATGCCTACTACTGTGAATGGCTGCATATTTATGTAGATGGTACTCCCTACTTTAAGCGGTTTATCAAAGAGGTCATTTGCGATGTCCCACCCTATGATTGCCTTGTACTTGTCACCAGTCCTGAGCATACGTCCTTCACCTATATCGAACATCGACTGTGTCTTGAAGAATGCTATGCTATCACTATCTGTCGGGAAACCCCAGACCAGCTGTTGTTTGGTCTCTCTATTGTAAGTAAGATACGCTGTTTCGCTGTATACTGACGCAGACATCGATATCCCGCGTACTTTCTTTGCTACACCATAATCAGCTTCAGTGAATTTAGCTGCGCTCAGGAATCCTCCTACAGGACCGAATGCAGCACCGCCAGGACTCACGATGATCCTGTCAGTACCTAGCTTCTTGAATTCTTCCAGAAGCGCATTCTCCATCCCCTGAGAAAGAGAGACAAGTCCTACGACTGCCATTATCCCTATGAATATGCCTATGACAGTCAACCATGACCGCAATCTTCTCCTGGTGAGATTGCTAAAAGCAATCCTGAAGTAATCAAATATCATCTTGATATAGCCGGCTCATGTGCGGTAGGGCCACGTACCTTGAAAAAAGAAAATATTCAAAGCAGTGCCTATGACACTACTTCTTGAGCTTTGCTTTACGCTTCTTCTCCCATCTGCGATAGACAATCCATACCACAATTATTATCACAAGGGCAACTACGATGAGAAGTGCACTCTGGCTCTTTGCTTCCCCTTTCTCTTTTGCAGTGTATATCTTGTACTCTAGGGAGACATCTTTATCGTAATCCTTGTTGTTGGCGTCCTTGAATGTTATCGTTATAGGGAAATTAAGATGGCCCTGCTTCTCTGTGTTATCGTTGTTCTTCAGGTAGATATCGAAGTCAACACTCTCAAAGTCATCGGAGTCTATGTTCCCTATGTATTCCTCTCTTGCAGAGACGACTTCGTAATCTTCAGAGTCCAGCAGTATCACATCAAGGAACTTTATGTCTGTGACGCCCCTATTCACGAACTTGAAAGACACCTTGCCATTCTTCTTGCCTGCGACAAGGTCAGAGCTGTCAATCACGACATACAGGTCAGGTTCAGCACCTACGATGATGCCTATTATGAGGTTCTTGGTGAACTCATTGTCAAGCTCATCCTTGTAGGTCAATATCACAGGAAGCTTGTAGACGCGTGATGCTGCATCAGGATATACCATAAGGTCATAGGTGACGACCTCTGTCTTTCCTGGTTTTATGCTTTGGATCCTCTGCTCTCCTGAAGATGCAGTGGGCGCAAAAGGAAGAGCCTCGAAAAGAAGAGCTGATTCAGACCCTGTAGCTGATGGTGGGAGTGTCGAAAGTGTGAGGTCGAGCTTTACATTGACATCTTTCATCAGTGAGTCCGCAAGGTTTTTGATCTTGATATGGAGTTTCCCATTAGTGCCAGGGGGTATCCTTTCAGGTTCCAGCTTTATGCTATCGATGACTACAGCAGCATCCACGCTCTGGACCCTGACCTCGAAGTTATCGAGCTTTGTCCAGTCCTGCATCATCTTATGGCGATACTTGAGGGTGATGTCATTGACACCTTCAGAAGCATCCTCATCTATGCGGATGCGGTAGTACAATACAACACCTTCTTAACCTTTCTGATGGCCTTGTATCATGCCAAGAGAGCGTATGCCCTTATCAAGGCCCAATAGCTGGAAAGGGTAATCAGTGACGAGCATGAATTCCAGATCCTCTACAGGGGTGGATCCATAGTTTGTCACCATCCATCTGAGTTCCAGGTATGCTCCTGGACCTACAGGGTCAGGGCTCTGGCTTATCATAGAGACCCGTATACTGTTTCCGCTCACATAGGTTACACTATCTGCCATCACAGCTATACAGGATAGCAGGGCCATGATCAGCACTATGGTTGCGGTAATCCATGTCCTTTTGGTTTGTATTGCACATCTCATTTCATTGACCTCACTTTATTATCTTGATTATTAGATGTATTCTTGGTTTTTCTTGGAATCTTCTTAACTTTCTTCATATCCTGATTCAGCGGATTCGGGACGTTATTTCTGCCCTTGATCGTCCTAAGCACCGTCCCGTCTTTCAGGAACTCTATCCTCTGAGCGTGATGCGCAATATCTTCGTCGTGTGTCACCATTATTATCGTCTTGTCCTCATCAATGTTGAGCTTCCTGAGGAAATCCATGACTATCTTTCCTGTCTTTGAGTCCAGGTTCCCTGTGGGCTCATCGGCGAGTATGACTTCAGGGTCATTCGCCAGAGATCTTGCTATGGCAACTCTCTGCTGCTCCCCACCTGATAGCTCTGATGGCTTATGATTCATCCTGTCTTTTAGGTCTACCATGTCAAGCAGATGCTCTGCACGTTCTTTGCGCTCATCTGAAGGCATCCCCTGGAAAGTCATAGGAAGCATGACATTCTCAATTGCAGTCAGTGTGGATATGAGATTGAACTGCTGGAATATGAAACCTATCCGTCTGCCTCTTATCTGTGCGAGGTCGGATTCTGAGAGTTTTGATATATCATGCCCGTCAAGATATATGCTGCCTTTAGTAGGTATGTCAAGGCATCCTATCATGTTCATGGATGTAGACTTCCCAGATCCACTTCTCCCCATGATAGCCACGAATTCACCGTCCTTTATCGTCAGGTCAAGGCCTCGGAGAGCAGGTACCTCTACCTTGCCCATAGTGTATACCTTCCACACCTTGTCCAATCGTATGACTGTCTTTCTTTCTTTAGCCATCCTGCTCACTTACCTCTCTTCCCAAGCTCCTGTTTTAGCCTGTTGAATACTTCGCTGACTTCTGTCAACTGCTTATGATAGTTCTGGATGATATCCATTTTCTTCTTATCTTCAGGGCTGATCTTGCCTGACTTCTGCTTCTCAATTATGTTTGGCAGTATGCTCTTTGCAGGAGTGATGTAGCTTCTCTCCATAGCATCCAGCTTCCTCAGCATTATGCTATACACATCCTTATCCATGAAATAGAATGATCTCTTAGTCCCTGGTCTCTTCATCTTCTTAACAAGACCTATATCTTCAAGCGGGCGCATCTTTGTAGATACAGAAGCAAGACTGTAACCTGTGCGCGTTGCAAGGTCTTCCATCGCCACCTCATCTGGCTCCAGGAATAGTATGCTTACCATCTGACTGCTCAGGGAATCCAGACCGAAGCGTTGGAATGTGTCTGATATGAATTCCAGAAATTCCTTCTCAAACTCTTTCATCTTGGGGCGGCCTCTTTTTTTACTATTTACTGAATATTTGAGATATTCTGTTATTTCACTTTTTATTGAATATGTTGAAAATAGGGAATGTGCTCATATTTAAATGCTTTTAAAATCAAATGCTTTTAAACAGATTATAGGTGCATATCAAAATAAACAAAAAGGATTATAAATAAACCATTTCTCGATACTGTTGTGATATCAATATGTCAAGGATAAAACGTCATAAGATAAGGACTTTACGTCATAATAAGCAGAAGAATGAGCGGATGTCAAAACAGGCCATAATAACAATTTTATTGGGAGGGCTCATGATATTGAGCGTATTTGGCATCATGTTCAGCGGATACAATTCAGGAGAGACCTCAGATGAGTACGATGGCCATGATTTCAAGCGGACACAACTCGGCTGGTATACTGAGATCAATGATCAACGGGTAGAGTTCACATACCTTCCACAGGACCTTGAAG
>JBDRET010000064.1:0-28291 GCA_043819495.1 Candidatus Woesearchaeota archaeon | reverse complement strand
AATCCCAAGAGATCATATAAGAAAAATCCTGAACGTTATGCCCAGTAAGGATATTCACAGCTGAATATGTGCTTTCTAAGGGAAAAACTATCTCAAACATAGATAATAAACTCCCCAACAAAAACACGCTCGGAGATACTGTACCAACCGAAAGATTTAAATATTCTAATACATAGGGTAATCTAATACTAGTATACGAATCTCATACATTTGTCTACTATAATGACAACTCAGTTGAAAGCGGCGATATTGACTACAACCGGCATTGTAGGAAGGTGCTGGTCAGTGACGACAGTGGGGCAATGGTGACTAGTAAATTACATGTTACAACGGGTTAGGCAGTAGGGGTCCGGACGAAAGTCTGGTGAATTCTGCCTTAATTTTTAAAAAAAAAGAGGTTGGTCTCCATCAGGAAAAGAGGTGTGAGTATACTTGGTGTAATGCTACTCATCGTAGCATGCTTTGTATCCGCAGAGCCGGAGCTATCACTCTCCCCGCTTGAATTCTACGAGACAAATGAAGCCAGCTTCCAGCTTGACATTGACAACTTTGGCAATGACTATGAGATCACAGGTGTTGCAGTAACTGCAGATGGACTATCTATACTAGCATCAGTCGATTACAGAGGATGGACAGAAGAACAGAATGAGTCCATAGCAATCTGGAGTGATGGGAGCCTTGGCACAAATGTCAAGCTCGCAGTATTCGAATATCTCACCCAAGCACCATTATTATACGAAGATACAACATCACAATCAACAATCACAATAATAGATGACGAAGGCGTAAGACACGATTTCTCTTTTGACATAAACATACTGAATGATGACACAGCACCAGAGCTCGTCACACTAGCACCTATAGATGAAGGATTCGTAAAGATGGGAAGTGTGCTTGATATCCTTGCAAATGTGACAGATGACGAGACAGCAGTAGAGAATGTAGTCTTCAGCTGGATAGAATGCAATCCAGACAATGAGACAGAAGAACAGGAATCAGTCCTTGAACTATCAGAAGGAATCTACACAAACCAGGCAGATATGTCAGAGTATGAAGACAGCGAAGAGATCTGCTATGGATTCAAAGCATATAACAAAGGTGGTGAATCTGCAGAACAGACAGGCAGTTTCACCATCGATGGCGCTCCACCGAATGTGACTTTAGTGTCTCCCGACGACAATGCGGTAATCGGACTGAGTCAGGAATTCAGCTTTTTTTCTGCAGATAACCTGGCCAAAACAGTTACGTGCAGCATCTACATAGACGGCAATGAGTACAGGATAGACATTGAAGCACCCAATATGGAAATTGTAACCATACCAAGTGCAGACTTGGAAGAAGGAGAACATGCATGGGAAGTCAGGTGCACAGATCCCGCCGGATGGACAGGGACAAGTGCGGCAAGAGTGTACACATTAGATAAGACACCACCTGCAATAGTGATGAAATCGCCTGAAAACAACAGCATCATTGCGGACTCAACGGAATTGGAGTTCGAGGTCACCGACAATTATGGCTTGGCAAGCATTCTTTTTGTCAGGGACGGCAATGAGACTGAAGTTGAGAGCGAATTTGCAGTCAAAGTCAATGACTGGCCAGATGGACCGAACGAATTTGCGGTCAGCGCGGAGGATCCTGTCGGAAACCAGGCTGAGCTGACCTATCGAATAATAATCGACAGGACTCCTCCGCAGGTTGAACTTTTAGGGCCAATAGACGGAGACACTATCGATGTGCATGTAAACTTCTCATACAGGGTGCTGGATGATTACGACGAAGAAATGGACTGCAAAGTAATAGTGGATGATGCAGAATTACAGCAACACACCGCGCAGAGGGGAGCTGAGACGGCCCGGTCTGAGTTACTGGCGGCCGGAGACTATACGTGGAGGGTTCAATGTGTCGACAACGCAGGAAATAGCGGAGAAAGTGATACGAGACAGGTGACGGTAGTGGATTTGACCGGACCAGACATCGTAGACAACAGCGCCGATAAGGTCTTCAGGGGCGATCCTGTAGAAATAAGCCTCGTAGTGACTGACATCAGCGGAGTGGAACAAGTGACAGCAGTGTTAGTAGATCCTCATGGTGAAATCCAAACCATACCCTTAGATAGAGAAGATACTGTATATGCTGCATCTGTCGCGACGACCGAGACATCCGCATTGGGCACTTACACCTTGGAGGTGTACAGTGTCGATACATTGAATCATTCTAATACTGCAACGATAGAGATAGAGATGACCTACAAATATGTAGTTGCGCTTGAACTTGATCCTGCGACTGCAGCACCGGGAAGCGAAGTTACTGTAATAAGTGCAATTGTATATGATAATGGAAGCGCGATACCTGAAGATATGGTAGTACTCACCCTTCCTGAGGGAGATGTGGAACTGGAACTGGACCAAGGAAGTTTTAGCCACGCATTCACAGCACCTGCAGATGAAGGCACATATGATATCACTGCGGCTGTGCTGAGCGATGGTAATTCAGAGGAATATGTGAAGACTGTGCAGCTAACTGTCGCTGTGCCACAGGTACAGAGCAGCAGTTCAGGAGGATCTGGTGGCGGAAGAGATAATAGTCATAATCCTATCCAAGTAATAGAGAATGCCTGTGAGAAAGATATCCGATGCACTGCCTGGACCATGTGCGAAGATGGGATGCAGGAGAAGACCTGTGTAGATGTCAACAAGTGCGATGGAAGCAAGAAGAGTATAGAGACAAGGGCATGTAATGATGAACCTGCGGAGGAAGACGACAATGATGGAGAGACCACAGAAACAGCTGCAGCTACTGCCGCTAGAAGACCAATACCAAAACCAGAGAAATACACGATTGACGCGACTGATGAAGATGAAGGATCTACAGGAGGCATTGGAAAAGCCACTGGCTTCATGAGTGACCTTACTTTTGACCTTACAAGCCTGCTGATAGTGCTCGCTACAATAGGATTACTGCTAGGCATCCTTGCCAAGTATGGCTGGAGCAATGGTGACAACAGGAAGAAACCTGCAGCAATAGATCTTCTCGGAAAAGGAGATAGGTTAGGTCTTGAGTCATACCTGAATGGAAGGTCATCAAGAAGGGGAAGATTCTAGAGGTAGATAATGGTCCTTGATGAGCTGTTCAATGCGCTAAAGGTAAAGCACAGACCATACATGGCGTTCTTTCTTGCATTCATATTCACTTTCATCGCATTCTTTGTCGCATTCATATTCTTTCGGGATGATATGTCTGTCGCGCTCATATTCCTGACTACTTTACTCCTTGTCCCTACAATCATAACGCTCATACGTCTTGAAGAAGCGGTCGAGCGTAAAGAAGGGCTCAAACATTTCGTACGCAATCATAGGGAGATATTCGAGGCATACCTTTTTGCTTTCCTTGGAGTATTTGCCGCGTATCTGGTGCTGGGTTTCGGTTCATATGATAACCCTGTGCTGTATGACAGCATGTTCAATTTTCAGACAAAATATCTCAATTTCCAGCAGGGCGTGACTGAAGATATGATCACCTCTTTCGTGAAAGGGTTTGAGGTGAATACTTTCTCAAGTCTCTTTGGCCTTTTTTCGCACGACCTCCTGGTACTTGTCCTGTGTTTCTTGCTATCATTCTTCTATGGTGCAAGCGCAATATTCCTCATGATGCTGAATGCCAGTGTATTCGCGAATTTTGTCATATTCGTATCAAAGACCGTCGCTGAGAATCTCATGCAAGGAGTTCAGGTACTCGGATTCTTCCTGATACATATGATACCTGAAGTGAGCGGTTATCTTCTTGCAGCCATAGCTGGAGGAGTCGTGTCAAAAGCAGTGTTTGAAGAGAAGAAAGGGTCACAGGCGTTCAAGAATGTGTTCAAGGATGCAACTGTGCTCATCCTGATAGCTGTAGAGCTCGTCTTTGTCGCTACAGTATTGGAAGTGTTCGTGACAGCGCCGCTGTTCCAGGCTTTTTTCTGAATGATGCCCTGTAATTCCTATTCTACTATATAATGGTGTTTGATATTATACTCTTCTATGTGATCTTTCAATAATCCGTTGATATGCTCAAGACTATCTCCGCAGGCCCTGAGGAATTTAGGACTTTTGAGATGTATATCCAGACTAAATATCCCTTTCTTCAGGCCAACTTTATTATGGAACTTAAATTCTGCAAGCGATTCCTTGATTATACTGGTCGTCTGATATTTCCAGAAAAGGAATCTGTGCTTCTTTTTTACCTTATGAGTCAAGTAAAATTGAAATTCTGGGGGGAACCATTCTCTTTTATCGCATTTTATTTCAATATCATAACCTGGGAACTGTCCTGCTAACGCTTTTTTGATGGTATTGACATATGCATGGGTGATTACATCGATTGATGGTACAACTCCATGCTTCTCCAGGTCTGAAAGCTGTTCTTCTATCGATGGTTTATGGGTGCTTATCGCTTTGTCGATATATTCCTGAGAGACGCCCATATCTCTTGCTATGCTATATATGTTCTGGACAGTATTTCTATTACCTTCAAGATTAAGATCCACTTCTAGTAACTCCTGTAGTCTCTTGTCATTCTTTGTTGCGTCTATAGCCTGCAATAATCCTGCAAGAACAACCAGATCAACACAGTCTTTATCTGAAAATCTCATTTCGGATTGTTCAGAATCACTGAGTCGAGTGTCTAGAGAATCTTCATTTCTGTAGCTGACCTGTTCTGGTGCAGAAATTTGCGCTTCTTGGCACAGTAGCTCTTCAGTCATTCTTTAACGCCCCAACATGCTTATCGAGACTGGCAGCTTCTTTTCACCACTTGGTGAGCCGAATCTCCTGTAGTACTGCAGCGCTATAGGGCCGCTCTGACGCATCATCAGGTCACAGCCAGATATATTGTCTTTCATGGTCTCATGGGCTGTCAGGTCGTATCCTATCTTTTTTACGCATTCGATGACTTTGCGGATGTATGATTGTGATTCTACTGGTCTGCCTCCTGCCAGGTAGAGCTCTGAATCTCTTTCTGCATTGTTGACAAGCCATTGGAAATACTCTCTCAGGTTGTTCTTCAGAGTGAGGTGCGCAAGAGTGCCTTTGTCACCTTTCCTTGTCGCTATGGCGATGCATTGCTCCAGACCATGTGTCTGTGCTTCGTCATGTACAGAGAAATCTATTGTTTCCATCTTCCAGGGTTGGACATAGATTGTGTTTGACATCTTATATGTTATTTTTCCTGCAGTGCTGCTTTAATACCTGCAGATATGGTCCTATCCTGTAGCCGCACTGAAAAGCATCATGTATGATTGAAGAGAGCAATTCAGCTTCAGATTTTGAATCAGCATCGAATTTCCTTGCCCTTTTTATATAATCATCATAATTCGCAGATATTGTACCTGTGTATGGCCTAAGGCGTTGACCTGAATCATCAAGATGTTTTAGGTAAAGCACGAAGTTGGTGTATCTTGATTCTTTTGGATCCATGTCGTGCACCTATAGATCATTATCCTTGCAGAAATTGTCGAAGTGTTCCATGTATTGGCGTACGTCATGCCCGTGATCGAATGCGACTCTGATCACTTCTTCCAGCATGCTTGCCATCTTAGGAGCAGGAACATGAGCGTGTTCTACAACGCACCAATAGTTTCTGTTGCAGTCTGACTGCGTAAGTCCTATTGGGTTCATGCCCACATAGTTGTCTGCCTGCATGAGTCTAAGATCTGCATTCAGTCTGTCATATAATGAAAATTCTCCCATAATATTGCCCTAGTTCCTTTTTACAGCATTAGTTTATAAACTTTTCGTTTATTACTCACTGTATAGTAGTAATTTTAGTAAGCTTTTTATATGAGAACAGCATATAAGAGTATACCCTGTATAAAGAAACTCCTGTGAAAATCATGATCAGGATATGAGGATACATGGGCACAAAAGTGTTGAGGGCGGGTAACAAGCCCTTCTTTATTTTTTTCAGGTGGGGCGCATGACAATAAATATCCTTGTGGTAGATGAATTGAGCGATATTGCCACAGAATTCCTTCTTGATTACACATGCAGGCGAGAGCTCGGCATAGAAGCATATTTCTCACTAGACTTTGAAAAGGCAAAGGAATCAATGGCACAGAGAGAGTACAGTGCTGTGCTCGTAGAACCGAAGACAAAGGACCCTGCGAATGTGCCTGATCGCGCAAGAGAATTCATAGGCTATGCGAATGAACAGGGAATACCTGTGATGATATTCACTGATGAAGGCCTGTGGGCAATGAAAAGAAAATATGGGATGATATGGGGAAAGGATTACCGGTCATTCGTGCCAAAGGATTCTGATCTCACCAGAGAGATGAGGACAGAATTGAAACGGATATTGGAGAGATAACTTTTTAGCTTCTGCTTTTCTTGTCAATCCCATCCTTATCGGGCAGCTTTCTTTTGAGGTACTCTATCGCAGCGTCCCAAGGGACTGCCCTGCATCTCATCGGGCATGTCGGTCGGACGATAGCTACATCCTTCAGGCA
Source organism: Candidatus Woesearchaeota archaeon (assembly GCA_043819495.1). GTDB lineage: Archaea > Nanobdellota > Nanobdellia > Woesearchaeales > UBA11576 > JABMQF01. The sequence continues at coordinate 21,807 of JBDRET010000064.1, read as the reverse complement.
CAGGTCCAACAGAAGATCATACGCCTTTCCGTAGGGGATATCTGCTTCTTTACTTATCCTCTCAGCAGTCGTCTCCCCGGTCTTCAGGAGCGCGACGTATATTTTAGACTCATCCCTATTCAGTCCCAGTTCCTGGAGTTGAGCCATGAACTGTTCTGCAGTATCCACTATATCACCCTTTTAAGCACTCATCATATCACTATGGACTGTAAACAGGCAGAACCTTACATTTATAAGTTAAGGCGACATATATCGTGTCTGGTATGTGGACGCTGAAATTCGAAGCAGATGCGAAGAATACTCCCTATATATACATCATTCAAGAACCATTTTCATGCCATTCAAGCTCTGTTCGATTCTTTTGTGGATCGCTCCTATCTGTCCAACATAGTTTTCATTAGGCATGTATATGAAGCGGATAGAATCTTCCCCTATGATTATGTGTGCGGCAAATAAACGTCCTCGAGTGAATTTCACGCCAGGTCTGCCTGTAAATTTTACGTAAGGTAATTTATCTGTGATAGATATATTCGAAGTGACTATATCAGATACAAACATATCATACACAGCAGGGTGGTTCCGGATTGCGGCCCAGAACTCAGAAACAGATTCACGCAATCTTTCTGTCAGGTCCAAGCGTGACAGGGTAGGGAATATCAAGCTGATGAAAGGATCACTTCCATCTCTTGCAGAAGTCACCATATGCCTGTGTGAATAGACAGCTTCCCTGAGCAATGCTGCCTTGTCCTCTTTCGACAGTCCTGCCTGAGTCTGCACCTTATGGACAAATTCCTCAATCTTCTGTGCCCGTACAGGAGGAAAAGTCAGAGTACCTCTGCTCCATTGTCTCATGTCTATCAGTTCATATATATTCTTAAGACGTGAATCCTCATCCCGTGTCGCCCAGACAATCGCCACATTGACTGCTGAATCAGGACACAGGTCGTATCTCTTGAATAATCCTTTACCGATACCTCTGACTTCATAAACTGCCTGTTCCTGATGCAATCTGCCGTTGACGTCTGATTGTCCTTCATCCACCGACGAGAAATCAAAATGTAATCTTCTTGGTCTCTGCGCCTCATCAAAATACTCTGCGTCAAGATCGTCTAAATTCCGGGCATTGTCAGCCATCCACGATGCAGACTGGATTATCGTATTTCCATCAAGGTCTGCATTGAACGCAGATATTATTCCTGATTGCCCATTGCCTAATACAACTATCTGTGTAGGTACATAATAGAACCGATTGCGGTAGTTCTCTGAAAATATCGCTCTTGCAGCCTGTTCATCATCTGATGGTAAGGTGTCGAGATCCAGAGACATCACGAACAATGAACCTTCAAGCTTTGAAAATAGTGTCTTATTTTGAGGAACCTTATCAAGAACTTCTCGTTGTTTTAGGTATTCAGATACATTCGTGACAGACAGGTCGCCTACCGAAATCGAATTAGAACTGTCTTTAGATGATTCCACAATATCTTCAAGGCAGGTCACTAATCCTTTTTTAGATATTATCTGGTCATCTCTGAGAACCTCTATCTCATAGACATCACCCCTATACAATAGACAGATATGTGTAGGATTTTCGCTGGAGGTGAATCTTAACTGACCGTCTTTAACCGCAAATGATTTAGCAAAAATGTTGTTGTATTGGCTATAATCAAGCGGTTGTTTTTGGGGTGTCGTAGACATCATACACTCTTTTTGGATCGTCTGATATGTCTTCACTGCACCGATGATCAATGAAGCGGACCTGTGTAATGGGTCTTGATCCTGTGGGCTATCTTCAAGCAATGTCACCACACTAGTCTCAAGAAATGACCGATCACTCCCTTCTTTCGTGAAGTCATGCCTATTATCATAAGGTCCATCAAAACAGTTATCCATATTTGACAGCTCTTCATAAACACATTCAAATACTGGTCTCCATTCTGAAAGAAACCCCTCTTTTTCCTTGCGTATCTCAGGAGAGTCGTGGTAAGATATACAGGTCTCCCTGAACCGCGACCAGTAGTCTTCAAAAGGGGCTAATCTCAGTATAGGGACGTCTTGAGAGAGAGGTATTGAATATCGGTGTTTCACGCTCATTTTCAATAAACCGCCAGTCCTATTGATATGGTCGGAATGGCCTATTTCAGGATTTCTTGTCCATTAAACCGTAAATCTTTTAATTCTGATGTGATTCACTTTATTTAGTTCAGGTCATGATTGGTTTATGGCTGGTTAATGTGGATCCAAGTAATCAATTCAACAGGAAATCAGTATATGTACAGGATTCCAAGATAGTGTACTATACAAAAGGCAAGTCAAGCAAAGCAGTCCTGTTCTGTCATGGAGACTGTCAGAACCATACTGCAGGACTCCCGATAATAGATACGTTTCCTGAAGACTATATGTGTATAAGCATTGACTTTCCAGGTCATGGCCTGTCTGAAGAGATTTCAGGCAGGACTCTTGATATGGAGGCAGACCTCGTACATAAGATACTTGACGCGGAAGGTGTTGACAACGCAGTTCTGCTCGGACATTCTAAAGGTTGTATGCCTTTGTTAGGCTTTGCATCAGATCATCCTGAGTATGTCGATTCGATGGTATTGCTGAATCCGTTCTTCATGGAGCCTGCAAGGGTCATGTGGTATCTGCCTGCAAGGTACATGATACGCCAGTACCTGAAGGGTGCACAAGGGAAGTACTCAGGAAAATCAGGAGACTTCCATGTATACGGCACTGAGTCCTCTGAAGAGGCCATAAAATATGTAGGTTTAAGGGATACTCCTCTTGAGACCATATTAACGAATTTTGACCTTTGCACTGGTTATGATATCCGATCAAAGGTAAGCGCATTCAATTTTCCTGTATTGGTGCTTCACTCAAATCAGGATTTCTTATCGAGACGTATGCTGCGTCATGCACGCAAAGTGACCGGACAGATGCCAAATTCCCAGTTCAGACAACTGGACACCACGCATAACTTACATATACTGTCCAAAAATATCGTAGTAGATGAGATCAAAAAAAATTCTGACTTTCTCGGCATATAAGCAATCTTCAAATAGCTACAGGGAATGCCGATCGACAATCACCTGGAGCATGCATAGAATGCAAACCGATGGTCTTTCAGCAATACATTGACTTTAAATCCTAAGGACTCATTGATACATATGTGCTCAGATAGTCTGAGCGGCAAGTCTTTTTTCGCAGATTCTCTGTACATATCTTCAATATCCTGCTTACTGAAGCCAGATACTGTTGCGGCTTCTTCAATGACGCTGTTCATGTATTTCTCATTCGCTCTGGCTTCCATATTGTTTTCAGGAGCGATCAGTTCAAAGTGTAAGAATCTTTTACACGCACCATATACCTTCCTGAAGAGATCTTCCTGCTCAGGGCGGCTAAGATGGTGTATTGCCATGGAACTCACAATCGTATCTACTGATTCATAATCTATATCTCGAAGGTTTTTTGTTTGAAGAGTCACATCATATCCCTTAAGCTTGTCGGTAGCAATAGCCAATGCTGAAGGGTCTATATCAATCCCTTTGTACTTAATGCCTGGCTGTTCAGAGAGTATCGCAAGTGCAATGTTTCCGTTTCCTATACCTAATTCAAGAACAGAAGATCCTTGAGCATTCAAAGCGAATAATTTCAATGCCTCAGGGTAAGCAGGGCATAATGTCCTTAAGAGCTTGTCGTAGTCAACCATCATCCTGGGCCTGGAGTTTTCTTGATATCGCAAGTCTGTTCTTGTCTATTATCTCATGTTCCTCAAGTTTTAGTACTCCTTTGCTGTATCCCTGCGATTTTCCATTCTCAAAATCAAATGTGCTATGTAAAAATAAATATATTCCGCTCCTTGTCTGTTTGACCAATGAACTCTCAATATTGAACTCACATGTATACTCTTCGGATGACAGGAAAGGCTTGCTGAATGTCATCCCTATCTCAGTTATCAAGAGTCCATTGAATTTCTTCTGGTTCATCACATCAAGTGGCAATGGGTGTACATTCTCAAGAAGACCTCTTTCTGCCATGCATGTGAGAAGTATGTAGGACATCTGGTTATGGGAAAAGACTGCCTCTCCTGCAGTGAAATGATTGACCGGCGAGGCTCTGTCGCCACTGTACCCCCAATCAGGACTTGTCTTAAGATATCCCTTGAGCCTATTCGGAGAATAGAATTCAGCCTTATGGAGCATCTTAAAATCTTCAGGATATTCTTTCAGTATTGTGTCAAGTGTATTCTGGTTGACAAGATCAGGGTCTGTCATGGGATCACCTTTAGCGACGAATAAATAACGAGACAGTTCTGTATTAGAAGTAGTTTATGGCGACATATGTCGTGAAGATGAAAATCCAGAAATAACTACGAAAGTTGACGTAAAATATTCGTAATTATTGTGGTTCAGGGGTTCTCATTTATTCAGTATTTATAGAATACGGGAGGATCTTTTTCTCTGCTTTCCTGAGATGTGCCTGAAAAGTTGAATAGGATATTTTTGATATTCTTGCAAGTTCTTTTAGTCCTATGTTCCTTGGGTAGTCATAATACCCTTCTTTTATTGCTATTGCAAGAGCTTTCTTCTGTTGTTCTGTCAGGTGCGGTCTCACTGCAAATGTGAATATGTTTGAGACTGCCGTATCTGTTATCTTTGTAATCCGTGATTCATGATGTTCTTTTATGGCATCTGAATACTCAGTTATTTTGGACTTCTGCCATGAGCTTATCACTAATGTGTGTTTTCCTGTGCAGCCATTGATAATCCAAGGTTCAAGAAAGATAATGTCAGGATCAAATGCTGCTGCATACCGTTTATGTTCCCTGAATGAACATACAAAAAATGAATCATTGAATTCTTTATTTATTATCTGATCGATATTTTCTAGATCTTTCTTGAACTCTTCTGTAGCAGAAGGCTCGCCGTTTATCACTCCCGCATAGCTTGAAATATAATAGTTATCATCCTCGCGGGAGAAACATATCCTGAATAAGTGCAGGATTATCTTATGCTTTATCGCTAACTTACCGATTGTAGAGTTATTTGCATCCACCTCAAGCTTTAATGTCCACATATCAGAATATGTTTTCTGTTGACTTAAATAACTATTCTTTCTTCCTGCAGAATCTATGTATCTGTCTGGAATGCCCCTGAAACCACTGGATATAGGTTCACCTTCTCTTCTTCTTATAATGTCCCTGAGGATGCACATAGCGATGTATAGGGTGCTCAGGCTGATCATATGCAGGATGGCGCAGGTGCTGTCTTGCGTCCACCTGAAGCTGCTTAGGATGCTGTGGTGGGGCTGTTGCAGGCCTTGCACCTAGCTCTTGTTTCAGGTATTCATGTTTCTGCTTCAATTCATCCAGCTTCCAGAGATTCTTCTCCTTCCTGAGGATCTTTACCCCCAGCCTCTTCAATGCGAGACCGAAGCTGAATACGAATACTGATATGATTATCGCTATGTTAGAGAACTGGTTGGATATTATGAAAGCCTCGATGGTCCTTCCTACTGAAGTGTTGAATACTATCTCGAGAGATAGTGCCCTTATTATGATGTAATACGCTATCAATATGCATGATCCTGAGAACATCGCATCGCCGATCATCTTTGTCTTAGGGTAGGCATTCTTCTCACCGATCAGTTTCACTATCGACCCTATCACGAGCACTGATGCTCCGACCAGGAACAATATGCCATATGTCTCCCAGATGAAGAACCCTGAACTCATCTCAGGCAGTGCCATGGCCCTTTTTGTAAGATATCCCTCTACCTTTATTGCGCTCCATATCTGAAGTCCTATTATGCCTACAACTCCGATTGTTGCAGGAAGGTATAGATTCTTACCTATGTCTATCAGGAACTTCCCTTTGGTCTTCACTGTGAATGCTTTCAGGCCCAGTCCTATCACTGTCAGGACTATCGCCAATGTCAGAGCGCCCCAGAAATCATGCTGCACAAACAGATACTTGAACGGGAAAGTGGTGGTTATGCCTCCGAACATCTGCTTGATCTCAATACCTATCATGCTTGGTGTTGCTGAACCTGTCTTTGCAAGGGTATCTGCCCAAGCCCATTTCATGTTGAAGTAATTGACACCAGTGATGACGAGGAGGAAAGCTATCCCTGCCATCATTATCTCATCTATCGCTTCCTCTGCTATACGACTAGAAAGTGATTCACCGCTCTTATTTGCCATAGTGTCTGCATTTATTTTGTTATTTATAAAGTTTATTGGTGTGCCGAAACCGGTGACGCTCGCGAACGTAGTGAACGCGAGCTTTTCGCCAGAGGCGAATTCGCCAATGTAGCATGCGTTCGCTTCCTAATTATGATTAAATAATAGGGTACGCCTGCGGCGAAAAAATATGATTACGTCATTGAGCATGCAGCGGCGTCCTGAGGTGCCTCAAGCACCGAAGCAGGCTTTGGCATGATAAGAATGATTATTCTGCAAGTCTTGATATCAATCCAGAAGAAGGTGCTATCTTTGTCATTATCGCTGATGAGAACACTGCAAAGATATGGAACCCTGCGTTGTACCATCCGGTAATCAGCATGACTACATACCACACTATTGCAAGAGAGATTACCATAATGATTGATTTTACTGCGTTTCTCGCGTGTAATTTCAATTGATGATTTGTGTCATAGTATACTTCAAGTTCCATAACCGTCACCGTACACTGTTGTATCAATAAAGAAAAGGATACTGCTTGCGCAAAGAGGCTTCACGCAAGCAGGTCCAAACCACCCCCCAAAGAGATTATGATCCGTTTCTGCTGAAAAAAATTTCCACAACAAGTCTTCGCATGATCCTGGCCTTTCGCCCAGAATCTCTCATCGATTTGTTCTCATCTGACCTAAGATTACTTACGCCGTCCTGATATATAAACGTTCCGTTTTTTCCCTCATTTCCCATATTTCCGTTACTCGATTTAGTCAGTTTTAGAGTCTCAGGTCTCTGTTTTATGTTTTAGAAATGGTTGTAATTTTTTAATCCATTTATAAGCTGAACTTGTTTTCAGTATACAGATTTAGCCACTAATATGGGACGTGTAACAAAAGGGTAATCAGAAAGAAGAATGTTAAAAAGAAAAAATTGTGCTAAATCTAGCACCTTGCAACATCATATGCTGGTAACTTCTTAGGGCAGACTACTGCTTCAATCCCGCTTGAATATCTTGTAGCATTGTCCTCACTGCCACAGTGAGCAGGATATAATCTTGCAACATTGGTGCCTCTTTGCACTTCTGCAACAGGCTGATTGCCACCATTATAGAATGCGATCGTTTTGTCGTCGATGCTGGCTTTCAGCCCTCGACCCCACATATTGTTGATTACCTGGTATTCGATACCAGAAAGTTCACCCATAAGCCGCATACGGCTAGCATCTCTCGGTTTAAGCTTCTCCATCTCAATTCCTCCACACCTTATTTTTTGATGATGCAATCTGCCTTTAGCAAGAAATGAAAAAATAAATGTTTACCTAGAACTGTCTGCCTGACGCTCGGTCTCGAGCTTCTTGGCAATAGCGCCGGAATTTCCGGACTTGTTGTAAGCATTAAGCAGTTCATCCGCAAGGCATGCCACAATGCTCCTCTTGGAGTTGAATGCCTTCTGGCAAGCGCTCTGGGTCATGTACTTCAGTGCCTGATCAACCCTTCGCATAGGAGCAACCTCGACTGCCTTAGGGTATTTAGCTCCACCATACTCAATGGTGACTATCTCTTCCCTGGGTGCAGCATTCTCCACAGCTTTCACGACAACCGCTACAGGGTTTGCCTTGGTCCTCTGTTCAAGGATCTCAAGAACATCTTCCATGATGTTATACACTGTGTTACCTTTGCCGGTCTTGTCTCCTGAACTTATCATGTGTTTCTTAGACCTGTGACCTGGGTTCATGATACGATTCATGAGCCTCTCGATTATGAATACATTCGCCTTGTGGAATCTGAATTTTGCAGTCTTGCCACCAGTCATAGGGACTATCCTTGGCTTTATGCAGATATAATCCTTCAGTCCAGGATCATCTATAGTTATCCCGTCTGCGCTCCACCTATTGAATACCAGAATTTCCATCTTTACTTCCTTGCCTTCTCTATCTTACCATTCAGGAGAGCTATGAGTGACTGGTCGTTGACCTTTATCACTTGCCACCTGACTCCAGGGATATCACCTTTGGAACGTCCCATTTTACCGCCAATGCACTCGATGATAACTTCATCGTGCTCATCTATGAGCTTTGTAGCACCATCGCCTGGAAGGAACGCTGTTATCTGCTTGCCATTCTTGACAAGCTGGACACGTGCACACTTCCTCATAGCTGAGTTAGGCTGCTTTGCTTCAAGCTGCACTTTCTCAAGAACGATGCCTTTAGCCTGCGATGCTCCTAAAAGCGGGTCTGATTTCCTCTTCAGGTCTAAAGCGCGCTTAACGAACCATTTATTGCTCCATCTGGATACTTTGCGCCTTTTGATGCATTTGGTGCCTGCTCTGAGTCCATTAGGTTTATTTCCCATAATGCTGTGGAAAAATAAGCTCTATATAAAGGTTGTGGTAAAGGCTCAGAATGGTTTAATTAGTGCCTATGGGGTCTGAGAGTATTCATCCGAAAACTGCTGCAATACCCAAACCCACTAAATATGTCGCAATGACTACCAGAATTGCTATCCCGATGTGTTCACAGACCGCTTTGCATGGCTTTGTCTTCTGTTCTTTTGCTATCTTGAAGCTGAAAGCGCCAATAGCAAGGATTCCCCACATGACTCCTACAATTATTGCAGTCTTGAGCGATAAGAGGAGCACGGGTATGATGAACGTAAGAGCAAAAAGAAATTTAGACAGGAATGTGGCCAATGTCGATTGCCAGATCTGCTTAGCTGTGTGCTTGCCTTCAGACTCTTCAGATACGTGGATCCCTAATGCGTCAGAGAGAGCATCTGCAATAGCGATGGTCAGGATACCTCCAAGCACTGCAAGCTTGGAATGCGTCCCAGAATAGAGACCTACCATCAGTCCTAGTGTGGTTATGATACCTGAAGTTATACCAAAACTCACACCGACTTTGATTGAATGGTTCATAATCTTTCCATTATATATTCATTATTTTAATCTTTCTATACATCTAGCAGCAGTAAAGCCGGTGCTGCCAGCATTTCATTTTTTGATTAAAGCAGTATCCTGACCGTAGCAGCCAGTCAGCATGCCTCCAGAAAATGAATCAATTATATGGTCAAGGCTTCGCCAAATCAGAAATTCAGTCAGACGCTGAATCAAGCATGCGGGGCGGCGCGGAGTCCTGAAATTGCGTAGCAATTTAAGGACACCAACGCAGGATTGCGTTGAGTGGCGAGAGAAGCGAGCCGAGTAGGACATGATGTTGCGTCAGAACAAGAAAGGACAGACAATGCGAGTCAGTCTTTACCGCTGCGGCCAAAAGAGAATAAAGTTAAACTTATTAACGAGCCCTCAGTACATCTTTTTCATGGCAGAACCTAAGTGCAGATATTTCCTGAACTGCGGAGGATGCAGTGCGCAGCATATCGATTATAGTGTCCAGCTCGAGAACAAGAAAGCAGTACTTGCGCGTGCTGTCGGTGATGTCGAGGTGAAGGTATTTTCAGGACCTGAGTATAGGTACAGGAACAGGATGGATTTCATATTCCATGCAAATGGTATTGGTTTTCGGAAGAAAGGAGACTGGAAGTCAATCGTCGATGTGAAAGAGTGCGTAATATCCAATGATCTGCTGAATTCACTTGCTGCTGAAGTCAGGGAGCACTTTTCAGGATCCGACTATTTCAAGGTGGTGCAGCACAGTGGCACATTCAGGTATGCGGTAGTGCGTACCCCACAGGAAGATTCATCCATATCATTCGTTCTCAATTCAGATTCCACTAAATTGCAGGAAGCGATAGAGAAAGTCAAAGAGTTCGCTGCAAAGACATCTGCAAATAATGTTGTCGTGACCTATGTCCCATCAAAGACTGACCACAGCATCTCAGAAGATTTCTTTGTGGTCAAGGGCGCGGATATGCTCCGTGAGAAGTATCTCGGTAAAGAATTCCTCTATTCAGTGCAAGGATTCTTCCAGAACAACCATGTGATGGCAGAGAAGATGCAGGAATATGTGCATGGATTGCTCTCTGCACACGAGACTTCAGGATATCATCTCCTTGATCTCTATGGCGGTGTAGGGACTTTCGGGGTAATCAATGCAGACCTTTTCTCAGGTGTGACAATAGTAGAAGAGTTCCAGGGCTCTATCGATACAGCAAAGAAGAACATCAATATCAATGGCTGCAAGAACACAAAAGCGCTATGCATGGATGCAAAACAACTGGCAAAAGTCGACCTGCCTGACAAGCTTTTTGTGATAACCGACCCTCCACGTTCAGGGATGCATCCCAAGACAATACAGCAGCTCAACAGGCTGCAGCCTTCAGTCATAATATATATCTCGTGCAATGTGCAGCAGCTTGCGAAAGATATCCCGAAGTTCAGGGAGTATAAAGTCAAGAGCGCTGCAATGTTTGACCTGTTCCCTCAGACTCCACACAGTGAGAGTGTTGTTGAGCTTGTGAGGAAAGAGTGATCATCTCTCAAACGAGATATCGGTCATTTTTGTCCATCTGTACAGGGGTCTTTTAAATGAAGGACATATATCCATAAATTATATACGAAACATATTAAAAACTGGGACAGTTCCTTTTTTACATTCTACCGTAAAATGTCAGGCGTTGAGATAAATATAGGTTTTGAGAGGTATATAAAATGGAAAACCCGCTAGTGGAAAGAAGATTTCATGTCCTGTTTGATGAGATAAAACCAGAACATGTTGTTCCTGCAGTGGATGAGATACTTAAAGATGCCAATAGGCAGCTGGAAGAGCTTGTCAATAGCGTCCCTGAACAGCGCACATTCGAGAACACCATGCTTGAGTATGAATCGCTGACAGCAAGGCTAGATTATGTGTTCAACATAATAGATCATCTCAAGAACGTGGACAATAATGCAGAGATAGTCGCTGCTTTCAATGCCATAAATCCACGGATCACTGAATTCTGTTCAGATCTGGGGAGGAACACAGGACTCTATTCGGTCATAAAAGAATATGCAAAGACAGAGGAAGCAGCACAGCTACAGGGAGCAAGAAAGAGATTCCTTGAGAAGACACTTGATGAGTTCAGGAGATCAGGAGCTGAACTTGGTGATGAAGATAAAAGACGCGTATCAGAGATAGATGTTGAACTTGCAGAATTAGGATCCAAGTTCAGCCAGAACCTTCTTGAGTCGACAAACGCATACTCCCTGCTGATATCTGATGAGAACAGATTAGCAGGACTTCCTCAGCGGGATAAGGACCTTGCACAGGAACGTGCGAAAAAGAGGGGAGATGAAGGATGGCTATTCAATCTCCAGGCACCCGCAGTGATACCTGTGCTCCAATATGCTGATGATAGAGAACTGAGGAAAGAGATCTATACAGCATACAACTCAAGAGCATCATCCGGTAAGCATGATAATTGTGGGCTGATTGTCAAGATGTTGCAGTTGCGTAATGAGAAAGCAAGACTCCTTGGCTATGCCAATTTCGCGGATCTTGTCCTTGAGGATCGGATGGCAAAAGAGGAGAATACTGCAATAAGATTCCTTGAGGAGATAAAGAGCAAAGTGCAGGGTCATTTTGAGCGGGAGAATCAAGAACTTGATGATTTCCACAAGAATCTGACCGGACTTGATGCAAAGATGGAACCATGGGATGTCAATTATTATGCTGAGAAGATGAAGAAAGAACGCTTTGATTTTGACAGCGAAGAGCTCAGGCCTTACTTCTCTTTTGATAGGGTGCTGGAAGGACTCTTCGGTCTTGTGCATGACCTATATGGTGTACGCATAGAGCCGACAGAGGATATAAAACCCTGGAAAGGTGATGGGGTCAGGACATACGATCTGCTTGATGAGGATGGCACGCATCTGGGGTCATTCTTCACAGACTATTTTCCGCGTGAGGAGAAGTGTGATGGTGCCTGGATGCATTGGTTATACCAGGGAGTGCCTAAAGATGGAATCCTTGAATCTCATCTGGCATTGAACTGCGGAAACATAACTCCTCCATCAGGAGGCAAGCCTGCATTGCTCTCTATCAGAGATGTTGAGACAGTATTCCATGAATTCGGCCATCTTATGCATCAATTATTGAGCACTGCTGAACTGAGGAGCCAGTCAGGACCTGCTGTAGCATGGGACTTTGTTGAACTTCCATCACAGATCATGGAAAACTGGGTGAGAGACAAGACTTTTGTCAAGACATTTGCAAAGCATCATGAGACTGGAGAGACTTTGCCTGATGACCTGCTTGATAAGATGAAGGCGTCAGAGAATTATCGTCAGGGAAACAGGATGATGCGACAGGCAGGTTTTGCACTCACAGATTTCCAGGTGCATACAAGATATGCTGCTGGACGTGATGGTGATCTCCTTAAATATTGCAGGGATTATGCGCAACAGTTCTCATCAACAGAACTTTCTGAGAACTATTCGATGATAACCGGATTCCATCACCTGTTTGCGAATCCAGTGGGATATGCATGTGCATATTACTCATACCACTGGGCTGAAGCGCTTGAGGCAGATGCATTCACAAGATTTAAGGAAGAAGGACTCCTGAGCAGGAAAGTCGGCACTGAGTTCCGTGATAAGATACTTGCAAAAGGAGACAGCGTAGATGCTGCTGAGCTTTACCGGGACTTCATGGGACGGGATCTTGATCCTGATGCCATGCTGAAGAGAGCAGGACTGCTATAACCCTTTATTTTTTATCATTTATTTTTTTCTCAAACACTGCGTATTGTTAAATAATAATTGACGAAATTATATAAATGTCAATTTCACCACATATTGCATGGTGAAGCAGATTTCTGAACTTGAGAAGCGGGCACTTGCAGGATCGAAAATCGGCGCAGCAGTAGGTGTTGCTGCAACTGTAGTACAGACATTAGGATATGGACCAGTAGCTGAATGTATATATGATAAGCTTGATGTCTCTGTCCACTCACCAGGCATCTATGATATGGTCATGATGAGCTATGCGGGAAGCTTTGTCTTTGCACCTGTATGCATAATCAGTCTTGGGATTGTGGGGGGCATAGCAGGAGCGATCCTTCCTTCTCTGTGGAAAAAGAATGAGAGCATTGAAGATCTTGCCCAAGTATATCCAGTAAATCCGCCTAAGATAAAAGTGGGCGGAGAGATAGAAGGATTGGTTAAAAGGACTTATGGCAGGGATACTTAGATTTATGAGTTCCGTGGTGCAGGATATAGTCTGCAAGATTTCTGAACCGTTAGATTCCGGTTATACACCCCGAAGGTCGGAGTCAGTGAAACGAACGGAGAAGTTGAGAACTTGCCCGATACATTTAAATAAATAAAACACTATTTTCTTAAAGATGATAAGCATACGACTCGCTAACTTGGGTGATTGCAAGAGATGCGCTGAGTTAAGCGAAATTGATGAGCTAAAAACAGCTGGAGGTAAGTTTCTTCCTGAAGGATATTTTAAGATTTTTGTTGATGACGATGAATTGTTTTTCGTAGCTGAAGAGGAAGGTAAGCTGCTTGGCTATATTCTTGGGGAACCTATGAAAGGGAACATGGCATTTCTAGGATTGCTGACCGCAGATAAAGGATCCAGGGGAAAAGGAATCGGGAAAAAACTTATTGCAGCTTTTAGAAATAAATGCGATGAGAAGGGGTTGAAATTCATATTATTATATGCTCCAAAATTCAACGAGAATACAATAGAATTCTATAATAAATGCCAGTTTACACAAGGCAAGGAATACATCAATTTCCTTGAAGAAAGAGATTAAAGGGCAAGTTCTCAATTGAGCATAACACCGAAAGAACGCGGTTTACTCATTCTCTCAGGGCTTGTGTGATATCGCTCTGCTTATGTTGTTGCTCCTGTCTACCCATTTCGAACCTTCGGTTCGTTTTTCAGCATCATAGATGCTGTAAACCTTCGAGCGAGGCTCGAAGTAATCTCCCAAGCAGAGCTTGGGCCAACTGCGATAGTGTTTTATCCTGCTAATTTCAGCTCGCTAGGCGGCGTAGGCACTGTATTATGAATAAATGATCCTGCCGAAACATTTATAATGAACCTTCTTTTGATAATTTGAGAAAACAAGAGGTAGATGTAATCATTCAATTGCCAGATGCCTCTTGGTCTTCTGGAATCAGGTGTTGCAGATGGGATCGCTAAAGGACTTGACACTGAACAATATAAAGGAGTATGTCACTACAATGAACCGTAAATTACTGCTTACAGGAGGATTTCTTGCCACATTAGGCGCAGGAGCATTCATAGGTCATGTAACTTCAGATATTTATTCCCCCAGCAAGGTGGAGCTGAAAAGAGATCATGCACAGCAGATATCGCAGCTTGAGCAGAAGATAGAAGACCAGCAGAAAGAGCACACACAGGAGATAGCAGAACTCAGTGCTGTAAATGCAGGTGCTCAGAGCTGGTATTTCGAGCTTGAGGATGAGGTTCAAATGCTCGATGAAAAGGTGACTGACCAGAAGTTCCTTCTTGCACATGCAGTACTCCAGATCATCAAAGCGAAAGGTGAACAGCCAGAGTATGACTGGGACAGGTTCCTCAGGAGGCAGCCAGAAGCGAGAAAATACTTCCCTTATCTTATCGATGCAGTAAAGAAATATAAGGACATCTGGCCGGTCGACCCCATGTTCGCTTTAGCGATACTCAAGCAGGAATCAAGATTCGGCACGCGCATAGTGTCAGATGCAGGAGCATTAGGAGATGCACAGTTCATAGAATCCACCTGGAATGACGTATCAAGAGTGAGGGCGAGCGAGCCATACACATGGAAGGCTGGCCGGCGTCAATATGCCATAGCAAAATCATTGAGGGATGATGCAAAGGAGGTGCGGGATGTCTTCATCGGACGGATGGTCAGGGGATTGGACCTTACATTGCCATCATCAAAGGTGAAAGAGCAGCTGGCCACCAACTTCAATTCTAATTCCTGGAGGCTCGAGAGCTACTACCATATGTTGGATGATGCTGAGAAGCGTAAAGCAGAAGGTGACGAGGCATTTAAGATATACAGCGACGAGATAACTCTTGCATTGAGTCAGGTCCCTAAGGTAGAGAAAGAGGTCAGGGCCAGGCAGAAGATAGAGGCAGAGACAATTTACATCACAGAAGTAAGACCTCAGAAGACAGATGAGGAGAAACGGCTTGAGGTAGATCTCGCAGTCAACCACTACCTCATGCAGATCGATCCAAGGCTCAGTCCGATGTTATTCACAGACGCATTAGTGAAACATCTTGCTGAATTGTTCTTCAAGTTCAATGGCGACGAACGCTTCGTCGCATCACGCTATAACGCGAGCATGGAAGCTTTGAGACGATCTGTCAGGAGCGTGGGAGGCATAGGCATCCCGCTGATAGACCAGACACAGGATTACGTGAATATGGTCTATGTATACCGTGCTATGCTCGCATATGATGCGGGTATCACAGACAAGACATTCCAGATTACCTGTTGCTCAAATTATGCAGAACGTTAATCAGAAATCTTTTAGAACGTTAGTCAGAAATCTTCTTTCTCCACCATCCAGGGCTCAATAGGTTGAGGAATGTCCTCTCATCAAAGAACCCTGAGATGTTCACTGTCGCATCAAGCGCAGGCTTGAGGGAACCATAATCATCTATACTCTCCTCAGGCATGCTCGTCGGCAGCACTCCATTTATGCCAAGATATACCACAACATCATCTATCCTGCCTGCTGCTGACGCGCGGATGGCGTGTCCGTGATTGTCTCCTTTGCTCAATGCACCAAATCCTGCATCAAGGGCAAATTCATCATACCCGATGATCAGGTTACCTCCGTGGAAGTTCTCCAGCACATTGCCGAAGTAACCCATACCGACAAAGAATGGCGAGTCTGCACCCCATACTCCCTGGAAACTGAGATTCTCATCTATTGCACGAGCCGTCAATATGATCCCATCAATATCAGAATATAGCGCAGCCTTCAGCATCTGCTGATCCATGCCCTTGCCCACTCTAGGTGATGCCTGGAACAGCTCGTCCTGGATGTAATAATCAATCACTTTCCTGTTACCCTCATCATCCAACAGCACAACGGATGCTTCTGCTGACATGTCTTTGTCGTCAGCCATAGGATTTTTCGGAGCAAAATCATCAGGCGTTGCACGCACGTATATCCTGCTTGGTACGTGCGGTATATCAAGAAGCATACCTAAACGCAGAGTCTCTTGTGGTAGTTGAGTGTAAGCGAAGAATGGTGACAATAATTTGTGCCTGAACCCTGCAGCGATATTGATCCGGGGACGGAACAAGAACTTCTTGTCATAATCGCTATAATGATCTTGAGTGTCAGTCATCTCTTCTTCCTTACCCAGGACAAGACGCATGGTCTGCTCTGCTTCCATCGACTGCCAGGCAGTGATCTCTTCTCCTCCCTGAATCCCTGCAGCAGCATAGTACCACATCTTGTGCGTCACTTCCTGGTTGAATAAATAAAGTGTCATAAGCTCGTGCTCTTTGTATATCTGTTCCCATCTATTATGTACTCTGCCTACCAGGCTCTTCTCTGCAGTGTCTAGCTTTCCATATATATCAACATCAGCTCTCTCAAATGAGGATCTCTCTCTGTCATAGGTCATACCTACACCTTGTCTGCCTTTTGCTGTAGGTTCTGACAGCTCAAATGACTCTGCAAACCTTGATCTCAGATGGTACATGTAACCCATATCTGCATCCAGCTCTACATCAATAAGATTGAAATCAAAACCTGCAAGCTTGCCGAACTGCTCCAGTGATATCTTAAGGCCTTTATCAGCAACATATATGTAGACCGGTGCTCCTTTCCTGAGCCTCAGGTCCAGGTCTGCGTAAGCCATAGCATCCACGCGATTATCTGAAAGTATAGAATGGTTGAATTCTCCTGACTGATCGCCTGCGTTGACATCAGAAGTCATCGATAACTCTGCGTGAGCGACCCCTCTCCCTCTGATGGTCCTGCTCCCTTTGATCCCATCAGGAGTGACCTTTGCACCGATCACATCTCCGAATCCTTCTGCAAGCCGCTCAAGATCCCCGAGGGTCATGCTGCCTAATTTAATATTGTTATCAGGGTCCTGCCCGACAGTCCTCAATGTATCATAAGTATCAGTGTCCTTATAGCTCTCGAACATGTTTTTAGCAAACGCATTCATCGCTTCCTGTGTCCGTCTCTTGTCCTCTTCGCTCACATTCTCATCATAGAACTGCCTTGCAAACTCTTCCAGGTCCTTGCCCAGAGGGACATATTCATCAATAGTAAGCTGACCATCATCACGTCCATATTCAGGAAGTACGCCTAACAGATGGATGAAAAGCTCCAATACAAATCTCTGTTCATATTTTTCCTGAAATATCCCCATAAGCTGTGATTGCAGAACTGCCAGATTATTGTCCAGCGCAGTTTCAATCCCTGGCCGTTCATCCTCATATGTCTCAAGGAAATCTGCAAGTGTCTTCCCTCCGAGAGTTATTGATTCATCATATCTTTTTCCCTGCAGAGATTCGAAGTTCTTCAGGATAGGATACCCTTTGTAGTATAACTCTTCTTCACCTGCTTCCCAAGTGAATCCATGTCCTTTGAGCATCCCATACTTCCCTCCTAATTCCAGATGAAAGTCACGGGGTATGCTGTAGAACGCATCACCCATTGCGCCACCACGAGTCCCTTCTATGTCCCATTGTGGGATTCTTTGTGCCTGAGGCACTTTCTCTTCAGGTCTCAGATGACCTGGTGTAACAGAAAGCTCTGGTTCAGAGTATGGCTCTGCTGCAATCTTCCATGCAGCCTCTTCTGTAGAACGCATCAGCTGTTCAAAGCTTACACTATCTGAAACACTGCTGATTGCACCAGTGATCGCATCCGGCCTGGTCGCATCTTTTTCATCACCTTGTCCATAGGCATTAGAAGCTAGTAATCCCATCAGCCCTAGCGAGGTGATGGCCTGTTTCCAGAAAACCATCACAGTGACTGTCGAGAAAACAATTTATAAACGTTGTTTATGGAAAATCTATCAAAACGAAAAAATTACGCTTATTATATGTGATTCTGAATCCTGAATGCCTTGAGAGTGTTCTCCATAAGACATGCTATAGTCATGAGACCGACACCGCCAGGTACTGGCGTGATGTAAGAAGCCCTTTCTCTTGCGCTCTCGAATTGGACATCACCGACAATCCGGTATCCTTTATCTTGGGTGGTGTCCTCTACCCTGTTTATGCCCACATCAATGACCACTGCACCTTCCTTGACCCAATCCCCTTTGATATACCCTGACTTTCCTATCGCAGCGACCAATATGTCTGCAGATGCTGCCTTGTACTGGAGGTCACGTGTCCGGGAATGGCACATCGTCACTGTTGCGTTCCTGTGCTGGAGCAGAAGTGAGATAGGCCTGCCGACGATGTTGCTCCTGCCGATGACGACCGCATCCTTCCCTTCGATAGGGATATCATAATGGTCAAGCAATCTTATTATCCCGCTTGGGGTGCAGGGCTGGAGGCACTCCCTTCCGAGATACAGGTCGCCGATGCTGTGGTGCGTGAAACCATCCACATCCTTCGAGGGGTCAATCAGCTTTATTATCTCATATTCATCCATGTGCTTCGGCAGAGGGAGCTGAACCAATATGCCATTGACATCTTCTCTTGCGTTCAGTCCCTGGACAAGCTCCTCAAGCTCCTGCTGTGATGTGGATTCAGGAAGCTCATGCACATCAGAATCCATTCCCAGCTTTGCACAGGTCTTCCTCTTGCTGTTGACATAATACTGAGAACCAGGGTCGCTTCCTACGAGGATTGCGTGGAGTGAAGGTGTGAGGTTGTGCTCCTGTTTGAGCTCTGCGACCTGTCCTGCCACTTCATCCTTAACTGCTTTTGAGACTACCTTGCCATCAATGAGTTCGCCCATGGATCAGAAATAGTCACTGTTGTTCTTAAATATTTGTCGTCTCTATATGGACGTTATGGGACTACTGTGAATGTAAACCTATACCTATCCTTGCCTGCCTTCTTGAGCTTGAGTATCTTAAGCTTGCCTATCTCTCTTGTGTTCAAGACATGTGGGTCGCGGCAGGGCCTTGTATCGAAGTCGCCGATGCTCACGATGCGGACTTCCTGGACGTCAGTCGGGATGCTGCTGATGTCAACCTCTCTCTGCATCTTCCCTCGGCAGGATGCGCGTGGTGACTTCAAGATCTCTTGAGATCACTTCATTGACCTGCTGTTCAAGCAGAGCGGTGTCCATACCTCTCGGATCAGTTGCCGTGCTGAACTCTACAAGACCTTCATCTTGCTTGAACTTCGCGATGACAACCTTCGCATCAGAAATCTTTCTCTCGATGATCAGCGCGAGTATGTGCTCAGCTGTCTGTAGCTGTCCTTTGTCAAGTTCCATATCCTGCAAGAATCCATTTCCACTAATAAATATATCGAGCTAGAGTACATAATAAATCTCATACATGAATAAGCAAAGCCTTGCCCAACTTCAATTATCAGCACCACAGCCACTGCGCTCACTTCGCATAGGTCATCGTCTCTTTTCGCACAACTGCAATACTTATCACTTCTTTTTTCGTCAGCTCGCTAGGCAGGGGCTGGCTTTGCTAGAATCAGCAGAAGACTTATTACGTACGAGTCAGATCTCTTCAAGCTCTATGTCTTCTACATCCATCGACTGGGTCAGGAATTTGAGTTCCAGTTCAGAATAACCATGATCATTCTCGAGCATCCTGATCGTCTCAAGGCTTCTTTGCTCTATCTTCTCTTTCATCTCGCTGTCAAGACCCATGTCATCGGGCAGATCATACGGACATAATATCCTGCCCACATCAGGAGTCGGGATATTCAACATCTCTTGGTATACTTTCCTCATGATCCTTGCCTGATTCGATTGCTGCTCATTGATGAACTTCCGCATAGACTCTATATCAGCTACTTCTATCAATCTTGGATCGTATCCTTTGTACTCAGATATGTAGCATAATGTGTCAAGGGCGCTCAATGCTATGTTCTCTGCCCTGACAAATTTGTAAAGCTCAGGATTACTCATCATGCTGTTCCAGGATTCAGGCATAGACCATACCTTGTGGTGCTTCTGATACTCCCGATGATGGTCTATTGCCGGCTGGACATACTTTTTTCTTGTCTCCGGGTCTGCTTCTCTGCTGCCCAAAGCAAGGCCAAAGAGCACTTTTGGCTCGAACTTGTTCCCCTCTCCTTCAATGTCGTGAGGTCTCTGATCGTCATGCCTTCCTATGAGTATATCTTTGCTTTCGAGTCTCTTGCTTATCTCCTGCGCGTAATACTCTACCCTGTAAGAATGCCTATCTGTCCTAAGGATGAAGTCCATAACTTGCTGTTCTGAAACCAGATGCGCTTTACCCATGTTTAAATACTACTGTTAAGTGGTATAAAAATGTTTTGGTTAGCCAATCCCCTTTTTGCTGGGCCAAAAATAGGTAAAATAATATAAAGCAGAACTGCAGAGACAAGGCAAAGGAGGTGTTAATATGGGTTGTTATGCAGTACCGGCAGTGGCCGCGGTCGTACATTGGATCATGAAGAAGAAGATACCTTCATGGAACACAGATAAATACCATTCCTGGCTTACCAAACTTCTTGCAGGTGGCGCGATATTCGGTATCGTGGATCACGCATGGAATGGGGAACTGTTCTTTGTCGGAGAGAATCTTCTTTTAGACCTTGCACTAGGAGTAACAATAACACTGACCATATTTGCCGTATGGGGCGTCATGGTTGTAGCTGACAGGGCAAAGGTAAAGGCAGAACATAGAGCAGTACAATAATCATTTTTTCAGAATTTTTTAGGATTTTTGTCTATATGTCAAGATACCCCTGCTCTTTCTTCAGCATGATGACAGCTGCTCTGGTGAGTTCGACTGTCTTTGCATATATATCCTCAGGAATACCTACATTAGGAAATTCATGGATCGATATTATCTGGTCAACGTCAGGTGACGGCAGCTTCTTCATGAGAGAATATATCGGCCACATCTGGCCTGCCCGTTTAGGGTCATTCTTCTTGATGATCTCTACCAGCTGTTCAAATGTGTGCGCACCACCCTGATATTCACGATCGTCAAGCCTTGAGCATATAGTATCTACTGCAGCCACTTTCAGGTCCTCAGGTGTTGAGAACGGGTTTGGCCTGGTTCCTGTGATGTGATGGTGTTGACTGTTGCGGTGCAGCTCTATAGATGGCAGGACATATTCCTTGAACACATCTGTGTCCCTGCATTTCTCAGGGTCAGAAGGATATTGGAATGCGAACTCTTTACCTCTATACTGAAGAGCAAGACCTTTTATCACATCCCAGGCATACTTGCTTCCAGGGCCTGCAATATCGTGCGGCCTATCAGGGTCATCTTGCCCAAGATCAAGATTGTGCAGGTAGTACTCTACCCTGCAGCTGTGCCTCAATGTGGAAAGCAGCCATCTGCGTACTTCATCAGTATCAGGTCTCATCTCTAACACCATCAAAATAATAGTCCTGGATACTATTTAAAGCTTGTTTTCAATATTTCAGGGTATGTATTAAGCTTGGTCGGTGAGTGATTGGTTTCTCGTCAGGTAATATTCTATATTCTGGAGTACCGATAAATATTTATATCAATTAGCTACATTGTAGCTAATAAAATGAAAGAGACAAAAATTCAGCTCAGTGGCT
>JBDRET010000063.1:0-13610 GCA_043819495.1 Candidatus Woesearchaeota archaeon | reverse complement strand
ACTGATTCCAGCCACTTTACGAGCCTGATAAGTGGTCTCTCCCTCATTCTTCATCCTTAAAATCTCCAAAAGCTTTTTCCTAGTGAGTTTCATAAACCCAAGAAACTCACCGTAGGGAAAAAGTTTCGGGATAACACAGATTGATTTGAGGTAGAAGGGGTCTAAGCGGCTTTTTTGATAAATTCTTTGATGAGTTCTTAATATATAGATAGGATATGTATTGATGTGGTGTTGGGTGATATTTTATGGGATTTGTTGATTAATATACTATTTTTTATTATTGTTTTTTGAGATATGATAAATCTTGAGCTGAGAAGTTATTTAAATGGTTCATAACTATATAATACGTAAAAAGAGTGAAAAGCGACCACGCTAAGGGGATTTGATTCAGGTGATCTTGCTTTTCTTCTAATCAAGAGATGGTTTAGACCCATCTCTATGATGTCTACAGGAGGTATCTATATGAGCGGTAATATCTGGACTCTTGAAGAGCACCTTGATGAAGTCAAAGGAAACAGGAGAAAATTTGAGAATGTATTCCAGTCTCTGGTGAGGATGATTGCAGGTTCTGAGCGGGAGAAATCTCTCGTGCGCGGTTCTTATGTATATGATTATAAGATATTCAGGCAGAGCAAGAAGCCAGTCGTCGGGATGTTTGAGGAGATAGAATCTCTTGTAGAATATATAGAAGATGCTGCTGCAGGAGGGATGTCTGCAGAGAAGGCACTGGTGCTCATAGGAGAGCCAGGCAATGGAAAGACATTCTTGATAGATTATCTGAGGAATACATACACTCAGTTCCTGCAGGAACCAGGAAATGAGAGATACACGTTCAGATTCACGAACATGGACAAGATAGGTGGTTACGGACAGATCAAGAGGATAGAATCACAGACTGTTGAGGACCCGATGATCCTTGCGATGAACCTGGCCGATACAAGAGAAGAGAACCAGGAAGCGTTATTGAAGATGGGATTCAATGATGCTCAGGTAGAGCTATTGTATGAGAACTATCGTCCTTTGGGTGCATGCTCACAGCATATATTCAACCAGATACTTGAGGTTACAGGAGGAGACCCTGGAAAGATAGGAGAATTCATCGAAGTCGTGAAGGTGATCCCAAGCTCATCTCTTGGCAATGTCACGAGCAAGATAACCAATCAGGAGAAGAACAGGGCGACATCATCAGTGATCATAGGTGAAGAGGAAGTCACAAGGGCATTGCATATCACAGACCCTGATCATCCTTACCTGTTCAATGTCAAGAAGGGAGCGATCGGAAGAGTCGCAGGAGGAGGCATCCATTTTTCAGATGAGATATTCAAGAACCCTACTGACCTTGTCAACACTTACCTGAACATAATACAGAACAGGGAGATCCAATACTCCGGATGGATGTGGCCTATCGATACGTTCATAATCTGCACCAGCAATAATACCGGTTATGAAGAGATGGCTAATGAGGCACTTCAGGCTCCGCTGATGTCAAGGTTCAAAGTAATATTCGTAGGGCATAACACAAATTATAAGCTCCAGGAGAAACTGACATCATACGCCTTGGGCAAGAAGACACGAAAGACACTTTCAGGTGAGACGATACATAGGGATCCTAATCTGAATTTTGCAGCATCTGTCGGAGTGATCCTGACAAGGCTCCCTCATTCTGATAACCTTGATCTGATAGAGATAATGAAACTAGATGCTGGAGAAGAGGCAGGAGATAAGAGCTTCAAGGTCCTCACTGACCTTATAGATGATCTTGCACAGAATCCTGATGTGAGCAAGAGATACGGGCAGACTGGCCTTGGCCAAAGAGAGCTCGGTGAAGCGGTACAGCACATAACCAAGAAGACGTCTACAAAAGAAAGGAGATGCGTCCTTGCTGTAGATATATTCGACGGTCTTGAAAGGGTCATACTTGACAGGGTCAGGAACAGCGAAGACCGGATAAGATACATGTCTTCCATAAAGAGAAGCAAGGCACTCTACAGAAAGAAGGTCAAAGAGGAGATATACAATGCGTATATGGATGACCCTAATGCGATAAAGACCAGTGTGATGCAGTATGTCAATTCAGTGATAGGACTATCTTCATCTGATCTTGGCAAAGACAGGATGTGGGAGTATGTCGATCTCAACACAGGTGAACTCAAGCCGATCAAGATCGATGAGAAATATGTCAAGGCGGTCGAAGAGAGGATGGGCCTCAAGAATGATTCGCAGATCAAGGATTTCCGGTCTCACGTAAGCAGGCTGTATGCAAAGAGGTTCATCTCCGACAGGAGCTATGATTTCATGGACCAGCAGAAGCTTGTCGAGGCAGTCACTGATGTGAGGGTAAATTCTGACATAAACAATGCAGGGAGCCTCATAGGTGCTCTTGCAAACCCTACGCAGGAAGACAACCAGAAGGTCAGGAACAAGATGATCAGCACGATGGTCGATAAGCTCGGATACTGCAACAAGTGCGCAGAAGAGACTATACTATATTATTGCACCCCTGTGGATCAGGAGTGACCCTCTTTCGTGTGAGGGACAGGTGAGAGAGACTATTGAGAGTGGTGATTGAGAGGGACTGGCGGATATGGTGCTGAAAGACTATCTGAATATGCTGCACAAGCTGAAAGCAGAAGGATTCTCTGAAGAGAGCCAGCGAAAGATGCTGCTTGAGATGGAGATATCCTGGGAACATCGGATACGGGAGTATTGTAAGACAGAGGCTCTTCCGAGCCTCGAGCACGCTACTGATTTTGGGTATCTGCAACGTGTTGCCAGACCAAGGATGGGTCCTGACATGGCACTGCAGGGTCTTGATGAGATACTGCGGAGAGATGCCCAGAGGGAAAAGGATGGTTACCCAAAGAAGGTCAAGCTGAGAGGTCTGACCCGGCCTTCCAAAGACGGAAAGCATAAGGTAATCATAGTGCCTATGACCCATGAGGAGAAATTCTATCACATACCTGACGCATATCCTGAAGATGATGATGGGATGCCGCAGGATGGAGATTCCGGAGAGACAGGAGGAGCGGGTGATGGAGATGAAGGAGAGGTCATCCATGAAGAGCCTCTGAATCCTGATGATGGTGAAGGGAATGGAGCAGGTTCGGGGGAAGGAGGCGAACACGGCATCGAGTCAAATGCATACGACCTGGGAAGGATACTGACTGAGAAATTCTCACTGCCAAACATAAAAGAGAAGCGTAAGAAGAAATCCGTACCTAAATGGCGTTATGAACTGACTGATACTAACCGTCGAGAAGGTCTTATACTTGATAAGAAACAGACACTCAGGAATATAGTCAAGACAAACATCGGTCTTGGACGGCTTGATCCTGACAAGCTTGACACGAGCGGTTTTTTGGTCAGTCCAAAAGACAAGGTCTACCGCATACTTTCCAAAGAGAGGGAATACGAATCCCAGGCGCTGGTCTTCTTCCTCAGAGATTACTCAGGGTCGATGATGGGTCCTCCGACGGAAGTCACGGTGCAGCAGCACCTCATGATATACAGCTGGCTCGCGTACCAGTATCAAGACAGGGTCCAGACAAGATTCGTGGTCCATGACACCCAGGCCAAAGAAGTGAAGGATTTCCATGAGTATTATAACATAATGACCGGTGGCGGAACTGCTATCATCTCAGGATACAAGCTGATAAACAAGATAGTCCGTGAAGAGAACCTCGCCAGGGACTATAATATCTACATCTTCCAGGGCACTGATGGCGATGACTGGAACAAGGACGGCGCGGAATCAATAGAAGAGGTCGAGGAGATGCTGACTTACGTCAACAGGATGGGGATAACAGTCGTCCCAAACATGTGGGGCGGTGGGGGCGGAGAGAGCGATTTCGAGAGCTACATGAAAGGTTCAGGGCTCCTTAAGAAGCATCCTGACCTGATAAGGCTCGACAGGATGGATAATAATGCGGACGATGACAGGATAATCGCAGGAATAAAATATCTCATATCAGAATGATCGGGTTGATATTACTATGAGGCTGATAAGCACACACGTAAAGATGATAATGGAAGAGTGCAAGCTGCGTGCTAGAGATGCAGGGCTCAGGTTTGACGATGAAACCCTTGAGTACATAGTCACCAACAGGGATATGCTAGAGATGATGCCTAAGAACCTGATACCTACACTCTATGACTATTGGGTCCATGATGTCGGGGTATTCCAGCAGAAGGCAAAATACAAATTATTCCCCAGCAACCCATACGAGACAGTGATAGACTCACGGCCTGCCATGTCTTTCTATAATGATAATAATCCTGATTGGCTCAATGTGATGATATTCTACCATGTCCTTGGGCACATCGACTTTTTCCAGAACAACTATGCATATCAGACAAACCGCGACGAGGATTTTGTAGGCAAGGCGCTCTCTGACAAGAGATACATCGCCCAGATGCGGCTTGAGAAAGGCAGGGAAGTCGATTATGTCATAGAGTTCGCAAGAGGCCTTGATAACCTGCTGGGACATCATCAGGCCCTTGATGAGACCAATTCTCCGCCGGGAATACTCCCTGAAGACAGGACAAGATTCTACTTCGGAGAATTTCTTCAGAACACAAAGAAAGTCCCGCATAATGATTACCTGAAAGAGATAGACCGTTACAATGAGATGATGAGGAGAGAAGGGCTCGACAAGAGAATCAAGGAAAACCTGTTCTTTGCAGAGGTCAAGACTAAACATCCAGAATTCAACTCGCTGTTTGACAAGAAAAAAGATAAGAAGCCACGCCATAAGGACCTTCTTGATTACATACTCCTCAATTCCAAGAAGCTCCAGCTCGAAGAGAATGAATGGATGCGCTCAGTGATAAACATAGTCAGGGATACAGGCATGTATTTTGCACCTCACAGGCGCACCAAGATAATGAACGAAGGGTGGGCATCATATTGGCACGAGAAACTGTTCGAGATGGATGATCGCGTGAAAGGTCATGAAGTTGATTTCGCAAAGATAAATTCAGGAGTCGTCTCGATACCCAGAGCAGGTCTGAATCCTTATGCTATAGGTATGCGCCTGTTCAAGTACATAGAGGAGATAGGTGACAGGGGCAGGGATTGTCGGGAGTATCACCGACTGAAAGATACTCATGACAGGAAAGTGTTTGATACCGGTGCAGGGAAAGGGGACCGGCTCATATTTGATGTCAGAGCCACGATGACTGACTTCCTTTTCGTGTCACGATACCTGGATCAGGAATTCGTGGACAGGCATTCCCTGTTTGTCCTCGGGGAGAGGATCGACACACAGAGGATGGTCAAACAATATTACGTCAAGAGCAGACGTGCTGAGGATTATAGACAGATGATCATAGATTCACTGGATCACCCTCCGGTGATAGATATCAATCATGAGAAGACTAAAAACATCCTTTACCTGCAGCACAGGTATGAAGGCAAGAACCTGCTCCGCGACTACATACCTGCAGTCATCAGAGGCCTAGAATTCCTCTGGGGAGCGCCGATCATATTCGAGACGACTGAAAGGATAGGTGATGGGGACGGGAATGAATACACCCAGCAGGTGAGATACCACATTAAAGACAAGAAAGTGAGCAAGAAGGTACTTGATGAGAAAGATATCCCTTAGATGCGGGAAGCAGGCAGAGCATCAAACTAAATGAGAATAGCAAAAAATGGATAATGTCAACAAGTCGCTCCGTAACCTGACGACGATACTGGAAGAGGAAGAGATAAGGAAACCAGTGAAGTTCAATGAGTTCCTTGATATCCTCTCAAAGGATCCTCAACTGGTCTTAAGGAGCATCTTCCAGAGATTCCCTGACATGATCAGTCATTATGTTGTAGAGCCTGTGAATCCCAAGGATAAGGAGGACTATTCCAGATACGATTACAGTGCGCTGTTCGAGACGGACACCGACGAGCCATTCTTCGCAGACCAGTTCCTCACAAAGAAGCTGATGCAGCTTACGCATACCCTAAAACAGGGAGGTCAGCAGAACAAGCTCTACCTGATAGGGGGACCTCCAGGCAGCGGCAAGAGCACTTTTTTGAATGTCCTGATGGCAAAGTTCGAGGAATACTCTAAGACCGATGCAGGCATGGCTTATGAGACTCTCTGGCGTCTTGATGTCAAGAAGATAAGGGAGAGTTTCGGAGACAATGAGATAATAATCTCTCCGAATCCGAATGATCCTGACCAGAAGCAGATGATCGAGAACAGGCAGAGACTCGGAGAATTCCTGGATGTGCCCTGCCCGAATCATGATCACCCTATACTGCAGGTCCCTAAGCAATACCGGGAACAGTTCCTCAGGGAGATAATACCTGATCCTGAATTCCTGGATAATCTGATGAAGCTGAAAGAGTATGACTGGGTATTGAAAGATGATCCCTGCACGATATGCTCTTCAGTGTATCAGGCATTGTCCGACCGGCTGGACTCCATAGATGATGTCTTTGGAATGATAACTGCCAGGAGATACAATTACAACAGACGCGTGGGCAACGGAGTCAATATACTCAACGCAAGCGATGTCCTTCCCAGAGACAATGTGATATACAATAAGGCATTGCAGATGCTCATCGATCAGCTGTTCCGTGACGGGAATCTCATAGAGTATGTATATTCCAGATATGCCCCGACAAATAACGGCATACTTGCCCTGATGGACGTGAAAGGCAACAACGTGGACAGGTTCAAGGGTCTGCACGGCATAGTCAGCGACAATATCAACAAGGTAGAAGGCAAGATAGAAGAGAACATACGGACATTCTTCCTTGCCACAGTCAACCCTGAAGATGAGGACCATTTCCGGAACAGCGATTCTTTCAAGGACAGGATAGTCGAGATAGGCATACCATATATAGTCGATTATACCAAGGAGATACGTGTCCTGAAAGACAAGTTCGGCGAAGATATAGATAAGAGATTCCTTCCGCACGTCCTTGAGAACTTCGCAAAGATAGTGGTATCTACAAGGATGGGTGGGCAGTCAAGTGCTATAACAAACTGGATAGATTGCCCGCAACAGTATCAGGGCCACTGCGATGAGGATCTCGTGCTCCTCCAGATGGAGGTCTATGCAGGACGGTTGCCTAGCTGGCTTGATGAATCCGACAAGCTCTGCTTCACTGATGACGTGAAGAAGCTGATACTCGAAGAGGCTAAGGAAGAAGGGATGTTCCTCGGCGTATCAGAGAGGCATTCTATAGAGCTCTTCCAGAAATTCCTGATGAAATATGGAAAGCGGAACGGGTTCACAACCATGAAACAGGTGTCTGAATTCTTTGGAGAATATGATGATCCAAAGAAGCTGCTGAAGCTGAAATTCATAGAGGACCTGACCGGCGTCTATGATTTCGGAGTGATGGAAGAGATAAAGGAATGCATGTACCATTATAATGAGGACCAGATAGCGCGCGATGTCAAGGATTATCTTTTCGCACTGAACTTCGATATGGATTCTCGTGCAGTCTGCCCCTATACTGGCGACAATGTCATCGTCACAGAGGAATACCTCTCAGGTATAGAGAAGAGGATATTTGGTGCAGCAGCAAAACCAGATAATTCTGCTGCAAGGAGACGGAATCTCCAGACCCGTTTTGCTGCTGAGACACTGTCAAGAGAGATGCTCAAGGAGAAGAAAGACATCTCTGATACAGAGCTATTCCAGATGCTCTACAAGCACTACATAAACAGCGCCAAGGCAAATGTCCTTGAGCCTTTCAAGGACAATGAGAATTTCATGTTCGCAGTCAAGGCGTATGGGACGCCTGGATTCAATACTTATGAAGAGAGGATGCGCAAGGACATAACGCTACTCATAGAGAACCTGCAGAACAAGTTCAAGTATACTGAAGAAGGCGCTAAACAACTGTGCGAGTACGCTGTCGAGAACGGATTGTTCAACGAGTATTGAGACTGGTTTCTAGGTTCATCTCTTTGCCTCAAGGAATCTCTTTATCGCTTCTTCTACAAGATGAGACTTGTTCCGGAACTCGCTTTCGCTAGCTCTCTGCTTGACCTGTTCAGCCAACGTGGCATCGATCGATACTGTGAATACCTGTTTCATTTCTTGCTCTGCCTAGTGCTCTGGCTTGTTTTTCTGTGTATCAAGAACTCTTTTTTTACGGGAAAAAATGATCAGTTGACTCTTTTGATGCTTGTGGTGATCTCTTCAAATGCGTGCATCAAAGTCTCACCATACTTGTGCCAGATTGGATCTATGCCTTGCTGTGATATGATATCGCTTGCATAGTTGAGATAATTGGTCTTGATATCATACTGGCTGCAGGTAAGGAAGAAGTTCTCAAGGAACTGCCTGCAGTCAGGCAGGCGTAAACACCATTCCTCAATCTTATCTTCATCAATTATTGTCTGTAATGTCAGTGTATCTCTCAACCAAATCACCTTCTAAGATTGTTATAAATCTGTATTAGTCATATATAAAGTTTTCTATTATTAGTCTCTTTAAAGTGGTAAAACTATCTTATTTCAATTAAGAAGAATTATCTGGTCTTGATTCTAATCAAGGCCGAAGTAGTGGTCAAATTCTATGCCTACGCCTGTATTTTCTTTTATGTAGCAAGACATGTCTTCTGCAGTGACTTTGTCATCTCTTAGTCTTTCGATGCAGCCTTTCATGGTCTGGTCGGTGACTTTGAGTGGGAAAAGGTACATCACCATATTGATCTTTTTTTGATCAGGTTTGACAATGTATGTTTTTTCGTCTTCTTTTGTCAGGTATGCTATGCTGAATGGTCCCCCGACACCGGTATGTTTTTCGCTTGCTTTTCCTGCACGCATTAACACTTCTATGCCTTCATTAGTCGTAAGTTCTTTATACCATTTATAGCGCTCGAGCTCTTCACCCATCTTGTCAATAGCCATTATGGTTCCGCTGCCAGATACTGCATACATCTTTACGCTGTCATGCACTATGCCTGTACCGGGGAAGGTTATAGTACAGAGCTGAGGCTTATCTATGTTGCTAGCTAGCATCAATTCAAGGCTGAATCCTTGATGATTAGTTGCTTTGTTAAGTATATTGCTCCTCACTTCTGGGTCGATTGGAAGCTCTTTTTGAGGTTGTGTTACCTCGCGAATATGTTTGAATCCATAGGTTCTGAGAATTCCATTCAGCAGTTTTTCTTCTCTTACTCTGTGATATGATTCTTCTGCGAAATTTTTTAATTCTTTTGAGTTCTTATACTCTGGCTGAGCCTTGAGCATTTCAATTATTTCACTGGCAGCAGTAGGATCACCGATTATGCCTGTTATTGCATTTTTTGATATGTCCCTCATCTTGTGGATTATATCTTGTGTAAATCCTAGCTGTTGGTAAGAAACTTCAGAATCCTGTATGAGCATAACTGTCTTTTCATTAGGTATAAGTCCGATGCATATTGTCATATTTGTCGCCCTCTTTAATTTTCGTGATTCTTCTATTTATAAATCTTTCGTTTTGTAATCACTTAGAAGTAATAACAAATATCAAAAAATGAAAATTACTCAGAAGCAGCTATCCTGTCAAGGTCCTCTTCAGGTTCCTTCCCAAGCTCTTTGGCAATGACTGCAATATCATTCTCAACCTTCTGCTCAACCGCTCCAATCTCCTGCTGGAAATAATCATTGTCAAAATGCAGCCTGTCAAGATCATCATATCGTCGTTTCTCTTCGACAACAGATATTCTTCGCGGCACATCAAGGTCATCTAAAGATAAGCCAAGATCCTCATAATTGCCATCATCCTTCCGTTCTACAACAACTCTTGCAGGCTCCGCAAGCAGTTTCCTTGCTATCAGCTTGTGGACATAGAATGAAGGGTCTTCACCACGAGCATACTTGTGGTTCCTGAAGCTTCCCTTGAATGTCTCAGATATCTGTTCAATAGGATTTTCACAATCAGGTGCGTGCCCATTCAACATCCTTATACCCTGACTTATCTCATGCGATACACGGTTCGCAAGAGTATACTCAAGGCTGTCTATGACGTACCGAGTCTCCTTACGGATAACTCCAGGCATCTGTTTCCATGCCAGATATGCTGCATTATAAGCAGCAACAACCTTATCAGTATGCGATTTCAACACATCAAAAGAACCATTAGGTAGCCTGTCCTCAAGCTTGCCAGTATCGTAAGCCTGTTTTACACCATACAGAATTCTTGCAGCCAGCGCAGATTGCTCTGCCTGCTCTGCAGCAGTTAACTTGTATTTTGCCATTTTGTACCCCCGTAGCGAGTTTTATGATGATATAAATGCCTAAAAATAGCTTTAGGAACGCATCTCAACACAGAGAATTCAAGATTACCCCTATATAAAACTTTCTTCTATTAATTACCCCCTAGTAACTAAAAATCAGCATATTTCGAAAGTATTTTAAAGAAATTACTTGCGTCAGGAATCATGGTCGATTGGATTTCAGCGTGTGAAGCTCTGATGATGACTGCAGGGGCGTACGAAACTATAAAACTTGTAGGTAAACTTTTCTCGCAGGTAGAGATCACAGCACAATCAAGAGAACGGCTTGAAGATATAGAGTCCGGGCTTGAGAGCACGATACAGAACATCGAGAAGTTCAACAGCCTTAAGGGAAATGAAAAGCACAATGAGCTGAAGAATGCACTCGGACTGCTAAGATGCACCAATTATTGGCACAGGAGAAGCGTGCCTAAAGCAGCCCTGCGTGAAGTCTACCTTACCTGCATGAGATATCGTGTTGCAGGATTAGAGCCAAACAAACCTGATGATTACTGAATTAATCTTTTAAGATGTTGAGAGATGTATGAGATGCCTGATTTAGAATTAGTAGACAAAATAATATATGGCATAGCCATAGCTGGCTGTCTTGGATATGTAGCAAAGGCAATAGTAGGAATGACATCCGGCAACCATCACAAACCAAAAGCAAGGATGGAATTGTCCCTGCTCGAACAGGATATCGAGCATGAGATAGGCAGGATGGCAAGGTTTGGTAACCTGGAGTCCACCCCACGCTACAAGACACTCAGTTCTATGAGTCAGCGCCTGCACGACATGGATTACAAGAATCAGGATTTTGAACTTGAAGAGGTCATCTACATATACCACCAATGCGGCAGATTCGGCGTAGGACCTATGAAAGATATTGCACTACATAAAGAAGACATAGAATTATACTAAAAAAACAATCACTGTATTATTCCGTAACCTATCAATCTGAACCTTGCGCCCAACCTTCTGGATATCGTCACGCGACTCCCTAGATCAGCGCAGATAGGCAGCTTGAGCAGGCACTGGAACTTGCCTTTTCCGAGTTCAGTCACCACACCTACTGTCGCTGCTGAGTTGACGTTCAACATGAGAGGTTCGCTCAGCTTGATCGGCTCTACTTCAGATGCCTCTTTGGCACCGACAACTCGTTCAAGAAGATGTGTCTCTAGTGTGAGTGAATTATGTACTGGCGGCAGCTTGTCCTTGTAGCCAAGGACTGCACCGGTCAACTTGTCAGACTTGACGATTGCAGGATCAAGATTTGTCATGATGCCGACGGATCCTCCCGGGACGATCTCATCTACACTTGCACCGCCAGTCCTAAGGCCAATGATCGTGGTAAATATGGATTTCCATTGTGTACGTCCGCCGAACTCAAAAGAATATCCTGGGCGGAGTTCAATCTCATCACCCACTTTTAGCTTTCCCTGATATAATGCTCCGCCAAGTATGCCTCCCTGGATCACTGAAGGTAGTGACCCTGGTTTGTTTATGTCAAAGCTTCTTGCGATGAAGAACCGAGGGTCCTTAGTCACATCTCTCACAGGAGTTGGTATGACTTCTTCTATCGTCTGCACAAGCAGGTCGATATTCACATCATGAAGTGCTGATACTGGAATTATAGGAGCATCCTTGTAGTCAGTGTCACTTAGGAACGCCTTTATCTGATCATGATTCTTCATTGCCGCTTCTTCCTTGACAAGATCTATCTTATTCTGGACTACGATGACGTTCTTTATGCCTGCAATCTGCAGCGCCATCAGGTGCTCTCGTGTCTGTGGCTGAGGGCATTCCTCATTAGCAGATATGAGCAGCAATGCACCGTCCATGATAGTGGACCCTGCAAGCATGGTTGCCATGAGCGACTCGTGTCCTGGCGCGTCGACAAAGCTTACTTTCCTGACTGCTTCTCCCTCTTCGCCGCACTTGCACTTAGGTTTGACACCGAGTGTCTTGCATTTCTTGCATCTGTAGAATATAGTATCAGCATATCCAAGACGTATGGTTATGCCTCTCTTCAGCTCTTCAGAATGTGTATCTGTCCATTTGCCTGAAAGCCTCTCTGTCAATGTAGTCTTTCCATGATCGACATGTCCGACTAGACCGATGTTGATCTCTGGCTGTACAGGACCAGACGTCTTCTTTGTTGTTGTCTTCTTGGCTCTTGGCATTTGTCAGTATGAGATGATTATTCTGATTGGTAAAAAAGCATACCTCGACATTTATGTTGAGGATTGATGCTCGGTATGTTTTTTAGCTCAACAACCGCGCATCGCATAAGTGCTTTTTTACCACCAACATACCGCGTCCTTTAGGGCGCGGTTGTTGATTTCTCTTCGTCGTCTGAATCATCATCGACTTCTTTGAGCTCCTGCTCGATCTTCTCGATCTCTTCATTATCTTTCTTGATCTCTTCTTCGTCTTTCTTGACTTCTTCATCTATCTTGTCAAGATCATCCGAATCGGTATCAGCTTCTTCTGCAGGTTTCTCTTCAGGAGCTTTTTCTTCTGCAGACTTCTCTTCAGGAGCTTTTTCTTTTGCAGGTTTGTCAGATGTCCTCTCCTGGATTTCTGCATTATCCCTTGAAGTCTCTTCCTCTTCTTCTTCTATAGGCTCCTCATCCGTTGCTTTTTCAGTTGGCTTTGCTTTTTCAGCAGGCTTTGCTTTTTCAGCAGGCTTTGCTTTTTCAGCAGGCTTTGCTTTTTCAGCAGGCTTGGCTTCCTCGAACAGAGGATTCTTGCCCTGCTTGGTGACCTTTATATTGATCTGTGCAGTCTTCGCATGGATTGTATTTCCTGCAACAGTCTTCTTGAGTCGCATACCTTCCATAGTACGCCACCCTTTCTTCTTAGGATTAGGCTTGCGCTTCTTATTCTGCACTCCAACTCCTTTGACAGCAGTTATCTTTTTCTTTGCAGTGCCTGTAACATCCCATCTCATAGGGAAACCTGCAGCATCTGAGCCACCGGTGATTGTAAACTCATATCCTTGCATATCGATAGATTCTCCCTTGAAAGAATCACCTATCTTCTTGCCGATCAGTGGTTTGGCAACATCATCTTTGATCTCTTTCTGCAATGATTTGCCTGATTTAGGGTCAGAAATTACTAGTTTAAATTCAGCCATTTTGTATCCTCCCGAGACCAAGATCCTTTATAGGACTCCTCTATAGAGTGCCTCAGCAATAATATAGAAAAGGGATTGGGGGGTATATATAAAGGTTTGGGGGGTTATGGCCTTGCGCGGATATTCATCCAGTTTAATGGTTTTCTTCCCAGAATTTGAATTTTTGTAGGATGTTTTCGATATTTCCTAGATATTTTATGACTTTTTGTTTTGGTGTTTTTTTTGTTTCTTCGTATATTCCTTCGACTA
>JBDRET010000062.1:0-7239 GCA_043819495.1 Candidatus Woesearchaeota archaeon | reverse complement strand
TAGTCGAAGGAATATACGAAGAAACAAAAAAAACACCAAAACAAAAAGTCATAAAATATCTAGGAAATATCGAAAACATCCTACAAAAATTCAAATTCTGGGAAGAAAACCATTAAACTGGATGAATATCCGCGCAAGGCCTTTGTATGGTGAATATTTATAAACCCGTATTTGAGCCTGATACTCATGATAACACTTGATGGAAGCCATCTTGAAGGAGGAGGACAGCTTGTCCGCACAGCACTTGCATTATCAGTGATTACAGGTAAGGCATTTGAAGTGACTAAAATAAGGCATGGCCGTAAACAGCCAGGGCTCAAGGCTCAACATCTTCATTGTGTCGAAGCATTGAAGAAACTCTGTGGTGCAGAGGTTGAGGGATGCGAGTTAGGTTCTGAATATCTTAAATTTGTTCCTGGCAAAATTGTGCCAAAGACAATACCTGTAGATATAGGTACTGCAGGTTCTGTAAGCCTGCTATTGCAGTCACTCCTGTTACCGGGAATGTTTGCAGGTGGTAAAGTCCGTTATAAGATAAGGGGTGGTACCGATGGAAAATGGGCAATGCCCTATGACTTCATGAAAGAAGTCCTTTTTCCTCAGCTACGTAGATATGTTGATCTTGACCTGACACTTGTCAAACGCGGGTATTACCCTAAGGGTGGCGGCGAGATTGATCTGAAGATAAAAGCCAGGACTCTTTTCACAGGTATCGATACAGCAGAGCTTCCTATCATCAATATACTGGAGCAAGGACATCTAATGCAGATAAGAGGGGTAAGCCATGCATCATCAGAACTCTCTGCTGCACAGGTCGCTGAGCGACAGGCAAATGCTGCAAAGCACCTGCTACTGAAATTCAATGTTCCTGTCAGCATAGATGTGCAGTATGCAGATACGCTCAGTGCAGGTTCTGGCATCACATTATGGGCAATATTCTCAAGACATCATGATGAAGTCGATGTCGCAAATCCGATCCGTCTTGGCGCAGATGCTCTTGGTGAGAGAGGCAAGCGCGCAGAAGTTGTAGGAGAAGAAGCGGCAAAAAAACTTCTTGATGAGATAGAGAGCGGAGCTGCTGTAGATGCGCATACTGCAGATAATCTTGTCCCATTCATCGCATTGTTCGGAGGAGCGATAAGGACATCTGAGATCACTGATCATACACGTACAATGCTTTATGTCATAAAAGAGTTCCTTGGTGACTGCATAGAAATCGATGATAAAGAAAAAATCTTACGAAGAAATAATTGTGTTACTGCTATATAATCTTATTATTATTCTGTGTCTTCAGGCTCGTCTTCTGATCCTTTATCCTGTCTGCCAGGCCTATTTCCCTTGCTTGATCTTGATGATGAACTCTCTTTTGCCTGGAAAGCCAATAGGTCATCAGTCGTAAGCTTGAGGCCTTTCTTGATCTTCTCCTCAACACTCTGTTTCTGGTCATGGAGCTTGCGGTCATCCGCTTTCTTCTGCTTCTTCTTCTCTTCCTGGACAACATCACCTACTTTAGCCCGAAGAGTGTTTATCTCGTTCAGCTTAACTTTCACAAGCTCGTTCTGCTCATTATATTTTGTCTTCGCTTCCACGAACTTCTTGAGGGCCTCATCTTCCTTTACCTTCAATTCTTTCGATTCCTTTGAAGACTCTACCAACTCTTCGTGGAACTGCTGGCTCGCTTCTGCTTTTGTCTGTACTTTCTTATGAGTCTCATCTGCCTTCAGACGGATCTTATCAAGCTCTTTCTTCAGCTGGTGTATCTTGTCGAATACATCACTCGCTTCCTGAGACTGGTTGAGAAACTTCTTTTTCTCATTTATCATCCGCATCATGCGTTGCTCTACACTGAAAGGCATCGCTTCTGTCTCTATCTTGAACTCAATCTCTTCGATCTCCTGTTTGATCTTCGATGGATCGATACGGATACCGAATCTCTTCGTTATCTCGTGTTTCTCTTCCTGAAGCCGGTTCATCTCCATGCGTTTCTGATTCAGCAGAGTGTTCAGTTCCTGTCTCCTCTGTTTGGAGTCCTTGACCTGCTTTGTGAATGTGTTGCGTTTCCCTTTCACTTCCCTAAGTGACTGGAAAAGGTCAGAAATATCTTTTGAAGCCTTACGTTTCTTCTCGAACCAGGATTCCTTTTCAGAATTCAGCTCACTAAGCCGGATCTTGAGAGTATCGAGCTCTTTTCTTTTTGTCTCGATCTCAGCAATTATTGTCTTCTTCTCTTCCTCATCCATCTGAATCCCGTTGAATCAATTGTGCTTGAAAGCACGGAGCCTTTACAATCATCATGTCATAGTGGTGTATCAAAAATATAATAAAAAAATAAAAAACTTATGCCTCATCTATCCGAACAGTGCACCGAGACCTGCTGCGGCCTGCTCTTCAGACTTCTTGTTATCTTCCTTGGCTTCTTCCTTCTTCGCTTCGCTTGCTACAGGAGCAGCTACAGCAACAGGAGCAGCGACGATAGCAGCCTTCTCTATTGCCTCGTCTATATTCACTCCATCAAGAGCAGCAACCAATGCCTTGATTCTTGCATCATTAACAGTGACGCCAGCAGCTTCAAGGACCTTCTTTACTGAAGCTTCGTCAACCTTCTTACCTGCCTTGTGCAGTAACATTGCAGCGTAGATATATTCCATTTTGAATTCCTCCTATTATGATCATCCGTCTTGTTGTTTTTATGTCCGTATCCTCTCAGTTATCGGGCACTAATGCCTTTACACTGAGCATCTGACCATGAGCTTTCGCTAATAGTTCAGGCATCACTCCGTCAGCGCAGATGTTCTGCGAGACAGCGAGAGCTTTCGCATCCCTGAATGCCTTTGCCACCATAGGCTCTGTGGTCTCATCAGTCAGGATTCCAGCCTCCATCGAGAGATTGAAAGCCCACCTATGAGCATTTGTTATGTTGCCAAGGTATTCATCCTCATCGATGGCCAGTATATCCTTAGTGAATATCTCTCCATCTTCGAACGTAGCGATCAGGTTAAGACCAATCTCCATAGGTTCGATACCGAGTCTTGCAAGGATCCCTGCAAGGTCAGCACTTATGACATCCCCTTCTTTAGCAACTTTGGAATCTTTCTTTATCGTGACTTTTCCGTTATCTATCCCAGCAGCTATACCTGCCTGTCCAAGCTGTCCTATTATCGGGCCTGGAGCAAATCCTGTAGGTCCTGCAGGGACAATGATATCGTTAGGTGCTGTCTGTCCTGTCTTGATAGGTGCAGATGATTTACTCTTCTGCAGTTTCTTGTATAGCGTGAATGGGTTCTCCTTGGTGAAAAGAAGTGCTGGCATGCCCTTCAGGTACGGGATCAGCTTCTCAAGCCCTTTCTTTTCCTTAGCAGCCTCTTCAAGAGCAATCTTCATGAGCCGTCTCTTGCTCATTTTTAATACAACAGTCTTCCTGAGATTAGCTCTCATGTTCTGCAACTGTTTTGTCGGAAGGTTCTGCATATTTACAGCGCCGATTATAGGATACTCTTTAGCCAGCCTGACATACTCCTTGATGACATTTGTCTTAGCTTCCGGTATGTGGGCAGTCTTGACCATCTCATTTCACCTCTACCGGAGCGCCCATAGTCATCTTCAGAAGAACTTTCTTGATGTTGTCGCCCTCATTAGGCAGCTTATGGATCAATGCATTATATACCGTAAGAATGTTATCGATGACCTCTTCTTCATCCTGGTCTTCGGAACCGACAGCGCACTTTATCACTGGCTGTACCTTGGCCTTGAGATGTATCGTCTTCTGGAGACGATCATATAGTGGCTGTAGCGCGGTCTTTGGCGGTACGACGCAACCTGCTTTTGGGTTTGGCATCTTTCCTCTTGTACCAAGCACTTTACCGAATACCTGAGCCACCTTCGGCATTATGGTTGCCTGAGCTATGAAGAAATCATTGTCATTGGCAAGCTGTTTTATAAGCTTCTTATCTTTCTGGTATTTATCAAAATCATCTATGAATACAGTAGCATCACATACTTCTTTTGATTCATCCCTAAGCTCAGGGCCTGCAAATGTACATATCTTGACAGGTTTGCCTGTTGAATAATGGATGGAAGCATAGACTTCAATCTGGTGTTCAGGCTTCTTTAGGTCCAGGCCTTTGAGGTTTACGATTAAATCTAACCTCTGCTTGAACTTACGCTTCTTAGAACTCTCCTTAAGCTTTTTAATCGCTTCTTTGACGCTTTTCTTATCCATAACGACCAACTCCACCCTCCTACACACCTAAAACGGCTGTAGTCTGCGGGAATACTGATAATCAATCGTTTCTGATGTTAGAACAGGGTCTTTATAAAGTTATTGTTGCAATTAAAAGGGTCGAAGCAGACGTTGGCGTTTTTTGAATAAGGATCATATCAAGGATAGAAATACTCCTTGCGCCTGTTCTCTGTAGAATAAGGTACTTCTCCGAACTCACAATCAGAACAGCTCGGGTCAAGGGATATCCAGTCATCTGCTTCCTTGTATTTCTTTGGTGCTGAGTCCACTTTTATCTGGATGTACACGTGACCAGGTATGAATGCAAATCTAGTAGGGATACCTACTGCGCTCTCAAGGTTAGCGAGCAGGATTGACAGCCCGTCACAATCAGCACCTTTGGTCTGCATGGTCTCGAAAGGATTCTCATAGAATTCATTAGGAGGGTCGCCAACATAGTATAGATTGTCCCTGACAAAATAGAAGAGCGCTTTAGCATAGCATAGCTCGTTCTCATCACAGCTTGACGTGATTATCCTCTTCGCAGTCTTACGTATCCCATCATTAGTAGGCAGCATGAGATTCCTCAGGTTGGCGCGCTCTGCAGAGGGTATGCTATCTATCGATGCAGCAAGCTGGTCTATATCGCTTGGAATCACCTCTTCCAATCTAGGGATGTTCTTTGGTTCAGGATCCAGCTTGATGCCATAATAAGGTACGAGGACCATTATCATGATAAGTATAAGCATGAGCGCAAGAAGATATGAGAATGGATTCCGTTTTTCATCTTTTTCTGAATCATCATCGAACTTTTCCGTCTCGTGATGAGCAGCCTTCTTATGGATCTCTTGCATGGCTTGTTCTGCCTGCTTTGCTAATTCCTCTTCTTTCATCGCATGATATGTTTGCAAAAAGCTTTATAAATTCTTCGTAGTTACACAAAGACATGGGCGAGAAACCCAAGTTCCCAAAGCATGTAGGTATAATCCTTGACGGCAATAGACGATTTGCCAAGCGCCTGATGGCACAGCCATGGAAAGGGCATGAATGGGGTGCAGAGAAAGTCGAGAAGCTTTTCGGATGGTGCAAGGAACTTGATGTCCGGGAGATGACACTGTACGCATTCTCTATGCAGAACTTCAACAGGCCGAAGATCGAGTTTGATTACCTCATGAAAGTGTTTTTGGAATTCTTTGAAAAGGCAAAAGTGAATGATACCCTGCACGCAAACAAAGTCAATGTGAAATTCATAGGGCGCATTGAACTTTTTCCGAAAGAGGTCTATGATAAGATGGTTGAATTGGTGGACGCTACAAAAGATTATTCTGATTATCAAGTCAACTTTGCCATGGCATATGGCGGAAGAGAAGAACTTATCGATGCAATGAAGAAGATCGGCAGGAGAATCGAAGCAGGAGAGATAAACAATGAGGATATAACTGCTGAACTCATCGACAAGAACTTGTATATGGATCATGAACCTGATATGATAATCCGCACTGGTGGAGACCACAGGACCAGCAATTTCCTTGTCTGGCAGAGCTGGTATTCTGAATGGTTCTTCCTTGAGAAGACCTGGCCAGAGTTTGAGAAAGAGGATTTCCTACAGTGCATCACACAGTTCCAGGACCGCGAAAGACGCTTTGGGAAGTGATGCTGAGCATCTATATGTTTTCTTTTGAAATATCTGTTGAGGGATGAAAATGAAGATGTATGACTTTTTACGGGGAGTTACGGCTGCAGCAGGTGCTGTTGCAATGGGTGCATCAGTCCTTGAGACCGGTCTTGCACGAGAGATATCTGATACTCTTGTCAATGGGAGGCAACCTCTTGAGCTGCTCATTGAATGTGCGCTTGCAGGAAGCAGTGTAGTCGCAGGATTTGCTCTCAGCCAGTATGCTGTCGATAGCGTGCGTGATTATGTTACGTATAGAAGATTGAAGTGAGTCATGTAAAAAATTCATGCAAACTTCTATTCTTTCTCACGGAATATCTGTGCCTGGAACTTGAATATCTTTACGCTTGAGTCTTTCCAGGCATGAACAGGAAGCCCTGCTTTCTTGCATGTCATCTCGAGCGCTTTTGATGGTGTGCAGTCGTACTCTGTGAATACCTGCGGAAGAAGAAGGCCAGATGTGAGCGGGCTCTGCAGTATCAGCCCATCTTCACCTATATTTATCCTGGCGATGCATTCATCTGCATCACAGTCCAGTTCTTCAAGCGGTGTAAGGACAGATATCTCGATGTCTATCTCCTTGAGCTCGTCCTCTTCAAGTTCCGGAAATCTTGGATCCTCAAAAGCAGCTGCTCGTGCAGCTTCAAATACAGCATCCTTGAGGATCTTTGTAGGGTAAGGAAAACCTATACAACCTCTCAAGTCTCCGTCTTTATGCAGTGTGACGAAAACTCCCTGTTTCCTGTCAAATTCAGAATACTCATCCAGATCAATATCTGTCTTTGAGAAGTATGTTTCTATAGAATTACGCGCAAGCCTGAGAAGCTTCTTTGTCTGCTCCCTGGTAAGCATATGACTGGCCTCACTTAGCGACTTTGTTGAACGCTTTCAGGAAAGCCTCTGAGTCCTTCCTTACATTCTTGACAGCATCAAGGAGTATCTCTTTAGGATCCCCTGATTCAGTCTCTATTATGAGTTTAGGCACTCCGATAAGTGGATGTGCTATGTTATATCCTGTAATCTTGACCTTCTTGTTGTTCCAGAGCTCTGTCTTGAGAGCATTACATAGTGCGTGTCCTTCGCCTTTGATTTCGACAACAAGTTTGTTCTTTGACTCTTCCAGAATGTTGATTTCCATGAATACCACCTTTAAAGTGTCTTCAAACAGGGAATTAGTGGTTATTTATAAAGTTGGTGGTGTGGGGTATGTAATAAGTTAGCTTGCCACTAGGCATAGCTGTTTAAAGAGGTTTATTCCTCTTAATTTCCAGGTATGTAGTACTGAGACTACGATATTTATCCATCTTCTGCCTTTTTCGTTCCTATAGCAGCCAATGCTTTTTCT
>JBDRET010000061.1:0-61824 GCA_043819495.1 Candidatus Woesearchaeota archaeon | reverse complement strand
TAGTAGATTGGCTGCTGATCCTGCAAATGCTAGATACGAAGTCTTGTATGGTTATGCATTTGATATCGACCAGTGGGTGGGGATGCCTTACACTCTGGATTTTGACAGTTCAGTAGGTCTGGCTCCAGCTCCGAAAGTATTCAAGTGTGATTTCGATCTGTCGAATGAGACTGCAGACATATCTTCTTGTACGATGATATCAAGCGCTTATTCAGCTGCAAGCACAAACTTCTCAGCATTCCTGATTACCAGAGATAATTGCGCCAATAGCGTGCAGGATTATGCTGAAACTGCTACTGATTGTGGTGGCTTCTGCAGTGCATGTCCAACAAGTACGGGAGGTACAGGAGGCACCGGTGGTGGCGGTGGTGGCGGTGGCGGAGGTATGGGCGGTCCGGCAATACTATATGTCACACCTACAGTCGTCGGTTCCTCAGTCCAGGTCTATCAGGGCAATGAGCTCATAGT
The DNA here is from genome assembly GCA_043819495.1 of Candidatus Woesearchaeota archaeon. GTDB lineage: Archaea > Nanobdellota > Nanobdellia > Woesearchaeales > UBA11576 > JABMQF01. Next base: position 61,356 of record JBDRET010000061.1, on the reverse strand, counting down.
CCAGCATGGTGGAGAAGAATATCATTTCAGGGTCGTTGCAGTCAAGACGGGTTTGGTTCAGTTGAAGTCTCTTGCTACTTATGTCATGTATGATATTAATTTAGGAGACATCAAGACTTTAGGTCTTACATCATCGACAGGCCAGTCAGTCACAGTAGAGATGTTTGTCTCTGATCATTTCGGTCTGCTGACATTCAAGCTTGTACAGCGTCCAGGATTCAGCTTTGATCTATTACCTCCAGGTTCTGTAAGCAGAGCATCACCTACAGGTCAGGCTGCAGGAGGTCTCCCGACACAACCAGTAGCACCTAGACCGACTGCACCACCAGTGACTGAACCAGAACCAAGGACACCTCAGCAGATAGAGCTTCCAGAATCACCTATCGATATCTGGACAATCTTAGCAAGCATAATATTTGTCATATTCCTAGTGGGAGGCGTGGCCCTTTACCGGGTTAGGCTTCATCGCTTGGAAAAACCCCCTACTGTAACTAGGACAGGTTTGGAGACTCAAGGTTTACCCGAAACTTCTTCCGAAGTCTCCAGACCTGATCCTAACTTAAGACAGTTGATGGAGGAACAAGCCAAGCGAACACCACCTAAGCCAATACTAGTGGAGAGGCCAAAGACCCTGTCCAGACAGAAAGAGCTTGAGGTCCAGAAGTATGTGTTCCATGCATTCAGTTCTGGTTTCACAGATGTACAGGTCAGGCAGGCACTGCTTGACAAAGGATGGCCACAGGACATTGTGGACTGGGTACTCCAGCAGGCAAGGGCAGGATGATTCTCTGAGTGATCATTATGGTTAAGTCAAATATACCTAATGCAAAGATACTGGTCCGAAAAGGGCAGAAGCAATACTTTGAGGACCTTGGAAGAGAGGTATCTATCGTAAAGGAATCAAAGCTTTACGTCAGTGATTTCTCAAGGGATTTTGCTACAACGTATGGTTCCATAAGTAAGGCGGACTTAAAGAAGACAGGGACGGTGAAGTCGTCTCAGGATAAGGAGTTCCGCATTTTTGATGCTTCTTTCATAGACCTATACAGGAGGATAAAGCGCGCACCGCAGATCATCCCTATGAAGGATATAGGGTACATCCTGGCACAGACTGGCGTCGGCAGTGAATCTACTGTTGTTGAAGGCGGTTCTGGTTCTGGCGCTCTTGCATTGATGCTTGCACGCTGCTGTAAGAAGGTCTACTCTTATGAGATTGAGCCAGAGCATCTGGCGATCGCAAAAGAGAATGCAGAGACGCTCGGGTTCAAGAATATAGTGTTCAAGAACAAGAGTATGTATGATAGTATATCTGAAAAGGATATTGACCTCGTATGTATGGACTTACCTGCTCCTTGGGAAGCCCTTGCATCAGCATCAAAAGCGCTCAAGCAAGGTGGTTTTGTGGTATCATATTCTCCTACGATAATACAGACCTCTGATTTTGTCAATGCTATGAGAGAACTTCCTGATTTTGTGCATCTCAAGACTGTTGAGGTCATAGAGCGCGAGTGGGAAGTCGACAAGCGTAAGGTACGTCCTAAATCAAAGACTACGATACATTCAGGTTTCATAACTATTGGCAGGAAGATATGATTACAGGTAATAGTACGGAAAACAGGGTGATGATATTGACAGCGAAAAAAAAGAGCACAAGAACGAGCACAACAAGAAAAAGTACAAAAATAACCGAACTTGCTGTGAACGATGCGCGTTTCAAGTACATGAAACACGAGCATCAGCACCCTCATGCTCATCCTGAATGTAAGTTCTGCAGGAATATAAAGGCAAAGAAGGATCTTATACTAGAGAACGATCATCTTGTCGTGATGTTTGGCAGGCTTCACCATAAAGGACATCTTGTGATAATGCCTAAGGCGCATGAGGAGGATCTTCTGAAGCTCCACGAGAAGACATTGGATTCTTTCATGAATGATACTATACATGTCATGAAGGCTCTGGGTAAGGCAATAAAGCCGGATATATTCAATCTTGAATACCTGAGCAACTGGGATCACCACATCCACTGGAATGTATACCCAAGATTCAAGAAAGACGATGACTGGGGCAACCCTCCAGTGATACCGTTGAAAGATGATAAGTTCAAACCTAAGACCATGACAAAGAAAGAGATGGACATCTTCAATAAAGAGCTCAGTAAACTCAGGAAGGAGTTGTGGTAATATGAAATGCAAATTCTGTGAATGGGATAAGCATTACGCCAAGATATACGAGAATGCTCATGCTGTCGCCGTATGGGGTTCTCCTTATGTTAAGGGCCATGTCAAGGTCATTCTCAAGCGGCATGCTGCTAATCTTACTGATCTTTCAACAGAAGAGGCAGGTAGTCTCATGGATGCATGGATAAAGGTAGGCAAGGCAATCCAGGAAGTCCTGCGTCCAGACATAATCAACTGGCAGATAAATGGCAACTGGGTGCGCCACGTGCACGGCCATATCTATCCGAGATGGGAGTCTGATCCTGATTGGGGAGAACCGATACACCTGCCAACCAAAGAGCAGGCGCATAACAAGGAGTATCATGCAAAGGAACTGTCACATGATGTCAAGGTGCAGATAGCTGATATGGTCTTCCATAAGAATTAGTGACGGTCATATGAGCCTGGCCTTGCTATGATATATTCACACGCTCACGAGACTCAATATATCTTCCCCATATTTCATTATCTTCGTAGGGCCGAGTCCGTGTATGTCTTCTAGGTCTTTGACTGTTAGAGGGGTTTTCTGCGCTATATCTATCAGTGTCCGGTCATGCATTATCATGAATGCAGGAACGCCCAGCATCTTGCTTGTCTCATTTCTCCATTCCTTCAGGCGCGCCATAAGATTGCTGCCTGACTGGCCTGGAACAGCCCTTGATCTTTCCTGAGGCTTTACTTCGATGGTCTTTTCGTCGAGTATATTGAGCATGTTGTCTGTTATGAAGCTGGTATGCTTATTACCGGTATATGTCATGCACAGGTTTTTCTTTGCCCTGCTCATCGCGACATATAAGAGTCTTCTTTCCTCTTCTTCCTTGTCATATTCTTCAATCTTGACCATGTCGATTACAGGGTGCTCACTTCCCTTGCAGGGAAAACTTGTGCTGGTGCAGCCGATTACAAACACCTTGTCAGCTTCCATTCCCTTGATTGCGTGTATTGTCGCAAGGGTGACATCATTCTCTCCCGCGATGACCTTCTTTCGCATCTCATCATTCCTTACGACGTGGCTTATCCCTCTAATTTTCATGATCTGCGAGAGTTCGTTCAGTTGCCTGTTGGTCCTTGCAAGCACGAATATCTCATTGCGTGGCACATCTGACGCTAGTATCATCTGTATCACGAATTCAAACTCAGCGTCTTCTGAATTGAATTTCAGCAGTTTGATGTCTTTTGAGTCCTCTTTCTCCTCCACTGATGATTCGAGGTCTGCCAGTCTCATATTCTTTATCGAGTCATTTATCAGCTCTACTATGTGTCTGGTCGACCGATAATTTTTTGTCAGCGTGATCATCTCACAGTCTGGATACTTGTCTTTGAAATTGAGTATGTATCTTATATCCGATCCTCTCCATCCGTATATTGACTGTCGCGGATCCCCGACACAGAATACATTTTCTGGGGAGAGCAGGTCTACAAGATGTATCTGTGTTGAATTGACATCCTGGTATTCATCTATGAGTATGTGGTCGAACTGCGGTATCAGATTTTTGTGTCCTTCAAATAGGTTTATGGTGTCGACCAGCTGGTCAGCAAAGTCTCTCAGGCCGTGCTTTTTCATATTTGCCTCGATATGCTTACATATACCAATGACCATTTTCACGCTTTTTTCATGTCCTGCATCGCCAATATCAAATGAAGTCTCATCGATTGGCTTGTTCTTGAACTTGAAGTAATCCCTGAGGAAGAAACAGTCATTCATGAATATGTTTATCAGTTGCTCTTCTGTCTTTGTCCTTTGCTGCGCACTGCTGAAATAGATGTTTATTGCTGCCCGGATATCGATATTAAGTTTGGACAGTGCTTTTTTGATCATCAGGATCCGGTCCCTATAGTCGATGACCCTTACAGGTTTATCATATGCTTGATCATTGTGCTGCCTCAATATCTTCTCGCAGAAGGAGTTGAATGTCTCCACTTTTACCGGAGCTGTGTCACCAAGTCGTCGCATCATCTCCTGCCGTGCTTTTCGGGTGAATGTTATGGCAAGTATCCTGCCAGGATCTACAGACCGGTACTTCATAAGAAACTCTATTCTTTTTGTAAGCACTGTAGTCTTCCCTGATCCTGCCCCTGCCAGGCACAGTATGTGCTTCTTGTTGCTTATTATGGATTTCTTCTGCGCGTCATCATATCCAGAGAGGATATCCTCAAAATGATTGAACAGTCTTTTGTCTTCTTCTGTCACGAGTGTCTTTGTCTCTTTGAAATTATACGCTAGTTTTCTTTTGTACAATGAAGGGGTACATATCTCTTTTTTTCCTTTTGGGCTCAGTTCCATGACTTTCCAGAATTTGTTGCTGTTCAAAGAGGCCAATTGGATCATATCATTCATGATGAGATTATCTATGATATCGTTCAGTTCATCGTTCTCATAGGCCATGCTGCCAAAATTCTGCTTGAGATGGAGCTTGTTCCGGACAATTGATTCATTATTCTTTTTTCCCTGTAAAAACTCGATCAGAAGTTTCTTCCCGATACCAAAAGGTATTTCGTCCAGTGCTTTTAGGACAGATAGATACTCAAGCTCTTTACCATTTGGCATGGATTCAGGATAAATGCGGGTGATTTAATAACATTTCGGAATCAGATATCTATCTAGCAAGACAGCAGCGTGGTGCTGCCTGGTCAAAGCTAAACAAATGCGCTATTGATCATTTTCAGATGTTCTTTTTCAATCAGAGATGATCCATAAATTAAGAATGACGCCGATCTCAAACATAATATAGCTTATTTGCACTTCTCTGTTCTCTATCTTTCACCGATCCAGGTTTATTGATACGAGGCCTAAGGCTCTCCTCGTCGCGGCGAAGAGTTATTCCTAAATCTCTTAAAAAGTGATTCATCCCGTCCTGCATGCTGAACGGTCCTGTAACCTTACCATGGACTGCTGGCTCACCTTCAAATACAGTGATCTTCTTTGACAGGTAATCGATGAATAGGAGATCGTGGTCTACGACCATCGCTGATGTCCCTCTCTTCTCCATGATGTCTGCGATTATTTTAGACACTCTTATCCTCTGTTCGACGTCAAGGTATGCTGATGGTTCATCCATCAGGTAGAGGTCTGCTTTTTTTGACAGGCAGAGTGCTATCGACACCCGCTGCAGCTCTCCTCCGCTAAGCTCATCGACTCGTTTAAGGAGCAGTGGCTGTATGTTCAGAGGATTTATTATCTGGTTCTCATATTTTTCGACAGCCTCTCCCAGTAGGTTCATGACGATATCATCGCTGACTTCAAGATACTGTGGTTTATATGATACTTTGATCTTCTCATTGACTTCACCAGAATCAGGTTTTATCTCCCCTGTAAGTATCTTGACAAAGCTTGTCTTTCCTATCCCGTTCTCTCCGAGTATTCCTATCACGTCATTCTTGTGCACTTCACCCTCTATAGCAGAGAGTGTGAAATTGCCAAGCTTCTTCGTTACATCTTTCCAGTTGCACTGGACATCTTTGCCTTCTTTCTGTACAGGAGGTTTTGCTGCAAACTGTATCTTGTAGTCCCGGAACCTGACATTTTCTTCACGCAAATAACCTTCGAGAAATATGTTTATTCCGACACGTGAGGTCTTGGGCTGGCTCACCACTCCAAATCCCCCTTCTTTTCCGTACATTATGTGGACAAGGTCTGTTATGTAATCGAGTATTATGAGGTCATGCTCTATGACGAGCACTGCAGTGTTCGCATCTGCAAGCTCCTTGATGAACTTGCTGACTTTTATCCTCTGTTTGATGTCAAGATAGCTGGTAGGTTCGTCAAAGACATACAGGTTTGCGTCTTTCATGACTGTCGCTGCGATGGCGACTCTCTGAAGCTCTCCGCCGGATATGCTCTTTATTTCGCTGTCGAGTATCTTTGTAAGTTCAAGAGAATCAACTATACTGTCGAATATCCCTTTCTGGTCTGCTTTCTTCAGCAGTTCGCGGACAGTACCTGAAAATTGTTTGGGTATACTATCTACGCTTTGCGGCTTGTATGATATCCTTATTGCGCCATCACGTACTTTCTCGAAGAAGTTCTGGGCTTCAGTGCCTTTGAAGAAATTTATCATCTCTTCATGGCTTGCATCACCTTCAGTTCTTCCGAGATTTGGTTTGAGCACTCCTGATACTATCTTGATCGCTGTTGATTTGCCGATCCCATTGACTCCAAGGACGCCTACGACTTTGCCGAACATCGGTGTCGGGAGAGAGTACAGTGCAAAACCGTTCTCGCCATACCTGTGTATCGGCTCCTGTTTGAGCTCTTCAGGGAGGTTGATGATGTCTATCGCGCCATATGGGCATCTGTTAGGGCATATTCCGCAGCCTATGCAGAGTTTTTCATCTATCTGTGCCTTGCTATCTACGGGGGAAGGCTTGATGCAATCTTCACCTTTCCTGTTGACAGGGCAGACCTTTGCACAGAGATAGTCTCCGCATCCGATAGGGCTGCATTCCTTGCGTTTTACTATTGCTATTCTTGTCATTAAAGCCTCCGGGGGGATTTGAACCCCCGACCTATTGCTTACGAGGCAATCGCTATACGACTAAGCCACAGAGGCATCAAAAATGTTTCAGTATCTCCTCTTTTTTCCCTAACTTTCTTTGACACTCATCGCATACTGTATGCTTCTTGCCTTTTTCATCTTTCACATAGGTGCCGATCGGTTTATTGAGGAATGTCTCGCCAATCTTTTTCTTGCATATGTCGCATTTCATGCTGCTCAAAGAGAAAGAGTTAGTATTTAAACTTTAGCGTTACCGATGGAATAGGAAAAATATCTGCTCAATATTTCTCAAAAATGCTGTTTCCGTCACAAAAATACGCATAAAAACAAAAAGATTTAAATATGCTGCCGTCGTGAAATCTTCTGATGCAGTCGAATGATCAGAATTTGGAAGACGAGGATTACCTGAATATAGGATCAGCGATTACCGACAGTGGGATCACAATTTCTGTAAAGGGCAAGACCTATGCGATAGAGTATCCTCAAGAGGTATGGAAACGGTACCCGAACGCCAAAAAGAAGATACTTCTTGAAAATATCCCTTTCATGCAGACCTGTCATCTGCCCGCATCACATAAGAAGAAAGGCGCAATCTATAACACTGCATTGCCTATGTTTGAACCGTTCGCTTTTAAGAGCACGATGTTGGACATCCCTTCTACTGCAGTGATAGACCACGAGAAGACTGTAGATTACATGAAGGAGTTCTTTAATGTAGAGTTCAGATTCTCCAGCTATGATTCTTCGGTTCCGATCCACAATAATAAGAAGCAGCTATCCCGAAGCAGGCAGAAGACTGCAGTCATCCTCTTCACTGCAGGCAAGGAGAGTCTGCTTAATCTGGCATTATGTATTGAGTTAGGTATCAGGCCTATCCTGGTTTACATGGATGAAGCTCCTGGTGCTCCTGAGTCTGCTCATAAGTATAAGATAATAGAGACTATAGAGAATGAGTATGGAATCAAGACGCACAAGATCAGGAATGAGCCAGGGAAGCTCCGTTATTGTGATCTTGGAGAGGAGGCGAACAATTGGGGGGCAGGTACGCAATTCCTGACATACGTTCTTATCGTACAGCCATTTGTTGATCGGTTCAATGCAGATTACATCCTGTTTGGGAACGAGTATAGCTGTGATGATTATACATTTGATAAGGAAGGTTTCAAGAGCAATTTCTGCTTTGATCAATGTTCTGGCTGGACAAAGCAGCTTAATGTTGTCGCTAATATGATGGCAGGTAATGGTGTTACTGTGGGCAGTCTTGCAGGTCCGTTATATGAGTTGGCGCTTATACAGATCCTTCATGGGCGCTATCCTAAGCTTGCAAAGCTTCAGATGTCCTGTTTTTCAGATACTCCGGAAGGGAAAGATAACGTCTGGTGCGGTCACTGTTCTAAATGTGCAAGGATGTTTGTTTTCTTCAAGGCTCTTGGGATAGATACTGCCGAGCTGGGATTCAAGAACAACATGTTCAACAAGCCCAGTATGGGTCTTTTTTCGATGTTCGGCACCAAAGATCTTTACAGCTATGATGTTTCAGGTCTTGGTGTGGAGGAACAGGCACTTGCATTCTACCTATCAGAAGGAAGAGGTGAGAAGGGATACCTGATAGATGAGTTCAGGAAACTTTCATTATTCAAGAGAACACAGCAGAAGATTGTAGAGCTGAAGGATAAGTACTTCAGCAGATATGAGAGCATCATGATTCCAAAGGAGCTGGAGCATCGTGTAATGGCGATTTTCAAGGAGACTCTGGGCAGTGATTTCTCTCCTCAGGATTTTAGGCTGAAACAGGTTATCGAGGAAGAGCAGAAGCAGTCAGATGTGGCAGCTTCAGAAGGGCTGCCTCAGCCAGCATAGATGGACTGTATTCTTAGTTGATATTGATTCTGGCAATCCTTACTTGTTATTCTTATATCTCTGAAAGTATTCTCTTGTGTTCTATCAGCTGATCTTCAAATTGTGAATAGCTGTGCCAGGCGCTATTGTAGAACAGGAAATAATCATTGTCTGTTATGACGCTGAATATGTGTGGGGTGAAGATGAGCTCTTCACGTTCTCCATCAACAAGGAGTTTGAGTCCAGGCACCTCATTCACGCGGCCCATGTAGCTTCCATCCTGTGGCTCTATGAGGTATGCATGGTCAAGAAGTTCTATGTCCTGCAATGATTCCATCCTCTTTTGTGTGAGCGCTATCACGCAATGTCCTGAAGGTTTAGCAAGACGGAAGTTGTAGACGAGTCCGCACACGACATTAGGGTATATGTATCCCTTGGAAAGTTTTATCCCTGTGACATCATCAATGTACCAGTCTTTGTCATAGTCGAGCCAATGGCGGTCTGAAGATTTTTCATCCTGATACCATCCTTCTATGATTATCTTTTCTGGATCGTGTGTCTTCATGCATTGGTCCAGGAGGTAGTTCCATTCTGCTTTGAAGAATAATGAGTAGTCCTCGCAATCTCCTCCTTTATTTGATATGAACTCAGATAGCGACTGCAACTTGTCTATCTCTTTGCTCGTCTCAAGATCATATCTATATCTTAAGTCCAGATTCTCTGTATTGACCAGGTGCAGGCACCCTGTCTTTATGTAGCAGGCGTTATCAGCAGGATAATAGCAGTCAGTATCGATATACATCCGTGCAAAACCTTCTTTTTGGGATTTTCCAAGCGCGGAATTATATCTGAACCAGTCCATCGACTCTTCTATCTCTTCATTATACTCATCTATCTTTTCAAGGGTTCCAGTCACTTGGATCTTTAGACCTTGATAGTCTTGAGAGAGTGTGCCGTGTTGGATCTGGATCTCCTCATATGAACTGTTGAGATCATTGAGGTCTCCTTCGAGTTTGCGTTTTTCGCTGTCTATTCCTGCTATGAGTGAGTCTTTCTGTTGTATCTCCGTAAGGTATTCTGCTATCGTTCTGGCGGAATCTGCTTTCTGCTGTTCATTGAGCAAGGTCAGATCCTGGATATTGCTTTTCAGCTCTTTGTTCTGGTCTGCCAGATAGATGGTTATTATGAGAAGTATCAATGAGAGAGTTATGAAAGATATTGCCACAGCATGACTTATGCCTTTTTGTTTCATTTTTTCTTCGCGTGCTTGTGCATGAATTCGTGCTGGTGATGTTCTCCTGTGGGTTTCTCATAGAATTGGTTTATCTCAGGGATTGCCTTGAAGAATCTGGGAATCCTTGCAAGAGGTCTTAGGAATCTTGTGAATCTTGATGTCCGGGTGCCGATCTTTCCAATTTTTTCTGCTTCTTGTACGACCCTGCTGCCTTCTTTCAGGAACTTCTCTCCTTCCCTAAGGACCTTTGCTCCTTCTTTCTCTATCTCGAGGCTTTCATGCAATATGCTCTGGGCAGTCTGTCCCCATGCGCCAATAGCGAATTCAAATGCCCTGAATACCAGGAAGAAAGGGAATACTGCAAGTATGTCCAGCCAGAATTTCCTGAAGAAATCTTTCAGGTGTTTGGTCCTCATGTATTTGAATATCAGGTCAACTACAAATACTCCAATCACGATATAATCTGCCCCTAATATGTAAGGGTGCAGGTGATGTGCCTCTACAAACTCTTTGAATCCCAGATCAAGGGTTATTATTGCAAGAAGCAGGACAAGACAGTATGGTATGATCTTGTCAACTAGCACCTCTATCTTATGCATCCCGGGTCTCATGCTTTTTCACGTCCATTCCTTTGTTTATTAATTTTTCTTTTAAAAAGGTTTAAATATCCCTGCGCATCCTGTTTCTGTATGGCTGAACCTAAAAAAGAGGGTGTTAGCGCAGTTGACAAGTTGAAGAAAGAGATCCTTGGACATCCGGATATTTCTAAATTTCCTGCAAAGATACTTTCTGCACATTCATTGCCGGTTGGCAATGATGAAGCTAAGAATGATATATCTCTGCTCAAGCTGATAAATTATATTGCAATATTCTTCATCCCTGTGCTTGTCTTTGCAGCAGTCGCATTGAAGATGTCAGCAGTTTATGCTGATTATTTTGAGGCTTCTGCAGGTGTCACGGCTCAGATATTCATGGTGCCGTTCATGATAATTGTGTTCTTCTTTTTCATCCCGTACATCAGGGACAGGGAGAAGATACAAGGTATACGTTTTTCAGTGGTTGCTCTTACCATAATTGGTGTGGGTATCGCTTTCCCTTCTGCTTTAAAGGGAAACTGGGATCCTATGCTGATGATCCCGACATATCTTGCGAGTTATATATTGCTTACATTCATATTCTGTCCTGAGGTATTGGGTATTGAGCGTAATCTGAGGGACTGGTTCAAGCACAAGAAACAGCTTTCCATAATAGCGATCTACCTTTCAATCGTCCTCCTTTACGTCATAGGCTTCGGGGGGATGTTCTATGATATCTACAAGGATCCTGCAAATCCTGATGCGTTTCAGTTCTCTGTAGACAAGGAACCTACTCTTGCTTCATTCATATATTATAGTATGGTCTCATACACCTCTACAGGATATGGTGAGATACTTCCAGTATCTACAGCAGCAAGGCTGGTATTCTTCATGGAAGGTCTTATGGCATTGATAATCAACGTGCTATTCATAGCCCTCCTGCTGGTCTTCATCTCTAACGCAGAATTCCTATCGCAACAGGCAGAAGAGAAACAGATAGCAAAGGAGTTCAAGAAGGAAGAGGAAGAGATCAAGAAGGAAGAGCATGAGATAATCAAAGAAGAGAAAGAGATAAAGAAGGTTGAGAAAGAGGTGCGTAATGTCGAGGCTGATGAGAGCATGATGGTCAAGATCTATAAAAACCTCAAGAAATGAGTTTCACGATGCCTGATTTCAGTGTTCTACCAGTTCTTTGAAAAGGAACCCTTTACGTTTTGCATTCTCTAAGGTCACTGAATGTCCCTCTCCAGTGCCTCCAAGGTCTTCCATCGTCACGAAATACCAGTCTACATTATTGAACTTGATCCCTACCCAAGGCTCTGCTCCGAATATGGCTGAGAATTGCTTCAGCTCATGGATCTCTTTTGATGTGAAGTACTGACGTATGTCCTTGGTCACTTTGCACTCTATTGCAAGCTTCCTGACATTGTTGCCTGCAAGGACATCTGGTGAAGGGTACTTTGTGCATCCGCTGCCAGCGACCCTGCATGCGCTCCAGCCATTTGCCCAGAACAGGTGTATCAGTTCTCTTTCTGCGTTTGTACCTTTGGATTTTCGGGACATATGCAAGAAAAAGCTATCTGTGATTATATACCTTAGGATATTCTGCTTAGAAGTTTTTAGAGTTACCGAGTCTATTCGATGACGCAGCGAAAAACGGTCTAGCTACGCTTTGGTGCTGCTATGAAAGAAATGCGTTGCTTATTTTCAGTATTCGCCAAGGCTCTTCTGACCATTCTTTACGAGTGTTTCAGCTTCAATATAGGTTATCTTGCGCTTGAACATTATCTGTCTGACTTTATCTTCAAACGTCTCTACTTTTGATTGTTGTTTGCGTTCCCAGCTTGGCCCATCCATACTTATTCTGGCTTTTCAATCTTATTTAAATGTTTATTATCATCAATGAAGGATGAAAACGTCATCATTAAAATTATCGTCGAGAAAACGAAAATAAGCGAAGGGTTCACAGCTTCAGTTTCATGAAATCAAAAGCACATACAGTGTTTGGGAAATGTATCTTTGCCTCTTCCTCAAGCTCATCCACGGTCTTGTATCTCTGTGAGAAATGTGTCAAAACAAGCTTCCCTGCTTCTGCCTGGCTCGCTGTCAACGCAGCATCCTTTGCAGACATGTGTTTTCTCAGGTCTGCCTTGTCTTGCAGGTTTGAGGCAAATGTGCTCTCACTTATCATGATGTCAGCCCCTTGTGCGAGCAGGCCTGCTTCTTCACACGGTTCTGTGTCTGCTATATACGTCAGTTTCTTCTGCGGTACAGCATATGTGATGTCTTCAGGCTTTATTGTCTTGCCTTTATAGTCTGCCTCTTTGCCTGCCTTGATCTTCCTGAGCCAGGGCCCATCCTTGAGCCCTAGATTCTTCTGCTTTGCTACATCTATGTTCAGGCGTTTTTTCTCTACAAAGCTGAAACCGATACAGGGTATGCCGTGGTTCAGCCTTGCGCACTCGAGTGCATAGTCTTCATCTTCAAAGAACCTCAATACCTCGCCGCATTTAGGTTCAAGATCAAACACCTCAAGATCGACTCTGTTATCAAAGATACAGGTCTGCATCATATGATCTACTCTTTTTTTGGTCTCTCGCGGACCATATATCATGATTTTAGGAGGCTCTGTTTCATTCCCTACAGTCTGCAATAGGCCTATGATTCCTGAAACGTGATCTCCATGCCAGTGGCTCACTAATATTTTAGTTACAGAAGTCCTTTTGATGCCTGCGATGTTCATCTGTCTTTGGGTCCCTTCTCCGCAGTCCAGGAGTATCCCTTCTGCCTTGTACTTCAGGTATATCCCTGTGACGTTCCTTTCTTTTGTCGGCACCATCGATGACGTGCCCCAAAAACGTGATTTCCATGGTGTCAGGGGAGTTCTCTTATCTTTTATAAATCTAATGCCATTCTTCGTGATTTTCTGCATGCATCGACAAAGCCTGCTTCGGCGCTTGACACACCTAAGGACGCCGCAGCATGCCTGATTTTGTCAAATTTAGGGGTTCGCCGAAGGCGTTAATCATTTATTGATTCATATTTAGAAATTGTTCATATGCTATCTTTGCGTCATCGGCTTTATCGATGCTGGTACTGCGGATCATTATACTAACATTTATAAACCCCCTCAAATCCCTTTTTTTCATCATGCCTAGGAAGAATAAGTCCGAGGCGCCTGCAGAGACCGTAACGACGGCTGCAAAGGTGACTTTGAATAAGGCGATATCCGATGAGGATGAGCCCAAGAAGTCAAAGCCTGTTGTTTCTGCTCTCTTCGCGCGCGAACATGTATTGACAGAATCTAATGATGATGCTAGAGAACTCTATAATCAGTCACGGTATGGTAATGTGATTGATGGGGGCAAGGTACAGCTCTCTCTTCTTGAAGCTCTTTATCTTATGGAGAAGGGCCGTCTGAAAGTCATGGATGGAAAGTCAAATTTGCTTGACAAGGAATCATTCATCAAGAAGGCGAGGAAGGTCGAGCCGAATTTCTGGATAAGGTATGGCGTATTCAAGGACATGCGCAACCGTGGTTACATCGTGAAGACTGCTCTGAAATTCGGTGCAGATTTCCGCGTGTATGACCGTGGAGTCAAGCCTGGTGAAGACCATGCGAAATGGATAGTCTATCCTGTGCATGAGGGCGAGCAGATAACCTGGTATGATTTCTCTGCAAAGAACCGTGTCGCGCACTCCACAAAGAAACGTCTTCTCATAGGTGTTGTCGATGATGAGGGCGACGTGACATATTACGAGATCCGTTGGGTCAGGCCTTGATGCGTCAGGCCTTGATTATACATTTAAATGACTGTCAACTGGTTGTCATTCTCTGTTTTTAAACTGAGCAAACTTTATATACATAGGAACTAATTTTTACATCATGGACCACCGTGATAAACTTCTGACTATCGTGAAGGAAAAGGGGCCTTTGCTGCCATCTCAGATCAACCGTGAGATGCGCACGAATGTGCTTTTCGCCTCTGCTATGCTTGCTGAGATGGTGGACCAGAAGAAGCTTAAGCTCAGTGCTATGAGGGTCGGAGGATCACCTCTCTACTATTGTGAAGGACAGGAGAGATCATTGGAGGGTTTTGCTGATAAGCTCGGCAGCAATGAGAGTTCTGCATTCAAGGAATTGAAGCGATCAAGGATCATTAGGGATCGTGACCAGGAGCCGCAGATGCGTGTAGCTCTGCGGGAGATACGGGACTTTGCCATACCTCTTGAGGTCACTGCTGATGGTGAGGCAGACCTTTTCTGGAAATATTATTTGATATCAGACGATGAGGCAAGTTCTCTGATAAAGGAGTACATAAATTCCATGAAACTGCGGGCATCAAAAGATAGTATGCCCTTTGTACCTGCGCATGAGACACAGAAGGAACCACTAAAGCAGGCACCCATTCCTATGTATAGGCCTGCAGAAGTACAGGCAACCATAACTGCACAGACTGCTTTTTCTGAAGCGCCTACTGTGCCTGTTTATTCGACAATCACTGCACCACAGGTAGAAGTCACTGCAACTATTGCAGAGACTGTTGTAGAACCGCAAGAACCATTCACATCTGTCGAAGTGACTAAACTTTCAAAAGATAGCATCCCTGAATTCTCATATGAGCCTGCTTTCTCTTTTTCCACCACTATAGATACAGAGGAGAAGGTGAAGCTTGAGAGGCCTCCTGAACCTGAACCAGAGCCGCAAGGTCCTGTGTTTCCTGATGATGATGATTTCTTTGATAAGGTCAAGTCGTTCTTTGATGAGTCAGGGATAGAGATCATCGATTTTGAGATGATCCGTAAGGGATCTGAGCATGACTTCACCATAAAGATACCGAGCAATGTCGGCTCTCTGAACTATTACTGTAAGGCAAAGTCTAAGTCTAAATTGAATGAGGGTGATCTTTCCACTGCTTTTGTCTATGGTCAGATGAAGAAACTCCCCATACTGTTCTTGGCTGTAGGTGATCTGACAAAGCGTGCTGAAGAGCTTCTTGAGAAGGAGTTCCGCAGCATGACAGTCAAACAGATCTGATCATTGATTATCAAACGAGGTGTTCATTTGGGTGTAAATTTTAAGGATCTTGTATTGAAGAAGGAGATTTCTATCCCTGAACTGAGCGGAAAGCGCTTGGTTGTCGATGGTAATAATATACTATATCAGTTCTTGTCGACCATCCGTCAGCCTGATGGCTCTCCACTTAAGGATTCTCATGGTAACATAACTTCTCATCTCAATGGTCTTTTCCATCGCACTACAAAGCTTATGCATTATGGCATCAAGCTGATATTTGTCTTTGATGGTAAGGCTCCTGACCTGAAGCGTGCAGAGCGTGAACGCAGGGCAGGACTGAAGAATGAGGCGCAGGCAAAGTATGAGTCTGCAAAGCAGGCAGGTAATGTTGATGATATGAAGAAATACTCGATGCGCACTTCCCGTCTTACTCATGAGATGATAGATGAGGCAAAAGAGCTTCTTGGCGTGCTCGGTGTGCCTGTTGTCCAGGCACCATCTGAAGGAGAGGCGCAGGCAGCATTCATGGTCAGGAAGGGTGATGCGTTTGCAGAGATATCACAGGATTATGATTGTCTTCTTTTTGGTGTCCCTCGTATGATCCAGAACCTGACGATATCTGAGCGTAAGAAGATGAGGGATAAGGTATCATACGGTACAGTGAAGCCTCAACTCATTGAGTTTCGGCCTAATCTGGAGAATCTTGGTGTTACACATGACCAGCTCATAGCTCTGGGGATGCTTGTCGGGACTGATTTTAATGTCGGAGGTATCAAAGGTATCGGTCCTAAGAAGGCACTTGCGCTCATTAAGGAGCAGGGGGAGGATCTTGATGCGCTCTTCACTGCTGCAGATTGGGCAGGAAATTTTGATTTTGCATGGACTGAGGTGTTTGACCTTTTCAAGAACATGCCTGTAAAGGAGGATTATGTGCTCGAGTGGAAGCAGCCTGACAGGGAAAAGATTATTAAGCTTCTTTGTGACGATCATGACTTCAGCAGGATACGGGTTGAGGATACCATCGACAAGATGGAGTCTGCTCAGTCCAACATGTCTCAGAAAGGTCTTGGAGACTTCTTTTGAGTGTATATTTTTCAGTATGGATATCTATTCATGTGGATGTTCAGGTATAGAGGTGGAATGGTAAGATGGAATGGTTTGTCTTTGCATTGGTCGCAGCAGTGTTCTTCGGTTCTAGGCAGGTCATCTCCAAGAAGGTCCTGATATCTGAGCATGCGACAGAGTTCCTGTCTGTCACTTGCAGTCTGACTTTCCTTTTCAGTCTTTTCTTTCTTCCTATGATGGATTTCTCGTATCCGTTGAAGATCTGGGGGCTCATGTATCTGAAGGCATTGTTTGTCACTATAGGTTGGCTTCTCGGGTCAAAAGCATTGCGGCATCTTGAGATATCTTATGTCACTCCTTTGACGAACCTATCACCTATTTTCCTGATTGTGTGGAGCGTCATTTTCCTTGGTGAGATGCCATCATTGCTCCAGTATGCAGGTGTTGCATTCCTTATATTTGGTGCTTATTGGCTTCAGGCCAACCATCATATGAAGAATATGCTGCATCCTCTGAAGATATTCAAGAATAAGTATGCAGCATTCATGCTTTTTGCGATATTTGTCTATTCTTGGTGTTCTGTATTGGATAAGGTGATATTGAGGACTGTCGATCCATATACTTTCCTTTCATTCACATTCTTGGTCCTGGCCATCCATTATCTTTTGATACAGTTTGTCAAGTATAATGGTCTGAAAGACATCAAACATGCTTTTGTAAAGGGTAAGCATCTGATGTTCGTCATCGCTCTGCTATTGCTGTTTTCAGATATATTCTATTATACTGCGGTAGCATTGCCTGGTGCGATGGTCTCGTTGATAATACCATTGAAAAGGACAAGCACGCTTATAGCCACTCTTGTCGGAGGCAGGCTGTTCCACGAACATGACATGATATACCGTTTCATCGCGTGCGGTATAATGATCGTAGGAGTGGTGCTGATAGTCATCGGGTGATCATATGGTTCTATGTGTCAAGGTCCCACTCAAGAAAGCTCAGGATGTCAAGAGGTTTTTGATAGATAACGATCTTTTCAACCCGGATTATATCCTCAAGAAAGACGGAGAATACATCCTGTTTCCGATATCAAAGAAGACAGGCATACAGAAGCGGTTCAGTTTCGTGACATTCCCTGATATCAGATGCATGAATTCGATGCGCAAGAAGCAGACGCTTAAGTCAGAGATCAGTAAGGTCCTGACGAAGTCTGAGCGTGAAGTGCTCAAGCGAGCATTTGATGTTACTGGCTCCATCGCGATAATAGAGATCCCTGAAGGGCTTGAGAAGAAGGAGATATTGATTGCAGAGTCGTTATTGAAGCTGCATAAGAACATAAGTACAGTCCTCAAGAAAGTAGGGATACATGGTACTGAGTTCCGGACCCAGAAGATGAAGTATCTTTCTGGCAGGAAGACTAAAGAGGCATTGTATGTCGAGCACGGTGTCCGCCTGAAACTTGATGTCGAGAAGGTATATTTCTCTCCAAGGCTATCCACAGAGCGCAAACGCATAGCAGACCAGGTCAAGCCTGGCGAGTCTGTCCTCATAATGTTCTCTGGCTGCGCCCCTTACCCTTGTGTAATTGCAAGACGCACAAAAGCAAAAGACATCACAGGCATAGAGCTCAATCCTTACGGCCATAAATATGGTCTTGAGAACGTGAAGCTAAACAAGATAAGCAATGTGACTCTCATCAATGGCGACGTGAAAGAAGTCGTCCAGAAACTCAAGCAGAAATTCGACCGCATCGCAATGCCGCTCCCGAAGTCTGCAGGTGATTTTTTATCTTCGGCGTTAGCCGTAGCCCGCAAGGGCACTATCATTCATTTTTATGCTTTTGAGGACGAGGGCAACTTTACAGCGGCACATGAACGCATAAAAGAAGCCTGCAAGAAGAACAAGATGAAGTGTAAGATTCTAAAGACGGTGAAGTGCGGACAGCATTCTCCGAGCAATTATAGGATATGTGTTGATTTTAAGGTTTTGTAACCAAAGAGTTCGTGATCAAAGAGAATAGAAATCTGCTATATCAAATCTCTTTTCATGCTCTTCGCCTTCTTTTGTAGTGTATCTCAGACGTACCATTTGGTGATCCTGTGTGCCGTATAGGTCTACTCGGGTTATCCTGCCTATTGGCTGGCCATCGATATCTTCCAGTTGTCTGCATTTGTCGGATAATCGCTTGATTTCTTTAGCAGCCTGATTCATATCTACAAAATGGAGCATCACAGATAGGGAGTCGATTGTTTTTCCTCCCATATTCTCACTTAACGACCTTAAAAGAATACGTCGGCTCTGACAGCACCTGGCTCACTATCTTCCCCTGTTTATTGAGGAGTGAAGCGACATCGCCTTTGTCGTTCCAGACAGGGTTTGGCCTGCTCCAGAACAGTTTTGTGTTTGTGTCTTTGCCTTTGCTTGTGAATATCTTCACTGGGCCATATATCATGAATCCTTCTGGGAATTTGAAGATGTGTTTTCTTCCTTTATCCTGGAGCTTGAATCCTGTCATGTCTACACCGTAGCCTGTGACTTCGACCCATTCATCAGAGAGAGCAGCAAGCTTGCCTTTCTTGTCTGACTTGAAATGTGTCTTTGTGATCCTGACTTCTCCCTCTGGTATGTCATATACCGAATCTGCTTTTGTCGCTTTCTCAGCTATCTTGTCGGTCTTGAGCTCTGACTTGAGCATCCTTCTTACTTCTGCAAGTGCTGACTCTTTTGTCTTGAACACTTGAGAATATGCTGGTGCTTTTTCAACAGCTTTAACAGGTGCGCTCTCAATCTCAGATAGTCTCTTGTTGAGCTGGTTGATTGCGATCTGCTGTTCCCTGATAAGCGAGATCTGCTGCTCAAATGCAGTCTTTATGCTGTCCGTAGACAAGTTAGCAAAGTTTGATTTGAGGTTCTCGATCTTAGTATTGATATCCCTGACATCATACTTCACATTTGTGAATGAGGTCGTTAAGATATCGTTCAGTTTCTTGAATTGGAATTCAGGATTTGTTGCCATGCCACTTAGTTTCACATTTTTCATATATAAACCTTTCTATTTTTAACCACTCAACAGTTACGAAAACATAGTTTTATATAGATATGTCAAAACACGTCATGCTACGCTATAATATCACTTCAGAGCCTTAAAAGGCTTCAGAGTGCATCATAGGCGGTGATTTGGTGAACACCCGCTGATCCGAAAGGAGATGAAGAACGGAAGTAACTGATGAGCTTATGCACAAATCTGTGCAGATCTATACAAATCTGAATCTTGAAGAAAAAGAGCTGATTCTGGGAATTTGATAGGAGATGATGTGGGAAGTTAATAGGAAGTTAAGCCACAATAACTTTTAAATACTCTCACGACATAATATGAAGAGCAGGAGGGCGATATATTTGGAAGAAGGATCTAACCCGCTAGAGGCCCTGGTGCAGGAATTAGCAGCTGAAGCGGCAGATTTGCCTATTTTTGATACTTCTGATACATTGCCCTCGGATACTGCTACATTACTCTCTGATGATGCATATGCTACGAAAGTGGCTGTAAAAAAGAAGCCCGCCAGAGTGTCTGCCAAACCTGATTCTGGATATCTTCTGTCTCCTGATATGGACTGGATTCTTGATATACTGAAGGGCAAAGAGCCAGGCACAAGGCTCAGGATAGTCCGTAAGATGCGTATGTGGGATGAGATGGGATGTCCTGACACTGATGAGTTCATGCCTCTTGCACTGAAAGGATATTCCTTGCCTGATCTTACGAACCTTTTCTTTGAGAATAAGTGCACTGCTGACAGCACTGATCTGAGCCAAGGGATACAGAACGCGATAAAGTACCAGGAGTTCCGTGAGCTTGACAGCGGAAAGGATCATAATGGACTATACGCGAATGCTTTAGCTGCTCCATGGCACTCTCGTCATTCTTTACAGGACAGGTTCCGTTTCAAGACGATGCTATGCACAGAGCTGCAGACAGCATGTGATGTAGATGATGAAGGTGAAGTGACCCTTCTTGATTCACCTGAGATTGTGGGTGATGATATCCTTGAGCTCGGTCAGAGATTGACCTCGCGCCGTCTGTGGAAGAACAGGCGCGCAGACTTTGAAGATGCTTTCGCTAATATCTCTGAAGAGAGGAAGCTGACATTGAGCTGTGAAGAGCAGGAGTATCTTGGTCTTGCTTCTCAGTTCATCGCGAACAATTCGCTTTACCGCGAGCGTGAGGATCTTCAGCAGATAAAGTCGAAGATCGATGATGTTCTGTCGTTTTACCTGCAGGAACCTGTGGAGTTATCACTGAGTGATCTTGAGGTCGACATATTCCGTGATTTCATAGATAATGAGACTGAAGTTCTCATTCCTGATGATTATGTCCAGCTTGTAGAAGAGTCTGGACCAGAACTAAGACCTGCTAAGGTCTTTAGACCTATCAAAAAATCAGGAGCGCCATTACCTCCTCCTGCCAATCTGAAAGATACTTCTAGATATTTTCCAGGCACGAAGATATTGAGGCCTGCGGAACAGCTGAAGGGAGCGGGAGATCCTGTCGTAAATGGGTCGGTGAGTCTTGAAAGCATGTTCCAGTCAGACGCAGGCATTCATCAGGCGTATGATGTGCTTCAGAGGTCTGCTGCGGAGAATTCATTGATGCTTGAGAAGCAGAATGTTGCAGCAGCAGTAGCAAAGGTGCAAGGGTTACTTCTTGAGCAGAGGGGAACTGAATCTTTCTCTGCTGAAGTCTTGGACATAGTGGATGAAGATATACCTTTTTTCAGGGATCATATCCGTGAAGAGATGGAAGAGGCAAAGCGCAGGAGGGATGCAGATTTCGGCTCTGTAGTGTTTGATTCAGGGACTGCTGTAAAAGAAGAGGTCCTGCAGGAGAGCCATCCTGATACGTATAAGATACTCATGTCTACACCGAGCAGAGAACGTGTAGGAAAGACAGAGGACACTGAGCGTGAGGTCACGACAGGTTCTTTTGATCTCGGCGTCTTTGCAAAGGCATCTGCCGAGACCGAACGGGCTTTTGAGTCGCATGCTGATGGTGATCTTGATAGTATGATAAGGTACCTTGAGGCAGAATCCAATATTGAGACGCTTGTCCATTCGCTCCATAACTACGCACCGAATCTTAGGTTCTCGAATGTGAGGGCGGGCTTCATCACAGGCAGCTATGACCGACAGAAGATTGCCAGGATGGTGCAGATAGAGAAGAAGTATTCTGAAGTCATATTCAACATAGATAGTAAGAGACGGGATGCTGCCAAGAAGCTGGAAGATGCAAAGGGTTCGGACGTGAAGAAATATGAGGGCATAATGGACTCTGCATCACATATAATATCCCTTATCAATGAGGCGAGAGATACGCTTTTCAATAGGTTCTCTGATCTCATGCAGTCATTTCCTCCTGACGCTCCTGAGGTAGCTTCTGAACTCACACATAATTTAAGGACTGATATGTACGGGGTATTGCTGAGGTTGAAGCAGTCGCATAAGGATACTGAGTTGAGAGAGTATTTTTCACATCTTGATAAGCACAGGCCTGATGATGGTATATATCTGAAATATCTTGTCGGTGACATTGACGCTGCTAAGGTCAAGGCCCTTGCGCAGGAATCCTATGCTGAGATATCGAAGAAGTCTGTATGGGGCAGGGTAAAGGGCAGCATATCCTCATTACCATCCAGGCTCATCAAGAAGGATGATCCTACTCAAGGACCCGGAACCGCTGACCATTCTGCATCAGATGGACCTGCTCGCCCATTGTATATCCCATTTCCAGTGCCAGATCCATCAGGCCAGTTGCCATAGCCGTGTCGACGTGACAGGGTATTATGTGCTTCGGTTTGACAAGGCTGATTATCTCTCTGCAGTCTTCTTTTGATGGATGCCCTGATGCGTGCAGGTCTTTGAATATCCTGACGCCATGCTGGCGCAGGTTCCGTTCAAGGATGTCTCTGTTTGACCTGTTCAGCGGTGTTGGTATCACAGTGCATGAGAATATTATCTGGTCGTCCTTATTGAATCGGAATTCGAACTCTCCATTGACGATCTTTCCAAGGACTGCCTTCTGCTCTCCCTGATGGCCGGTGCATACTATGAGGTATTTTGCAGGGTTTTTCTCTATCTGCTTGAGCTTCATGCGTATGTGCTTGCCGAACTTCACGAGTTCAACATCATCTGAAAATTTTATTATCCCTGCATTCTCTGCGGCAGCGACGTACTTGGAAAGGCTCCTTCCGAGGAATACTATCTTCCTGTTGAGCTTCTTCCCGAACTCAACTATGGATTTGAGTCTTGCTATGTGTGAGCTGAATGTCGTGACCACTACTGCTTTGCCTTCAGAGCTTGTGGCAAGCATGACATCCTTGAGCATCTCACGCGCTACCTGTTCTGATGGTGTCTTCATCGCCTGTCCTGCTCTTGTGCCGTCGCATATCAGGCAGAGTACATTCTTCTTGCCGAGCCTTTTTAGCTGTGCCATGTCAGTCTTCTTTCCTATGACTGGTTGGCTGTCAAACTTGAAGTCTGAGGCATAGAGTATGACGCCATATGGTGTGTGTATTGCTACAAGCACTGTCTGTGGTGTTGAGTGGGCAGCATTTACGAATTCAAGTGTTATCTTGTCGGATAGGGTGTAGATTGAGTTTACATTCAGCACCTTCACCTTGTTCTTGAGCTTTATTTTCTCATCGGCGCATATCGCTTTGAGGACTTCGGCGGTGAATGGTGTGCATAATATTGGCGCATCGAATTTTCTCTCAAGATATGGTACTGCTCCGACATGGTCCAGGTGCGCATGGGTCGGTATTATCGCCTTGACTTTTTTCTGCCAGTCCTGTATCAACTTGATGTCAGGTATTGCCCCTATTGATGTGAGCGCTGCCGCACTCATGTCACATACTTCATCGCTATCAGTATATTGTATGTAAGGATCAAGATGTAATCCCATGTCTATGAGGACGACTTCATCATCGACCCTTATTGCGGTCATGTTCTTTCCGACTTCATTGTAGCCGCCTACTGTACATATTTCTATTGTCATTTTATTTACCTTTATTTTCTATCTCTTTATTTTCTATCTGTATCTTATTGTTCTATTTCCTGTCTTTCTGATATTTAAATATTGTTAAAGAAGACATTGTCAATTGAGCGGTTGTTGCCGCCTAGCGAGCTTTGAGAGAGTAAACGAGAACAGATGCAATAGGCCTAAGCTTTGCTTGGGACATTACGAACCACAGGTTCGAAATGGGCTTAAAGGAGTGATTTGCGAATCTATGCGAGCGCGGCAACAACAGTCTCACGATAAGTTGACAATGTCTCAAAGAAGGAGGGGTTTTGCTTTCCGTCTCTCGAATAGGTATACTTCTTTGATTCCGAGCTCTTTGAGAATTACTTTCACATGATCAAGATTCCGCCCTATCTCTTCAGGTGCATGGGCATCACTGCCGATCGTGATCTTCTTCACACCGTTCTCGATGAGCACTTTTAGCACTGAAAGCCGGGGGAACATCCCTTCTGGCTCTTTTTTCGACTGGCTGGTGTTTATCTCAAATCCTACATCATTCTTTATGAGTGCTTGTGCAATCTCTTTCCATTCTGGTTCTGCTTCAGGGGAATCAAGCTCTGGCAGCATGCGCCGGTATATGTCTATATGCCCTATTGCATCAAACATCCCGCTCCCGATAGCTTTTTTCAGAAGCCTGAAATATTCCTTGAGCACCTGCTCTGCAGGATATTTATCTGTCGGGAACTTTCTTTTGGTGCTTGCTATGATATGGCCGAATACATAGTGTATCGATCCCAGGACATAATCAAAATCTTTCTTCTTGATGAACGCTCTTATTGCATCTTCACTTTCCTCATCATATCCTATCTCAGTGCCGACAAAAATGTTGACCCTTCCGTCTTTCTTGAGCTCTTCTATCTCTGATACGTACTTGTCCAGTTTCTCATCAGTCATCGACTGCCTCAGGTCTCCGTTCCTTATCTCTATGGGCTCATGATGGCTGGTTATGCAGAGGTTCTTTATGCCCTTAGCAGCAGCAGCTTCATAGACATCCCTGACAGTCATATCGGTGTCTCTTGAAGTGTTAGAATGTGTGTGAAAATCTATGATCATTTTTTTACCTTTTAAAAATTATGATGAGGGGGTAGGGAATTTCAACGCCCTGGCATTGTAAGCTCACACGCCAGTGTGCATATTTGAACCCTAGTAGGCACTAAGCCAACAGATGGCGCATAGGAGTTCTGAGTTCTTCACAGGTTTTTAGGCCTCAGCACTCAACTAACTTGAGTTTGAACTTTTAGTGCCGTAGAGACACTAAAAACTGTCCCGTTTGGCCACTCCGGCACCCCCTCATCTAGGTCAGGAAAAGTTAAGAATTAGTATTTAAAAGTATTGTGTCTGAGACTTATATTCAACTGAGATTCCCTATCTTCTCTTCTATCATCCTTAGCTCTGCTTCAAGATTCTTGAGCTCATCTCCGGTCATTCCCCTGCGCTTAGGCTTGTTCTCTTTTTCAAGGTCAAGCCTGACCTTATATGCAGGAAGGACTGCCTTCATCTTTGTTACAAGAAGATGTATCTCTTTTGTTGTTGCTTTAAGATCGTGTATCTTCTCTACTTTCTTGATCCTTAACTGCTTTATCCGTTCATATCTCTGTAGTATCTGGATCATCTGCCTGGAGCTGCCTAGTATATCTCTCCTCATGTCAAGAGGATCCTTGATCTGTACGAAATACTGGCTATCTTCCATCTTATACGTTCTCTGGTTCTAGTAGTGTCTGGTCGATGAAGTCTACTTTTCTTTCTATGTCTGACAGCTCATTTGACCATATCTCGATTTCTGAATCTTCCTGATTCTTCAGTTCATTGATCTCGCGTATCTTTGATTTGGCTTCGCCGAGCTTGTTCTTGACTAGATCGACTATATCGAGTACGTCCTTGTACTCATCGACTTTGACGAACAGTGGTGCTTGTCTTTCCATTTTTTATTCACCTGTTTGTATCAAAAAGGAGTTTATCCATGAACAATAGTTTTCTTTGAACATCTTCGATGGTCTGTTTGAATTCTTCAAGACATTGGTCTTGGCCGTTCTTGAAATCGTTCAGCCGGAATATCATCTCATCGACCTCTCCTGCTCTGGTACCTATGTTCTCGATATCATTGAGTATGGATTTGAAGCTCTCTGTCTTTAGGTATGCAGGTCCTCTTAGGACTTTGCGCATCTTCTTGATCGGAGTTTCAGGAAATTCTGATGATGAAGGCATATCTTCATCGTGGTACATCGGAGGGAGCCCTTCAGGTTCTGCCTCAAGATTATCGACTACAGTATCCAGTCTCTCTTTTGGTGTTGGAGGTATGTATGAAGGTGCATCTGGAAGGTCCTCGAGTGGAGGTATCTTGTCAGGTATAGAATCATATGTGTGCATATCAGGCATCGCAGGGAATTCTGCTTGTGTAGGCATCTCTGGCACATCTTGCATCCGCATCGCTTGAGCTCCCCTTGGTGGAGGAGGGACTGGTTCCCCTTCTTCTGGTATTTCAGGGATCCCTTCCATACCGTACTGATCATCTGGAGCAGGAGGCATATCTGGAATGACCCTTTTAGGGGTAGCTCTTGGCATCCTATATTGATTCGCAGGGATGTCCATCCGTGGGGTGTCCAGCTCTTGCTCTTCTGGTCTGGGCGGCACTGCGCCAGGTACATCTGTAGGCAGTGGCGGCAGAGAATTATCAGTGAATGAGGGGATATCTTGGGTGTTCATCTCAGGGAATCCTTCAGTACCTTCTATCATAGGTACAGGTGGAAGTTCCATACCTACATCTGTAGTGTCTCCTTTAGGTTTCTTCAAAAATCCAAAAATTCCCATTAAATAACCCCCAATAAATCTACTCTGGGATGACCATCCTTTTGTCTATTTAAAGTTATATTAGTATTCTGGAATGGTGACAACAACTTATAACAGACCCTAAAACGCAGGATATCTTACATCACAGACGGTTTATTTCCAGAAACAGTTGATGTACTCGGAACATTGTTGATGATTGGCGTAACTTATTCGGTGATACAGTAATGTTACCGCATTGCATCTGCAAATCCATTTATCTATTGTTTTCCTATTATGGTGTATGAAGTTTCTGATACTCGTGACGATGATGGTCTGCATGATGGTTGCAGCGACAAAAGGTTCTGCATCAGGCAGCCTGAAAGAATCTATTATGCTGAGTGTTGATCTGGATATGGATCAGGGCATGATTGTAGACTCTGATTCTTCACAGGTCATCATAGGACAGGAGCAATACCAGGTTCCTGAATGCCTCAATATATCTGTCCCGGTCCAGGCATATCGTGGCAAGACTTTGAAGCGCACATTATACTTATGGATTGAGGATGGCAAGGGGACCCGTATCTCAACCAAGGCCAAAGCATCACTTCCTGATCGCTTCAAGATCTACAATCTTACTATGGACCTGACATTTGAGGATTGCAGGGAATCTGCAAAGTACATCCTTGTTGTTGAGGGCATAGATGCAGATGCTTCTAAAGAGATATATCTTGATTTTGAGGATTGTAGTATCATAGATGGTGTTGGAGATGGTGTTGGAGAGTTTGCATCTCTTCAGGACATCGGTAAAGGAGGGATATCATTCTCAGTCATAGATTATCCTGACGAGGTATCTGCGGGCGAGAGATTTACCACGCGCGTACTCATGACTAATCCGACCGATGCATATCTTGAGGTTGATGTATGGAGTTATGTCTACCGTTCGTCAGTATCATACTCCGGTGACAGGGAACAGAACATGAAGCGCATAAACCTTCCTGCTTTTTCCAACGTGACATTCGATCTGGAAAACGTCGTAGATGCTTCTGATGGTGAGTATTCATTCAAGCTGAAGTTCCTGCGCTCTGACCGCAAGACCTCTGAAGATATCACTTTGCCGATCAGAGTGATTGAGGCAGGTTCAGAAGATACAATAGCGCAGACAAAGAATGCAGTGTCAGAATATCCTGATGCAAGATCTGGTGCAGGCACACAAGCAGACTCGACTGCGCGACGCACACTTATAGATTCAGATGTGACAGGAGGTGAGGGGAGTGTGGTCTATCAGTCCAGCTCCGCAAAAGCAAGATGGTTGATACCATATCTGTTGATTGCGCTTCTGATAATTTTGCTGGTCGTGCTTGTTCTTAAGAGATTGTGATATTAAAAAGCTACACCATCATGGCCGTCGCTGCCAATCAGCACGCTAACGATCTATTAACACTAATCAATAGACAATGTACGCCTGCGGCGAACAGGATAATTTGTCCAACTCAGGCGTGCGTCGGCAGCACCGAGGCGAGTGCAGCGAGCCGAGTAGGACATGGTGGTGTAGCTTAGGCTATTTTCATACCTTTTTAACTTAGTTGTGGGAAGTCCCTTTGACTTGGCTGGGGGGATGAGAGCAACGGATGCTGAAAGCATCTTATTTTCCCGTTAGGGAAAACAAGTTGTAAACCGAAAAGTATTTGAGTCACTCAACAAAAATAAGGAGGTACAATGCGAACGCACCGTTTCAGGCTTTACCCGAGTAAAGCAACTGAGCAGAAGTTGCAGAGGACGCTTGACCTTTGCAGGTTTACGTATAACCAGCTTCTTGATGAGTTTAGCAGTTGGGACAGTATATCAAGGTATGAGTTACAGTCAAGGATAGTTGATTTGCAGATATGTTACCCAGAACTCAAAGAAGTGTATTCTAAGACGTTGCAGTATGAGAACTATCGTTTGTTTTCAAACTTGAAGGCATTAGGAGAAACAAAAAAGAACGGTAGAAAAGTTGGCAGGCTTAGATTCAAGGGGAAGGGTTGGTTCAAGACCATACATTATAACCAGTCGGGCTACAAATTTATTATGACTGGCAAAAGGTGTCAGACTCTTAAACTATCAAAGGTTGGCGAGATACCTATACGATGTCACAGAACCATAAAGGGCAATATCAAGCAGGTAGTGGTGAAGCGTGAACCTTCTGGAAAATGGTTCGCTTCTATCATAACTGATCAACAAAAGATAGTTCAGAAGAAGCCAATAAATAAAGTTGTTGGCATTGATTTAGGCTTGACTGATAGCGTGTGGGATAGCGATAATAACAAGACAGAAAACCCTAAATTTCTCAGTAAGTATTCTGAGCAGTTAGCCACTTGCCAACGCAGGATGTCGAAAAAGAAACTCGGAAGCAATAACAGGGAGAAATTCAGGATTAGGTTAGCAAGAAGGTATGAGCAACTAACCAATACTCGAAAAGACTTCGTCCACAAGTTGACAAGATATTATGCTGATAATTATGATGCTATTGCTATGGAGGACATGTCTATTGCTAACATGGTTAAAGGTAAAAAGAATAGGTTTTCAAAATCATTGCTTGATGCTTGTTTTGGTCTTATAAGGAGTGAGATGCGGCGCAAAGCTGAAAATGCTGGCGGAGTATTCATCCCTGTAAACTTTAGGGGCACGACAAGCAGGTGTAGTCAATGCGGAAATGATACAAAAAAAGAGTTATGTGAAAGAGAACACAATTGCTATAATTGTGGTTTTGTTGTTCCCAGAGATTACAATTCCGCATTAGAGATCAAACGATTAGCACTTATAGAGATAAGGCAGGAACTGCCTGAATCAACGCTTGAGGAGATGGATGCTCTACACAGTAATGTGCAACTTCCGTCAATGAGTCAAGAAGCCACGTCACTTGAGGCGTGGTAGTTCACATCAACCATAAGATATATAAACGAACTTAGTTTTTTATGTCTTCACCATGGTCAAGAAATCCAGTAAAAAAACTGCTGAAAAGACTGCCAAGAATGCTGGCAAGAAAGAGAGTAAGAAAGAAGAGCCTAAGCTCACAGACAAAGAGCGCGTAGATAAGGGACAGATGCTTGCGCGTATAATAATAGAGATACTTGGAGCTCCTAAGGATTATGTTGAAGAGGCTGCACAGCTTGTCGTGGATCGCATAGCAAAGACAGACAAGATAGAGCTTGTCTCTGAATCGACATATGAGGCAGAGCCTAAGGGAAAACTGTTCTCCACATTCTCAGAGGTCGAGGTCTGGTTTGAGACTCTTGATGAATTATCAAAGTTCATTTTTGACTTTACGCCATCATCCGTCGAGATAATACAGCCCAGTGAAAAATTGTTCAAGGCAAGGTTCCTTTCAGGATTCTTCAATGATTTCCTCCTCAAGATGCACGATCTTGGGCTTAAGCTTAAGGATGAGGTTGCAAAGTCACATCTGGCGGAGAAGAATGCTGACGTCCTTGTACGGAACTTCCTGCATTTTGTCCTTGAAGCGCCTCGTTCCGGAGAGGATGTGGCAAAGATAATGGGCATACCTCCTGATAATGTCGACGCTATACTTGGGACTTTTGAGAAGGCAGGCATAATAGAGAATAAGGCAGGTCTTTATTCTCTGAAGAAGAAATGATGATGAAGAAACAGGATACGAGTTCAACATATTTGAGATAACAACACAGTTGAGAGAACAGCACCACATGACTGACATGAAAAAAGAGGTTGAAGCTATACTGTTCGCAGCAGGTAGAGCAGTGAGCATGGATGAATTCCAGGTTCTGCTTGAGCTGAAGACTCCTGGCCTTGTAAAAGAGGCGATACGGGAGCTCATTCTTGATTACCGGCAGGCTGAACGCCCATTGCTTATCGTTGAAGAGGATAGTGGGTGGAAACTGACTGTAAAGGAAGGTTTTCTTTCTCTTGTGCAGAAAGTGAATCCGCATACTGAATTGAGCAAGACGATCCTTGAGACTCTTGCAGTAATAGCATGGAAGCAGCCTGCACTTCAGTCTGATGTTATCAAGGTGCGGACCAATAAGGCATATGATCATATAGCTGAGCTTGAGCGTCTGGGATTCGTCGCCAAGGAACGTCACGGAAGGAGTTTCATCATTAAGGTCACCCAGAAGTTCCTTGATTATTTTGATCTGCCTGACAATAAGGCGATAAAGGATGTGTTCAAGGACTTCAAGGAAGTAGAGGCTGCGGTGCAGAAGAAGGTAGATGAATTTGAGAAGGAAGAGGAACGTCTTGGTCCTGATGGAGAAGATGCGCAAGAGGCAGTCGATGTCAATGCCAAAGACATTCCAGATGACAATGCTGATTATGGTTCAGATGCTGACACTGAAGCTGATTCAGGTGATGTTGGCGAAAGTTCAGATGACAACGCAGAAGATCAGTCAGGAGACCTGAAAGAAGAGAGGACTCTTACCACTGGTGAAGATGGTGCGATTGAGCTTGAACCATACATAGATGTCCCTCCTGAAAGGCATAAGGTTCATACAGGAGCAGAAGTAGAGATATATGATGATGTGTCTCCTGGGCAGGAAAAAGCTGCTGAGGAAGGGGAGAAAGCGCATGATGACAAAGCGCGGGAAGGCAAAGATATATTTTCTGACGATGATGAAGATGCAGAAGCTGCTGAGGATGGATCTGATACAGAAGATTCTGATGCAGGAGCTTCTGGGGAGCATAAAGAGACCCCTGCAGAGAAAGCCAGACGCTTGGCAAGAGAGCTGATAGAAGAAGATGAGATCAAAGAGGAAGAGAAGGATGAAAATCTCCCTGTGCGTAATCTTCATCCTAAGCTTGAGGAATTTGTAGCAGGTTCTATGAAGCACATAGCTCCCAGAGGACAGGAAGACCATTCTGATGAGATAGTCGAGAAGAGAGACATTGATGAGCATAGGAAGGCAGCAGCAGGATCCGCTGACAAAGGAGTGCCAGTAGAGGAATCTTCTGCCGACGGCAGGAATAAGGATATGCCTGTCGAAGAATACCCTGGCCAGTTTGATAAAGAAGCAAGGGAAGAGGAAGCTAAAAAGCACAGTGCAGGGTCTGACGATGATTCTGATGATGATTCAGGTGAAGGGTCTGAAGATAAAGATTAGGATGTGAGACTGATAATATGCAGAAATTCTATTTCCTTCTTCTATGTCCAAAGTGCGGCAATAATATGAAGTACCATACTGATACGAGGATACTTGCTGACAGGCGCAAGTCCTGCGTCTATTGCGGGAAGAACTTCAAGGTCAAGGAACATATTCTGAAAGAGCTGCCGAAATGATCAGTGGACTGATTATCAAAACAGCTACCAAAACAGCCACCAAATGATGTCTATTTGATGCACATTACAAAGCACCTTTCCAGCCTCTTTAACCTCAGAATTCTTGAACGCTAAAATGCCGAATTAGAGCACTACAGCCATTTTAAATGCCATTTAAAAACCAAACAAATATAAAGGGTCTGGCTTTTTTTCATTGTAGATTTTTGCGATTTTCAAGTGTTTTTCGCAACAGGTTCCACACCAGATATTGCACGGAATTCAAGGACATGATGATACAGAATGGCTGAAGAGAATAATGATGACACAGGCAGTACGCCTGTAGAGAATACTGCGAGTATGCCGCAGGCAACAAGGACTTCTGAACGAATCATACCGACGATTGTCGAGGAGGAAGTGAAACGTTCTTATCTTGATTATTCTATGTCTGTGATAGTGAGCCGTGCATTGCCCGACGTGAGAGATGGTCTTAAGCCAGTCCATAGGCGTGTGCTGTTTGCTATGAACGACCTTGGGATGACATCAAATAAGCCGTTCAAGAAATCTGCAAGGATCGTTGGAGAGGTCATAGGTAAGTATCACCCGCATGGTGATTCTGCAGTATATGATACTATGGTGAGGATGGCACAGGAGTTCTCATTGCGCTACCCTCTGATATCCGGCCAGGGTAATTTTGGTTCTGTCGACGGTGATTCAGCTGCAGCGATGAGGTATACTGAAGCCCGTCTTTCTAAGCTCTCTGAGGAGATCCTTGAGGACATAAATAAAGGGACTGTCAATTTCCAGCCTAATTTTGATGGCGAGCTGAAGGAGCCTGTCGTGCTCCCCTGTAAATTTCCTAATCTTCTGGTCAATGGCAGTTCAGGTATAGCTGTCGGTATGGCGACCAACATACCTCCGCATAACATGGGGGAGATAATAGACGGTACTATAGCGCTCATAGATGATCCTGAGACCACACCTGAGCAGCTTATGGAGCACGTCAAGGGTCCTGACTTCCCGACAGGAGGCATAATAACTGGCATCTCAGGGATAAGGCATGCTTATGCGACAGGGAAGGGCAAGATAAAGATCAAGTCAAAGATTTCTTCGGAGACTGTCAGGGGTCGTGAAGCGATAATAATCGATGAGTTGCCTTATCAGGTGAACAAGGCCATGCTTGTCGAGCATATTGCAGATCTTGTCAGGGGCAAGCACATAATAGGGATACATGATATCCGTGATGAGTCTGACACGGACGGCATGCGTGTGGTCATAGAGCTGAAGAATGATGCTACATCCGAGATAGTGCTGAACCAGCTGTTCAAGCATTCCAGATTGGAGACCACTTTCGGCATAAACTGTCTTGGCCTCATCGATAACGCTCCCAAGCTCGTAAATCTGCGTGAGATGCTACAGTGCTTCATTGGCCATCGTGTAGAGGTAGTGAGGCGGCGTACCCAGTTCGATCTGACAAAAGCAGAGGAGCGTGCACATATACTTGAAGGCCTGATAACCGCTCTTGATGATATAGATAATGTCGTGCAGAAGATCAAGCGATCAAAGGATGCTGAGACTGCAAAGTCTGTCTTGATGGCTGATTACTCTCTGAGTGAGATCCAGTCAAAGGCAATCCTGGATATGCGGCTTCAGAAGCTGGCTTCTCTTGAGCAGGTCAAGATAAAAGATGAGCACAAGGAGCTCTTGGCGATGATAGATGATTTCAGATCTATCCTGGGTTCTGAGGAGCGCGTGAAGAACATAATAAAAGGTGAGCTTTCAGAGATAAAGGAGAAGTATGCTGATAAGCGCAGGACAGAGATAAGCCTGGTAGATGACGATGATGATGTGTGTATCGCAGACCTCATAGAAGAAGAGGATGTTGTTGTCACTGTCACGCATACTGGTTACATAAAGCGTCTGCCGGTAGATACCTACCGCAATCAGGGACGTGGTGGTAAGGGGATAATCGCGGCGACGACAAATGATGATGATTTTATAGAGCATCTTTTCATATCATCAACGCATTCCAATGTACTTTTCTTCTCAAACACAGGTCATGTATACTGGCTCAAGGTCTATGAGATCCCTGTAGGTTCCAGGCAGGCGAAAGGTAAGGCGATAGTCAATCTGTTCAATCTGGGTAAGGATGAGTGCATCAAGGCTTTTGTGCCGGTGCAGGAGTTTGATGACCAGCATTACCTGATAATGTCCACTCGGAACGGTACTGTCAAGAAGACATCTCTTGAGGCATTCTCAAGGCCGAGGAAGGGAGGCATAAGGGCGGTGACTGTGAATGATGGTGATGAGCTGATTGATGTTATACTTACTGATGGGAATATGAATGTGATAATAGCGACCAAGGATGGTATGGCTATCCGTTTCGCAGAGTCAGATATAAGGCCTATGGGCAGGTCTGCTGCAGGAGTGCGCGGCATAAGCCTGAAGAGTGATGATGTCGTCATAGGTATGGTGCGTGCTGAGGATGATAAGACTCTTCTCACTGTGACTGAGAACGGATATGGTAAGCGCACTGATGTATCTGAGTACAGGTTCATAAAGCGTGGTGGCGTAGGTGTGAAGAACATAATCTGCTCTGACCGCAATGGGAGTGTTTCTGCCATAAGATCAGTGACTGATGATGATGAGATAATGTTGATTTCTCAGAATGGTATAATCATAAGGACGCCTGTAAAGAACATATCGACGATAGGTCGTGCGACACAGGGAGTGCGGCTCATGAAGATGGGTCAGGATGATAAGCTGGTAGATGCCGCTAAGATTATAAACGAGTGATGATTACTTATTTCACTTATCCATTATTTCAATCATTTATTTTGATTGACACGCATATTAAGACGTATAATACCAATAATTGCTGAGAATCTCCTCAAAAACATGAAAGGAGCGATAATAACCCATCCCGGACTAGAGGCTGTTTCTGGAAAGGAATTGAAAGAGCTTATCGGTGTAGATTGCACGCTGAAGCGTTCTGTTGCACTTTTTGACACAAAGAAGCTTGAGGATCTCTGCACTCTCTGCTATAGGTCACAATCCGCAATAAAGGTCATGCATCTTTTTGCCACAATAGCTGCCAAGGATCTTGAGCAGGCCATAGATGAGATAAAACTGCTTGATATTTCTGAATGGATAAAAGGGCGCAAGTTTGTTGTCCGCTGCAAGATAGTGGACAATGATATGTTCGATACGATGGAGACTGAGCGTGAGGTCGGCGGAGCTATATATGATAAGTATAATGAGAAGAGCGGCGCCACTGTCGATCTTGAGAATCCTGAAGTTACATTCTACGTATACGTCTGCGGTGATGATCTTTATTTTGGAGTGGATTTTGCTGGTTTTGACCTGAGCAAGCGTTCTTATCGTGTCTTTGCTCTTGCAGATTCTGTCAAGGCCACTGTCGCATATTCTCTTGTCCGTCTCGGTGGATTCAAGGAAGGCATGTTGATGCTTGATCCATTCACACATTCAGGTGTCGTTACGATCGAGGCAGCTCTTTATGCATGCAAGAAGCCTGTGGGGTTCTACAACAAGGACAAGTTTGCGTTCATGAGCCTGCCACAGCTGAAAGATATGGATTTTGATGCGTTCTTTGCAAAGCATGATGATGGGTTGCATGACATCAAAGGGATAACAGCTTCTGATTCACAGCAGCGTTTCGTCCGTTCTGCTGAGAAGAACGCGAAGATTGCAGGCATCAACAAGCAGATCACTTTCACGCGTATGGATGTCGAGTGGCTTGATACCAAGTTTGAGAAACAGACTGTTGATCGCATAATATCAAATCCGCCGAAAGTATCAAGGCTACTTACCGAGAAAGGTCTGGAGAAGGTATTCCAGGAACTGTTCTACGTCGCTGAGTTCGTCCTCAAGCCCGAAGGCAGGGTTGTACTCCTGGCAAAGAGCTATCAGCAGATCCTCAACCACGCCCAGCGGCACCACTTCCATCTGACTGCTAACTTCAAGGTGATGCAGGGCAAGGAAGATTTCAGCATACTTATATTTGAGAAGGAAAAGTGAGCGGAGCCAAGACACTAGACCAGCTCTGGAACCAGGTCAACATCCTTAACAAGAGGCATTTCTCTTCTAACAACCTTGCACCGATCATTGGCAATGGCAAGACCAGTTCTCCGGATATCATGTTTGTGTTCATCAACCCTACTGCCAGGAACATAAGTTCTGATCCTGGATGGAAAGGTCCGAGGTTCCCTTTCATCGGGACAAAGCAGGTCTGGCGGATATTCCACAGGGCAGGGCTGTTTGATGATGGATTGATGGAGTATATGGAGAATAATCCGCATTGGTCGCTTGATTTCACTGGTAAGGTCCTGCGTTTCCTGAAGAGAAAGAGTTTTTACATAACAAATATCGTGAAGTGGACAGGAGAAGACGCGACCTTGCCGAACTCTGAGAAGATAAAGCTGTTCCTGCCGATATTACTGAGGGAGATTGAGCTGGTCAGGCCAAGACATATAGTCACTTTCGGCCTCATCCCTTTCGAGAACCTGACTGGACAGAAGATAAAGCTTAGTGAGTATTATGCGGGTGTCAAGAAAAGCGGGAAACTTAAGACATACGACCTGGTTATAGATTCGACGCGTTCAAAAGTGATTCCCTGCTACTTCCCTGTAGGACGGGGAGATCCTAAGAAGGCTGTTGAGATACTGAAGATGTTGTGTGCTCTGGAATGATAGTTGAGAATGATAGATCAGTTCTGATAAGGAGAAGTGAGTTCTATCTGCAATTGTGTGTCCTTCTTAATGTTTTTGAATTTCTGCACCAAAACCTGCTTCGTCTTACTCATTTCGTTCGCAAGTGCTCAAAGCAGTTCTGCTCTGGCAGGCTCAAACTGCTTTACAGTTTGGCACGCTCAAAACGCAAACGTTTTGGCGTCCCAAAGCATATCTGCTTTGAGGATCCTAAAAATCTTAGATTTTTATGACCACAAACTTCTGCGAAGTTTGTGGTTTCGCCGAAGGCGTACTTTGTTTATTGATTCATTGTAATAATTATTATGCATGCTGATTGACGTCACCGGTTTTGGTACAGAAATTGCTAAGTTAATCATTATATTGTAAAATAAGAAGTTGTAAGACCACAATAAGCCGCCTTCTGTCAGACCCAAACACCGAGCATCATGCCCGATGCGATAGTCTGTGTTGACATTCAACTTAGCGCCCATTCGGACTTGCACAAGCAAGGGCTAGCCGTTTAATCCATTCCTTCAGGAACGTCCAGGGGTTAACTCACCTCTCTCGCGAAAGGCTTCGCACCTATCATCCTGCCCTGAGGTGGTATCGTTTCTGAGCTGTTGCCGCGCGTCTCCGCGCCTCGCTTCCACGAGTTGCTGCAAAAGTGGGCGGACTTTCCTCAGCTTGCAAAGCAAGATGAGGCCAGCAAACCCGAAGGTTTGCGCTGCCTCGATGATGCTATGCAATCCGGTGGTCAACTTGTGGTCTTACAGAAGAAAGTGAGCATAGCTCCCTTAAAAATGTGTTTTTTTGGATCGTATCCTTGCCTTTTGGGACTCTGCCACAACCTTTATAAACATCCTATATCTCCCAAAACGGCATCATGGCAAAGCAGAATAAGGTCACTCTTCCGTCCGGTATGGGAGGGCTTACAAGATATTTTGATGATTACAGCTCTAATATAGAGCTCAAGCCAGGGCATGTCGTGGTGCTTTGCATTGTTTTGATGGTTCTTGTCATACTCCTGCACCTGCAGGGATATGGCTTTTTAGGTATTTAAAAAATGATGCCTGGAATGAATCCCCGCAAGATGGCGCAGATGATGAAGCGCATGGGTATTCAGCAGGTCGAGATTCCTGCTACTGAGGTCATAATAAAGACTCCTGAATATGAGTTGGTGATAACCAATCCGCAGGTCTCTAAGGTCAATATGATGGGCCAGGAGACCCTTCAGATCGTGGGTGTTATCCACGAACGTCCTCTATCTACAGAGCCTGAGATAAGTGAGGATGATGTAAAGACGGTTATGGAACAGGCTAATGTCTCGGAAGAGAAAGCTAGGGCTGCGATTGAAGAGAGCAAGGGAGACCTCGCAGCTGCGATAATGTCGCTTCAGGAGTAGACCTTCTGGAAATGATTACCTTATACATGATGGACTCTTATGATGGATTTTCATGATGGACTCTTGTCAAGAGATTTTAGCAAAGGCGAGGAAGGATCTGCAGGTCGCTGAGCAGATGTTGATCAAGACATATCCTGTCGTCGAGGATCCAAAGCTCATACTTGCGATTTTACAGGATATTTACATCGCCCTGATAGGTGCGATGCGTGCATTTTTGACATTTAAAGGAATCAAACATGATCTGATATCAGGCGATACTGATGATATCGATGCTGCTTTTGAGGTATTTGGTAAGAACGCAAGGGTGTCGGGATTTAAGGATGACGACATCGAGCTTATTGTGAAGCTTCACAAGATCATCCGTGAACATAAGGAAAGTCCTGTCGAGTTCGCAAGGAAGGATAAGTTTGTAATATGTGATGAGCATTACAATTGTGATGTGATCTCAGTGGATGATATGAAAAAGTATTTATTCAGGGCACGTTTATTTGTCGATAAGACAGAAGAAACGATTTCGGGCGAGCAAGGAGTAAAAGATGAATGATTATCTGGATGATGCACAGGAAGAGATAAAGAGAGCTGACCACCTCATATTCGTCAGCTTGAAATATACCCGTACTTGTGATGTTCTCAAGCATATTGTCGACCGTTTCATAAATTGCATAGGTTTCACATTCACAGCACTTCTGGAGCATCTTAAGGAACAGGGAAAGATAGAAGAGGTGCCAAAAGCGCCTATCCCTCAGGCAAAGCTGATCAAGGAGATGTTTCCTGATGACGAGTTCCTGCCAAGATTTGCGGATTTCTTCATGAAGCTGCGTAAGATAAGCAAGGCAGATT
The DNA here is from genome assembly GCA_043819495.1 of Candidatus Woesearchaeota archaeon. Taxonomy (GTDB): domain Archaea; phylum Nanobdellota; class Nanobdellia; order Woesearchaeales; family UBA11576; genus JABMQF01. The sequence continues at coordinate 22,868 of JBDRET010000061.1, read as the reverse complement.
TCTCAAGGGCGTGTGAGTTCCGGCGTCACGTGACTATGACGGTTGTTGTCGATGAAGAGGTCGTCGAGCTGAACATAGATACTGTGACAGAGGATTTTAAGCGCATAAAAGATCTGTATGAGCACGTCGCTAAGATGATCCTGCCTCAGGAAGATGATTGAGTGGGATTGAGTATTATTGCGTATGATTGTGTATTGCTTGTTTGTATGTGAAGTATCGTGCCTTTCTTGCACCTTTTTTTCACTTTTCTTCTAAGAAACCTTTATTAATGGAACTCCCTCAGGCAAGGTCATGCCGAAGAGTTTAAGACACAGGCTGCTTGAAAAGGGGTGGACTGAAGAAGAGATAGAGGGAACTCTTGACATATTATATTCTGAGGAGAAGATTGAGAAGCATTCTCACTTCGCGAAGGCATCTCACCCGATCATCTATTGGATAGGTCTTATCGTGGCCATAATAGGTAATTTGATACTGTCTGTTACGCTGATCCCTTTCTTGATGATCCTTAATGAGGGGCATCTGTATATCATACTAGGGATTGTAGGAGGGGTCTTTGGCGCTCTTTTCAATGTCATCCTGAAAGATATTGAACAGGTGGATGAGTCTCATCACGTCGTGGCAGGCGTGTTTATTCCGGCTATTGCAGTGGTTACTGTATATTTCATGGTAGGTGTAGCCAATAAGTTCAATACTCTCATCCAAAGTGAGAACATTCACAGTGAGTTGGTATTGAGCATCGTCTATGTCGTATGCTTCAGCGCACCTTATTTCATATACAAGATCAAGGATTTCGTCTGGGAGCACAAGCAGAAGGGTGGGGGACTTCCTCCGTCGAGACTGCCAGCCAGGCCTCCTGAAGAGCAGCAGGCTGAACAGCAGCAGGTGCAGCAATATGCTCAGTACCCACCGCCACAGTACGCTCCTCCGGGCAGTTTATAGGTTGGATGGTATCGGAACTATCGGTATCGGAAACATTTCGGAAATTTATTCTGTAAGAGATAGTTATTTTTTGTTACACATATATAACTATTAGTTACCTTAAAATTAGTTCTCGGCGAGATATCTTTCGATGATTACCCTTCGACAACGCCTAACAAAACCTTTATAAGGAGCTCTCTTCCCCCAAAAAACGCCAGATGGCGGTAGTTGTGTAACCTGGCAGCACAAAGGACTGTGGCAACGCAGGACAGATTTAGGATCTTTGCTGACATTGCAGATATCCTTAAGTCCGGGTTCAAAACAATGTGTCGCGACCAGCGGCCATTGATGGAAGTCCCGGCTACCGCCCTTCTATTCTATTATTCTACACTATTCTACTATTATATTATGGGGTATTAGGGTCATACAAAGCTTTATATACAACCCAAATCTGAAAATATCAATTAAGAAACCCGAGTTCAGAGGCTTTTTGAGCGCATATAGGGTTTTAGTCAATATTTTTGACTAAATACCGCGTTCTATGACCTTTTTACTCAATAAAAGACACAAATCAGGTATATGATTAAAATGGCTGACAATCAGGATGCAAATAAGAATTTCAGGCACATAGTCAGGGTTGCGAACACTGATTTGGATGGTTCTAAGGCACTATTGAATGCGCTTACTAAGATAAAGGGCGTGAATTTCGTCTTCGCTAATGCGTTATGCACACTCGCTAACATGGATAAGAAGCATGTAACAGGTCAGCTCAGTCAGGACGAAGTCGCAAGGCTTGATGCTATTCTGGCTGCTCCTCTTAAGTATGGTTTTCCTACCTGGATGATGAACAGGAGGAAAGATTCAGAGACTGGTGCTGATAGGCATGTTCTGGGTGCAGACCTGACATGGCAGACAGATAACGATATCAAGATCATGAAGAAGGTCAGGACCTACAAGGGAGTCAGGCATATGTCAAAGCTTCCTGTCAGGGGTCAGAGGACCAAGAATAACTTCAGGAATAAGAGAGGGAAGAGTCTCGGTGTACAGCGTAAAGGCACACCGGGAGCAAAGCCCGCAGCAAAGCCTGATGGTAAGCCTGATGGTAAGCCTGCAGCAAAGCCTGCTGGTAAGAAATAACTGATAATCACGACGGACTAAAATGGGAGATCCAAAAAAACACCGGAAAAAGTACGCCACACCTGCTCATCCTTGGCGGAGAGAAAGGATTGAAGAGGAGAAGAAGTTTATGAAAGAGTATGGTTTCCGGAATAAGACTGAGATATGGAAAGTTAGCGAGTTCCTTAGGAACGCTACTGCTCAGGCAAAGAAACTGATCACTCTTTCAGGTCCGCAGGCAGATAAGGAGAAAAAGCTTCTCCTTGACAGGCTGCGCAAGTATGGTCTTCTCTCATCAGAAGCAGAGGTTGATACTATTCTTTCATTATCGGTGCGGGATGTCATGGGGCGAAGGCTTCAGACTCTTGTATACAAGAAGAGCCTAGCAAACAGCGTAAAGCAGGCAAGGCAGTTCATAACTCATTGTCATATCTGTATAAATGGTAAGGTAATTACATCACCAGCATATCTGGTCTCGGTCAGCGAGGAGAGTCAGATATCATTTAGGGAGAACTCAGGGCTTTCTGATTCTGAGCATCCAGAGCGTACTTCTGCACTGACTGGCCAAGAAAGGACAGCAAAGAAGAATGCACGTGATGCTGCTAAAGCAGAACAGGAGAACAAGTTCAGGAGAGGCGGCCCTAATAAGCCAGGTCAAAGGAGGCAATCACCTCCGAAAGGCAATCAGAAAAGATAATCAAACAAGATATTAAAAAATGACCAGATGATCATTTTCATTTGGTAACTCACTTGGTAACTCAAAATGGCTGAAGAAGAAAAGGCAAAAGTTGAAAAGCACGTCGAGAAGACTGATGTAAAAGCAGATCCAGTACCAGAAGCAGAGCAGTCTAAGACATCTGCTCCAAGTCCTGCTCCAAGTTCTGCTCCAACATCAGATGCAAGAGGGCCACCAAGGCAGAGTTTTGCACCTCGAAGAGATAATAGGGCGCCTATCCGGTGGGGATTGTGTCACATATTTTCATCTTTCAATAATACTATAATCCACATAACTGACATTACAGGAACTGAGTCTATCGCTAGAACATCAGGCGGACAGGTCGTCAAGGCTGACAGGATGGAATCATCCCCTGTAGCAGCTATGATTGCAGCTAAACGTGCTGCAGAGCTTGCTATTGAGAGGGGTATAACAGGTATCCATGTCAATATCAGGGCACCTGGCGGACATCAGGGACCTAACTCACCAGGACCAGGAGCTCAGGCAGCAGTCAGGGCATTGTCAAGGATGGGACTCAAGGTAGGAGTCATACAGGATGTGACACCTATACCTCACGATGGATGCAGGAAGAAAGGCGGTCGTAGAGGAAGGAGAGTATAGACCATGGATGTAGAGTTCATAAGCCAGGATAAGAAACATGACAGGATGACTTTCCTAGTCAAAGGTACAACACCTGCTTTTGTTAGCATGCTGAGAAAGACCATAATAGAAGAAGTTCCTACTATGGCTATCGAGGATGTTGAGATACGTAAGAACAGTTCAGTATTTTATGATGAGATGGTAGCGCATAGGCTGGGTCTTGTCGCGATGACTACAGACCTGAAATCATATGTGCTTCCTGAGGAATGCACTTGTAATGGTGAGGGTTGTTCAAAGTGCCAGCTCAATTTCACGCTCAAGGCCAAAGGGCCAGGTTTCATATATGCTTCAGAGATAAAGTCAAAGGATCCGAAGGTTATTCCTGCTAATCCTAAGACACCTGTTGTCAAGCTCATAAAGGGTCAGACCCTTGAGCTTGAGGCTACTGGTGTCCTCGGAAAAGGTAAGGAGCACGCTAAATGGTCACCTGCTCTGGCATTTTACAAGTACAAGCCTGTAATTGACATCAAGAAAGGGGTCAAGGACCCAAAAGCAGTCGCAGACTCCTGCCCTGTAGATGTCTTTTCAGTCAAGAACAAGGAACTTACATTCACTGAGGATTCATTGCTGAGATGCCATCTGTGCGGTTCATGCACGGATGTGGATCCCGAGCACATTAAGCTCAACGAGTCAGACACTGATTTCGTGTTCACTGTCGAGTCCTGGGGGCAGCTTGATCCTAAGGAGATAGTGTCAGAGGCAGTGAGCATCATACAGAAGAAGTGTGATGAGCTGACAAAGCTCATCAAGTGATTGCTGTTGTGATGACATTGGTTCCCGCTTACACGCGGGGGTGCCGGAGTGGTCAAACGGGTACGGTTGAGGGCCGTATGGCTTAGTGTCTGCGCGGGTTCAAACCCCGTCCCCCGCATCAATTATTTCATCAAAACCATATTCAAGTAAGAATCAAAGAGTAAAATCAATTAATGATCAACATGAGAAAAAGAACAGGTCCATCAAACCCGCATCTCAGGAACCTGATTGCGGAGCTGAAGAAGAAGGCAATAGAGGAGTCATCCCAGTTATGGAAGAGACTTGCCGTAGACTTAGAGAGACCTACAAGGAACAGGCGATCTGTAAACCTGTCAAGGATAAACCGGTTCAGCAAGGACAATGAGCTTGTCGTGGTCCCTGGAAAAGTCCTTGGATCAGGCGTGATTGACCATAAGGTAACTATAGCAGCTTTCGCTTTCTCTGACGGTGCTATTGAGAAGCTCAAGCAGAAGAACTGCGACCTGTTGACGATACAGGACCTGATGAAAAAGGGTTCAAAGACTTCAGAGATAAGGATAATCGGATAATCATAAGGTAAAAAAATGCTTATAGATGCGACAGACCATATTGTTGGAAGGCTTGCTTCAGTGGTTGCTAAGAAAGCACTGCTGGGTGAGAAGATTGACATAATTAATGCAGAGAATGCAGTCATATCAGGCAAGAGGCCAGTCGTCTTTGCTAAGATGAAGGAGAAAGTATCTAGAGGGATTCCTTCAAAAGGTCCTCATTTTAGGAGATCTCCTGAAAGGCTCATGAAGCGGTTCATAAGGGACATGCTTCCATACAAGCAGCCTAAAGGCAGAGCAGCATTTGAGAACATCATGTGCTGGGTAGGAGTCCCTGAGCAGTTCAAGGACAAGAAAGCTGAACGCATTAAGGAAGCTGAAGCGTCAAAGCTGATGATCAATTCGGTATCTATCAAAGAGATATCAAGATTCCTGGGTGGTAAGGTTGAGTAAATCAAAAGTTATTCAGACATCAGGTTCAAGGAAGAGAGCAGTAGCCAGGCTGACATTGACAACAGGTAGAGGTCTTGTCAGGATAAATGGCAAGATGCTTGATGTATATGAGCCGCAGCTGGCCAGGATGAAACTCAAGGAGCCTCTGATATTGGCCGGCGATGTTGCCTCTAAGGTCTGTATGGACATAAAGGTCAGTGGCGGTGGTGTCATGTCTCAGGTGGATGCTGTACGTCAGGCGATGGGCAGAGCTCTTGCTGAGTTTGGCGGAGAGAAAGTCCGACGTACTCTTGTTGATTATGATAGGTCATTCCTTGTTGCAGATACCAGGTTCAAGGAGACCAGGAAACCTAATGACTCTAAGGCTAGAGCCAAGAGACAGAAGTCATACAGGTGAGCCGACCAGTTATGTCAAGCACAATTGTGTGCTCCTGCTCACTTACGGATTTTTTACACGCAAAGACCAAAGAGTCACTGTGTTAAATAAGACGATTGGTCTTTGGTGTCCTAAAATTATTTGGCAATAATTTTATGACATTCATTTTCGCGATTTTTTCGCATGATTCACAGGATATTTGGTCATGATTTGATGATAGATGTTGACGGATTCGTTGCGAACAAGGTGACACGATGATAATACCTATACGATGCTGGAGCTGTGGTAAGCCCATAGCGCACCTTTGGGAAGAGTTCAATACACGGACATCTAAGGGTGAGGATATGAAGAAGGTCCTGGATGATCTGGGGCTTGAGAGATACTGCTGCAGACAGCAGATCATGGGCCATGTGGAACTGATAGATATCGCAGCCCAGTTCAAGAAGTTCTGAATTTATTGCTTCTGTTCAAATATTTTGATTTTTATTGAATTGATTGTTCTTGCTTTTGATTCTCTTGTTTCTAGCGATTCTATGATTATATCTAGGGACATATCCTGCAAGTTTACCATTATGTGTCTTATTTCTAGCTAGTCTATCCCTTACTTTTGCCCCCATAGGGCTTTCTTGACAGCTCATATTCGCTGTATACGTTCTCCTTACGCTCTCCTGAAGGGGTTTTCTCAAATACCTGCTTTTAGATCATTATTTTGCTCTTTTACTATACACTTTTCACTTACTTTTTACCTATTTTTTTATCTCAAGCCTTCGGACAACCCTCACTTTCCGGCATTTTCACGTATTTTTTCGCTATTTTTCTATAATATATTATAATTAGTACGGCATATGGAGCGCTATAACGCCAATTTAAGTGGTTTGAGAACCCCGTAGCATAAGAGCTAATACGCTAGAATACTGCAGTTTTAGAGCTTGGCACTAAAAATCATGCTAAACACAGGCATTTTAGCATCAGAGCAGGCAATCTGAGATTATTTAGATCCCTATGCTTTAGATCCACATGCTTTAGATCCCTATGCTAAAGATGATTAAAAGCACATCCCTGAGCAGCGCTCCAGAACCTGGCATGTGGGAGATTTAAGACAGGTCTGATGGGATCTGCTTGAAACCTGCGAGTTATAGTGTGATTTTTATCTGATTCTGACAGGATTCCGACCTGATTCTAGTCATTGAGAACTGTTGTTTCTGGAAAACCAGGTACATCATCAGCTTCTATAATGCCTGATTTTGCCATTTTTAACCATTCTACCTCAATTTTAGCATTTTGACAGATCTGAACTATGTATTTTTACCCTGTTCAACCCTATTTACGGTGTAAAACGTCTCATTTCAACCCTCACTTTTAGCTATTTTTGGCTATATTCTGTCCGTCCGGATAAACCTCCCAAAACAATTACGGAACATCCAGAAAAGGTGTTGGGATATCTCTATTTTGGATCCCTCACTTTCCTTGATTTTGCTCTATTTTTGGCTTTGCTGACCCTGTGATTTTGCTTGAAATCCTGCCTAAAAACAATCTTCAATATAGATATTGTAATAATTCTGTTACTAAATAACTATGCTAAAAAATATTTCACAATATATATTTTATCTTTCCATTCAGGCACCATTTCCTGCCTGCAGTGCTTCCTGGAATCTTGATGATCCTGATTGACTTTTTTGCGTGATTCCTGTATCCGTCCTGTATCCGAACCAGGTTCACCTCAGGTTCGGACCGGGCTAATTCGGCTGAATTCGGACGTTTTAGCCCTTCTTGGCAGGTTCGTTCAGGTTCGGACCTGATCCGGACCATACCTGTACTTATTACGCATAGAAATGCTTTCTCGTCGAGAAAAAATGCACACCAGTGTATAGATTCAGTCCGAACTCTACGTGAATTCAGTTCAAGTTCAGTACGAACTGAACCTGAAAAACACAAAAAGAGCGCCTAAAACCTTTGAAAAGCCATGGCACTCAAGTTCACATTCAGTCCGTACTGAACGTGAACTAAACAGAAACATTTATATCTTTCAAGAGTTTCCATATCAAAAACAAGGGGTGTTTTTCACAATGTTACCGATTTTCAAGAACCGAAAAAACAACGGCTTTGAGCAGCGCTTTGCGACCTTCTCCGAACAGCTTGCCCAGGCCTTTGCGCAGATCAAGACCGACATAGGTGAGGTCAACAACAGGATGGATTCTAACCAGAAAGAGCTTGAGAGGGTCGCTCAGTGGGTAGACTACCTTAATCGCTCTAATCAGAGGGTTTCAGAGGCTAATGCTCGATTATTGCAGAAACACGAGAAAATTACAGAGAATCATCTGAAATTACACAGTTCCCATAATGAGTTAAGATCTGCACATTCAGATACTACCAGATTGGCTGTAAAGCTCGAAAAAAGGCACGAGGAGCTATCTAAAACTGTTTCAGCTCATGGAGAGGGCCTGAAAAGTCAGGTCCACAGCGAGCTTCGACAGCATAAAGAGGCAGCAGAATCCGAGCTTAACCGCCTGAAGTCCTGGATAGACTATTTTTCCACATATATCGAGCGCCAGAAGCGCAAAGAAGGCGATATAAAGGAAGATCTACAGCAGGCTTCTAAAGAGTGGTCTCAGACATATTCGCAGCTCAGAGAGCTTCTGAATGGCCTTAATGATGAGAATAAAGAGCTTCGTTCAAGCATATCTGAACTGCAGGATGAGATATCTTCTTCTAAGGAATCTATCGAAAACTCGCATGATTCTGCTAAAAATCACATAAATTCAACCAAAAGTGAGCTCTCAGAGCAGATTTCAAAGCTCAAATTGCTGACCGAGCATACTTCACAAGAGGTTGAGATGGTGAGGAAAAAGATGGCCGAAGTGCGAGAGGTGCCAAAAGTGAGTGTCCAGACACCTCAACAACAGCAACCACAGGTGCAGGAGATCCCACAGGTAATCCCTCCTGTGATGGTGCAGTCCGCTTCACAGCCAGCTCCCCAGTTCATGTCTTCCCCTTCAAGTTTCCAGAGACACATAATGTCAAGGGTGATGCCTAATAGGAGGGGTTATGTGCTTAAGTTCATCGTCGATCTGATAGGTGATAATCAGCGCTCGACAAAGGAGATTGAGGAGATTGTCGTCAATGAGAAGCAGCTCTGTGGAAGGACATCTTTTTACGCCTACCTGAAGGAGCTCAAGCTCAAGGGCAGGATAGCCTATGCTGAGATAGACGACAGGACGATACTTGTGAGCACGGATCCCCAGCAGAGGCTCCATACCTCACAGGGTCCACAGCAATAGACCAATTTTTCATATCTTTTTTTGTATCTTTTGTGTATCTTTTCATAATATCGGGCGCAAAATTACATACTTCAGCTGTTCCCGGCCAGCTTCGACAATTATTTAAGCCACCTGCAAGGCACGCAGGCAATACTATTGGTGTGATTGGTGTTTAGGCAATGACAGGACAGGATAACGAAAAGCCAGGTTTTAGCGATATTGAGGATAAGTGGCAGAAGAAGTGGGCAGACAGCCAGGTATTCAAGTCATCTTCTGATACTGGAAAACCTAAGTTCTATTGCCTTGAGATGTACCCGTATCCGTCGGGAAAGTTGCACATGGGCCATCTGAGGAACTATTCTATCGGAGATTCTTTTGCGCGCTACAAGCGTATGCGTGGTTTTAATGTCCTTTACCCTATGGGCTATGATGCTTTTGGGCTTCCTGCTGAGAATGCTGCGATAAAGCATAAGACCCATCCTGAGGAGTGGACCCGTCGCTGTATAGCTGACATGAAAGCACAGCAGATTGCGCTGGGCATATCTTATGATTGGGACAGGCAGGTGCAGAGCATAGATCCTGAGTACTACAGATGGAACCAGTGGATGTTCCTCAAGATGCTGGAAAAGGGTCTTGCCTACAAGAAGGCAGCCCCTATCAACTGGTGCCCTGACTGTCAGACAGTGCTTGCAAATGAGCAGGTGGTGGATGGCAAGTGTTGGCGCTGCAAGCATTCTGTCGAGGAGAAGAACCTTGAGCAGTGGTTCTTCAAGGTCACAGCATATGCTGACAGGCTTCTTGAAGGTCTTGAGCATCTGGATCACTGGCCTGAGCAGGTCAGGACAATGCAGCATAACTGGATCGGTAAGTCTTATGGCACGATAATCGACTTTGATGTCGTTGATGAGCCAGGCAATAAGATCGACACGATATCTACTTTCACGACGCGGCCTGATACTGCATATGGGATCACTTATCTCGTGCTTGCTGCTGAGCATCCTAAGGTCCTTGAGTGGACTGATGGGACAAAGTATGAGACTCCTGTCAAGAGTTTCATCTCAGAGGTGAAGAAGCAGACTATCATCGAGCGTACCGCCGAGACCAAGGAGAAGAATGGCGAGTTCCTGGGAGTCTATTTCATCAATCCTGTCAATGGCGATAAGTGTCCTCTTTGGGTCGGTGATTATGTGCTCATGAACTATGGGGCCGGAGCTGTGATGGCAGTCCCTGCACATGATCAGAGGGATTTTGAGTTTGCAAAGAAATATGGCTTGCCGCTTAAGGTTGTGATAAACCCTACAGATGGTCATGAGCTGAATCCTGATAAGATGTCCAGGGCATTCTGCGATGATGGTATAATGGTCAATTCTGGTGATTTTGATGGTTCTGGCAGCCGTGATGCGATTGAAGAGCTGTCCAAGTTCCTTGAGTCCAAGGGTTGGGGTAAACGTACAGTCAATTACAGGCTCCGTGACTGGCTGATCTCGCGCCAGAGATACTGGGGCACCCCTATACCGATAGTCTATTGTGATAAGTGTGGTATCGTGCCTGTGCCATATGACCAGCTTCCGGTAACACTGCCGAATGATGTCGAGTTCACAGGAGAAGGCAATCCTCTTGCTAAATCCGAAAGTTTCACGAAGGCTTCTTGTCCGAAGTGCGGCTCTGCAGCAAGGCGTGAGACAGATACTATGGATACATTTGTGGATTCTTCATGGTACTTCTTCAGGTATCTTTCACCTAAGATGGACTCGCTCCCTTTCGATAAGAAGGAGTCTGATTATTGGATGCCTGTCGACCAGTACATCGGTGGCATAGAGCATGCGATACTCCATCTTCTTTATGCCCGGTTCCTCACAAAGGTGCTAAAGGACCTGGGTCTGACTGATATTGATGAGCCGTTCCGCTGCCTGCTCTGTCAGGGGATGGTGACCAAGGACGGTACCAAGATGTCAAAGTCATTGGGGAACGTTGTTGATCCTGCCGAGATAATGGATAAGTTTGGCGCAGACACTGCAAGGATATTCATGCTTTTCTCCGCATTGCCTGAGAAGGAGCTGGAGTGGTCTGACCAGGGTGTCCAGGGCGCTTTCCGATTCCGTAACCGTATCTGGCGTCTTCTCGAGGATGCTCCACAGGTTGAAGAGAGGGAGCACAATAATGCTGATAGGCATATCCTGAGCAGGATGCATCGTACGATAGGTACTGTTACTGGCTTGCTTGAGGACATAAAGCCGAGCCTTGCGATAGGTGCATTGATGGAGTTTGTCAATGCCATCTACAGGTATAGGGAGGCAAAGGTCCACCTTGCTGTTCACGACGAGCTTATTGAGAATCTCGCTCTGCTTCTGGCACCTTTTTCACCTCATCTTTCTGAGGAGATCTGGGAGCGGTCGGGCAGGGAGGGATTCATCTCGCTTGCGGACTGGCCTGTGTTTGATGAGGGTAAGTTGGATCCTGAAGCAGAGGCATCTGATGAGCTTGTCTCAGGTACGATGTCTGATATCAACAGGGTGCTGGAGCTTGCCAGACTGGAAAAGCCTTCAAAGGTCAGGTTGTTCATATCTGATGCATGGAAATATGACTTTGTAAGGCAGCTCAAGCAGGAGCTTGAGAAGACACGGGACGTCGGCTCTATACTGAAATCAATCATGTCAGGCGGTCTGAAGGTATACGGGCAGGAGATATCAAGACTTGTTCCAAAGCTCGCAGTCGATGCAAGCAAGATGCCTTCAGTGGTCATGGATCAGGATAAGGAAGTCGCAGTACTGGAAGAGAGCAGGGCCGCACTTGAGAAGCAGTTCGGCTGTCCTGTGGAATTGGTCAGGGCCCAGGATGCAAAGGAGCCTAAGGCCAAGCAGGCGATGCCAGGGAAACCGGCAATAATCGTCGAGTAAATATTACATTCAACGATCCGTAGGAAGTTTGTTGAAATATCTTGAGAGATGTTGGGGGTTAGGACATGAAACTTATAACTAGGAAACATAAGGAAGATAGGGAGCAGGTGTTGAAGCTTTCAGGTTTCTTATCAGAGGAATACGCACTCTCTTCAGAGACCCAGGGTAGGCGTAATCCGGAAGAGCGTGTAAGTCAGTGGCGCACTGAATATGAGCGGGATTATGATAGGATAATCTATTCAGAAGCCTTCCGTAGGCTGAGAAATAAGACGCAAGTGGTCCTGATGCCTCTTGATCAGCTATTGACTACCCGGATGACACATAGTTATGAGGTGCTGCAGGTAGCATTGAGGAACTGCTCTCATCTCGGTCTCAATGAGACCCTTGCTGCAGCTATCGCTCTTGGCCATGATCTCGGGCATATCCCTTTTGGCCATGCAGGTGAATCAGCATTGACAAAGATAATGAAGGATCTTCTTCATGACCCATCTTATGAGTTCCACCATGCACGTTATGGTCTTGATATCGTCGACAGGGTTGAGAAGGGCGGTCGCGGATTGAACCTCACTGAAGAGGTGCGGGATGGCATATTGAAGCACTCGCTTGGAGCTTCCGGCCTGGATAAGGATATGGATCTTCCTATAACTTATGAAGGAAAGGTTGTGCGTCTCGCTGACAAGCTTGCGTATACTTGTTCTGATCTGGAGGATGCTTTGCGTCTTGAGATGATCAGGGAATCTGATATACCGCAGGCAGAATTCAAGCTCCTTGGGCCACGGAAATCCAAGTGGATAGGCTCTCTGAACAGGAATTTTGTTGAGATGAGCATAGCTGAGGGAGACATCTGTCTTAAGGGGGATCATCTTGATGCTTTTGAGGTTCTGCGCAGTTTCATGTACAAGAATGTCTATGGTGGTGGTAAGCTCAAGGCAGAATTCAAGAAAGCCAAGCGCATGATTGAGCTGGTATTTGACCATGTGATGGAGAACCGATTCTCAGATCTTGATCAGAAAGAGGCAGCATACAAGACTCTCGACGTGGTTGCGGGAATGACTGACCAGTCTTTACTGACATATTTCCAGGAAGAATTTGTCCCTCAAAGGGTATACTGAACCAGGGTTTAGGATAGGTATCCTGGATCAGGGTATCCGCCTTAGCTGTCTTATCATGTAGCTCTCATTATCATGTCCGGCAGTTTCAGGCAAATCTTTTTTTTCTGACTCTTTATTTTCTAATCCCTTCTTTTCTAACTCTGTCTTATTTTTTTCAGGATTCTCACTGCTCTTATCATTCTCTCTGTGTTCTTTGTTGTTCGTTTCAGGAGCCTTCTCTTCACCGGATTCGAGCTTTTCAGGCTTCTTGTCAAGGTTGACAACTTCGTTTTTTCTTTCGTGTCCTATCAGGTCGCACTTGTCTTTGATCTTGCTCTGCATTCCCTTTAGCTCATCCTCTGATAGTTTTTTTGGCTTCCAGATGAAGTTCAGCTTGTCATCATTCTTCCTTGCTATCACGTCGATATGGAAGTGCCCTCCTTCCTTCAGGAGGCTGCCGGAATTAGCTATTATGTTGGTGCCATGTGCTTCAAGGTTCTCAAACAGTGCTGTGGCTGAGAAGCTTGCTGCGTAGAATATGTGTTCTACATCCTTGTCTTCTATGCTCTGGATGTTGTTATGATGCTCCTTTGATATGACCTGGACATGGCCTCTTGTGATAGGATTCGCTGGAATCACAGCGATTACCTTATCATCTTCATAGAGCAGATTCTGCTTTTTCTTGATGATCTCGCAGTACTTGCAGCCATCTGATGCTCCATCAGCCATCTTCAGTCACCCCTTCTGCTGCCCTGACTTCCAGCACCTGACGCTTTTTTCGCATCATCTCTGAGAGCGTCTCCTTCAAGGCTCAGTTTTCCAGGGGTCTTTGGCTTGGACCGCCTCTTCACCTCTTCTATTATCTCGTCGAGATTGAACTGGCTGAATAACTGTTTGAGCTGTGCGTGCTGTGGTACCAGTTGTTTGAACTGGTCTGTCTGGTTGAGTATGAGTTGCTTGACCTGGGGGTTGGAATCTATGATCTGGAGAAGCTGTTCTTTGGTCACTTTTTGCGCTGGGCCGGTACCTCCTTCAGGAACGCCAGAAGCCTTCCCTTCAGTGAATCCTAAGGCGGGAAGGTTTTTCTGAAGCATCGCATTCAGGATTCCACCTGCCTTTTCGATGACCTCTTTGATCTCATCTTCAGGCACTTCCTTACCTTTCACATCCATCATTTCCAGCTCATCCCCTTTGTCTCTGGGGATTATGTGGAGCATGAAATGTGCGCTCTGCTGGCCTGCTGCCCCTCCATTGGCTATGAATATCGTGGTTTCCTTGCATAAAAGTGAGTTTTTGACGCATCTGTCTATCGCTTTTGTCTTGTCAAATAGGTGTTTGAATGTCTCTGTAGGTATCAATGGCATTATTGGGTAATGCTCTTTAGGCATCAGGAGCACGTGTCCGTTAGAAGCAGGGTTTATGTCCAGGATACCGACGACAAGTTTGTCTTCGTAGATTTTCTTTGAGGGTATCTTGCCTTCTATTATCTGGCAGAATATGCAGTTTTTCTTCTGCTCTTCAAGGATCTTCTGCTGTTCTGGCGATAATTGCATGCCATAAAGTACGGGATATTATGTTTATAAAGGTTGACAAAAGAAGAATTGATGGTATCAGTAGATGAACCGGTTAGCGGATAATAAATAAGATTAAAGAAAAAATGATTACATCTGGGATTTATAGGCCAGTACAGCCACGTCGTTCTTGTCAAAGCCGTGGTATAGATCCTGTTTGGATACATTCTCTACCTCGACAGTCATGAGCTGAAGCTCTCTTACAAGACCATTGTACTCTATATGGAGATGTTTGGCCCTGTACGTGGGCTTATCCTTCTCCTCATAGTCGACAATCTTCATGTTCTTGTTGGCATCTACCCAATCTATCATCATGTCTGCCCCGTCATCTGTCTCGAAAAGCGCTCTTGCAGCTGAGCAGTCTCCCAGGACATATGTGAGCGTCTGGTTATCGACATCGACCCTGTAAGGTGAATCTTCTGTCAGGATACGGCTTGCGGTCGCTTCGTCGATGTGGCTCTTCCTGAATACTTTCGCAAGGGTGTTCCTTCCTCTCTTGATCCTTGTCTTGAACATGGCAAGGCCCATCTCACCTGCATAGGTGTTGATGTATCTTATCCCTGCAAGTCCGCACGTCCCTGGTTTGAAATCGTATTTGTCCATGTGTGCATCGACAAATACCTGTGCGAACTGGTCAAGTCCATCAGCGTCGAGAAGAAGGACTTCTTCGATGTCGGTCTCTATTCTTGTCACGTCTGCATTCGGGTTATCGCAGAGCAGTCTTTTGGCCTCCTTTACTAGGCAGCAAAGATTGCCTGGTCTGGTGGTGGCTTTACTGAAATCTACTGCTACCGAATACTTCATGAGTTCTTCGAGGCTCGGCTTCTTTACAAGCTCAAGTCTAGTTGTCTGTGCATGATCTCCTGTCTGGTACAGTTTTGCTGCAGTTGCTTTCATCTCTTGGCACCTATATTCTCCTTTGTTTCGATGCCTACGCAGTGAAGAGCCCACAGACAGGGACTTTGTCTTGCTAGAAGTTATCTTGCGCAACAAAATCCCCGTCCATGATGGCGTAGGACTTTGTTAGCGCATAATTGTATATTTGACAATGACGTCATATGAGGTAAATGCGACGACATTAAAGACATCTCTATCTAGTGAAACGTCAAGGTTTCTATGATTCCAAAGTCGATTCATTCCACTGAGAGACATATTAGTTCTTTTTCCACACCATAATAGTATATAAATGTTTCGTTTTTGGAGTTATATTTTTTATAAATTATATACTGTTGTTTATAAATGGCCGTAATTCTTACGGATTACGTTATTGTTTTTGATATGTTGTTCTAATAGAAAGTAGGCAAGCGCGCCCGAAGATGGACCTATACATGACCTGCTGGTTTGATCTCGACTTTTCCTCAACTCCGCTACCCTCAGAGCACCGACCTAATTGGTTAGGGCTGCTCTGTTCCCAGCCTGACCCGATTCCCAGTCAGACCAATCCCTAAGGACAGAGTATCATCGTCCAAGCCAAGGCCAACAGACCTTGCACAGACCTCTCTCCAGGCTTCGGCCCCATCGTAAGTCGGTTGATGGTAACAAGAGACGACTACCCTCCCGGCCTAGCCTGCCCATCCACCATCAAATGGAGACTCTCTTTTAAATGTTTTCTAAACGATTTTAGTGGAACATCAGGATTTCCTGCCCTACGACCCCAGCTACTCACCCAAAACAACAAAGTCATGGCAGTAGCCGCCAAATTGCGCAGCGCTCGTCGATGAACTATCTACACAGGGCAGGGGGAAGTCCCTTACGGGGCGTGTTTTCTCGATTGGTACGCCCTTGTGCTACAAAGTGGCTACAAGGCTTATATCCCTAAAAGGCTGATTCTTGGAGTGTGAACAAAATGGACATACACCAGTATGAGAAGCGCTTCAAGGAAGCTGATGCTTGGCTTCAGAAGATGGACATTTCAGAGCGGAATAAGGAGATTCTCTTAAAGTTCAAGAATGCCATTGTTTTGGAGAATCTGTCTAAGTCTAGGATTATACGCTATCTGGAGGTTTTTCATGCCCTTTGTAGACGGTTAGAGAAGGATTTGTCCACTACGAAAATGATGAAGCATACAAAAATTTCTTCAAATTTCGAGACAGGTTCATCTGGTCCAATGAATATTCCCATAATGGCAAGCGAATTGTTCAATTCCTAGATAAAAAACTCAGGCAAGAAGAAGAAACAAACTTCCTGGAAAACATCGAAAAAGAAAAGAAAAATATTGAAGACTATAACAAAAGCAAAGCACAGTTTGGAGTGATGAGCATTATTACAAACACAGATTTATCAGCTAGGAAAATTTACAACCTATACAAAAAAAGAGTTGAAATAGAAGTAGCATTTGACATCTGGAAAAATAATCTCGAATCCGATAAAACCTATATGAGATCAAACGAACACATCAGAGGATATTTTTTCATAACATTCCTATCACTTCATCTATATTGCCAAATCATAAACTACCTCAGAGAAAAAGAATTACTCAACAAATACAGTGTGCAAGACATACTCCTTCTCCTTTCAAAAATATACTCAGTAAGACTAGACAACAAAGAGATCACAGCCGAAATCCCAAAAAGAACAAGAACACTTCTAACCAAGCTCGAACTACCTATTACGTAAAAAATGAAGAGTTGGAATTATAAACTTTTCGTTTTTTTAGTTACTGGTGAGTAGTGTCAAAAAATCTCATCTTGCTCTCAAATCACCGAAAGTTTTATATAGATAATAATATCCTTACATGAGGATAAAAAAGTCTTAAAGATGTTGACAAAGAACCAGGCCCGGATAATGCAGGTTTTTGCAGGCAGGATTACTGAGCAGTTCAGCATGAGGGAAGTAGCAAAGATTCTCAATAAAGACAGCAGCCTTGTGAGGCGGGCTATGAAGCCGCTCATAGGGCAGGAGTTGCTCACGCAGGTGAAGAACAAGCAGCTCGTGCTGAACTACAGGTCAAACCATCAGGAACTTGCTTACGTAGAATATTTAAGGAGCAAGGAATTTTTGGCCAAGCCAAGAAACAGGAGCATAGAACTCTTTGCCAGGGAAGCAGTGAACACAATCCAGGAGGACGATTTCGTCCTGCTCATATTCGGCTCATCAGTCATAAGCGAAAAGCCCGGCGACATTGACATCCTGCTGATAGTGCGGGATGTCCAGCAGGTCGAGCCTCACGAAAAGATACTGTATAATGTCGCGAGGAACTATCACAGTGTGAAGTTTGACATAAACGTTGTGTGTTTTGCCAGTGTTTACGAGATGCTTGCTTCAAGAGACCAGCTTAACGTGATGAATGAGGTGCTGAACAAGCACGTCATCGTGTACGGCGCTGAGACCTTTTACAGGCTGCTTTCAAAAGGGAGGAAGTAAATGATAATTGAGGAGAAGCAGATCAAGGAAGTAAGGGGTAGAGTAACACAGTACCTGCGGGACGGCACTATCCAGACTAAGGGTAAAGCTGAGCATGTCAATTTCTTCCTGGCCAACGCCAAGAATTCACTGAACTCAGCAAATGTCCTATTTGATGTTTCCACGAAGAAGGACTTGCAGGCAGGCATGGGCTATCCTGGCTTTGACGGCTACTTGTGGGTCATCAATGCGAGCTATTACTCGATGTTCTACACTGTGCGAGCACTCCTGGAAAATGAAGGAATCAAGCTGAGGAGTGACCTTTCGGTTCATCTTGTTGCTTTTGATGCGATGATCCATTTCTTCTACGCAACAGGTAAGCTGGAGAAGCGGCTTGTCGAGTACTTTGCGGAAGGGCGAGAGGAGGCGGCAGAGCTTCTCGGCAGGGAGAAAGCAGAGAGCTGATGCAGGATTATCTCTTCGAGAAGAAAAAGCGTGGGATATTCACTTATGAGATGGGCCAGTTCGCGATAGAGTCGAAGGCCAGGACTTCCCTCGAGAGGGCGGGGAAGTTCTACGAGGAGATAACGAGGATAATAGAGCAGAAGAAATCAGTGCGATCTTGACCACGCTCATCTCATCCCGATGCCAAAAAGATTTCTGCCATCTTTACTGTCAGGTTCTCTTGCGTCTCTGTTTGCACCAACCAAGGCTTTTCTTTTTAAGCCGCCATGTTTCACGCTGTCCCTATATTGATGTTCTTTTGGGTTTAAAACTTGTCCCTTTTGTTGTCCGGTTCTTTTTGGCTCCGGATCCATGGAAAGGAAGTGAAAAAAGCATTTTGTCCGGCTAGAAGCTCACCCTATATTTGAGATGTTTTTATGGATAAGAGCAGGGCATTCTTTTGATGCTTTACTGTTTTTTCTCGTTATATCTCCAGTAGTCATCATCTGTCTTATGCGATTCCAGGTTTTTCTGCTTCTGTTTGTGGATTGCGTCCTGCTCTGTAAGAAGCCTCCAGGCAAGAAGGGTCTTTACTAGCTCATCAATATCCTGCAATCCAGAAATCTGCACTAGCAGTTCAAGTTGTTCTGCCCATTCAAGATCCATCTTTATTTTCAGACAGAGGTAGCAGAATGGTGATGCGTAGTAGCGTTTGACAACCATGCAAGTATCTAAGGAGAAACGGGTATTTATTTTTCGTAGCCAGATTGTGGCACGCAACAGAAGATTATTTATACAAGCACCGTCTATATCCTCCACAGACATAAGAATTAGCCCTCAGCGGTCTAATCGAGTTCTCGCGCCCTTACGGGGATGCCCTGTTTCAGTCAACCATAAAAGCGTGAGCCGGCGGCAGCGGAGTTTTACACAAAATCTCTGATTTTGGGCTGCAAAACTGCATAGCAGTTTGAGCATGTGAAACAAAACGTAGCAGGACATGACTTTGCTGTAAAACGCCTATAACTACAGAATTATCACACCTCACCCAAACCACAACTCTTAAATATACCTAAAAATTACATACTTGTATCAATAGATTATTTGAATCAGGGTAAACCACATGGCAAAGACAAAACCAGCGACACTGCACTCACCGACACTCAATACTATACTCATGGTAGAGGCGGTGCTCGAAGACAACGAAGGGGCATACATATCTATTCCCGAACTCAAGAAACGACTACCGAAGAAAGTCAACCATAATACCTTGATGCAGATCCTTGCCTATCTCGAGGAGAGCAATAAGATAGGGGTATCTCTGAAAGGCCTGACCTGGACTCATAATATGTCTGAGAAACTACAGAGACTCGAGAAGAAAGGATGATTCTGGATGTTACTTAGATAAGTAGCAGCACGCCATATCCTACAAAGCACGCAGCACTCAGGAATGGCATCGCAGGATAGAATCTATCTTTCTTTGCAAAGTACAATAGCAGGAACAGTCCGACACTCACTACTATAGGTATCACCAGCACTTTCAGGAATCCTACACTCTTCATGAGCACTCCGGCAAACAGGAGAGGGAATCCGATATCTCCTCCACCGAGGATTGCTGTTTTGATCTCTTCAGTCTTCACATGCGCGCCCTTCTTTGGAGCATGATGGGGCTTCATCTGTATCTTCGCAGTCTTGCCTTTAGGCAGCTGGTATGGTATTGACAGACCTGCAAATACTCTTGACTGTGTCTGGAACTGTGCCATCTTGACCATGTGTTTGCTCTGCCATACTGCTATCATGTCATATATGGATATGAGCACGAGAAGGATGACGATCGCGAAGAGGTTCATTATCGGGACAAAGATTGCAGCAAGTCCGCCGTAGATGAATATCTCGCTCAGGTTATGTACTATGAAGTTTGGCTTCCATATCTTCCATATGGCGATCCCGACTGCCAGCACTATTGCCAGTATCTGGTTGATGAATGCAGCAAAAGATATTGTCAGGCAGAGGGCGACCGATAGGAAGAACCAGGTCTTCCATACCTTGACACTCCTGAACTTGACCAGGAGCAGTACCAGCACAGTGCCTATCATTATAGCTGTTATTATGAATATGTATGACTTTGATTCCTCTATCTGAGGTCTCTGGATATCAAACGGCAGTTCAGAGTAGGTTATCTCAATGACTTCTCCGGTCTCTGCATCGACCACTTTCTCTGCGATGTACTTATTAGTGACTGCAAGGCCCGCAACCTGGGACAGGAAGAACACTGCAACAAGGATGAGCGTTATCTGTAGTGAATGTTTCATACCCTACTCACTCGCACAAAATTATATAAATCATTCGTTTACCTACAGCAACACAGAAACCAAGACCGTAGCTGCCCGTAAGCATGCTATCCGCATTACTTGTGATATGAACATCAAGCGCCTGCAAAGCGGAAACTTATATCATCACTGAATCTGGCATGCGTGGCAGTACGGAGGTTCTCAAAACAGCTGGCTGTTTTGGAACACCAAAGCAGAACTGCTTTGATTGTTTGCATCGCAAGCCGAGTAGGACTTGGTTTCTGGTTAGTGAATGACCAAAGAAAATGAAAGTAGCCCACAACATCAAACTTACTGCATTCTCATATGAAGAGGATGACAAAGAACAGATCAGGCAGGGACTGCTGAAGCTTGTCCCTTTTGACCTAGAGCAGGAGAAGCTTGAGCTCAGTCAGACCAATGCGCAAGGGTTCAAGGAGAAGCGCATAATCATATTTGAGCTGTTCATGAAGAAAGAGCGTAATACTACAAAGTTCCTGAAACATATCAAGGATAATCTCACCACTGACCAGCGCAATACATTACTGGAACAGATTGAATCAAGGCTTGATGAAGAGTTGAACTTCTTCATCCGCATAGATAAGTCAAGGTTCCTGAAAGACGGAGTCCTCACCCTGACAGAGCAGGGCAACTGTTATCACATCAAGATAAACATAGCAGCCTATCCTTCAAACCGCGAGAAAGCACTAGAAATTGTACAGGAATGGTTGGCAGGGGTTTGATTTTTGATTCTTCTTAGTCTTCTCTGACGCAGCACAATGTCCTACTAGAATCTTTATTTTTTGAGGCAGTGTTAAAGCCTGACTCACCTTGTTTGGCAAGGCTCGTGCTGCCGCCGCATGCCTGAGTTGGTCAAACGTTGAATTTTCCCGAAGGGTCATTATTTATTGATTATTTTCATGATTCTGAAAGCATGCTAATTGGCAGCACCGGCTTTAACACTGCTCATCTTAAGTTAACTTTAAATACCTCAATATCCGACACTCACACCATGACAAAGACAATCGACCCTTATGGTGCAGAGCTTCCAGAAGATTATGCTAAGGTCATCAAGGACTTCGGCCTGGAAGCGTTTGATGTAGATCTATTTCCGCATCCTAATAGGCTCATGCGTCGCGGTGTCGTATTCTCTGGCCGTGACCTGAAGCGGATCTCAGACTGCATCAGGGATAAGAAGCCGTTCTATGTGCTATCCGGTATCATGCCTACTGGTGATAAGATACATTTCGGCAACAAGCAGGTTGTTGAGAATATCCGTTACTTTCAGGAGCAGGGAGCGATAGCATACATACTCATAGCAGATCTTGAAGCAGCAGCAGCAAGGGGAGTTACATTGGAAGAGGGCAAGAAGCGCGCTCTGGAGTTTCACATCCCTGCATATCTTGCTCTAGGTCTTGATCCTAAGAAGACAGTTTTCTATTTCCAGTCTGAGAACAAGGATGTAGTTCACATGGCGTACGAGTTCGCACAGAAGATAACCCTAAATGAGTTCAAGGCGATATATGGCAGTGCGGACCCGGGACGTATCATGTCCGCAGTGACCCAGGTTGGAGACATACTGTATCCGCAGCTAAAGACCCGGATGCCAGGCATCATCCCTGTGGGTATAGATCAGGACCCGCACATCAGACTGAGCAGGGATGTTGTGAATCGGACTAGATCAAAGAAGTTCGTACCTCCTTCATCTATCTATCATAAGTACACTCCATCATTGAACGGTGAACTCAAGATGTCAAAATCCATGCCAGAGTCCTGCATAGTCTTGCCTGAAGATATCAAGACAGTGACAAAGAAACTCAAGCGGGCACTCACTGGTGGAAGAGAGACTGTTGAGATCCAGAAAGCGAAAGGTGGCGAGCCTGAGAAGTGCATGATATTTGAGATGGACAAGCAGCATCTGATTGAGGATGATGCAGAGCTCCAGAGCATATATGACCGCTGCAAAAAAGGAGAGCTGCTCTGTGGTGAGTGCAAGAACATCGCATGCGCAAAGATGGAGGAGTTCATGGCAAAGCTTGAGAAAGGGATAATTGATGCAAGAAAGCAGGTGGATAAGCTCAATTTCGTGAAATTCTCATGAGTCCTGCGAAAGTTATTTAAAACAAGCAACCGTTTATTCTCTATATATTATACTGTATAACAACCTAAAGAGGTGTAACAACATGTGGAAAGTAGCTCCTTTGAAAAGCAGTTTCATGCTTGCTTCTATTGTAGGGTTTATGATCATTGTGATCTATACTCTGTATGGCAGGATCAGCGAGACCTGGGGTTTTACTCTTGGATTCGTGTTCGCGCTCATGTTCATAGCAGCATTGATTGCAATGACCCGTGCTCCGCTTGAGATGCAGCTTGAGATGGCTCCTGATCTTATCAAGATGCCTGCAAAGACACCTGCAAAGCGCAAGCCTGCAAGGAAAGCAG
>JBDRET010000060.1:0-8508 GCA_043819495.1 Candidatus Woesearchaeota archaeon | reverse complement strand
TTAGCTTTTTCTTATAGCTTAACAGCATTACAGAAATAGATTGATAAAAGCTTACGCTTTTATGAGGCTCCTTTCAGTCGCCGTCTTGTTCATCTCCACGCTAAAGCGTGGAAACGTATTCTCAAGACTTTGTAATAATTTATAGTTCTTACTTTATCCCATGTGCCTTGTTGAAGAGGTACATCTCGACACCATCATGGACAGTCTTCCTGAAATCATCACGTCCGTAAGGTTTAGGGAGGTAATGATGTGCCAACCCCTCCTTCTGTGCCAGTACTTCAAGATATGAAGAATTCGCACTCATGAGCATCCGTGTAGCATAAGGCTGTGTCTCTCTTGCTATCCTTAACAGTTCTTCTCCATCCATGCCCGGCATCTGAAGGTCAGTGACCACCATCGCTATACCCTCCTGCGTAGACAGGATATCCGCAGCATCTTTTGGATCTGCAAATGTAAGTATTCCATACTTTGCGTCGTTCAGTTGCCTTGCATGCGCCCGTAACAGTACAGGGTCATCATCCACAATAACCACATACAATCCGCTCAAAGTCTTCTCAACATCCATATTTTCTAACATCTTTCTCACCTTAGTGATACCTACGAGTCAGATCCATCAATGACTGGATAAGTATCACTCACCTGATAATATCATAGAACACCATTTTTTAAAAATTTAAATGAAAAAAATATTTGAAGATTGAAGTTCACTCAGCAGGTTTTTCTCTTGTCTCTACGACAGGAAGCGGCCTGACCACACCTATGGGAACAACGCCTGCTTCAAACTCGAGCTTGGCTATCTCAAGAGGGTTGTACTGCATGTCTTCAAGCTGTTTCTTGCTTATCTTGACAAGATAAGGTGCGCCCATCGAGATCTGAAGCGCTCTGCTTCCGAGTATCCTTGCCTTCTCGTACTTTGTGAAACTCTTTGGATCTTCTTCTGTCTTGTTGGACTTTGCCATATTTCCCTCCTTAGAGCTTGCTCCTCAGCTCTTGGCTCTTCTGTTTTGCGAGCTCAATCATACTGAGCGTATCTTCGACAGTCATGGCGCTATCTCCGCCTTTCTGAAGAGAACATATATTGTTGTTATCAAGCACAGATACTGTCAATCTGGAATCGTATACTTTCTCCTCTTCAGATGTTGGGTCGACGACCAGACTGTCTCCATACTTGAACACAGTCACAGTGACAGGTGTCTTGCTTATAGGTATCTTCTCAGCAGTCTTTTTCTTGTAATCGATAGCCCCCGTCTCCACATCATATGTAGGGAAGACTGCATCCTGGATAGCTGCAAGTGCTGCGAGCGCAACTGCATCGAACATATTACCTGCATCATTGAGCGTGCACACATCTATGACAATCATCCATGCTGCTTCGCCTTTCTTTATGCAGAGCTTCTTTGTATCGATAGCCTTACTCTCCCTTATCCCTCTATCAGTTATCCTTGCAAGCTCTACTGCGTAGATGTTTGGAGGGCCAATCTCAAACTCAGGGCTTGAGAGGGAGGTCAACTCTACATTGACCATGAGGCTTCCGTCTTCAGGAGAGTCAGAATATGGTTTTATCACTTCCATCTTCACTCCTGCGATGACTTCAGTATCTCCTATCTTTACTCTTGCTGAACCCTCTGCGTTCTTTGAGACCCCTTTCTCGACAAATACCTCACGGTAATCTACAGGTCCTCTGCCATCAAGCCTGACTTGCTTAGAGAGCAGTTTCAATATTTCGTTTTTAAGATCTTCATACATTATCAATCACCATTACTCCTGTTTCACTTCGAACTTGGCCTTGAGTGCTGCTTTCTGGACTTCGTATATCTGGTCCATCGCACCCTTGATAAGTTCCATAGCTTTCCCAAGCTCCTCGGATGATATCTCACCATCCATCTGGAGAAGAGTCAGCTCCTTTGTGTTATGCATCATTGCCATGGGGATATCGACACCGTGTTCATGTGAATCCTCATTATAATCGAGGTCAAGGAGAAGTTTATCCTCTACCTTGCCGGCAGATATCGCACAGACCAGGTCCTTCATAGGAATCCCTGCATCCGCAAGCGCTATAGATGCTGCGCAGATTGCGGCACACCTTGTACCTGCATCTGTCTGTGGTAGTTCGACAAAGACATCTACAACTGAATTATTGAAGTCGCTTAAGTCTATTGCAGGTCTAAGTGCCCTTTCCATCACCGCAGATATCTCTTTTCCACGCCTTGATGTTCCTGGCCTGACCCTGTCTCCTGCACTTGAGAATGGCATCATTGTATAATGACACCTCAGTACACCTGTTTCAGAACTCTGTTTGAACCTTGGGAACATCTCCCTTGGACCATATACTGCTGCGTATGCTTCAGTATTTCCTATCTTGAACCAACCTGAGCCGGTCGCCCTTTTTATGACACCTGCTTTGGCTGACATAGGCCTTATCTCTTCAAATCCTCTTCCATCGAATCTTTTCTCGTAAGCCATTATGATCACCGTATATTTACGCGCTCAATCTTATCCCATCTTTGTTTGCTTCAAGATATGCTTTGATAGCATCTGTAAGTCCTGGGATATGCGCTTCTCGTTCTATTTTCTTTATTGTCTCTACAGCAAGAAGTTCCTTTTCTGGCTCTTCGCCGCTGATCCAGACGACACCGTTCTGTCCTACAAGTACCCTGCAGTTCGTGTACTGCTTTATCATGGATACCATGGATCCCTGTTTTCCGATTATCCTTGGGACCTTATTTGCATTGACAATGAGTATCCTTCCATCAGTCAGCTTCCGCAGACCGGGACCTTTCATGGTCAGGTCGACTAGATTCTGGCTGGTGACCTGTGTTATCTTGACCATCATATATTCTCCGATAGTGAAGTACTTGCGCAAGTCTGCTCCTCGGGCTATGAACTCTGAGGAAGCATCCTTCAGGTTCAGCACTGCTGAGTAAGCAGAATTCGTGTCTACCCGCCAGCCCGTCATCAGTATGTCTGTGACAGGACCTATTATGGTATCGCCCGCTTTAGGATGATAAGCTCCTGATAACGGTACAAGCTTGATCACTTTTCCTTCGACATTGACCAAGCCAAGTCTTGAGGCGAGAATACTCTCACCTTCTCTGTACGTCCCAAAGCTCGGCAGGAAATCCATCCCTATTGCGAGCGTCTCTCCTGGAACGACAACTTCTCTGTTATTAACTTTTATTTCTCCCATTGTTTTCATTCCTCATATATTTCTATTCGTCTAGCGTGATATTTCAGTCGGCCCGTGAAAGGTGTTCACTGCACTTCTCCAAGTAAGTTGATATCTACCCCTCCATGCGTCATGCTGTTCATCTTTTCCATGACCTCTTCCTGCAGGCCTGCAGGAATCTGGAACTTTACGACAATACTTCCATCTGATCCCCAGGTCTCTTGTTTTATATCACCCATCCTTTTCAGTGCACCGTATGCCTGATGCGCATACTGTGGTGGTATGGTTATCTGAAGAAGTACCTGTTCAATCTTGAGTGGAAGCAAAGAACGTAATGCCTTTACAACATCACCGACCTGCTCCTCTGCGCTCTTGAACTCATCAATCTTGCATTTTGCCTGCTCAAAAGCGTTTTCGAGCCTGACAAGAGGATGAGGCAACTTAGTTTTAGGATCCATTGCATTCCGGTGTATGATCGCTATGACCCGTTTTCTCTTATCAGCCCTGAGCTTATCACGATACTCTGTGGTCAGCTGTATCTCTCCCTCTTTCAGGATGATATTCGCGACTTTGAGCGGGTCAGATGAATTGAATAGTGCTTTCATATCAGCTTCAGAAGCAAAGACTCCTTTCTTTGCATCAAAGAATATCTTCTCTCCTTTGAGGACTTCCTTGATATCGACAGCACTGCCTTTCTTATATGCTATGGCATTATCAGGGTCGATGACAACCTCGAATGTGTGCCCTCCTTTCCTTAGCTTTGCGAGATTGAAGCTTACACGCTCCTGGTCCATGCTTATCGGTTTTCCTCGGCTCATATTGATTACCTTCTATTCACCTTTTATTTTTACTATCGATCAAAGCAGATATCACCTTGACCGGATATCCCTTTGAAATATCACTTTGAAATATCATTTCGCCTTGAGTATCTTCTCAAACTCTTTCTTTTCGACTTTCGTGAACTTGATATCAGCAGTCTTTATGTACGCTGCATCAAGCCGCTCTGCATTGAAATGGTCATCAAGCACGTGCTTAAGTGCCTCGACACAGAGTACAAGTCCATCAGCGATAGTTATTGAAGGCTTATACTTCTTATGCAGTATATCTTCGACACCCTCTTCGCCTTCCCCTATGACCACAGCCCTGTACTGGAAGAATATTCCTGTAGGGTCTGTCTCAAAGAGTTTCGGGCCATCTGAATCTATCCCTGCTACAAGCAGTGAGACTCCAAAAGGGCGCAGTCCACCTGACTGGGTGCACAATTGTTTAAGGTCACACACACTTTTGACCACACTGAGCACATCTATTGCAGAATCATATGTTACTCTGTGCTGCTGGGCCTTGACCTGTGATCTTTCTATCAATACCCTTGCATCAGAGATTATCCCTGATGCTGTTGCACAGATATGGTCATCGATCTGGAATATCTTCTCTATCGCTTCAGTGACGACCAATGGATCAACTATCCTCTTGTCAGTCACCAGAAGGACACCATCAGAGCATACCAGTCCTATCGCTGTAGATCCCTGTTTGACTGTCTTTTTTGCATATTCTACCTGAAGCAGCCTTCCATCTGGACTGAACATGGTGATTGCACGATCGTAACCCATCATCTGATGATTTATTGCATCCATTTTAGCACCTCTCGCTGGTCATATTATTGTTATTTGTCATATTTGAATCGTGATTATGAATATTGATCATGAATATTATTACGCTGCGAGGTATCTGCCCTCTGCCTTCTTTATGATTCCACTTGCACCTACTGACCTTACTATTACATTCTGCCCATCTATCTGGTCAATCAAAGCAAGTGTTGCCCTGAGTTTATCAAGTGATTTGTTATTTACGCGTATCAGCCCCTTCTGTTTTTCAGCATTATATTTGTCATTCAATAGGATGATTCCTGCCTCTGCGCAACCCAATTCTCCCAGGAAATCAAGGGCTTTTTTTGAGATTGCAGAAGATACTGGCTTAGAATCCGTTATTGGTCGTTCTGAGATGACTTCAAACGCCAAATACCGCTTCCTTTCCCTTAAACAGGGCAATAGAGGTTTTATCCTATTTTTAATTGTTTTTCACCTATATCTCACATTAATCAATCGAGAAATATCATAGGTGCGTATTTCTCTTCTCTCTCGCAGTGCAGAACTAAAAACTAGTGCCTTATAAAGCTTTACTTTTTCAAGTAGTATACTAAGGTAAACAAGAACGATATGACTGGTAAACAAGAACATATGGAAAGAAAAAAAGGATGATAAGAAAGTTGGGCTGCTTAAAATAACAATTTAACGGTCTCGCACAGACCCGCCTCTGCTGTTCCCGCCACCTCGGCTATCTCGGCCATCTCGGCTATCTCGGCCATCTCGGCCATCTCGACCGCCGCTTCTTCCATCAAAAGATCCTCTTGGGCCACCTCTGAATGGACCTCCAAAACTGCCACCAGCGCCACCTGAGAATGTCTTTTTACGCACTGTAGGTCTAAGTTCATCACCCAGGACCTTGAGTCTTACAGCATAACCTGCGAGTACATTCCTGAGTTTCTTTGATCTTATCTCTGCAAGGCCTTTCAAGGCAAGCTTATTCTTGCTGAAATCTTTTGAGAACTTATCAGGATATAGCTTTACAAGCTTCCTGGCAGTTCTCTTGACCATATCAGTCTTTATTCGTCCCATGAATCTTGCGAAACTGATGGTATTATATAAAGATTGCTGAAAGTGTGGAAAGGATGATTTACTACTCATTAATAGTAACGATGGCCCGGGTGCACCAATAAGAGAGGTGAAAATTTTCGGGTTTTAACGAAAAAACGCAGCCAAAACTACAAAAAAACAACGAGAAGAACAAAAGAGTCAGACATAGCAATCACAAAAAACCCCTGAGCACGAAAAGTATTCTGAAGCATATCCAAAAGCATATCCTGAAACAGTCCTGACTATTCACAACAAATCTTAAATACCTCTTTTCGTTTTTCTGAAATATCCAATTCTGGCATCAGATACCTCCCAGAAAATTATAGAGATCGTATTGGAAATCCTGCGGATTCAAAAGTGGAGTCAAAGATTGATTCCGAATTTTTCCACCCAAAAAGAGTTGTGACATATGCCAAAAAGAGTCCAATCCCCAAGTTCAATCAATACATTCAAGCAATGTCCTAGAAAATACTTCTATCAATACATAATCAAATATCCCACAAAAGAGAACATACATTGCGTAAGAGGGAATATAGTCCACGAGGCTCTTGAGAAGTTCTTTGACATCGATGCCGCCAAGCTGGAAAGTGAGACATACAAGAAAGAACTATCCTGCCATCTTAAGGACCATTTTGATTCTGCCTGGAAGAAAGCAGCATCACGGCTGCAGAAAGTTGGTCTCCCTGACGATAAGATATCCTTCTATTATACTGAGAGCACCCAGATGCTTGCGAACTGGCTGAACCAGTTCTTCACAGATATGGAGAAAGGGGTATCCGAAGGTATGGATATCACACAGGCATTCACAAAGATCGCTCCTTCTGAGATAGAGAAGCAGTACAAGGATCCTGAACTCATGGTGAGAGGTTTCATCGACGTTGTACACAAGGACGGAGACACTGTGACGCTGATAGATTACAAGACCTCAAAGACTGATGACTGGAAGCCTGAATACACATTGCAACTCGGGATATATGCTGTACTGTATGAAAAGACGCATGGATGCTATCCTCAGAAAGTAGGTCTTTGGCTCCTGAAGCATGGATATAAAGAGATGGGAGTGACACCTAAGATGGTCAAGGATGCACTGTTCGAGATTGAACAGATACATTTTGCCACAGAATCTGACACCATCACTGATTACAGGAAGAAAGAGTCAGGCTTATGTAAATGGGCGACAGGACAATGCGATTTCTATGATATCTGTAGAAGAGAAAGATGAATCGGTGGATGATATGGTCCTGGAGAAAGTGAGAGTTGATGTCCGCAATGCACTTGAGAGCTCCAGTGGCAGCCATGACTGGGATCACACAAAGAGAGTCCACAAGTTATGCCTCCATATAGGAGAGAAAGAAGGCGCTGATATGGAAGTATTGGAATTGGCAGCAGTGCTCCACGACATCGGCAGGCCCGAACAGGATGCTTCTGGAGGGAAGATATGCCACGCAAAAAGAGGTGCTGAGATCGCCCGCAATATCCTGGAGAAGCATGGGCTTGCTAAAGACAAGATAGAGAAGATAGAGCATTGCATAGGATCTCACAGGTTCAGGAAAGACACAATTCCTCAGTCAAGAGAGGCAAAGATTCTTTTTGACGCAGACAAGCTTGACGCTATCGGTGCTGTGGGTATCGGAAGAGCATTCCTTTTCGCAGGAGAGGTAGGCGCCAAGCTGCACAACAGTGACGTTGATATAGAAATGACAGAAGAATACACACGTGAAGACACTGCGTACAGGGAATTTATGGTCAAGCTCAGGAAAGTGAAGGACAAGATGATGACAGATGAAGGAAAACGGCTTGCTGAAGGGAGGCATGATTTCATGGTAGGCTTCTTTGAGAGGATAGAAGACGAGATAAATGGAAATCTTTAGGTATAGGAACCGATTATAGAAACATATAAAAATATCTTGCTACGCGGGGTGGATACCCACACACAGGAGGTGTCAAGACATGGTTTGTTGCAATGGTTGCGGAACAGAAGGTATGGATGGTGATTGCTATTGCAGGCAGTGCGGTGAAGAGATGCCTGCCACACAGGTGCTCAGCTGTGAATGCGGCGAAGAGGTCCTGCCAAATGATAATTTCTGTCATTCATGCGGATCATCTTTCTCTGGAGAGATAGAGGATTCTGCAGAGGCAGTCAAGACATATGGTGATGATTCTGATGAGGAAGACGGTGACCATCACGACGATGAAGACACTGAAGAAGAGAATGCTGGTAAAGTAGGATCATCAAAAGATCCTGAAGAACCTTCATTTGATCAGCCCGCCTTCTAGATGATATGTTGAAATATTTTATATTTTTACTTCTACTTTTTCTCCAAGAGCGCATGTTCCCTTGATTTCCGCCAGCTTGTATGCATGATTCCCGGTACGCACACATAGCAGCGCGGCACTGCCAAAGAGTATAGAACTGGACAAATACAATGCTAAACAAATACAATATAACGTATGTATTAAGCTTGGTCGGTGAGTGATTGGTTTCTCGTCAGGTAATATTCTATATTCTGGAGTACCGATAAATATTTATATCAATTAGCTACATTGTAGCTAATAAAATGAAAGAGACAAAAATTCAGCTCAGTGGCTTTGAGATGCTTGAGAAGCAGGTCAATAAAAGTGGTAACAGCGGCCGCGTGTATGTGCCTG
>JBDRET010000059.1:0-17054 GCA_043819495.1 Candidatus Woesearchaeota archaeon | reverse complement strand
CGGCATGCTGACCGCTGAATCCATATACTGTGCTTGCGCAATAATTGCATATTCCAGGACAAATGCAGCGCATCCCGCAGGGGTCATAATAGGACACGCACAGAGCGGTGGCAGTGCTACGAGAACAAGCTAAACAAATACTAAAAAAATAATAAAATATTTTCAGATGAAGTCCTTATTTCTTTGGTTTGGTTGCCAACGCACTATTCGGCGTCAGCTCCTTATCGCCCACCACACCTAACTCCATGTGTTCATATAACCAGCTATCATCAGCCTTAACTGTCTGACTTGGCTTATTCGTCTTATAAAGTGCGACTTCTCTAGGCCACCCTTTCCAATTTCCAAGAGTCACTCTATATATGCCATCATCTGTAGGGTAATCGACAATATAGTAAAGCACACCATCGATTGTATTCTGAGACGCAAAATAGGGTCTATCTCCAAGTTTCAGCAACCAATCTTTAGGAGTCATCTTGATATTGGCCTCCACAGTCTCAGAGAATGGACCATGCCCTTTCCAACATGTACTCTTACCTGCAGTTTCACAATAACCTTCTGCTTTTCCTGATTTTCTGTCAAGATACACCATATTATACAAGTTAGACATATCAAGTTGTATAGGTTCCAGGATCTGAACTTTCATCTCATCTCCTTTCACCCAGAATTCAATCTGTTGTCTTTTTGGTCCTGAATACCTGTAGAAATAATTCTCTTCAGTAACCATGGCTTTCTGCACCAATGTCCGCACAATCTTTGACATCCGCCTGTCAGATGCAGAGAGTTTAGCAAGATATTCCTGGTACACTTTTTCCTGAACATCTTCAGCATCCTGTCCTTGTGATTGCGGTTCAGGTTCAATCTCAACTTCAGGTTCTGGCTCAGGCTCAAGCACTATTTCGGGCTCTTTCGCAACCTCTTCTGAATCACACACGCCATCACCATCATTGTCTAAACAGCATTCATTCCCCAGCACTTCTGATGGTGCATCACACGATATCTGAGGCGTACAGCCTACAGCAAATAAAGCAATGATGAGAATCACAATCAACATCGGTTTCTTCATTTTATCACCTTATGTTTTTCTTTGAATCAACACTCAAACAGCCTTGAAACTATTTAAACCTTGCTCCATAGTTAGATTTATAAGCTCTTTTGATCCTGAAATATCAATGATCAGGTTCAGGTAACTAAACCTTTCGTATAGCTTAGAGAGAGAACCATATTTAACAATGCGCTTTAATGCGCGCCAAAAGGAGGATGGAATGCCATGGATGATCACATAACACTTGACGGGCAAGTGCTCGGTACAAAAAGAATATTCAATGGCGCATACGACCTTAAGATGGATACGAAAACAGTCACCCTGAATGGGCACTACAAAAACAACCATCATCTCAGGGGACTGATAGAATGGCAGCTCAGAGGAGAGCAGACAATGCTGCTGTGGCAGAATGGAGTGCCTATCTCTTTTCGTGAAGGTGACCGGGTAAGAGCATACATCAAGGACACAGGATGCAGCGTCACGCTTGTCGAGAAACTCGATGCTGACGGAAATGTGATTGAGAGCTATCATAACCGCCCGCTCTATTGAGCGGGAAATCATTCATTTATAAACCGTAGCACTAAATTTTATAAACGTATCCAGACCAACTTTTTCTCATGGCAGCAAAGATAAGCATGAAGATATTGATCACAGGCTCGTCAGGATATGTGGGATATGTCCTTGCGAAGCACTTCTCAGAGAAAGGCATCAAGGTAGTGGGGATCGATCTTGCACCCAATCATGCCTGGCTCGGAAATAAGGATTTCGTATTCTACAAGTGCGACATAACAGACAGGACAAGACTCTTCAAGATATTCGGAAAAGAGAAACCGACGCACGTTATACACCTCGCTTATCTGATGAACCCATTGCACGATGTGAAAAGAGAATACGCTATCGATGTCAAATGTTCTATGTATACACTTCAGGCAGCAGATGCGACAAAGACAGTGAAGCAATTCATACAGTTCAGCTCCACGAGCGCATATGGCGCATGGCCGAATAACAAGCCCTGGATAAAAGAAGAGCAGATCCTGCGACCAAGAGATTACCGTTACGGCATAAACAAGAAGAAGGTCGAAGAGATATACAACAATTTCCCGAAAAGAAAAGATCTCAAGATGGTAATCATGAGGATGTGCACTGCTCTTGGTCCACTATATCACAAACCAGGAGGTGTTGTCGCAATACTCACAAATGCTCCACTGATGATAAAGTTCGGCGGAAGATACTGTGAACTCCAGTTCCTGCATGAAGATGACCTCACTGCACTCATCGAGCTTGTCGCGAATGACAATAAAGTCGAAGGGACTTTCAACCTATGTCCTGATTCTTATGCTACAACAAAGCAGCTTGCAAAGGACAAGCTGTTCATCCCAATGCCACTCTGGCTCATGAGAGGGATCGTATCAGTCCTGTGGACACTGCATCTTGCAGAGATGAGAGCTGCAGCGATGACGCTCAGCACTTACGGTATCATTGCTGATCCTGGCAAGCTGATGAAGAGATACAACTACAAGTTCAAGTATTCTACTTATTCTGGGTTTGTGCAGACTGTGAAGGAAAGGAAGAGATTAGGGACTTTATAAGATTTGAAAGCCTAAAACCCAGTTCTAGCCATGATACCACCTCATTTGAGGTACAAGAATATTTATAAACGCAGTGACCTTCTGTCGATAAAAATACTTCATGAAATATCAGAGTTTCCATGAAAGAAGGTGATCATATGACGAACAGACATAAAGGATGTAACAACCCAAAGAAATGGGTAGAACCTACTACAGAAGGCAAATGTAAGTACTGCAACAAGACTGTCAAATCTCTGGAGACGCACATACATGACAAGCATAAAGGGAAGAAAGGAGCATTCCAGAAGATCAAAGAGCTGATATTCTCAAGCAAGAGAACAAAGGAGGAATGAAGATGGCAAGCATCATGCTCCTGTTAAATGTCATCTCAGATGTCATAGCAGTCCTGATCCTTGGCTTCATCGTATTTGAGCTCGCAAGAGCAGATGCCAAATTTGTCAAGACGAGACTGCTGCGACATTACGAAGCGATGAAGAGGGACAGGGTATTCAGAAAATCACTGGGAATACTTGCGATATCAATATCATTCTCTATCTCAGCAGCAGTTATGGGAATGATCCCTGACTTCGGAAGACAGTGGATAAATGGTGCGCAGTTCATCAGCAGCACATTCAGGATAGTGTTCTTCATCTATCTTCTCGGGGTCGTGCGGGCAACGCACAGGAGAGATGATGAATAAGGCTGAGAAGTACACCATATACGCAATATTCATGTCCATATATGCATCCTTTGCCGTGTATAGCCTGCTGAACAGCTCACAATGGATCATAGACAACACCGTCGCCATGGTCGCACTGACAGGTATGCTCATCATCAACAGATGGGTCAAACTGAGGAAGACAGGGTTCATCCTCTTCAACATCGGCTTCCTGATACATAACGGAGGCACTTTCGGACTCTACAATCTAAGATGGGGGATGTTCGCATACGACAATATCGTCCATCTTGTCGGCTCTGCAGTCGCAGCATACATAATATTCAATTTCATAGCAAGAAAGCTCCATATAAAAAAAGGCCAGAGGGTCAAGTCAACTGTCGTGGATGAGCATAAGCTCATAATGATATTCCTGGTCATAGCATCAGTCGCCATGCTGGGCACAGTAGTTGAGCTGATAGAATTTGTAGGATTCCTGCACCTGGGATCTGACATGAGCATGGGGGGCCTTCTTAACGTCGATGCTGAAGGCGAGACCGCAGCCAAAGAATACATGGACACTATGGGAGATATAGTCCTCAATATACTAGGAAGCATCACAGGGGTATTATTCTATTATCACATCATGTACAAACAAAGACCCTGGCTGAAGTACTGAGGTATCAAAATGCAACCACTACTCGTAATCGTGATATGCCTTGTCGCAGCTTATATCATCTCTGAACTGTTCAAGCTCATCGGCCTTCCGCGTGTCGTGGGCCAGGTAACTGCAGGCATCCTTTTAGGTACAAGTGTCCTCAGACCATATATACTTGATCCAACAACTTCAGAATACCTCGCATTCCTTGCAAATCTGGGAATAATCCTCCTGTTCTATTATGTCGGCCTTGAGACAAATTTCAAGGCATTCAAGAAGAACCTGAAAGGATCGATACTCATATCGCTCTTCAATACCACCCTGCCTCTGCTCATCGGTTTTGTGCTGATGAGATTCGCATTCGGGTTCAGCAACCTCACAAGCATAATCATAGGCATCAGCCTTTCTGTAAGCGCACAATCAGTCTCTGTAGACATGCTTGAGGAGATGAAGCTCCTGAAGTCAAAGATAGGCAACATGATAATAAGCGCAGGGGCTGTAGATGATATAATAGAGCTCCTGCTCGTGACAATCATCCTCTCATCATTCCACTTCTATGCAAAAAAGCTGGCATTGACCACATTATTCCTTGATGTCGTCATCTTTCTCATATTCATACTCCTCGCAAGACTCCTGTTCGTGCCTTACTTATTGAAACTGTTCGACAGGGAACATTCAAGCACTGCAAGGTTCATGGGATCGATGATAATCGTACTGCTCATAGCGTCACTGGCAGATTACCTGGGAGTAGGACTTTTCATAGGTGCGATGGTAGCAGGCATGATAGTACGGCAGACAATATTCAAGGAAGTGACAATACCTGACTGGGAAGAGCACGACATAGCCAAATCGACGCACATAGTCGCATTCGGTTTCCTCATCCCATTATTCTTCGTCTGGATAGGGATAAATACAGATATCACGACAATATTATCCAACTATCCGCTCATATTGACGTTCTTAGCGATTGCAGTCATAGGTACGGTCGGCGGCACCGCGATAGCAGTGATGCTCAATAAAGGGACTCTCAAAGAAGGGCTTACTCTTGGCTGGGGCCTTAACCCTAAAGGAGATGTCGAGCTTGTCATAGCAGCACTTGCCCTGCAACACGCAATAATAACCCAAAGCATGTTCACAGCACTGGTCGCGATGTCACTCCTGACAACGATAATCTCTCCGATAATGTTCAGCTATTCCCTGAAGAAGTTCAAGTTTGCAGGAGAAAAAGTGAAAAATAAGTGATAAGGATCCTGTTGTGTCTTATACAAACTCATTCATACAAAATCACTCAGAATATCATATGACCCTGCAGGAACAGGAAGAACAATTCTGCGACCAGGCCCAAGACGAACCACATCGGCGCATACTCAAGACATATCAGGCCACTTACATGCCATCGCTTCGGCGCACCCATCTTGTCTTCTGTCTCAACAGCATAATCCCAGGGCGCAACACCAACAAGACTCCTGATGATCCAGCCAGAGAAATACTCCCATGCCAGGATGAGTCCCATGTACATGACTCCTCTGATGTACCAGGGGTAGTCTCCATACAACCAGTGGATCAACAGGACTATGAAAAGGACACAACCATAGATAGGGAACATCCACAATGTAGAGGTACCTATAACCCGGGGGTTCCAATTCTTCTTCAACCGCATAAGCCCTGTCCATAACAGCTCAAGGGCAACACCCAGACCTGCAAAGAGCAGGAAGTAAAATAAGAGTCTCATAGGGCAATGGAATATGAAAGGGAATAAAAAGGTTTCTGAACCATATATTAATGGCTCTTGTGCTGACGCCACCTGATGAATTGAAGACAGTTCGCTAGGCGGCGTAAGTACCAGCGCAAGGCATAATGATTAAACATAATATTTTTATACTCTCTAAATACCAGTTAACAAAATGAAAACTACAACCATCACCATTCTCATCGCCGCTTCACTGATACTATCACTGATGATATCAGGCTGCGGAGAGAGCACAACAGGAATAGTGCTTGAGTGCACACCACCACTGATACAGTCAGGCGACAGCTGCTGCCTTGATGCAGACCAGAACGGCGTGTGTGACAGCAAGGAGAAGATAGATACTGTTGATGATAATATGGTCGATGCACCTGACAAAGATATCGAGGATACTCCTGCACCCATAGATGCTGGCAGTGAAGAAGTAGAAACAGTACAGACAAGCACTGGAGAGCTGAAAAGTGCAGAAGAGGTAGCCAACCTGTTTGTCAAGAACTGGAACTCACAAGCATACAACCTGATGTATCCCCTATTGACAGATGATCTCAAAGCAAAGAAGACCACAAAAGAGTTCAAGACCATCATGGAACTCGACCCATTCTACAACAGACTCAAAGACATAGAGATGAATGGAGTGATCATCACAGGAGATGACACTGCTGAGATGGACATAATCGCACATACCAATATCCAGAACATAAAGATACCCGCAGCACAGCTTGAGTTTGAGCGAGGCAGCTGGAAAGTCAATATATTCGCAGATGTGTTCGAACTTAATACATACGATGCAGCATGTTCAGGATACAGGTATAACAAGCAGTACACGATGGCAGACTGCGCATTCGACTATGCAAAGAAGATGGAAGATATCGGGTACTGTAATCTCTCTGAATGCCATTACCTTGAGTGCGTCAAGGCACTTGGCAAGACTGCAGGGAAGACAGCGGAGGCAGAGCAGTGCTTCCAGTGCCAGCCAACAGGAAAGACCACGATGCAGTGCATACTCGACATCGCGATAAAGTATGATGACACGAAAATATGCGATGTGATATCACCGCTGAGCTATTCCAACAAATACTGCACATGCTATGGTGGGTTTGCCAAGACCAAGAACAACGGGGCATTGTGCAACGTGATAGCAGACCAGGAATTCAAAGACCTCTGCCTGAAAGGGTTCGGAGGAGGGTACTGCTAAAAAACAGATTCCGGGTGAGAAGATGCCAATAGAGAACACTACAGAGATAGCTGAAGGGAGCGGCAGGCTATTACAGATAACTGCCAAAGCTCCTCGATCGCATAACGGAAGTTTCTGGTTCAGCGACAACAATGTCAGGAAGACCATCGGGACCATATTCGAAGAAGGGGCAAGCTACACATTCATGAGGACAGTCGTGAACCCTGAAGCAGCAGATACGATAAGAGCGAACAGCAGAGAGCTCGGGAAGATACGCATGGGAAGATATGATGATGAGTTCAGTGAAAGATTTGATGCGGGCCTGATGGAGGTGTATATGGCAGCACTATGCCATACCATAGGACAATCCAGGATCAGGCATGCCACATATCCTATCATTGAGACCAGAGGGGTCCACTCACTCGACAGCCATCCTGACCAGCCGCAGTGGCCCCAGGTACATGTGATTGACAGCAGGACAGGGGATGCATACGATTTCGCGAATCTCGTCAACCAGCTCAATGGCGACAGGGCATATGAGTTCATAAAAGAGAAAGAACAACCCCAGAATTATAGGATGGGTGCCATCAATCTCCTGCGTGCTGAAGGCATCGCCCCACTCAAGCTTGAAGAGAGGATATGGACTGTAGATTCTGAGATGCTCCGAAATGCAGCAGACTTCCTGCTGCCTTCAAGCTACAACCATGAAAGCAGGAGCTGCGGCTTTGATGATGATTGAACATAAGCTGTGATACCATGGCTAAAGCGAAGATATACACAAAAGACTACTGCCCATACTGCAGGAAAGCAGAGAGACTTTTGTCAGACGCAGGGATAGAGTACGAAGAGATAGATATCACGAACGACCCTGAAGCATACGCAACACTCAAGAAGCAGACAGGCCACATGACAGTACCGCAAGTGTTTATCGATGATGAGTTCATCGGAGGATGTGATGATCTGGGGAAGTGGCTGGAAAAGCATGATGGTGTAGGGAAGAAAGAGTAATTATTCATATTTATTTATCTGATATTCACCTCATTCTCGTAAATCTTCCATTTTTCTCGTCGACAATTCCGGTTTTCTCTCAGCAATGCTTATTAAGCGTGATTGCGTATTATCAGTGTAGCTTTGTGTTGGGGGTGCCAACACTCACCCGGGCAGGGAAGATACGACAATGACACTATGCAGCGATAGCCCTGCCCCTAATGATCAATAAAAGAACAGGATCGAGGTGGAAATATGAAATTGTGCAGAAGCAAACAGTCATCCAAGATATTGATGTATCTACTGACCGCATTAGTGCTGCCATGGGCATGTCTTGCAGCAGATAATGTTGTCATAAGTGAAGTGCTGTATGATCCAATCATCACAGAGACAGGAGGGGAAGCAGTAGAGATATACAACCCAACAGCAGCTCCGATAGATATAAGCGGTTACGTGATCAGGACAGAGAGCAGTGCCACTGATGCTACAGTGCCTGATGGAACAACTATTGCGCCTGCCCAATCTTACCTGATTGCAGATATCGGCTGGTCAACATCAAAAGATGATGATAACTGGCCTGATGCAGACCATGAAGAAGCATTGACGATATCTAATTCTGATGCAGGAGTCGCATTGATACATCCGAATGGAACTATCCTCGACGCTATCGGATGGGGTGACCCTGCAGGGATAAGTGCAGGACTCTGGGAAGGGACACCTGCAACAGCAGTCATTGCAGGAAACAGCCTGAAGAGGACAGACTCTGATACAGATACTGATGATAATATCGCAGATTTTGCTGAATCAATCCCTGACTTCAAGAACAGCGCATGGACGGTGCCTCCTTCGACAGAGCAGGGCCCGGAAATAACTTTCGAGGTCAGCGTGTCAAACAATGCACCATCAGTCGACTCGCTCATCATCACCGGCGATGAAGATAACAGCACTTCAGGGATACAGATACTCCCAGTACCTGAAGGCCAGAAGAGCGTCCCAATAACAGTGCAGGTCAGCGACCCTGATGGGACTGCCAGCATAAGCAGCGTCACTGCAAAAATAACAGGACCTGCAGGACCTTCAATACACAATACAATCATCTTCACAAAAATACAAGACATCAACAGCACGACAGCAGAGTATGCTGCAACAATCATGATGGAGTTCTACGATTCTCCTGGCGAGTACAACATAACGATCACTGCACAGGACCAGTCATCAAACACAACAAGCAGTGCAGCGATAGAATATCTGAGCATGGCAGCGATAGCTGTAGATGTCAGTGCATTGAAATTTGAAGGTGCGAGCCTTGGAGGGACAACGCAGATTACAGGAGACTTCGCATTATCTACAGCTGACGCGCCCACAGTACGGAACGTCGGCAATACGCATCTCGACATAGGGATATATGGCACGGATCTTGTTGACGGGACCAATTCAATAGGTATCGGAAACATAAGGTACACTTTCGACAATGATTTCGGAAGCAGCCTTGCAGGTGCGATAAGCAAGACGATCCAGACAAAAGCGATCGGGCTTGCCAATGAACAGGACAGTGTGGTAAGCCTCGGATTCCAGCTATTCGTACCTATGACAACATCTGAAGGAAACTACACGGGCAACATAACTGTGGTCGCTGTGAGCAGCTGATCACACCCGCTCATTGACTGGTGAAACCATGAAACTCAAGGCGCTGCACCTGATAATGCTCCTCATATTGGTGAAGACCTCATCCGCAGCAGGGGTAGGTGTAGCGCCAGATACCATAACATTCGATTCAGCAGAGGATATCAAGATAGTAACCATAATCAACCCAAATGACGGAGCGATAATCTTCAAGATATCAAGCGGACAGGCAGGATGCACACCTGCTTCAGGAGAGCTTGAAGGGAAAAATAACATACAGGTGTCCTGTAGGAGCACCACAGAGACCATGACAGAGGACGGACTGATACTCGTCGAAACAACCCTCAAGGACGGCAATGATAAGGTCGGAATACTGCCTGCTATCGCAGTGAAGATAACCCGCAAGGAAAAAAAGGAATCGCAGATTGACCCGGAATACATTGATTCGTCACCATTGACAATATCAGGGGAACCTGAAGACGTGCAGGGAGAAAAAGAAGAAGAATCCGATGCAGAAACAGAAAAGAAGAGAAAGATGCCGCCTGAATGGATTACAATAATCATATTGGTGGC
The DNA here is from genome assembly GCA_043819495.1 of Candidatus Woesearchaeota archaeon. Lineage (GTDB taxonomy): Archaea > Nanobdellota > Nanobdellia > Woesearchaeales > UBA11576 > JABMQF01. Next base: position 7,027 of record JBDRET010000059.1, on the reverse strand, counting down.
TGCAAATCTTGCGGTGCTTGCTTATTCTGAAATCAAGAACAGGAAAGAAGAAAACATAAAAAAAGAAAAAGATTCTGAGGACAATATCGACAAAGATACGTCACACATCACGACTAAGGCCGTCCTCTCCTCATCTTTGCAACAAGATGCTCCATGTGGTCAAGCTTCTGCATCAGCTGCAGCTTCTCAGTATCTGCCTGTGCCAGATTCTTCGCATGACGGGCGAGCTCAAAGTCCGCTGTCTTTATTTCCCGGGAGATAGTCTGGAACTTGGTGATCTCCTGCTCCACTGACTTGAACTTACCGACAAGAGAAGACAGTTCATCTTTCAGCTCATTGAAGCGCTTGACATCCACATCCACCTTGCGCATCTCCTTCTTGAGCTCCTCACGGAAGTCATCAGCCATCTCAGTCACGAGCCGTGACTTTATGTCTGCCTTGATCAGCTTAAACTCATACACCTCTTTCTTGAGGTCATCCGTCGCAGCACCGAGCAGACTTATCTGGGACTGCACAGATTCAGAAAAACCTGCTGCATCAGACCCGATCTTCTTGATGTCCTTGCGGAACGCTGCCATCTCTTCCCTAAACCCTGAGAGCTCGTTTGCCTGCGATGCAACATCCTTGCTCACAGCATCCAATCCTTTCAATAGATCGTCGAGCTTCCTGCTCACGGCAATCACATCTTTCACTTTTGATAACATCGATACACCCCCTCAATATAAAATCCTGATAATTATGATTAAGCACAACTTATCTACCGCGTTGATTGAGATAAAGATCCTCAACAAGACCCATATCAGAGCACTCCTCAGGAGCCCGGTCATCCCTGATACGTATCACTCTTGGGAACCTCAAAGCATAACCTGATGAATAAGTCGGACTCTTCTGTATCTCCTCAAAGTTTATCTCGACGACAACAGTCGGCTTGACTTCAGCATTCCTGCCTTTCTCCTTTATGACTACGGGCTTTAGCAGGTTAGTCAACTCTTCAAAGCTCACTCCAAGCTCGACCTTCTCCTTCACACCCGTCCCCACTTTACCTATCTCCATGAACTCTCCAGTATCATGATTGAAACATGCAAGAGTGAAACTCGTGAACCAACCTGACCTCTTGCCCTCTCCCCATTCTGCAGCGACAATCACAAGATCAAGAGATTCCATCACAGGCTTTACCTTGACACCATAACCGACACGGGAACCTGGCTTGTAGATACCGTCTAGCTTCTTGGCCATGATGCCTTCCTCACCGGAAGCAAGGGCCTGCGCATAGAACTCCTGCGCAGCGGCAAGATCATCAGTGATGATCTGCTTGGCCGTGATTATGCTGTAAGGTGTCTGCGTCACCATCTTCTCTATACGCTCACGCCGCTCACTGAACGGCCGCTTAAGCAGGGATTCTCCACCATAACTGAGTATGTCAAACACGTTGACCTCAACAGGGAAATCCTTAGCTACCTTGTCGATGTCATACTTCCTCTTTATCCTCTGCGATATGCTCTGGAAAGGGAGGTACCTCTTTGACCCTGGTTCGTAACCGACACACTCAGCGTCGAGAATGAACTCATCGCCTTCTACGTACTTCTTGACATACTCTGTGACTTCAGGAAACTGGAATGTCACTTCCTCAAGTCGGCGAGTGAATATAGATATCTTCCCACCCACCTTATGTATCTGGATCCTAAAACCATCATACTTGAACTCAAGCGCAGCAGGCTTACCTACACGCTCGAATGCATCCTCGATGTTACGTGCCTTCTGGTACAGCATCACCTTTACCGGCTTGCCGACCTTGATATTGATCGCCTTCAGCCCCTGCAGGCCAGACACCTTCGCAAGCTGCGCAACCTCAGAAAAATCATTGATTATATCATACGCTCCCTGCACTGCCTCGACATAAGCAGAATACAGCTCGCGGTTCTCAGGACTGATCGACTTCTTCTCAACATCGTAATTGACATGTATACTGTCGTCGAAGAACGCCCAGACTATCGCATCACGCAGCACTCCTTCACCAATACCTACACGCAGGTCCTCAAGGACAGTCCTTATTATGTATCTTGATTCTTCAGGCGAAGCACTAGTCAGCAGCTCGGATATGAGAGCGACCTTATGATTCACAGTGCCTGCCCCTTCCATCTCGGCAAGCTTGCGCAGATTGTTGAACACTTTGGATATCGTCAATGTCTGGTTGAACAGAGTGACCTGTTTCTTCTTCCTGGTCAGATTTTCAGCAGTAAGGCCAAGGTCACCAGTATGCTTCCACTCATTCTCAATCTTGTCAGGCGGTATCCCTAATGACTTGTTGAGTGACTTTATCACCATCCTTGTTGCGACACCAAGCTTCCTGCTATCAAAAGAAGAGAATACCTTTCCCTGCAGAAGAAGCGTTATCAGAGGTATGTCATCTACATCAGAATCCTTAAGGAACTGCGACACCAGAAATGTCTTCTCAAGCCTCTTTGATGTGGCCTCAATCTCCTGATAGAGCGCCACCAACTTCTTGTAGTCCATAAGCTTCAGGATATGCAGACGATTTAAAAACATTACTACCCTTTATTACAGCATAAACAGAGCCGGTGACGCCAAATAGCATGCACACGAGTCACCAAAACAAATCAATAATCAAAATACGCCTTTCGGCGAAACTGATGTTACATACTTAAGCATGCGTCGGCGTCCTGAGCCTTGTGGAGCAAAGCGGAACAAGGTGAAGCAGGCTCTGTTTATGTGACAGACATACAAAGATAGAATATTGATCAACCATCCTGCAAGAACCAACAAAAAGATTTAAATACCTCAATTCCCATTTAAAAAGCAATGGAGACATTCGAAGCCATAGAAAAGAGAAGATCAGTAAGGGACTTCAATGACACTCCCGTCGAATGGGAGAAAGTCGGAAATATCCTTCGGGCAGGACAGCTAGCACCTTCTTCTGGAAATGTACAGGACTGGAAATTTGTAGCAGTCACAGACAAGACAACCAGAGGTGCACTTGCCAATGCAGCACTCAAGCAACACTGGATCGCAAAAGCTCCGGTCATAATAGTAGTATATTCGGATCCTAAATCAACACAGAGATTCTACGGGCTAAGAGGGGAGAAATTATACACGATACAGAACTGCGCAGCAGCGATAGAGAACATGCTGCTTGCAGCGACAGACCAGGGTCTTGCATCCTGCTGGATAGGTGCATTTGATGAAGTCATGGTCAGCAAGGCACTCGGGGCACCTACAGATGTCAGGCCCCAGGCAATGATACCGATCGGCTATACCGATAAAGAGCAGATTGAGTCAAAGAGGCATCAGCTCGTAGACATAGTCTACATAAACAGCTGGGGCGGAAAGATAGTCAACTTCGACCTGCTTATGGATAATTTCAGTGAAGTCGCACGAAACAAGATAAACGAAGCAGTTGCAGCAGTCACTGAGAAAGCCCCCTCCGTAGGAGAGAGCATCGCAGTCAAAGGCAAGGAGAAGATAAAAGCCATCCATGCCAAGATCAAAGGGCATATCGAACAGCGCAGGAAGAAGAAAGAAGAGCAGTTCGAAAAAGAGTTCAAGGAAGAGCTGAGCGATGAAGACGGCAATATCGATGATGAAGAAGACCTTGAATGAATAGAATATACCAATAATCACCTAATCCTCACTTTCTATCAGATATCGATCAGAAACAGCAGTTTTACCCATATGCCATATCATCATCTAGAGATCATAAGAATAAAAAGAAAAAAAGCTCCATTGGGATTGACCCCAATGAAGACATGTTGTGGTTGCCTTCACGTTTAAATCTGTTGGGGGTGGTTTAAAATGAAGGCAAAGAAATTCTCACGAGTTGTGAGTATTATCTCTTGGCCTTACCTGACTATCTCAATTCCAAGCTCATCACTCAGATGCATAGCCTGAGGGCTTGGCTTCTTATAGTCCTGCTTACCAAGGATCCACGGGGACTTGACGCCTGTTATGATTGTCATAACAGTGACCTTTCCCTTCATATCCTCGGTCACACGAGCTCCCCAGATGACATTTGCGTCGTCATCCATTGATTCGGTGACAAGCTCTCCAATCCTGGAGATCTCATCCAAGGTAAGGTCTGGTCCGCCATGTACGTGGATTATTGCGCCTGTTGACCCCTGATAGCTGATGTCCAGCAATGGGTTTGATAATGCGCCCCTGACAGCTTCTTCGACTTTATTTGCTGTGTCAGATGCACCTACCCCGATAGCTGCAACGCCACCATCTGTCATGATGGCCTTTACGTCAGCATAATCCAGGTTTACCAGGCTCGGGATTGCTATTGTCTCTACAATCCCTTTAATCATCGTCGAGATCAACTCGTTCGCCACTGCGAATGCCTGCTGTACTGGCAGGTTGCCTGCAATGTTCACCAGCCTGTTGTTGTCAATGACTATCACTGTGTCAGAGACCTGCCTAAGCTGCTGCAATCCGAACTCAGCCTTATCGACTCTTGCTCTCTCTATCTTGAATGGCATCGTTACGGTGCCTATCACTATAGCGCCTGCCTCCTTTGCAACCTGTGCCACGACTGGAGCAGCACCTGTTCCGGTTCCGCCACCCATTCCAGCACATACAAAGACCATATCAGAGCCTTTGAGAGCTTCTTTGACCTTTTGGATACTCTCTTTTGCTGCTTCCTGACCTTTACTAGGGAATCCTCCACAGCCTAGTCCACGAGTAAGTTCGGTTCCAAGCAAGAATTTCCTATCAGCATCAGTTATGTTTAGATGCTGCAAATCAGTGTTGCAGGCAATTATCTCAGCTCCCTGTATGCCCTTTTTATAGAGCCAGTTCACCATGTTATTTCCTGCACCGCCAACGCCGATAACTTTGATGTTGGCCTGTCCTACTTCAATTTCTGGCTGCTGATTTCCAGCAGAGTTTAATGCGTTTTGTACTAAAAAGTCCATTTGTCTAACCCCCTTTTTTTGTCATTTCTGGTGACTTTGGTTTACCCCTTTTTTTCCTACTGTCTTTTTTGTCGTTTGCCTACAGTCGTATTGGTTTCCATTGACATGCACTGTTGAATCTTCATGATCCGTCGGAAACTTTAAAAATATCCGATACAGTGCAAATGATTGGAGACCAGCAATCTTCACGGATACCTTTTCAGGTCCGCTGGAAATTAAGTTTTGAACTTAAATTTCTATTTAAACCATTGCCGAATCTAGTATTTAAACATTCTCGAGTTATGAAATATAGGTTTTATCATATATGTCAGTATAGTTTTTTGTATATTGATATAATTAAACCATTTCATGACGGGAGAGCGAGGGAGGCACCATAAAAAACCATTTTTCACAGCATACACTGAAAGACGAAACATTCTCGACGGCAAACTCTCGAAATAAACCTGCACGTAGATCTACTGCAAAGATGCCTGATTTAACCGATATTCAGTATATATTAATGTATATTAGTATATTATTTAATAGCTGAATATACCTAATAATTACAACTTTTGCGGAGTATCTTCTTCTGAATCTTGCTGATGGGGGTAAACAGAAATAAGCGCAAGATGATCAATACAAAGAAATAAATACGAAAAGGAGTAAAAAAATACAACAGAAGATATTCAAAAAATACCGAATAAGATGGCATTATACATGATCGGAATCGGCCTTGCCGACGAAAAGGACATCACCCTTAGGGGAATGGAACTGGTGAAGAGATCAACAAAGGTCTACCTGGAGACATATACCTCCCTACTGCAGTGCAGCAAGGAAGACCTTGAGCAGCTGTATGGAAAAGAAGTGATGCTGGCAGACAGGGATATGGTCGAGAAAAAGGCAGATAAGATGCTTGATGAAGCAGCCTCTTCGGATGTGGCATTCCTCGTGATAGGTGATCCCATGTCCGCAACGACACATCTGGATCTCATGACCAGGGCGGCGAAGAGAGGGATAGCTGTCGAGGTGGTGCACAATGCATCAATCATGACTGCAGTCGGGATTGTAGGCCTTGAACTGTATAAGTACGGCAAGACCACATCTATAGTATTCCCGCAGGAAGGATGGGAGGTCCAAAGCCATTATGATGTCATCAAGGAGAACCTAGCACGCGGCCTGCACACCTTATGCCTCCTCGACATAAAGGTCAAAGAGCCATCAAAAGAAGACATCAGGAAAGGGACAGACTCTGCATTCCAGGCTTCACGATTCATGACAGTCAACCAGGCAATAGAGAGCCTGTTTTCTATAGAGAAAAATAGGGGCGAAGGGGTGTTCACAGACGAGACACTCTGCGTAGGATGTGCCAGACTCGGGGCAAAAGATATGAAGATCATGAGCGGGACTGCAAAAGAGCTTATTACAGCTGACTTCGGAGGACCACTGCATAGTCTGATAGTTCCTGGAAAGCTACACTTCATGGAAGAAGATGCACTTAAACGCTGGAAATAGTTGATGTATATACAACAATCAGCCAATAATAAACTTTATAAATAGCCTGAATCGCTTCTAATTCTTACAAGATAGCCCTGTAGTGTAGAGGCCAATCAAAATCAGAGATTTTGAAGCCCAAAAACTCTGTTTTTGGCCAATCATCCAGCACTTTGGATACAAGAGACCCATGAATCTATGATTCAATCTCTTGAAAGAAGAAATGCTGGGACCGCGGTTCGAATCGTGAAACTATAGTGTTTTACCCGAAAGTCCGCGCAGGGCTATTATTATTTTCTCTTATCTTTCTTTTCCTGACTACCTACCATCACTCTGGACGGCTTGTTTGCAAGTTAGGGGATTAGGGTTATAAGTGGGTTTCCCCACTGTTTTCGTTCTATGACTAATAAAACGTTGGGAGTGGGGAGACCCCAGGATGGTAACGTAGGTCGTGGACCTTAAAAAGTTAATGACAATAACCCTTAAAGTTTTGCGTAGGCACGACGTGCCTGAGCATTTTAGCAAGAGTCGGAATGAGCAGTATTCTTTGCATCAGATGCTTGTTCTGTTCATTCTTTATTGTTTGGTTGATGTTGGTATTGACCGTTTTGGCGAGCTTGTCAAGATTA
>JBDRET010000058.1:0-5851 GCA_043819495.1 Candidatus Woesearchaeota archaeon | reverse complement strand
GAAATAGGTCTTGAAGAATTACGTGCTAAGCTTCTTGAACGGAGTTCTGAAGTAGATGTCAAGGTCGTGACTGACAATAATTATTATGATGAAGTCGCTTCATTGGAATTCGTAAAGCATGACAACCGTTCGGCACTGATGCACAATAAATTCTGCATACTCGACGGAAAAGCAGTGTGGACCGGGAGCTATAATCCCACTTCACGCGGCACTTATAAGAATAACAATAATGTAGTCTTCTACCAGTCATTCTATCTTGCGCAGAACTATGAAAATGAATTTGCTGAGATGTGGGGTGGGAAGTTCGGTGGTGGGGAGCGGACTTTGTATCCAGAGACAAAGATAAATGGGAATGTAGTTGAGACTTATTTCTGTCCGGAGGACTGGTGCTCCAATAAATTGATATATGCATTACAGGAAGCATCTTCTTCGATATATTTCATGACATTCTCATTCACCCACGATGAAGTCGGAAAACAGGTGCTTGAACGGCATTCATCTGGAGTTGATGTACGCGGCGTGTTCGAGAAGTCACAGAATAACGATTACACTGAGTTTGATAAGTTCCTGGATGCAGGTATCGATGTCAGATGGGACGGGAACAAGGCGAACATGCACCATAAAGTATTCATCATAGATGAAAAAGTGGTGGTTACCGGCTCTTTCAATCCCTCAAGCAATGCAGACAAGAACAACGATGAGAACCTGCTGATAATACATGATCCTATCGTTGCTGCCGAGTTTTTGGAAGAGTTTGAGAGGGTGTGGGGAGAAGCGGGGGAGTAAACCTATTCTCAATGATACCTGTGTGGGAAGACATCACGAGGTTCTCCGTCATCGTCAAGATCCAATCCGGTAAAGTTACCTGTATGGAGGACCTCGTAACACTTCTGTTTGCAGCCATTCAACATCCCTTGAAGTATCGTCTTCTGTGCAGGATCAAGACCATTGCCCTGAACATATTCCATGACAGGGTCTATATCGCGCAGATATGCATAAGCAGCATAACGGCTCATACTATCCCCATTTCTTGGAAAATGATGGGCCTTGCCATTTATCATGATATCAATACCCTCAGTATTGAACGTGACATCAGACTGAGAGAATATATCAGAAATAGAATGATGATTGCCCCCATTAAGCTCGTGCGCAAGCTTCATCACCAGGACTGCCTGCATTGATGAGACAGCTTCAGTATCACCTTCTTCGTATACAGAGAATACATTCTCCAGCTTTTCAGAATCCTGATAAAGCTCGACCAGGACTTTGACTGTCTGGGAAGAATCGTCCTTATTTTTCTTCAGGAATGCGATGACAAACTCATCCCGTCTTATCAGTACGCCAGAATATGTGCTAGACTCGAACATCAGCTCATCACAATAAGGATGTATATGTACATCGGAAAGATCATCAAGCCGGGTCATCTTCTTGAACCTGTCAACAGAAGAGACGTATCTCTCTATAGCAGAAAGCGTTCCTGAACATTGGCTGCATCCTGTAGCGGGCATATATCCAATCACCAAGCAGTCTATCTCGCTGTAGAGAGATAGTATCTATATGTATATCATCATGACCGCATAATTTATATATTTACCCTGCTTTTTTTGTTATGAATATACCATGAATGCCGAAAAAACGATAAATCTTGATGCTCAGGAAGTCAAAATAGTCCGAGAACTGATAAGAAACTCAAGAGTCTCTGACAACCAGATATCAAAGAACACAAAGATACCTGTCATGACTGTCAACAGGAAACGGAAGAGACTTGAAGAGTCAGGGCTCATACACTACAATACATACCTGAGGGTAGGGGATGACGGACTTGGACTATATCATGCAAGACAGCTATACATCCTAAAATTCAGGAGCGGGATAACCACTGCAGAATTCATAGAATACTTCAAGAGCAACCCTAAACGCAGGGCATTCAACTCCCAGTTCGTAATACATGGATATCTGGGAGAGAAAGACGGACAGCTGGCGCTCATGCTGATCAATGAAGCGCATACTGAGACTGAGCTTGTAGAGGACTTCAATGGGATCCTCATACCTCAACTGAAAAAACAGTTCGGTGATGACTGCATAGATCGGATAGATACAGTGAATCTCAGCCTGCCGCTCAGGACACACCACAACTATATGCCGCTCATAAACATGGAGAACGGGAAGATAAAAGATACCTGGCCTGATGAGTACATATTCGTGAATGCGAAGCAGATCGATAAGGATGAATGATTGACACATGATAAAAAAGATATTGATCGGATTGCTGATATTCTACTTGCTTCTCATAATATTAAGATTCTTCCTCTATGGCTGGCACGGGTTCTATCATCTTCTCATAGGCCCATTCTATACCCTTGCAGGAGTCATAGAAGGGCTGATAAAGGGCGTGACTAAGTCTTAAACACCAATAATTTTATATGATACACATACCACATATATCTCATGGGCGTACGCAAACCAATAGTGGCAGGTCAGTTCTATCCAGCAGTCAAGGCAGAGCTAGTGAAAGACATCAAGGCCAGCTTCACAAGCAAGTTTGGACCAGGAGCACTGCCAGGTAAGAGAGGCACAAAGAAAATCGCAGGTGTGATCTCACCCCATGCAGGATACTTCTTCTCAGGGGCAGGCAATGCATGGGCATTCAAGGAACTGGCAGAAGCAGAATTCCCCGACACATACATAATCCTTGGCGTAAACCATTCAGGAGCCAAGACCTGCTCAAGTTCTGAAGATTGGAAGACACCACTTGGCACTGTGAAGTGCGATACAGAACTCATCAAGAAGATTGAAGAGAAAGGGATACCCATAGACAATGAAGCACACCATGGGGAACATTCTATCGAAGTCCAGCTCCCGTTCCTGCAATCGATATCAAAAGACAATGCAGACAGGCTCAAGATCGCTCCTATAATGGTCACTGGCAGGGAATTCGGAAAGATGGGGAGCAAGATAAAAGACGCAGTCGATGAGCTGGGACGCAATGTCGTGGTGATATGCTCGTCAGACTTCACACATTATGGATCCAACTATGATTACGTCCCTTTTGAGAGCTATATCAAGGAGAACATGGAAAGAGGAGACATGACGGCAATCAATTTCATAGTAAAACCAAATCCTAAAAGCCTGCTTGACTATACAGAAAGCACTGGCGCGACAATCTGCGGCAGGTACGGGATATGCCTGTTCATCTGGCTCATGAAGAACCTTTTCAATGATGAAAAGAAAGGAGAACTCCTGAAATATTACACATCAGGCGATGTTGTAGGTGACTATAAGAACTCTGTAGGGTATGCCGCAATAGTATTCAGAAGATAAAACTCACTTCTTCTTGACTTTATGATGTGCATCAGCTGCGTGATGCGGGTGATGGATGGCGTGCTTGACTTCTTTATGCTTTGAAAGTGCCTTATCCACACGATCAGTGTGCCAGCCCACTTCAAGGAGACGCTGTCGGACATCATCCTTTGACTTCCCGCGCTTCAGGCTCTCACGGATGTAATTATGCAGCTCACTGTCAACACTATTGCCGACCCTCTTATCACCGAATATGATATACAGTATGAATATCAATACTGCGAGCGCTGCCAATATCAATACACCAGCAAAATGCGAAGTCTTATTGACAGTCACATCAGCAGCAGGAGCAACAACAGGCAAAGCAGGTTCTGCACGGACCTCAACAGGTTCAGAGATCGTGACAGGTAATGCCACGGGCTTCTCAAGATCTACAGTCTCGACATCAGACGCTACATCAAGAACTTCTGCAGCAGTCGCGTCAATAACTGAAACGGCCTTTGGCTCTTCCTTGACAGGTTCAGGCTCTGCCTCTACCTCATCAACAGACAATTCCTCAGATAATGATGCTGTAATCTCCTCAGAATCGGATTTCCCGATCATAAGATAATGCACACCAGTGTACTCAGCCTTAAAATAGACAAAGTCAGGAGTCTCATCAACAATCTCTGTATCAAGAGGCTCCCAGGTCTCAGTAGTGCTGTCATAATAATGCAAGATGATGTAGTTACGTGGCACTGAGTTGCTCTCAAGCCAGCTCTTTGCAACCTTGAACTCGTACAGGACATCGCCCATCTCATGAGGGACAAATCCTACATACTTTATCTCATCGACCTCATAGGTCGTGTTCTCGTCCACTTCAGGCAGAAGCTTAGGGAGAGACATAAGATGATAGACTGTCAGGCCACCGTTAGTCGCTTCACGATCTACAGTAAAGACTATCTTTGTGACAGATATATCCTCTATCCTGACATTGAAAGTGTACTCTGTATCCTGCTCTATGACGTCGAATATTATCCCATCCTGAGGATTCCAGGCAGGATTATAGAACGTGACACCATATGCTGCAGCCAAAGGTGCTGCAAGTAATGCAAGAAGAACAATGAATACAGCGAAAACACTCTTTTTCATCATCAACCAAACCCCCTTTTGCGCTGTAAGGCATTTAGGGATGGTGATTTATAAGGTTTTTGGCGGGATTTGTAAAGTAAGGCATTCTGGGCATTACGCAATAAAGCAGGATTATGTGTCTTATCTTGGGACGCAGCATTCATGTCCTTGCAGCCACGCATGCTTGATTAAGTCTCTGACTATCTTTCGTTTTGGCGAAGCCTTGAATATACTATCAATCATCTCTCTGAAGGCATGCTAACAGGCGGCTACGGCCATGATGCTGCTTCATAGACTAAGAAGAAGAATAACGCTCACGCTAATACCTGATAAATGAAAAGAAAAGAGGATGAAAAGAAAAAAAATTTAATAATATGTCTGGCCGCTGATCTCGTCTTCAGCTTCCTCTTCTTCGTCTTCCTTCTTTCGTGTGAAAACCACGATAAGGGCAACGATTATGAGGACGATGACCAGGACGATAAGTCCGATCTCAAGTGCCTTCTTGAGGCCTGAACCTGAATCATCTGCACCAGCTGGCTCAACAACATTAGCAGCCATGACGATCTGCTTAACGAGGTTGCCAGAGGCATCCTTTACATCAACACTGAAACTCTGCTCAGCAAGCTCTGCAGCTTCATTAGCTGAAACATAGACATATACTGATCTGGACTCGCCTGCACCGACAGTGACTGTCTGGAGAGGGGAGATCTTCACAGTTGCCCATTCCTCAGCGCCTGAAACAGAGACAACGAATGTCTTTGCATCGCTACCTGTGTTTGTGAATGTAATCGGGTAGATCGCTCCACCTTCACCACGGGTAACATCCTGAACCTGAGCACCGACTGTTATGACAGTCTTCTCCTGGACAGGTGCTGGTGTAACAGCCTCTTCCTCTTCATCATCCTGAACAGGGAGGTTTGCTTCGCAAGCAAGGGACTCGAAAACATCGACTACGACATTCTCTGTGACTGTCTCATCGCCGTCGTCATAAGTGACCTTCACTTCAGCAGTGTACTGACCAGCTTCTGTGCATACTGGGATCCTTAGATAAAGCTCTTCGCTCACCTTTGTCTCATCAGCTTCGATATCCATATAGTCTGGCAGAGCAGAAAGACCTAGCTCTGGGATTGTAAAGGAAACCTTCACATCATCCTCATCCATCTGACCATAGTTCTTGATATCAACAAGAGCCCTAAGTGAACGTCCTGCCTCAACCTCTCCTGAAGGATCAACAGCGATATCCTTTATCTTTACGCTGTGCCTTACAGTGTCGACAAACAGGAAGAAGTCTTCTGATAGCTCATCGCCAGCTCTGTCTCGGATATATATCCTGAGCCTGTACTGATCGACATCTATCCTTGTAGGAAGACTCAATTCGAGCGTCTTAGTATAAGAAACATTAGCTCTCATGTCAAAGACGTCTGTGACATCTGAGACCCTG
>JBDRET010000057.1:0-3891 GCA_043819495.1 Candidatus Woesearchaeota archaeon | reverse complement strand
AGAGGTCAAGGCGCTCCTTAAGAAGAACGGTTTCCTCAACCCTATAGTGAAAGAGGAATTGCCTGAACAGTATTACCGTTGAAGATGGACATCGGCCTGACTGGTGCTGACAATTTTCTTGGCACACATATGTTAGCTAGTTTGAAGGATGACTCTCGTGTTTCAAATGTGACGGCATTCGACGGCAAAGGTGCGGATCTTCTTGATAAGCAGGCAATGGAGACATTTGTCTCTGGCAAGGATGTGATAATCCATCTTGCAGCAGTCCATCGTGCAGAGGATATAGAGCTCATGCGCACCAATCTTCTCGGGACATTGTCTCTGGTCAATGCGATAAAAGAAAAGAATCCTGATTGCAGGTTGTTATTCTCTTCATCATTCCAGGTCTATAAAGAGAGCAAAAAGACTGATATCATAGATGAAACTTTTCCGACTGAACCAAACACCACTTATGGTTTTTCCAAGAAGTTTGAAGAAGAACTGATACTTTCTCAGATAAATAACAGCGCAGTATTCAGGATATCAAATGAATACGGTCCAGGCTGCAGGCCATTTGATAATTCAGTCATCGCAACATTCATCCATCTTGCTAAAGAAGGCAAGGGAATCAACATAAATGGATCTGGAGATCAATCAAAAGACTTTGTTCATGTCACTGATGTTGTTGATGCTTTCATTCGGGCAGTTTTTTCAGAAGTGAAAGGGATATTTAATATCTGCACAGGGGAATCTATTTCAATAAACAGGATAGTCGATCTTCTGAAAGGCAGATTCCCTGAGCTTGAAGTCACCCGCAATCCTGAGTCAGAAGAAGGCAGTTCTACAAAAGGATCTTACGAGAAAGCAAAAAAGCTTATTAACTGGAAACCCAAGACAGCATTCAAGGAAGGCATCAAGGAGTGTATGTGACTATGGACATAGATGTGAAGAAGCTGGATAAGAAGGTTGATGATAGGGGTTTTGTCTTTGAGATACTCAGGTCAGAGCAGGTCAACGCACCATTCGGCCAGATATTCATCTCTACAGTGAAGTCGGGCAAGGTCAAAGGTAATCATTATCATAAGCGTAAAAAAGAATGGTATTGTGTCGTAAAGGGGAAAGTCAGTGTCCATTTTGCCGATGTTAAGACAGGAGAGAAGAGGACAGTATCTCTTGATGAGACCACCCCTGAATTGCTGAAGATAAATCCTGGCGTATCTCACGCAATAACGAATGATGGTAAAGAAGAGGCAATAATCCTCGCTTACATCTCAGAAAGCTTCAATCCCGATGACCCGGATACATTTGATTTCAAAGTAATATGACTAATTTTTATTATTTGTATATTTCTTCAAGTACCCTTCTAACTTATCAATAAATGCGGGCCAGGCATGGTTCTTCATGACGAACTCATACCCTTTTTCGGCAATTTCATGTTGCATCTTCTCATCTGATAATAGCTCTATTGTATTATCGACAAGTTCTTTATCTGTGCTTACAAATTTCACTGCTCCTGATCTCTCAGGTATCAGATCCATTGTCCCTTTCAATCTTCGTGACAATAATGGTCTCTTGCATGCCATATACTGGAAAAGTTTTGCAGGTATGATGTCTTTTGTCGCATCACATTCCCTGAAAGCATTGATGCATAGTGTTGCAAGATTTATGTGGTTGGTGACTTCGCTGTATGGCACAAACCCGGTGAATATGACATCAGCGGATACTTTCTCTTTTTCCGCCAGCTCCTTGAGCTCTTTCTCGACGAATCCGCCTCCTACAAGGAGCAATCTTGCATTAGGCACTGATCTCTGTATCTTCCTGATGTTCTTTATGAATACTTCAAGTCCTCCGAAGTCATAGAATGTTCCTAGATAGAGTATTATCTTGTCCTCTTTACTGATCCCGTATTTATTCCGGAGACTCTCTAATCCAGCATCATCTTTAGGCAACGGATAGAATAGCTTGTCATTTACTGCAGGGTATAACGGGAGGCAGTCCTTCCTGCCAGTATACGCGCCAAGTCGTGGAGTGAGTGATAGTATGTGATCAGAGTGTTTATAGACATGATTCTCTAATGCTCCGACAATGTATTTTAGCGGGAATGGATAATTTCTCAGGTTGCGCAGGGCATCCAGTGTCCTGAAGAATACTGGTACTTTGTGCTTCTTTGCAAAATGCAGTGTTATCCAGCCATTTGTAGGTACGGAATATAGGAGTACAGCATCAAATTTTTTCTCTTTAAACAGTTGTCTCAGGACAAACCAGCTTGCTATCATCCCTGTGAAGCGCGTCACAAGCTCTCCTAGATATATCGCTCCCGGCCTGATTATCTTGACTTTAGCATCAGGGAATACCCTGTGCCCCCTGAATCTCTTTGTCTTCAGTGAGAATATCTTCTTATCCCTCTCACCATAATCGACCATAGTGACATCATGACCCCTGAGGGATAGCTCTTCAGGGATCTCTATGAATTCGAATATTGGCTTGGTGAGGTAGTTAGCCTCATGGACTTCAAGTATCCTCATTTTAGTATTCGACGATAGTTTTCCTTCGGTCTATGAGGCCTGCAAGTCCGAGTATGACTTTCAATACCCTGTCAGAGCAGTCAGTATTGCTGTACGCTTCAGGTATCTCCTTGTCGCTCTTCCTGTTTTTGGTCACTACATTGATTGCATTTATGATGTTGTCTTTCTCTACTCCGCTGAGTATCATGGTGCCGTGATCTATTGATTCAGGTCTTTCTGAGTTGGTCCGGGTCATGAGTGCAGGGAAGTTGAGCATAGCAGACTCCTCGCTTATCGTGCCTGAATCGCTCACAACGACAAATGCGTTCTTCTGGAGCTTTACGTAATCAAATAGTCCGAATGGTTTGTGAACATTTATTCTGCTGTCAAGCTTTAGTTTTGCCTGGTCCAGTTTTTTCTTTGTCCGGGGATGTGTTGATAGTATCAGAGGCATATCATACTCTTTGACAATAGCATTGAATGACTCGAAGAGGAGCTTGAATCGCCGGTCATCATCGATGTTTTCTTCCCTGTGTGCGCTGGCTACGATATACTTCCCTTTGGTCAGCTTCAGCGTATCGAGTATCTTTGATTTCTCTATCTTGTCCTTGTTCTCAGCAAAGACCTCTCCCAGAGGGGAACCAGTCAGGAATATCTTCTTGAGCGGCAATCCTTCATTGATCAGGTTCTGCCTTGCATGGAAAGTATATGCTAGGTTTATGTCTGCTGTATGGTCGACAATCTTCCTGTTGACCTCTTCAGGCACATTGTCATTGAAACATCTGTTTCCCCCTTCCATGTGGAAGGTTGGTATCTTGAGCCTTTTCGCAATCACAAGAGACAATGCGCTGTTTGTGTCTCCAAGAATCAGCAGAGCATCCGGGTTTTCCTTCAGGAGCACCTCTTCGCTCTTTGCTATTATGCTGCCCAGTTGCTTGCCAAGGCTGCCTGTCTCACATTCAAGGAAGTAGTCAGGCTTCCTGAGGCCCAGATCCTCAAAGAATACCTGGTTGAGTTCATAGTCATAGTTCTGTCCGGTATGGACAAGTATGTGATTGACTTCATTGTCAAGCTTCTTTATGACTGATGAGAGCTTTATGATCTCAGGCCTTGTGCCTATGATTGTCATGACTTTCATTTTTTTGACCATTTATTCCACCTTCAGTTTATATATTGAATATTATATCAATAAATTGGATTTTGGGTTGTTGATTTTCATACCCTGTTGCTCGTAACGGGAAAATCAACACCAACGACCACGTAGCTATGGTGTTATGTGTTGGTAATATTGCGACACATACTCTGTAGCTTGCTACGTGGTCGTTGATTTATAAGATTTACTGTGATTTTATGACGTTTAAATGCTTTAAATAGTGCTTTTAGAAATATATTTAAATGTCGCCCTGTC
>JBDRET010000056.1:0-16570 GCA_043819495.1 Candidatus Woesearchaeota archaeon | reverse complement strand
CCCTCAACAGCATGCTTAAAAGAGGCATGAGCGCCCACTTACGCGGCCGCACCGTCTGGCAACAAGCCAGACACTTCTACGCCAAATGCCTAACCCACAACCTACTCATGAGGTGCCAACAATGAACTTGCAAACAAGCCCATGTCGGGTGTGTTAATTTTGTGGGTATATGCAGTATTGGTATTTCCCTCCCTGCGATCCTCCGCCACCTGTCCAATGGTTTAAAAATGAAACCAAACGTTTTTTAAGACTGAATTATGATGCCCATCCATGTCACTCTACCCCCTGCTCAAAGACAGAGCATGCATAAATGTCCTCAAGATACTCTACGATAATGAGCTTATCGATAAGAGATACACCGTGTCTTATACGCAGGTAGAGGAAAGGATATCTGTCTCTGGGACCCATTCTACACTGGAGAACCTTGAGAGTGCAGGACTTGTCAGTTCAGAATATTCTGAAGAGGGCATCCTTGTCCTGAGCATAACAAAGAAAGGGAAGGAGTTCATTGAACAGTTCGACAGGCTCATCGATGTCATGAACGGAAAGAAAGAAGATAAGAAAGCATACCAAGTCAAGTATGAATTGACATCTGCTGAGCAGCGTGTCCTGATAATGTGTTCCAAGATGAGGTCCGAGAGCGGCACTGCAGTCATGCTAAAGGCATTGACACAGGAAGTCTATCCATATACTGATCCTTTATCCAAGACCCGAGCAGTGTCCAACAGCGCAAAGCGGCTTGAGGAACTCAATCTGATAAAACGCATCAAGAACAATAACAGGATATTTTTTGACGTCACCGAGACAGGAGAGAAAGTGATAAAAGAACAGTTCATGGATGGCGCGCTTATCTCTACATGATCACTTATTTGACTTTCTGACCAAGATCATACACATTTATCTCTTTAATATCTTTTGGGACGTTGAATTCAGTAAGCATAAATACTGCCGCTCTTTGTCCAGGCATCGGTTGATACCAAACGTCAAGAGATTTCCTTTGAGGATCATAATTGTTCGATGCAACCATATCTTCCCATAAAGATACTCCAACAACGAGTTCATTATCTGTCTCTTCTAGTATCCTTCCTTCAAGCATTTTCCGTTGGTTACCGTGGTAGTTGCAATCAAGTGTCCTGCCTTTTCCTGTCAAATCCATGAATCCATCGAATTTTTTCATCATATCACCTTATAGCGCAATGAATGTAATTTGATTATCAGAGTTTATAATATTGATGTATATAAGTCGTTGGTTATCTTATTAGGTCAACAAGACAACAATCCCTCTGACCATCAACAAGTTCTTTTTCTATCTTGATCTTTCCATCTTCAAACCTGCCGATCCGGTATTGCATAAGTAATGGGCAGCCGAATACATCTCCTGCGGGAGTGATCACAAATTGCTCAGTGCCTGCAGGGCAATACCTGTTCTGTGCGGCAAGCTCGTCACCTCTGCTTCCGGGTCTTGGCCCGAAATCGCCATGGATACGTATCTCAAGGTCATCTTTTGAATATATTTTACGTTGTTCAATGACTTGATCGAATAACTCAGGTCTTTTGTCTTTGCTCAACCGCTTAGATCCTGCGTAGTTTAATAGCATCACTGAATCAGCATTAAGAGAATGCGCATCATCACACATGTGCTTGATTAGCTGATAGTTATCTTGAGTTATCACGACCATGAACCCTACTTTGAATCCTCTCTGTTTTGCTTCTTTACATACTTTAGAAGATATGTCAAGAGGAGCACTATCTAAGTCAGAGGAGATGCCGTAATGCCTGCTCATGCGTATCTCGCTGATACCTCTTGCAGACAGTGCATCATAAAGCGATGGGTTCCGTATAAGTAATATTCCATTTGTCATGACATATTCTCTTTTGGAATCTGCTATGCAATCAAGATATCCTTCTTCTGAAAGAAGTTCACTTCCAGACAGACGTATATCAAATCCTTGTGATTTGAGCGTTCTTATCAGTTCGGAGGTGTCTTTTGGAGTCCTGTTCCCACTATAATTGAGAAAACAATGATTGCACTTAAGAGTGCAGGAATCCTTATCATTGACCATCAAAATAGCTTGCATGATGTGTCAAAAACAAGGAATTTCCTATAAAGAACTTCTGCTGGAAAGTTTTATCAAACCAAGATATATCATTTACTTTTGAGCAACCTGCTCAATTCTTCTTCAGGTATATCGCTGCGGATGCCATAATCAGAGAAGTGAGTGCGTGCCAGCTTGTGCTTGTCTGCTATCTTCTTGAATAATGATTCAAATTTTGGCACAGGTATCTTGTTCTTCTTGCAGAGTACATGGAGATCATGGAAACCTACTATGTCGATAAGACTCTCTTCCTTTATCATGTCGAGGAACTTGGTATCAGTGTCATAATCCAGACCGTGCGCGAGCTTGGCGATCTTATCTGCAAGCTTTGGGTCCCATAGCTGTCCGAGCCACATCGGCCCTGCGTCATTGAACTTGCCGTGCTGTTTCAGCAGATCGTCGACTTTCGCTTTCCCCTTATTGCAGCGGAAGAATATGCGCATGTAATGTTCTTTACTGTATGAATATATCGGGGTGAGTGCCTTATCATATTGCGCTGCGATGAGCTGCACTTTCCTGATCAGTATGCGCAGCCCTGACTCATGTTTCAGAGGACCATTGTCAGGAGTTGCCCAGTATTTTCGTCTACAGGCCTTTGGAAAACTTCCTGCAAGAGAACTCGTGTCAGTAGCAGTCACTGCGAGGATTCCCTCCCTGCTCATCCTTCGCGCAGCCACATCAAGGAAAGGGTTGGGCGTCCCGAAAGGGTCGATGTCGATGTAATCGAAACCGGAAGATTTCAGCAGCAGTGAAGTCGCTTCGTTGTTCGTGACTTCAATAGATGCAGTGCGGTTTGAGAATTTTCCTTTGTTTGCTTTAATATTATTCTCTATGAGGTGTACAGATGTTTCATCATAATCATTGATCGTGATAGATTTGATCTTCTCTTTTGGCAGCTCTACAAGGAAACGGATGCTCCTTATGCCTGATCCTGCAAGCAGGTCACATACCTGCATATCCTTATTGTCTATTGCTTTGAGTAAGAGTATGGAGACATCCCTGTTGAATTTCATCACAGGATTATAGAACACAGGAAGGTCTGCTGAGATCTTCTCTTCCTTGGGCGCGTCTATCGTTACTGTAGCTTCGGTTATCTTGTGGAACATAATTTATGTTTCTCTAGGAGCTTATTTAAATCTAGCTGGAACAGAGGCCTGACCGTAGTCGCCTGTCAGCATGCCTTCAGAAAATAAATCAATATACTGTTTGAGGCTTTGCCAAACATAAATCTAGTCGAATATTGATTCAAGCATGTGTGGCGACGTGAGTGAACTATGTTGTCCTACTCGTATCACTAAGGAAATCGTATCCTATATTATTAGTATCGGAAGTATCGGAAAAAAAGGAAGGTTTAAATAGAAGCGCAGTTTCAGAAGTATTGTTGATTTTCAGGCCTTGCCTGGGGATGCTCAAAGCAGTTCTGCTTTGGCACATTCGATCCTTATGGCTCGAATGAAGAGGGGTGGATAGTATAATGGATAAAAAGGCAGTTACATTTGCGTCGGTACTTAGGAATAACATCTACAGGGACAGGGATGTACTGCATGCGTTGCTGCCTTCTACAGGGCTTCTTCATCGTACAGAGCAGAAGAACGAGCTTGTCATGGAGCTTGCCCCTATCCTAATGAATTCTGCAGTATCCTGCGTATTTGTCTATGGTAATCCTGGCACCGGAAAGACTGCGGTGATCACACAGCTCATGGAGGAGCTCGAGTCAGAGGCGAAGAGACAGAATGTGAAACTGACAAAAGCTTATGTGAACTGTTCAGAGAACAGGACAGAAACGACAATATTGGTCGACATACTCAGCCAGATCGATCCTGAAAAGATATATCCGCGTGTCGGCTGGACACGTTCTAAAGCAGTGAATGAATTCACTAAGGTGACTGAAGTGCTCAAGACCAATGTGATCGTCGTCCTTGATGAAGTGGATTATGCACTGAAAGAATCCGGTGATGATATCCTTTACCGGCTCAGCAGGATAAATAATAGAGTGAATTATAAGACTGGCTCCAATGTCTCGACGATACTTATATCCAATGATATCCGGGTTGCGGATTACATAAAACCTAAGACGCAGTCCACTCTTGGTAGGGTGAGGGTGATATTCGCACCGTATGGTGAAGAAGAATTGCGGGACATATTGAAAGATAGGGCAAAGAGCGCGTTTGTAATTGATGCAGTGTCCGATCCAATACTTCAAAAGATTGCTGAGATAGAGTCATCACGGGGAGGGGATGCCAGGAGGGCTCTTGAACTCCTTGACAGCTGCGCAAAAGCAGCCATAGCAAAAGGCAGGAACAAGGTCACACTTGATCTTGTTGATGAGGCTGACCGATCCCTTGAGAAGGATACTATATTCAATATTGTCACTACTCTTACCAAGCATCAGAAGCTGCTATACCTTGCGATGCTACAGTCAAGCAAGAAGGAGCTTGATGGGGGCAATGTGTATAAGATGTATGCAGAGGCTTGTGAGAAACAGAATGTGGCTCCTCTTTCAGTCAGGAGGATACGTACATTCCTTGTGAATTTTTCAGAGCTGGGGATAGTAAAATCAGAGGTCACATGGCTTAGGAGCCTGCGGAAGAAAAGCAGGGCAATAACTCTTGATATTGATGCTGCTACAAAAAAGAAGCTGAGGAAATCGATAAGGGATTCGATATAGTATGTATCGATCAAGCATTCATATTCATCCATCATTCTCCTTTCTGGAGACCACGGCAAGGGCTGCTCTTACGGGGGTGGGGTGCAGCTCTTGCCACCTTTTTTCATTAAATTTTTATTAAATTCGTGTAAATTCTCTTATTCTCAGGTTTATGTAAAGATAGTGTAACAAATACTTATATACTGTTTCTGCATCTTTGGGACCTATCATGGTAAAAATGTCAACCGCAACAGTATTGGACGATGAATTCACAGGTCTTCTGGATGATCTGGGAGATTGCGTATCTAGATTGAATGGTTCTGATACTGGTAATCATGATTGTTCTGATTCTTCTTCAGATCGTTCAGGTATCAACTATAAAATCTCTGAAGAGCTTACGGATTTTCTCAATAAACCGTCACAGCATATTGAACGCAGGTCCGGGGCACGCAAATTAGGAGCATCAGGCAGTGCATTGGCACGCGAACTTTATGATGTCCCTCTTGATGAGAGAGTCAAGGCTCTTGCAGACCATTGCTTCCCTGGAGCTACATATAAGCTGGAATTAAATGAAGGATCTTTGACGAAACTTGGTGATATCGGCAATGCTGTATCGATCGGTATACAGTATTCAGGTGATGATAATTCAAACGGAAGGGTTGAGTTCAACTTCGGTTTCAACTTCAAGAAAAATCTTGCAGGAACTGCTGTCTTCATACAGGAACTTGCGAGATATATCGGTGCAGATCCTGGGCTCAATCACGGAGACATAGTTGGGCTTGCTTTCTGGAAGACACCTTATCTTCTTGAGAAGACAGAGGGCATGTATAAGGTGGCTTTCGAGTTTGAGAAAGGAAGGACATCAATATCATTCAAGCAGAACGGCGCTTGCGGAGCACCTACCCAGAGAGAATATCTTGACCAGAGCGCATATAATTTCACGCTCGCAAAATCCAATGAAGAAGGAACGCATGTGGTATTTGAGAGATATGCTGGATGCAGGAAAGTCTTCGTCGATAGTGATTTGCCTGATAAGGTGCTGGGACCTGATGGTGTACAAGATGATGTATACGCTACACCAGGATGCCTTGAGCATTATGTTGAATTATCTGATAATTATATGGTCGAGTGATCATATGACCGATAAATCAGTAAAATCAAGAAATAATCAATAGAATAAAAAATATTTCTGAGAAGTATATTCAGCCTATTGCCCTTCTTACGTCAGATATGTTTGCACTCTGGACACCCTCGAGAGTCTGAATTTTCTCTGATACTACATCTGGAGATCCCAGATCCTCGTCCATCACAAAGATGAAGTTCAGTGCGTTCAGGCCGAAAGCTATAGGTTCTATCTCTGCTTTTGTCTCCCGGTCTCCTGCAAACTCGCGTACGATCTTTGCCACTTCTTCCTGTATCTTTGCAAGATCAGTATCTGGAGATTCAGGCATCACTTTGACTGTCACTACTGCTGTTCCCATCTAATCACCTTCTTATAATTCATCCGTGCTTTCAGTTTGGGCCTTCAAAGCCGCATTCTTGGCAGATGTACTTTGTGACAATCTCCCTGCAATGTCCGCAGCGGGTGATCTCTACTTTGCCACATTTAGGGCACATGAACGTTGCAGTCCCTTCCCTATTGGCTATCCTTTTTTTGCAAGATGTACAAATAGCATCACTCATTTTGTATTCCTCCAACGATTCACAGCGGTTGCAAGTCATTTATAAAGTTACCGCTTAAGCTCCTGAATACGCTTTTTTCAGGTTCGCTTAAAAAACTTCCTATTCTTGAGTGGTCATAAAACTTTATAAACTAATTTTATTTTAAAAGTGTTGATTTGGGGGTAGTGAGTGGTTAGTGTCTAGACGATGCTATTCTGCTTATCATAGTCACTAATCATAGTCAATAATGTCATTTGTAAAAAAAGGGGGTTTTACAATGAGCTTTGATGATCTAGCAAAAGAGATGGACAAGCTTCTCGGCACGAAAGGCGGTAAAGATGCTGAAGCAGATAAGAAACGTGAGTTGAAGAAAGCCGCAGATGAAGCTGTCCAAGCAGGAGCGCAAGAAGATGCGTCTGCACCACGAAAGATATCAAGACCTGCTAAACAGGAAAAGAAAATCGGATTCTTATCACGATTATTGAAGAAAGAGGAAGAGCTGGTCACACAAGCCAAACAGACATACAGCAAGGCGACTCACAAGACCCCTGAAGCCCCTGCTTTTGAGACTCCTGAATCTTCACCTAAACAAGCGACGAAACAGAAAAAAGAATTGAGTGAACGTGAAGCTACACTGAACAAGAAAGAGCAGCTTCTCAATGAACTTACTGCTCTTCTGACTGCAAAGAAGACAAGCCTATCAAAAGAGGAAGCAGATCTTGAGAAGAAGCGTGCTGAGATAGAGAAGCTGCAGGAGAGACTTGCAGCGACTCCACCACCTGCACCGGTTGCTGTCAATAAGATCGTTGCTCCTGATACATCTCATGATAAGTCATCAGTAAAGAAGGAGAAACTTCTTGCCAGACTAGAGTCTGCGCTGAACAGGAAACACGATAAGCTTACAGATGAAGAACAGCTCCTGCTGAAAGAGAAAGAGAAGCTCAGCCTCTTGCGCAATGAACTGAACGAGAAGGATCGTGGACTGAAGACACAGCTCAAGGAGTTGCGGATGACCTCTTCGCAGCTTGATTCTGAGAAGAAATCGCTCATGAAAGATATCATGTCATTAGAGAACAAGAAATATACTATTGACAGCCAGATAAATGATCAGAAAAAGAACCTTTCACAGCTGCTTGCAGAGTCAAAACAGAAATCTGATGATCTGAGCAAGAGAGATAAGGACCTGCCAAAGCTTGAGAAGAAGCAGGCAGCTCTGGACAAGCTCAATTCTCAACTAACTAATAAGAGGGATGCACTCGGTAACCTTGAGTCTGCACTGGTATCCAAGCGGAATCTTCTCGACCAGAAAGAGAAGGAGCTGCTCAGTAAGGAGAAGGTCATCAACCAAGGATTCAAGGACGCGGAGTACAAGCGTGATTCACTACAGAAAGAAAAGCTTGCACTTCTCACTGACATCGATGTCCTGACCCAGAAGAAACAGGATATTGAGAACAGCCTATCTGAGGCAGCCAACAGGTTGGATGAGACATTAGGTCTCATATCCATGAAAGAGAAGGAATTCAACATTTCGGCAAGAAGAAAAGATTTCCAGAAGATGCAGGACCAGATCAATGAGCTTAACATAAAGATCGATCAGAACAAGCTCAAGCTATACGAGCAGGAGCAGTCAATACTTGCCAAACGTGCAGATCTTGAACGTCAGTCAACTGAGCTCAATGCAAGAGTCAGAAGCTTTGATGATCTGAAGACAGAATCCAGGCAAGAACAGAAGAGGCAGCAGAAGATACTTGCTGAACTCAATTCCACAGTCTCTAAATTACATGATGAAAAGGTCAGGATAGAGAATAATATGAGTGTTACAAAGAGCAGGCTTGATGAATTGTCTAAGCTTGCTAAAGCTAAAGAACAGGAGATGGCTGATCTTGAAAGGAGTCAACTAGAATCCGCAAGGAACAAGCTTGATGAGCTGTCTAAGCTTGCAAAGGCAAAGGAAGCAGACATCATATCTTTTGAACGACGTGAAAGGGAGATAGTACTCCAAGAGAAAGCAGTCGCTGACGTGAAAGAGACCAAAAGGATACTTTTCCGTAAAGAAGCTGACCTTCAGAATATCGATTCACTCCTGACAAAGAAACAGGAGATACTCAACAATAAGGAGCGCGAGCTTGCAGAAAAGAGGCAGGTGACAGAGTACGAGCTGCAGCGGGCTGAGGCGAACAAACGCATCATATATGCAGAGATCGCCAAGCGTCAGGTAGAGCTCACTGATCTTACCAAGCTGCGTGACCTGAGACAACAGGAGCTTGATGAGAGTGAAGCGATCCTGAAGAAAAAGGAGACTGAACTGCTTGAGACCATCCGTGAACTTGAGCTTGACAAGGAGGTCCTTGACAGGAAAGAAGAGACACTTGCAAGGACTGTGAAGACTCTTGAGGATGATAAGCTGCTCATAGAACAGAAAGAAGAAGAGATAATAGAGAAGATCGCCCATATGGAAGAGCTTGAGGCAAGTGTGAGGCCTCGTGAAGATGAGATGCAGAAACTCAAGGGAGAGCTGGATTCATATGAAGCTGCTCTTGTCGAGAAGGAGAAGCATCTTGAGGATGAGTTCCATAAACGGTTCACTAATATGGATTCTGAATACAAGAAGCGTCTTTCTGCTTTTGAGAAAGAACACGCCAGGAGGATGGGTGAACTTGACAGGACCCAGGCAAAGCTTGAGAAGAGCATAGCCAGCCTTGAAAAGAAAGAGGCTAAGATATCTGGTGCAAAAGAATTGCGCGCAAGCATATTGCAGCTTGAGAACAGGTTAAAGACCCTTGATAATCAGATTGTCGTGCGTAAGGGAGAGCTTGAAGTGCTTGACTCTGGTGCCATGAGAGATACTGCGATATCACTTGAGCTGGAGCGCAGGGAAAAAATGCTTGAAGAACGACAGAGAGAAGTCGAAGATAATGAACGTCTCATCAGGGAAAGGGAAGCAGAACTCTTCACTACCCAGGCTGATGTTGAAGCAGGTGAATTCCAAGGTTATGTAGAGCACGAGATCGAGAAACTCACCAAGCCGAAGGTGTCTACAGTCTCGAATGCAGAGGATATCTACACGCTGATAGAGGAAGCACGGGAGCTCATAACAATGGGGCGCTTTGGAGATGCACGTTCAATATATTCTCGCATAGGCAATGTCTATGAACAGCTTGATGCTGCCCCTTCGGATAAGAAACGGGTTTATTATGCGATACTTGAACTCAAGACAGACATAGAGCTTGCGCATCTGGCGTGATAAAATATTTTTTTGATTTATTGTTGAATCTGATATTTTTTTACTTTTTTCTTTTTATCATCTATCTCTCTGTATCAGGACACTTTATCGCAAGGACATAGTTCATGAAGTGATCATTCACGAATGGACCTTCAGGACCGTCTTTAAGAAATATATCTACCATCTCTTCGAATATGTGGTCCTGAACATCCTCGCATAAGTGTACGAATGGCACCAGGTAGAGATGTTTCGCGTAAGTGCTCATGTTCCTGACATAATCCTTCCTGTCTGAGTAAGGTATCGGTTCGTACCGTTTAAGCGCCTTCACTATCCTGAACCCTTTTACCTTCAGCTTGTTGACCATGTTCTTCAGATCTATGCTCCCGATAGGATAATCCCTGATAAGCTCTGTCTTGATACCAAGAGGATTGGTGGCTGGATCATATACTCCATAATCCTGCATCTTCTTATGGATGACTTTCCTGTATGCGCTTACGAACTCGTCGGATGTCCCTGTCGATGAGAGGTTTATCGCCAGCAGACCGTTATCCTTGATCACTTTACCTGCTTCTGACAATGCTGTATCAAGGTATTCCTCTCCCATTGCGTTCAGGAAATGGAATACGTTGTTGCTGAAATAGACACTGACCCCGCACTTGGTTATCATGCTGAGATCTGTCAAAGAGCTCTTATGCACTTCTGAATACACCTCTTTTGTCCTTGCTATCTTTATCATCTCAGATGAGAGGTCTACTCCTATCAGCTTGGTGTAGTTGAGGTTGAATATCGAACCTGAAAAGCAGCCTGGACCGCATCCTGCGTCAAGCCATACTCCTCCTGACAGGTCTCCTTTCACTTCGCGTATAAGGTTCAACAAGAAATAGAATGAATCGGACTGCAGAGAGTTCTCCTTGATCTCCTGAGCATATACCTTTGCGTGTAAGTCATACTGGTTGATTATGGCAGATTCCCTTTCCCTTGTGTCTTTATCTTTTGTATCCGTGCATATCACCTGTTTGACTGGTTTTATCATAGGGGGCTCTGATGACAATAAAGGCGAGCCTATATCTGCTTGTGTCATTAGTCTATTCTCGTCTCAGGGTCTTTCGACCTATGTAACACCTGTATCACCCCCTATGATGCTATCTATTAGGTGATTGCAAAATATAAAAATAAGTATTTGTTTTCTTTAAAAAACGAAATATTTATATGCTATTATTGCGTATATTAAACAAATGAAGCTAAATGAGATAGATAGGAAGATATTGTATGAATTGGACTCTGACTCTAGGCAGAAGCTGTCTGTCATATCAAAAAAGCTGAAGCTATCTGAACAGAGGATCAAATACCGGCTTGACCGCCTGATCGACAATGGAATAATATCCCAGTTCATATCTTTCATCGACATAACCAAGTTAGGGTACTTCCCTTTCAGGTTGTATGTACAGTACAATAATGTAGGTCCCTCAAAAGAGAAAGAGATAAGGGACTATCTGATGAACCATCCGAACATCCAATGGTTCGGCAGCCTTAGCGGGAGTTGGGATATAGAGATTGTCCTGTTCGCAAAGAATTTCTTCCATTATCGGATGATGATGGACGATATCATGGGAAGATATGGAGATCACATACGGAAACGGGCCCTGTCAGTAGCAATAAATAATTACTATTTCAAGAGACGGTACCTTAAACCTACTGATGTAACATCAACATTCAAAGGGATAGGAATATACGGCGGTGAGCCTGATACATACTCTATTGATGATAAAGATATACTTATACTCGAATCATTGGCAAAGGACGCAAGGATATCTCTTGTGGATCTTGCGGACAATATCGAAGCAACACCTAACGGAGTAAAGGATAGGGTACGGAGATTGAAAGAGAAAGGGATACTTCAGGAGCATACTATAGTGCTTGATACTGATAAGATAGAATACGAATTCTACAAGGTGCTGATAAATCTCAGGAATTTCAACAAGGAGATAGAATCAAGGATAGTATCCTTCTGCGATAAGTTCCCTAACATCTGGTTCTTCATAATCTGCGATGGCGAATGGAATGTAGAGTTTGAGCTAGAGGTCAGGGAGAACGCTGATATGAGAAAGATACTCATGGAGTTCAGGAATGAATTCCAGGATCTTGTGCTGAATTACACCACGCTCCTGGTGTATCAGATAAACAAGATGAGCTATTTCCCTGCACACATAAAAAAGCAATCCGCCAAGTCGAATTAATGGTCAATTTTATATATCTGCTTCTACCGATATATTGTGATGTGCGGCATAACTGGAATATTCGGGACTAAGGATGCTTTACAGAGGGCAGTAAAGGGATTGGAGAAGGTAGTCAATAGAGGCTTGTACGGTTTTGGTGCTGCTTCTGATGAAGGAATCATACTGAAGAAGTCCATACGTTCTTTGAGTTTAGCGACTAAGCCCCATAAAGTCATCTAATGCTATTGCGCATTGCCTACACGCACTAGTAGGATTTGTTCCACAGCCTCTTTTGGGAAAATCAGGACGAGCGGTACTGGCTGCCAACTGCGAGGTGTATAACTGGAAAGAGATAGATTCCAGATATGGACTCGGGGCTAGCAACGATTCTGATATGATACTCAAACTATTAGAGAAGAAAGGAACGAATGATATCATCAGCTTAATAGATGAGTTTGACGGCCCATTTGCATTTGCATACTGGAAAGGGGATAAGGTATTCCTGTGCAGGGATATCTTCGGCATAAAGCCGCTATGGTACTCTCTTGAGGGTGGCGTTCTTGCTTTTGCTTCAGAGCGCAAATCTCTTGATACGATGGGCGTAAATGCAGCCAAAGAGATGAATCCTAGAGAAGTCATTGTATATGACCTGAAGAAGAGAACCTACAGATTACTGAAACGAGATTTTTTTTCTGTCAAGCCTGAGATCAAGGAGAGCAAAGAATCAATACTCAAAGAATTGGCAGGGCTCACTGTCAACGCAGTATCAAAAAGGATACCTGATGAGAAGTTCGGAATACTCTTCTCAGGAGGTATAGACTCGACGCTCCTGGCCAAGGTGTGCAAGGATCTAGGAGTCGACTTCACATGCTATACTGCTGCGCTCGAATCCGATGTAGAGGCAGAAGACCTCAAGGAAGCGAAGCGCGCTGCAGCGGAGATGGGACTGAAACTCAAGTTCAAGACCTTGAAGCTTGGCGAGGTGGAAGAATATCTCAAGAAGCTGGTCCCTCTGATCGAAGATAATAATGTAGTCAAGGTAGGGGTGGGGCTCACGTTCTATGTCGCATGCGAGCTGGCGAAGAAAGACGGAGTCAGAGTGATATTCTCAGGCTTAGGTTCAGAAGACCTGTTTGCAGGATATGAACGGCACAAGAAATCGTCCAATGTCAATAATGAGTGCGTATCAGGATTGTTAAAGATGTACGAGAGGGATCTGTATAGGGATGATGTCATAACTATGGACCATAACATCGAACTCCGTGTACCATTCCTTGATAAGAGGCTCGCTGAGTACTCTTTAAGGATACCTGCCAAATACAAGCTTGATGCTGTGCAGAACAAGAAGATCATACGAGAAGTGGCTGAGAATCTTGGGGTGCCTCGAGAGTTTGCACAGCGAAAGAAAAGAGCAGCACAGTACGGCAGCAGGTTTGACAAGGCGATCGATATATTGTCACGTAGGGCAGGCCTGAAATCAAAGTCAGCGTACCTTGACCGGTTCTATTCAAGAAACCCTTCGCTTGGAGTTATGTTCAGCTCAGGAAAAGATTCTGCATATGCTATGTGGGTCATGCAGAAACAGAATTATCCGATCAGATGCTTAATAATGCTCAAGAGCAAGAACCCTGATTCATACATGTTCCACACCCCTAACATAGACCTTGTAGTACAGCAGGGTGGGGCGATGAACATACCTGTTGTTGTTCAAGAGACTGAGGGTGAGAAAGAGAAAGAACTTGCTGACCTGAAGAAAGCTCTTGCTACAGCCAAGAGGGATTATAATATAGATGGCGTAGTCACGGGTGCATTATACTCACAGTACCAGCGAGAGAGGATCGAGAAGGTATGTGATTCTCTCGGGCTGAAGATATTCTCTCCGCTGTGGCATATGGACCAGGAGAAAGAGATGAGACAGCTTGTTGATGAAGGTTTTGATATAGTCTTCAGCAGCATCGCTGCAGAAGGGCTCGACAAGAGCTGGCTTGGCCGACGTATCACTGGCAAAGATGTCGATAAGCTGGTAGCGCTGAAAAAAAAGATAGGATTGAATGTGGCGGGAGAAGGTGGAGAGTTCGAGTCATTGGTGCTTGACGCTCCTATGTTTCATAAGCGCATAGAGATATTGGAATCACAGATAATCGAAGAATCAGATAATATCGCAAGATTCATAGTCAAGAAAGTCAGGATGGTCAAGAAATGAAGACAAAACATCCTGATGGACCGGTACGGATCCACGCATCTCAGTTCTATAATTATGTCCAGTGCCCTACAAGGGTCTATCTGAATATATATGGAGATAAGTCTCGTAAGCTTGCGGTCAGCGATTTCATGCTCAAGAAATCTGAGGAAGGCATCCTGCATGAGAAGGACGTGATAGCAGACAAAGATTTTGTCGAGGTCACTGTGCGTGATGAAGCAGAGGCTGCAAAAGCGACGCTAAAGATGATGGAAGATGGCGTTGAGCTCATATACCAAGGGGTCTTGATCAATGATGGCATGATCGGAAGGCCTGATTTTCTCATGAAGCGTAAAGGAACCAGCAAGTTCGGAGACTATCATTACATCGCTGTAGATATAAAGAGCGGAAAACACCTCAAGGAAGAGTACCGGATGCAGGTAGTGTTCTATTCGTATATGCTGGAGCTCATACAGGATCGGAGACCTACGGTAGGGATCATCATAAATGCAGAGAAGCAAGAGCTTGAGTTCAATATAAGTGTAGAGATTGAAAAGTTCAACAGTATATTTGATGAGGTGAAATCAATATCCAAAGGGTCAAAGTCAGAACCTGCTGTCTCAGCAAAGTGCGCTGAATGCGTATGGCGAGAATATTGCTATGAATATCTTGAAAAAAAGAAAGATATATCTCTCGTATACAAGCTCAGCCGTGTACATAAGGAGCAGCTCAATGTGCTTGGCATAAATACCCTGAAAGACCTTGCTCAATCTGACCTTAAAGTGCTTATGAGTGTCAAAGGGATGGGAAAGAAGACTGCTGAACGGTTCAGGATGCAGGCACAATCCCTGTTGTCAGGGAAAGAACTCGTCGTCTCACATCCACGGATACCCGATTCTCCTGTCGAGATCTTCTTTGATATAGAAGGCGAGACTGATCTAGGCATAGATTATCTTTATGGACTGCTTGTCAGGAAAGATGGTGTCGAGACATACCATGCATTCTGGGCAGATAAGCCAGAGGATGAGAAGAAGATGTGGAAAGAGTTCTGCAGGTTCATCAAGCAGTTTGATGATTTCAGAGTCTATTACTATACATCGTATGAGCGCACTTCCATAAAGCGTCTCAAGGAACTGTATGGTATGGATGAGAAACTGTTTGAGCGGATGTCTGATAATATGCACGATGTGTTCAAGATGATCATAGGGCACGTGGTGCTTCCGCTCTATTCATATTCGATAAAACCCATAGCAAAACATCTCAGCTATAAATGGGATGATAAGAAAGCCGGTGGCGCGCAGTCTATGCTGTGGTATCAGGAATGGCTCGACAGTGGCGATCTGAAGATCAAGGAAAAGATCCTGCAGTACAACAAGAATGATTGTGAGGCAACAAGGGTAGTGCTCGATTGGTTGAAGGGTCTGAAGGAAGCGGAGAGACAGGAACATGAATTCGATTGAGATCAGGGAAGTTCCAATAGTTGAAGCGCTCAAGGTTGATGAGACTATAGTTGAGTTTGATGATAAGTTCTCCGAAGAGCAGTTTGAAGAAAGATATCATGGTAGAGAACACATCATAATTGTAGCTTATGTAGATGGGGGGCCTGCAGGTTATCTTGTAGGATATGACCGTGATTCAGATGGTTCTTTCTACTGCTGGATGGCAGGTGTCAATCCTTTATTCCGAAAGAGGGGGATCCTGAAATCATTGATGTCTTATGAGGATGATTGGGCAAAAAGCAGAGGGTATGTGAAGATCAAGGTAAAGACGCGCAATAAGCATCAGAGCATGTTATCATACCTTAAAAAATATGGGTTCAGCATCACGGGAACTGAACCAAGACCGGATGATAGAGAGACACGCATATTCTTAGAAAAAGATATCTGAATCCAGAAACTGATATCTAAAAAAGTCCTGAGAATGTGTTGATATATGTATAAAAAATAGAAGTAAAATATTCAGAAAAACTTATTCTGCGGTTTCTTTGGCCTGTTGTGCCTTGACTTGACCCTTTGTTCTTCCTTGACAGATTTAAATTGGTTCCTGAATGCAGGTCTCCACCGATCTATCTTGTCTTCATTGTCCATCTTGAATGGATTGTCATCAGGTGGCTGTATTGCAAGAGCCTTCTTGAATCGTTCATCTATGGCTGCAGTGTTCTTCTGCTTTGCCTTCTTCTCTGTTTTATTCTTCTTCTTTCCGCTCATTTAAACACCTTAAACAGCATATTATAGCCCTAGAAATATCGGGCCTATAAATGCTTTTCGGTCCCTTCACCCTGCGCTCAGATGCTCTGTTTTGCTATTCTGAGGCGCTATAATCCTATCTTTTGTATCTATGACACCTAGTATGTATTAAGCTTGGTCGGTGAGTGATTGGTTTCTCGTCAGGTAATATTCTATATTTTGGAGTACCGATAAATATTTATATCAATTAGCTACATTGTAGCTAATAAAATGAAAGAGACAAAAATTCAGCTCAGTGGCTTTGAGATGCTTGAGAAGCAGGTCAATAAAAGTGGTAACAGCGGCCGCGTGTATGTGCCTG
>JBDRET010000055.1:0-20927 GCA_043819495.1 Candidatus Woesearchaeota archaeon | reverse complement strand
TTATGACCCCTGCGGGATGCGCTGCATTTGTCCTGGAATATGCAATTATTGCGCAAGCACAGTATATGGATTCAGCGGTCAGCATGCCGACAACAATATAGCTGCGTGGCCGTGCTGCCCTGGTTGAAGCTAAACAAATACCCTAATTTTTTGATTATTCATTCTTGATCATCTGTTGATGTCAGGGCGGAAATAGCGTCAAGAACCGTCAAAAAAGCATCATTTCTTCTGATTTTCAGAATTTCTCAGACAAGTTTTTAAATCACGCTTATTTATTGTGTGCTGCGTTTTGTATGGAAAAAGGGGGTCGGTTTTTTGCTCGGTAACATAACTTTAGTCTATCCACTTGAGAGATTGTATAGTTCTACGTTCCAGAAGAAGTGGGACCGCACTCTTGAGAAGGTAAGATTGATATCTCCTGGTGATCTTGAGGAGATGGATGAGCAGGTCAAGAAGCTTGAGCGCTATTATGATCTTTCTGGTATGAGTAAGCTGAGCAGGTCACTTGGGACTTATCCTGATGCGTATTCTTCTAAGATAAATGTGCTGAAAAGCAACGTGAAACAGACTATTGCAGAGAAGTTCAGCAAGATATCTAAGAATCTGTATGATCTGATAGGTGACTATGAGAGCCTGCATGATTTTGAGCAGGATCGGAAGGATTTTGATGAGGCGCTTGTAAAGTTCAGGATGCTGCGTGCGTTCTACAGGCGTTGGAAGATGGATGGTCCGGAGTATCTGCAGTACGGTTCCAAGGATTATAAGATGATCCTGAAGGAGCTTGCATTCAGGCTTGCAAGGAAGCGGATGCTCCTGATGAAAGAGCACGGTTCGATGCAGGATATCCTGGACTATCGCAAGAGGTTAAAGGCCCTTGATGCGATTGATGTTGAGGTATCTAAGCTCCTGGGCTGGTATGGTGAAGAGTATCTTAACATAGATGGAACAAATCCTTCCTGGATAGGTGCTGATGTTGAATCTGGTGAAAGCTGGATGCAGGTCACATTCATTGATGATGATAATGGGATAGCTCCTCTTGAGCGATTGAGGAAAGTTCCTTCTCCTTCTGAGGTAGATGAGGTGAGGGCACTGCTTGATAGATTTGTGATGTTCTACAGTAAGAATGATATCCTTGACATCTCTGAAGTAGGGGTGCTGTCCGACTATCTGCGATTCAGGAATTACGCAGCCAATTTCTCGCTTGATTCGGATGATTCGGATGAGCGGCTGAAGGCAGGGCTTATGGCGCACATATCTAATATACATGATGTTTTGCGTGATGCAGAGGAGAGGATAAAGCTCAAGACAGGCGAGGAGTCATTGTTTGAGAACAGTTTTGTGATGTATTCTGCACCGGTGGATGAGATCCACGCGATCCTGCAGAGAGGTTTCATATCTGCAGAGCATGCTATCCAGAATAAGCTGAAGGATGGTGGTCATGGGAATCTGACTTTCCGTGTAGGTGCAGATATAGTTGAGGGTGATGTTGGGTTCATATTCCCTCTCACTAAAGTGCTAGAGGGGCATCGCTTCCATGTGGTAAATGCTTCTGATTCAGAGTCATATCTTCACGTATTCAGCAAGGCGCCTGATGTGCCATTGCAGATAGATATACGCAAGGGGATATTCATTGCTCCAAAGAATAATATCCTGCGCTATCGTGCTGGCAGTCAGCTTGTGCGGGAGAGTTCTGAGCAATACTTCAGGAGGTTCTTTTCTGTACTTTCGAATCAGGGCTCTGGATGGTTTGAGTCAGACCGTCTTTCGAATTGGCTATCGCGACATTGCATGTTCTATGATGACAGGTCCCGCAAAGAACTGGTGAGCATGCTGCGTAATAAGTCATTTGTGTCTGTGATGAATAGGTTCACGAACAAGATGTATGATAATCTCGCACTCTCTCCAGTGGATGGTGTCCTTGTCCCTACTAATTATTATGTGCCTCATGCTTTTGATGAACTGCCTCAGAGCAGACGTGCTTTGCTTCCACCTGGCCCTGTCAATGTTACCTTGTTTGAATGGGTGCCTGTGGAGAACAAAAGTTCTTGAGTTAAACTATTATTAGCTGCACATCTCTCAAAAACTTCTATCATCCACTGGACATTCTAATCTCTGCGCTGTAAGGCAATAGGATGCATATACATCCAGAATCCTGCAGTTTTCTCCCTTCACAAGACACTGGACAACCTCTGATGAGCTATTTAAAGCGTCCTGCTACAGTATAGGTATATTACAGCTGATGAGGCTGATATTATAGAATCAGACGCACTTGACCTTCAACAATCTGTGCAGTGTCATGCCCTGCTCCGCTTGCTCGCTTATGCTCGCAAGCTCTCGCACCGCCGCCGCATGCTTGAGTTGGCCAAAAGTTATGTTTCGCCGAAGGCGTTACTTATCTGTTGATTTGTATTAGTAACTCTTTGGCATGCTACTTTGGCGGTTACGGTCATGACACTACAGCGGTTAGTGCCACTGGCCTTAATTCTTTAGGGTGGGTGGCTGGGGTGAGGAAGGCGGGAATTGGAACTGCTGTAGAAAAAGGTGAATATTATGCCAGTACTAAAGATAAGCAAAGATACTCCTATTTCAGAGATAACCCTCAGGAGATATGAGAAGCCATACAATCTTGGTAAGAGAGAATTGGTGAGGAAGCTCTGTCTCTCTTCAGGGTTATTGCAGCCAGGTGATTCTAGAGATATAATAGTGGATATATTGCATGTCCTACTGAGTGCAAAGAAGGATAATTATTACCTGAGCTCTGAGAAGATACGTGACAATGTGATAGCTCTGCGCCAGCATCACAATCTCCCTTTAGTGGGTGTCGCGTCATCTAATGTCCGTCGCCAGGTGAAGCGTCTCAGAGATATATTCCTTGTTGAGAAAGTGCGCAACAGCTACCGCATCACAGAGTTTGACAACATTGCAGTGATATTCAATGAGAAGATAGAGCAATACCTTCTTTCCTCAGTCACAGATCGCATCCGTGAATACTGCAAGAAGGTGGATGATGAGTTCTCTTGATTCAGTTCTTGTGGTTGGACTAGGGTGGTCAGGATCAGGCAATCTCTACGTCTAAGTAACAGCACACTGTTGTAGAAACTTCGTCAACAACTACCTATATACTACTGTGTGATACCTCTCTATCTGAGGTGATGCTAAAATGCTCGACTTGGAGATTCTGAAGAGTACCGACGGGAGGTTTTCCCGCATAATAAGCGGCAGCGCAAAAGCTGTTGATGAAGTGAATGACTCATTGATGTGGGGTGCAAGGAAATATCTGCGGGAGCAGGGCTTCATGTGGCTTGAAGTGCCGATCATGACAAAGATAACTGGCGCATGCGAGAACGTAGATACCCTGTACAAGCTGGATCATTTCGGCAAGGAATCATATCTTGCTCAGACAGGACAGCTGTATCTTGAGGCAAAGATACCTCTGCACGAGAAGGTGTGGACGATCATAACCAGCTCAAGGGCAGAGTCTTCTGTTGATGCGCGTCATCTGAACCAGTTCCAGCTTGTAGAGTTTGAGCATAAGGGTGATTTTGAGAGCATGCTCGTGCACATTGAGGGACTTGTGAAATCCATGATCTCCGA
This sequence comes from Candidatus Woesearchaeota archaeon, assembly GCA_043819495.1. Lineage (GTDB taxonomy): Archaea > Nanobdellota > Nanobdellia > Woesearchaeales > UBA11576 > JABMQF01. Next base: position 17,333 of record JBDRET010000055.1, on the reverse strand, counting down.
GGCGATAGATAAGAATGAAGACCTATTGAATATTCTGGGGAGGTATTCTGAAGTGACAGGATGGGTAGCTGAACCATTTGCAAGATTGTCTTATACAGAAGCGATAGATATGCTCAAAGATTCAGGCTATGTGATTGAATGGGGTGACGATCTCTCAAGTAAGACTGAGCAGGAGCTGGTCATGATCATGGGCAACAGGCCGTTGTTCATCACGCATTTTCCCAAGGCCATAAAGTTCTTCAACATGAGGCAGAATGATGATGATGCAAGGATAGTGAACAGCTCAGATCTTCTCATGCCGTACTCTGGCGAGAGTGTCGGTGCTGCAGAGCGTGAGAACAATTATGAACTGCTTGTGAAACGGCTGGTAGAGAGCCCGATGTTCAGGATACTTGCAGAGAGAGGGAAGACCCTTGACGATTTCAAGGATTATCTGGATATGGTCAAGAAGCATCCTATATTGCATTCAGGTTGCGGCATAGGATTCAATAGGATAAGCCAGAGCGTGCTCGGAGCAGATGATATAAGGGTATCATCGAATTATCCCATACAGAAAGGGGTTCTTTACTGATTTTTTTATTGTATTTTTTATTACATTTTATGATTGTTTTTAACAACAACCTTTAAATACAACTGTTCTTTTTCATGGTGAAGATGAAAGGCACACGATACAACATTCTTGTAAAGTTCTCACAGCAGCAGAAGATTAATGCTCATTTCCAGGACAATCAGATGCTTGATGCTATGAATATATTGCACTTCTCTGAATCATTTTCCTATGGTAGATCGCATTTTTTGCAGATATAGATACATATTCTTAGTTCTTTTTAGGGCATCTTATTCCACTCTTGGGATATTTCTGTTTTTGTCTCATCTTTGGGACGACATGCATATGCGAAAATACACTTTGCGCACGATAAATGTTTATAACTTCAACATGCGGTTTTATACTGCGAACGATACTGTTTTGGATGAGATTTTCCCGGGTGATGTTTATGGTTGAATATGACAGGCTTATAGCTCAGACTGCACTTAAGATAGACGCGATAAAGCTCTGGCCCAAAGACGGGCCTTTTCTATGGGCATCTGGATATCACATGCCGATATACAATGATAACAGGAGATTTCTGGGAGATGCTGCGCATCGTATGATGATAGCTGAGGGCATGAAAAAGACTATTGATGATGAGGGGATATCATTTGATTATGTTGCTGGAACCTCTACTGCGGGTATAGCTCCTGCAGCGTCACTTGCCCAGCTTATTGATGTGCCTCTTGCAATCCAACATGAATATGATGTGTATCTATTTGATGCTGCAGTATTATCTGTACTGGGCATACGATCAGAGATGGGTATCAGCGATCTGGTGGTTTCCACGTGTCCTTTTGGCATACCTCCTGCAGTGCGTGAAGCTAACAATAAAGGAAAGCCTTTTGCTTACGTTCGTCAGAAAAAGAAGGATCATGGTTTAGGTAAGCAGATAGAGGGTACTATCTATCCTGGTCAAGAAGCTCATATTTTTGACATTCATCAGGGTGATAGCTATATTGATGTGGCTCAATATGCGGTTGAGGAAGCAGGTGCTATAGTTCGTTCATCATCTTCATGCAGAACGTCAGGTCTGCTTGAGCCTATTGATGTATCTGGTAGACGCATACTGCAGATTGAGGATCTTGTATCTACTGGTGGAAGCTGCGTGAAAGAGATAGAGGAGTATCGTAAGCGTGGCGCACAAGTGACTCACTGCATATCGATATTCAGTTATGGTCTTGAGAAGGCGCTTGAGGAGTTTGATGCTGCAGAGGTGAATCTTCTCCCTCTATTGACGTATCCTGTCTTGTTAGAGGAAGCTGTCGCAGCAAAAGTGATACCTAAGGATAGTGTTGAGATGCTCGCTGATTGGCGTGCAGCTCCTTTTGCATGGGGAGAGAAGAATGGATACCCTCCAGTGAAGAAGTAGGATTTATTGGTGTTGATCATGGATAGTCGACTGAAGATAAATGGGAAACTGCCTCGCTCACGCATAGTGATCGCTTCAGGTTGCAGGGCCACAACTTTAGAGACTATACTCAATTATTCTGACAGGATTCCAGGCATAGGGATTTTCACTACGAAGAGCATAGGTCCTGCTCCGAATGCGGGCAATCCTCCTCCGATATATTGTGCAGCATTTGACCAAGGATATCTTGCGCGTAGGAACGCAGTTGGTCTTGCAAATCCAGGAATAGAGGAATTCGAGAAGGAGCTTGCCTGGCTTAGGAAGGAAAGTCCTGATCTTGATGGTGCACTCCTCCTTGGCAGTGCTTATGGTTCTGATATTGAGGAGATGCTCAAGGTGTGCAGGCACATGGCGCCTTATGTGGATGCCATCGAGCTGAATTTCTCCTGTCCTCATGCAAGAGGGTATGGTCTTGATACTGGAAGGGATGCCGACGCGATGGCAAGGATAGTCAGCTCTGTGCAGAAAGCTACAGGAAATGATGTCTTCGCGAAGCTTTCACCTAATCTTACTGACGCAGAACTCATAGATATAGCAAAAGCCTGCGTGGGTGCAGGCGCTAGGGGGTTGACCCTGATCAATACGGCAGATCCAGGTGAGGCATACCTGCCAGGGACTCGTGTGCCTATATTGTTCAATAGGAAAGGGGGGCTTTCTGGAGAGGCAATAACTCAACAGGGATTTGAGAGTGTGAATACTGTCCGAGAAGCAGTAGGTGATGGGCCGCTCATAATAGGTATGGGGGGCGTCAGATCTGGTGATGATGTCCGTGACTACATCGAATCAGGGGCTGATCTTGTGGGTATAGGCACGGTCATGGAAGGGATGGATTCAGGTACACTTGCAGATTATGTCCGCCAGCTTGATATGGATATCTCGAATGGGATGGATGAGGCTTGTTATGTCATGTCTGAATCTCCTGACCTGGAGTACATACATGCAAAGATATCCAGTATAGAGCACCTTTCAGATGATCTCAGGATCTTTCACTTTGATGACAGCATCTCTGCTGACCCTTGCCAGTATCTGTTCCTTGCGGTTCCTGGCGACGAGACGAGGCCGACCATGGAAGCTCCGTTCTCTATACCCATAGCTGATAGCGTGGTGCTTGCAGTGCGCCGTCACGACCCGAAAGGCCGTGAGCACCATTTCACATCAAGGCTCTGGGAAACGCAGGAAGGGGATGTCCTTTTCATGAGAGGTCCTTATGGCGTCCCGTTCAAACGTATTCTTGGAAAGAATCTTTATCTCGTCGGTGGTGGTACTGGTTCTGCAGCATTGGCATCTATCGCCGAACGCGTGGATGATTTCACTGCATTCATAGGTGCAAAGAGCACAAACGAGCTCCTGTTTGAAGAGATATTCAACAAGGGAGATTGTTATACAGCGACCGAGGTGTACTCTCCGTTCAGTTATCAGGGTTATGTGACTGACCTTTTTGAGAGGGAGATGAGAGGAGATTATTCTGATAGAGGGATTGTTGTCACTTGCGGACCTACTCCTATGATGCAGAAAGTCGTAGAGATAGCTAACAGGAAAGGATTCCCTGATGATAGGATACACGTTGTGATGGAACCTTACATGAAGTGCGGGGTAGGTATATGCGGTTCCTGTTCTGATGCTGATGGTAACATATCTTGCACTGATGGTCATATAATGACAGGTGATGTCTTCAAGCGCTACGCTGTTCAGGGTAAGCTTAAGCGGAATGCGTGTGGGGGTTGGGAGAGATGATACAGAGTTCAAATATGCTGCTGGAGGGAGAGTATAGGTTGCCTGATGGCAGTTCAGAGTATGGTCAGATACATGTTGTTGATGGTCTCATAAAGCAGATAGGTAAGGATATCGGTACTGCAACAGCAGTATTCCCTGAAAATTTCAAGATATATCCTGGTTTCATAGATATCCATGTGCACGCCCGCGAGTATGCATTGCCACCTTCACCGTCCGAGGATCAGATCAGGGAACAGGAACGCATGCTCGATAAGGAGGATTATGCATCTGTATGTGCTGCTGCAGTCAATGGGGGGGTGGTCGCGTTTGCTGATATGCCTAATAATCCGTATCCTCCGAAAGATCCCGTGTCATATTCTACAAAAGCGAGCCTTGCAGATTATCGCTGCACTATAGATCATGTCCTTTATGCATTGCTGACTCCAAAATCAGAACCTTTTGGAAACATACCTTACAAAGGGTATACTCATGACATGAAGCGTAAGGAGATCAGAGGGTTATTCAGGAGATTCTCTTGTGAGAGCTACATGCCGCTTCTTGTATGGCATTGTGAGAACTCGAATATCATATCTAAGGATCCTGAACGGCCGGCAGAGGCAGAGATATATGATGTCGATAAGATCATGAATCTTTCTGCAAAGTTCAAGGTCCCGGTGCACATATCCCATGTGTCGAGCGCAAAAGCGCTTGATATGATTGTGGAGGCAAAATGTTCAGGTGTCAGTGTGACCTGTGAGACCACTCCGAGTTACCTGTATTTCTCAGATGAGAACCTGAAGGGCATGAAGAATAGGCGGATGATACAAATGAAACCACCTCTCCGTACAGAGTATGATAGGCAGAGGATGATGGATGGTCTGATGCGCGGTGACATCGACTGCCTTGCGACTGATCATGCACCCCACACAGTGAAGGATAAGAAGGAAGGTGCTTTTGGCATACCCTTGCTGGATAATTATACTGGTTTTGTAGGCTGGCTCCTGCAGAATGGTATCCTGCGTAAGCGGATACTTGAGGCTTGCTGCGAGTTTCCCGGGAAGTTCATTGGCAGATACATAGGTGATAGGTTCGGTAAGATCAAGGTAGGTTATGTGGGTTCTTTCACAGTTGTCGAGAAGTGTTATGCTGAAGAGGTGCGAAACGCTCCGCCGAAGATCGAGACGAAATGCGGGTGGTCCCCATTTGAAGGGGTAGTGCTTGGAGATAAGTATGTCCTCCGTGCTGCTGAGACCATAGTGCGGGGAGTGCGCATGAAGACAGTATGACTGCCTGTAAAATATACTCAATGTTTTATTTTCAACATCATATCCAAAAGAGAGTGAGGTGATTAAGATAGTTGACGTGGCTAGTGAAAATCTTTATGATAAGTTCAAAGGGAGGCACGTGATATCGATACGTGACTTCAACCGTCAGGACCTTGAGTTCATACTCCGTGAATCTTCCAAGATGGCCGACCGGCTGAAGAATGATCTTCCAGGTGTGCGTGAACTTCTGAAAGGTAGGCGTATGGGCCTGATATTCTATGAGCCGAGTACTCGTACTGTCCTGAGCTTTGCAACAGAGATGGATCTTCTCGGCGGGACTGTTGAAGGTATCCGTGATCCTAAAAGTTCAAGTGCAGCCAAAGGAGAGGTGCTGATGGATACGATACAGGTCATGTCAGGATACTTCTTTGACACTTTTGTCATAAGGCATTATGATGATGGTTCTGTGCGGAGGGCAAGTGAGTTCTCAGTATATCCTGAGAATAATCCTGAGGAGGGTCAGCTGATACCTGTGCTTAATGGTGGTGATGGTTCAAATCAGCACCCTACGCAGACAATGCTTGACCTTTACACAGTGCATCATGAGTTCGGGACTCTCGACGGGCTTACATACCTGTTGAATAACGATCTCAAGAACGGAAGGACTGTACACTCTCTCATAGAAGCACTCACCATGTTCAATCCGAAGAAAGTGTACTGCTGCTCATCGAGCCATCTGCCGATGCCTGAACACATAGTTGCTGAGTGCAAGAGTAAAGGTATGGACGTCGAGGAGATAAGGCGGTATGAGGATGTGCTGGGTGAGGTGGATGTATTATATGATACCCGGCCGCAGCTTGAGCGTGAGCCTATAACTGAGGACCTCAAGGAGAAGATACGATCAGTATATACTGTGCGTGCAAAGCCTATCAGCGAGCTTGCGAAGAGAGAGATGATAATCATGCATCCTCTTCCAAGGGACAGGACAGTCAATTCTCCTGAGTATGCTGTCGACAAGCTTCCTCAGGCGCGTTACTTCCAGCAGTCGCATAATGGGATACCTGTCCGGGCGGCATTGACCTGTCTCACACAGGGGGTGAGAATATGAACGGGAAACCCAAGACAGAATCAAGGGATTATATGAGGATCAAGCCGATAGATAATGGTGTTGTGATAGACCATCTCCATCCAGGGATTGGCCTTTTCATCCTGGGGCTTCTTGATTATAGGGGGCTCACTGTGACCCCTGGCCTCAACTATACATCTGATAAGTCATGGCTGCCTGAGGATCAGGATTTCCTGCGTGATAAGGATACTGATCTTATCGTGCCAAGGTCATCTGTGTCTGGAGGGCTGGAAGGTGAATATGACATGGAGCGCTACAAGACTGTCAGGAGGAAGGATATAATCTATATGGAAGGAGGTACACTTACCAGTGACCAGCAGGGAGCAGTATCTGTAGTGTGGCCTCAGTCGACGATCGACAAGATAGTCGATGGTGTCGTTGTCGAGAAGCTCCATCCTGTACCTACACCTGATGAGTTAGGTGATATCCTGCTGTGCTCAAACAAGAAGTGCACCACGAATACAGAGGGTGGTTCGAGGCGGTTCAGGGTGATAAACCCTCCGAGCGAGGATGATCCTTTCAGGGTCCAGTGCTGCTATTGTGAGAAGGAGTTCTACGGTCCTCTTGTGAAGTTCTATACTGGGCAGACATTGAGGGATGTGACTGCAGGTGTGGGCTTTCTTAAGAGCGCCAAATGATTTTTTCTTTTTTTTGTATCTTTGTTTTTAAACCAACCAATAATCTTTTATCTTCATCAACTCTTTGATTGAAAAACGAGGCGATTGATTTGTGCGGAATAATAGGGATTACCGGAATAGACGATGTTGTTCAAGAGCTCTATGCAGGCATGATTGCGCTCCAGCATAGGGGTCAGGATGCCTGCGGTATCCATACTTTCTCTGATAAGATAAATGTCAAGAAGGGCAGGGGCCTTGTCCAGGAAGTGTTCAATCAGGATAACATCACTACGCTTCGTGGTGATTCAGGTATCGGGCACGTCAGGTATTCTACTGTCGGGACAGGCACTGATGAGGATGATATCCAGCCGTTCTATGAATCTCTCTTCTTCATATCTTCAATGGCTCATAATGGCAACCTGACAAATTTCTCAGAACTCAAGGATATGTATGGGAATATCGCATCAGGCTGTGACCTGGAAGCGATACTCAAGGTGTTCCACACGCATGCGGTAGGTTCTGCAATGAGCCTGGAGAGAGAGGGATCATTCCCGGTCAAGATCGATATCTGTTCTGATGTTTCGATAGATATGGTATTTGATTCTATAAAGAAAGTGATGGAGACTTCCCAGGGAAGTTATTCAGTCATAGCGAACCTGCCTGGTCTTGGCATGATGGGTTTTAAGGACCCTTATGGTATCAAGCCTCTTGCAGTGGCAAGAAAATCTGTCCCTCGTGGCACAGCATTCTGTTTTGCTTCAGAGGATGTCGCTTTCCAGATTCCGTTAGGATATGATTTCATCAAGGAGATAGGTCCGGGCAGCGTTTTCCTTGCGACGACTGATGGCAGGGTCATAGAGAAGAGTATCGTGGACAAGAAGGTCGGTCCAAAGCCCTGCATATTTGAGCTGATATATTTTGCATCACAGACATCTATATTGGATAGCGTCAGTGTTTCAGAATTCCGCTACCAGCTTGGAAAAGAGCTTGGCACTTCTTTTATGGATGATGATGCTTTTGACAGGGAAGGGGTGATATGTGCTCCTGTCCCTTCTGCAAGTGAGAGGGGTGCTGCGGGTTTCTCAGACGCAACCGGGATACCTTTGCGTGATGTGTTTGTGCGAAACGCGTATCTCAGGAGGGGTTTCATACTCCCTGATAAGAGTGCGCGTGAATACAATGCTGCATTGAAGTTGCCCATAGATTTCAGTGTGCTGAGGGACGCACGTTACGTCATACTGATAGATGATTCTATAGTGAGAGGAGATACTTCAAGGATAATAATTGAACGCCTTAGGACTGAATGCAGCAAGAGGGCGCTACCTCTTGAGAAGGTAGGTTTTGGTGTTCTTGCCCCTCCGAATGCATTCCCTTGCGTGTACGGCATTGACATGCCGGTGGATAAGGAATTGATCTATGCAAAGAGCGGTGATCTGGAGAGTGTAAGGAAGTACATTGGTGTTGACCACCTGATGTATAATCGGATTGAGGTATTGGACTGGGTGCTGTCTAGGCTGAAAGGTGAAGGGTCAGGGATGTGCAATGCCTGCTTTTCAGGGGTATACCCTACAGGGATATCTCATCAGGAGATAGACAGGCTAAAGCAGGAACGCCTGGCTGACAAGGGCAGTGATTATTAGGCAGGTTATCCCTTACATTATTTCTTCAACTGATTTCTGCATTATGATAGATTAAATGGACGTAAACTTATTAAATGGAATTCTGAACCCGTGTATTGATGTCTTTCCGACCTACTTCGCTAAAGGGTAGAGTGAGAGCAATCTCGCTCGCAGGCATTCTTGCTGCCATCCCTATGTATTCTTGTGCTACTTCGCAGAGTGTTCAAGATCCAGCAGCAGTCAAACCAGTGGTTTTACAGTCTGCATCTGTTGCATCTGCGCCTGTCGCTGCTGAGCCTGTGGTGCAGGAGCCTTGTGATCCTGGACAGCCTGCAGGAAAATATCTGGAATCAGGGTTTGATAATGTACAGAAGAATGATCTTGTGAAAGCTACCCGCTCTTTTGAATGCGCAATAGCTACAGGGAACCTGAATGATGCAGGGTCAGCGCTCGCTTACTGGCATATAGGTGTAGGGTACATCAATAGCGGAAAGATGGACATTGCATGTGAGGCATTCTCTGCATTCATAATGTATTCCTCTGACCTGCTCAAAGAGCGGGAGGATAAGGGGGCTGTTGTCGACCCATCTGGCAATGACTTTGTCACGAGTTTTGGTCTTGAGGAGAAGCTTGATCAGGCACGTGCAACACTGTCTGTCGAGTGGGCCAAGAAGGTAGATTACTTTGGCCGTTCAGAGAGATCTCCGATCCCTGTCCGGAATGAGCGTGAGATGATGCTTTTCTTTGGTTATGTTCATGATTGCTTCTTCAAGCATTTTGAAAGGACGCCCGTATCTGAGGGCAGCAGCATAGAACGGGTATCTTATGGATGCAGGGAGGATGGATTCTCTGCAGAATATTATTTTGATTTCTTGAGATGATATGATACGATGAAGCGAGATATTGACGCGGTTGTATTTGACCTGTATGGTACTCTTGTCCACGTCACTGATGAGCGCAGGCCTTATCGCAGGCTGTTCAGGAGATTGGCATTGCCATTGTTCTTCAACAGTCTGGGCAGGAAGGAGATCAGGAATATCTGCCTGACTGAAGAACTCTTGTCACTTTCAGCGGTTGTTGAAAGATTATTACCTTACAAGAAAGATCTTGATCTGAGGAAGTATGATGCTGAGTTGGCGCGCGAAGTAGGTTCTGTTGAGCTTTACCCTGATACTCTGAGCACACTGGAGATGTTGAAGAGCAGAGGTGTGAAGTTAGGTATGATATCGAATCTGGCTTCTCCATACAAAGAGCCTTTCTTCAGGTTAGGTCTTGATAGGTATATCTCTGATCCTGTATTCTCTTGTGATGTGGGTATGATAAAACCTGAGAAAGATATCTACCGCCTTGCGCTTGATCGGCTCGGAGTATCTGCAGAGCGTGCTTTGATGGTGGGTGATAGGCTGATGAATGATGTCCTTGGACCTGCTTCGGTGGGGATGAGAGGCCTTTTCCTTGATAGGGACTGTTCTTCTTCTTATATCGTAAAGATAGACTGCCTTTCGCAGATATATTCTAATCTCTGAATCTATCGGTTAAATTTATAAATGCGGATTGTTTAGGGCGTATCATGTTATACCAGCCTGCAGAAGATTCATATCTGATCCAGAAAGAGGTGCAGCACCTGGCCAAGGGCAGGGTGCTTGAGATAGGGATAGGTTCAGGCATCCTTTCTGATACTGCTGCTAAGCTCAAGCGTGTGAAATCAGTGCTTGGTGTTGACATAAAGAAAGAGGCAGTAGAGCATTGCAGGGCTGAAGTGAAGAGCAAGAAATGCAAGTTTCTTGTGTCTGACCTTTTTGATAAGGTCCCTAAGCAGAAGTTTGACACTATAATATTCAATCCGCCTTACCTCCCTGAGCAGGAGGGTGAGCTTTGGGAGTTGCAGACTGATATCTCTGGAGGAAAGCAGGGTTATGAGATTGTAGACCGTTTCCTCTCTTCTGTGAATGATTACCTTGATGATGATGGAGTTGTCCTATTGTTGTTCTCTACATTGACCGGTAAGGCCAAAGTAGAGGAGTTCATTGCGCATAATATGATGGAATATGATGAGCTGAGTAAGCTCAAGATTGCCTGGGAGCAGCTGTTCGTCTACAGGATAGTGAAGAGCAGGCTGCGGAAGATGTTTGAGAAGAAGGGTGTCAAGGGCCTGAGTACGTTCAGCAGAGGGCATCGCGGCATCATCTACACAGGGAAGTTCAAGGGGAAGAAGATCGCGATAAAGGTGCAGCGTACTGATATCGATGCTAAAGAGACTGTCAATAATGAAGTGGTGCAGCTTAAGGTATTGAACAAGAAAGGGATTGGACCCAAAGTCCTGTTCTCAGGCAAGGATTATTTTGCATACACTTTTGTCGAGGGAGATTTCATATTTGATTACATCGACAGGAAGGATGTCAAGAAGGCAGATGTGCTTGGTGTACTGACTGATGTGTTCGAGCAGATGTATCTCCTTGACCATCTCAAGCTGAACAAGGAGGAGATGCATCATCCTGTGAAGCATATTATTGTCGGTAAGAAGAACAAGCCGGTGCTGCTGGATTTTGAGCGGTGCAGGCCGCGTCCGAAAGTCCATAATGTCACCCAATTCTGCCAGTTCGTGATGTCAGGAAGGATCCTGCCTCATCTGAAGAGGCACAATCTTAAGATAAGCATGCTTGACATGATGAAGTACTCGAAGGAATACTCAAAGCGCAGGACAAGAGGCAACTTCGAGAAGATATTGGGACTTCTGAAGTAGTTGTGTTTTCATTTCTATGACTAGCGCCATTGCCACCTAGCGAGCTGAATGAATCATGTGCGAGAACAATCGCAGTTGGGCAGAAATATGCGATATCAGAAGCAGAGCGAGCGTGGCATTGGAGATTCTTTAGAAGAGCGAGCGCAAGGTGTTGGTCCGGGTTCAGATCAGGCAAATATGTTTCTTGATATCTTTTGTCCTCACCTTGTGACATCACAATCATTTTTTATGCTATCAGTTATGTTTTTATATCACTTCTGATGATTTTTCTCCAATAAGCATATGGGTGATGCAAAGATGTCTTTCAGAGAATCATGGTTGGATGCGGTTAAAGATAAGAATTCTGTATTGTGTGCAGGTCTTGACCCTGCAGTGTCCGAGATGGACCGGGGGGAGAACGGCCTTCCAGAAGATATCCACATAGTGGACTGGGCTCTTGACTATGTCGAGGCGATTGCACCTTATTGCGCAGCACTGAAGCCCAACACGCAGTACTGGAAATGGGATTATGGCGAACTTGAGGAGATTGTCGAGATTGCGCAGAATGAGGGGCTCGTCGTGATTGAGGACGCTAAATATGCTGACATAGGGTCCACTAATGATGCAGGTCTTTTCTATTCTGAGTCGCTCAATATTGACGCGGTGACTTACTCTCCTTTTGCAGGGAACATGAAGGAAGCTGCAGACCAGGCTCACAAGAGAGGCCTGGGACTGATCTCGATGTGCCTCATGAGCAATCCTGAATATGAGAACGAGAAGAACAAGCTTGTCGTCCTGACTGAAGAGGAAGCTGAGACAGATTATGCTGTAAAGCACCTGCTGCCTGTGGGTGACAGGTTCTACACAAGGCAATTCATCAAGCTTGCGTATGATGCTAAGATGTATTGTGTGGATGGCCTGGTCATAGGTGCGCCAAGCCCTAAGAATCACCTGACTGATGAGGAGATATCTCTTGCCAGGCGATATGCTGGTGAAAATATGCTCGTCCTTATGCCGGGTGTTGGTGCTCAGGGTGGTGAAGCAGAGAAGATATGGAAGTACTTTGCTCCTGAGAACGTGATTGTGAATGTGGGCAGGGGATTGATGTTTCCGAATGGCTCAAACACGACACCTGAACAGCACGCAGCAACAGCAAAGCAATACCAGGAGATGCTGAATAAGTTAAGGGGTAAATGATTTTTTTTAATTATCTTTTTCTTTGACTACAGCTCACCTGTCCTGCTCCGCTCAGCTTCACTGAGCTCTCGTGCCGCCACGCACGCTCTAGGACGTAGATCAAAAGTTTCGCCGCAGGCGTACATATTATATTGATTATTTAGGTAATTTGATTGCGTGCTAATCAGGCGGTCACGGTCAGGAAGCTGTAGTTGTGACCATCATATGATTTAGTGCTTAGTGTGTTGATTATTATTCTTGCAAAACCTTTATAACTCCCCATTAATTTAATCCTTCTATGAAACGTCCTACAGCTAGGAAGAATATGGTCGGAGATTTTGTCAAAGATCCGAAAAAGGCACTCTGGAAACTTTCCATACCTATTATGATAGGTATGTTTGTCCAGACATTGTATAACGTAGTGGATACTGCTTACGTGGGAAGGCTTGGTACTGATTCCATAGCGGCTCTTACTTTCGCGTTTCCCCTTTTCTTTATCATACTTGCAGTGAATGGGGGAATAAGTGCGGGCATGATTTCTCGTATATCGCGCTGTCTTGGTGCAAAGCAGAAGCGTGCTGCCGAGAACACTGCTGTCCATGGCGTGCTCCTGTCATTGGTAGTCGCTCTTGTTGTCGTTGTCCTTGGCCAGATATTCCTTGAGGATATATTCGCGCTTTTCGGTGCTTCAGGTGCAGTGATACCTCTTTCGATAAGCTACATGTCCATAGTGCTGTGGGGGGTCTTTCTGATGGTCCCTTCTTTTGTTATCACCAGCATATTTTCTGCTCAGGGAGATACAAAGACGCCCATGATGATCCAGGTGTCTTCATTGGTGCTTAACATAATCCTCGATCCTATTTTCATATATGCATTAGATATGGGCGTGAAGGGTGCTGCTATCGCGACAGTGATATCGTTCGGGCTCTCTGTCGTTCTTGGTATCGTGTTCCTGAGGACGAGATCTTATCTTGAGCTTGATTTCAGGAGCTTCAGGTACAAGGGAGTGATAGTCAAGGACATCTTCAGGGTGGGAGTCCCGGCATCGCTCATGATGCTGCTTGTGTCTTTCTACATAATATTCATAAACCGGCTGATGGCGATATTCGGCACTGAGTACGTCGCAGGGTATGGTCTTGTCGCCAGATGGGATTCATTAGCAATACTTCCATCTATAGCGATAAGCATGGCCACTCTCACTCTTGTAGGGATGTTCTTTGGTGCTAAGCATAATGATCTGCTCAAGCAGACTGTGTTCTACGCAATAAAAGTAGGGACAGGAATCGCAGTTGTTGTAGGACTGCTTTTCATGATATTTCCTCACCTGTTCATCTCTGTCTTCACATCTGATCCTGTTCTGCTGGGCATAGCATCACCATATCTGGTGCTGAATGCTTTCGCTCTGCTGCTGTTCCCGGTCATAATGATAATAAGCCGTGCGATGCAGGGACTGGGCCTTGGATTTCCAGGGCTTGCCCTCAACCTTCTCAGGATATGCATATCGCTATCGCTTGCATACTTCTTCATCCTTGGACTAGGTAAATGGTACCTTTCAGTGCCTATAGCGATGGTTATAGGGAGGATTATTGCAGGCACTGCTGCAGTGGTATGGTTCAGCTCAAAGGTACGTAAGCTCAATGGTGTGGAGCATGCCGTTCAACAATGATGTATGGGAACTCTGTAAGAATATTCCTTCTGGTAAAGTCTCTACTTATGGCGAGCTTGCAAGAGTTCTTGGCACTAAGGCTTACCGGGCTGTCGGCAATGCTATGAACAGGAATCCGCACAGCGCTCTGACTGCTTCTGGAAATGGTATGGTGCCGTGCCACAGGGTCGTGAATTCTGATGGGCGTATAGGTGGGTTTGCCGCTGGCGTAAAGAAAAAGATACGTTTATTGAATTCTGAAGGGGTAGAAGTTGTTGATGGTAAGATTGATCTTAAGAAGTATCTGTTTAGGTTCTAGCAGAATATATGTTGCTGCGTGAATATTTCTACTTCAGGTATGTGGCTATTGTTTCCAGTAGCTGTTTAGAATCATAGGGTTTTTGGAGTACTGTATTGAACCCTGCTTCAGTAGCTTCTTCCATTACCTGTTCTGCTGTAAATGAGGTCAGTGCGATGATAGGCATATCTTCATGTGTGGCCCGGATGATTCTTGCAGCTTCATATCCTGACATGTTAGGGAGTCTGATTTCCATTATGACCAGAGATATATCCTTTTCTTTGACTTTATTGACTGCGTCAATACCATCGACTGCTTCAATCATTGCATACCCTCCATGCTCCAGGGAGTACCTCATCACGATACGGTTCGCTTCCTCGAAGTCTGCGTAGAGGATTTTAGGGGTGTTGTCTTTATTCATCTTGTAGAATCAAGAAAAAATAATTTATTCCTTCTTCTTTTTCTTCTTGGTCTTCTTGATGTCTTTCTCAAGATCAAGCTTCTCAAGGAGTTCCTTGTACCTGTTCCTGATAGTGACTTCAGTGACCCCAGCGACATCAGCGACTTCCCTCTGTGTCCTCTTCTCTCCATGTATGAGAGCTGAGACGTAAAGGGCTGCTGCTGCGATTCCAGTTGGGCCTCTTCCAGAAGTAAGTTCTGCTTTCTGTGCCTTTTCCAGTATCTCTACAGCTTTTGACTGTGTCTCTGCGCTGAGTCTCAGCGAAGATGAGAATCTTGCTATGTAATCAGCTGGATTTGAGGGTAGTATTGTTATCCCTAGTTCCCTTGTGACAAACCTGTATGTCCTTCCGACTTCCTTCTTCTCTATATTGGAAGCTTCTGAGAGTTCATCAAGTGTCCTTGGGACTTCATGCCTTCTGCATGCTGCGTAGAGTGAACCTGCAACTACTGACTCCATGCTACGTCCTCTTACGAGTCCTCTCTGCACTGCGAGTGTGTAGATCCTTGCTGCTTCTTCCTCTACTGATTTAGGTAGCTTGAGGTATGAGCTGACTCTCTTGAGTTCTGCAAGAGCTAGCTTCAGGTTCCTTTCGATTGCTGTGGAGATCCTATACTGCCACTTCCTCAGCCTGAAGAACTTGTTCTTGTCTTTAGAACCTAGTTTGTAAAGGTCAGCTTTCTGTCCGACTTCAGTACCAAGACCCTGATCATACTGGGTGTATGTCATCGGAGCGCCAGTTCGACGTTTACTTTCCGAATCCTCACTATCAAAGTCTCTCCATTCCTGTGTGAAGTCAACCATCTTCTCTTCAACTACAAGTCCGCAGTCTTTACAGATGACTTCTCCCTTGTCTTTGTTGATGAAAAGGTTTATTCCACCACATTCCGGACATTTCTTTATGAATTCTTGACTCATTTTATGCACCTAGTATTATATCTATAGCGAAATCTGTACGGTAAAAATGCGTATTATTTCGCGACCACCCCAAGTTTTTGCGAATTTTTTCGAAAGTATTTTAAAGCAAATCGAGTCCATTGATAGGGTTACTACGATAGCTTTATATATTTGTGACGTTCTTTCATATATAAACTTTTCGGTTTAAAGAAAGTCTTATAAATCTTTTCCGTCGCAGGAGATTCGTCTGATTAGTTCTTTGAATTCTATTTCAAAGAGATTTACTGCGTATTTTCTAAGTGAATAACTTTAAACACGCAATCAATGCTTTTAAAGGATATTATAGTACTTTCTGTCTCCTTATCGGGACTACTTAACGGTCAGAGATGGGCTAAGGGGTTATGTAGCTTCTGAAAGAGAGATTTTATGCTGTAAAGCCGGTAACGCTCGCGAGCGCACAATCAATGAAACTGATCAATAGATAAACACGCCTGCGGCGAAAATGATGATTCAACAACTCCAGTATACGTCGGCGTCCTGAGGAAGCGAAGCTGACAAAGCAGGTTCTAAACAATACCTTTTTAAGCATATTATTTTTCCACAATCAAGTGCGAATCACTTATGTTCACTTGCCGAGGCCACACAGATGATTACGCTCAGCTGGCACGCAAGACCCAGTCCCACGTTCGCTTTGCTCAGTGGGACGAAAGAAATCTTTTCACTTGCCGACGTCGCATGCTCAGAGCAGGTCTGCTCTGGCCTACACGCCGGTTGCGTTCACTTACGTTCACTTGCCGACGTCGCATAATCTGGCATCCTCAAAAATCGGTGATTTTTGGGACGCCAAAATTGCTAAGCAATTTTGAGCGTTGCGCTGGTCTTGAATATATTGCATATACAAGATCCAGAGAACCAGTTTCCTCACGGATACACAAACGTCATGCTTCCGACAAGCCGCGGTCGCATAATCTGGCATTGCGCTGGTCTTGAAACTTTGCGGAGCAAAGGCTCATACGCAAAGCGTAAGAGAACCAGTTTCCTAACGGATATCCCGGTTCAAATCCGGGCCGCGGCGCTTATTATCGTATGATGTTTGGTACCAAAACCTATAGGTTTTGTGTATCCCGTTCAAATCCGGGCGTCGGCGTTATACTATTAGTATAGTTCCGTTACCTTTTTATACTGGTGGAACCTATATTATAGGTATGAAGCCGAAAAACGCGATTCACGACTATGATTCTAATCTTAATCAGGTGTTGGAAAACATCAAGAACTCGTCTATGAGTAAGCGGAATAAGGATTTGATTACTGATTTTGATAGGGTCAATTTCATGGAAGGTAAGAGCAAGGCTCGTAGGTTGAGGGTGGCTGGTTTCTTGAAGACTCTTGCTTTGAAGTATGTGAAGAAAGATCTTGATAAGGTTACTATTGTTGACATGAAGGACATCATATGTGATATGTCTAATCAGGGTTATACTGCTGAGACTATGGGGACTTACAAGTCTATCATCAAGAAGTTCTATAAGTGGTCAGAGTATGGTGATGATTATTTGGATGAGACCAACTACCCTAAACTCGTTTCTTGGCTCAAGACTCATGTGTCTAAGAAGGATAAGAGAAACATCAAGGCTTCTGAACTCTTGACTGAGGATGATATCTTGAGCATGATTCAGGCTGCCGAGCATCCGAGGGATAAAGCTTTCATCTCTTTGTTATATGAGCTTGGCTGTAGGATTTCTGAGATAGGGAATCTTGTGGTTGGTGATTTTACTAAGAATAAGGAAGGGGGATTTGT
>JBDRET010000054.1:0-20146 GCA_043819495.1 Candidatus Woesearchaeota archaeon | reverse complement strand
ATCACAGTGGAAAGGCCACAGAGGATCGACATCGGCTCAGCAGTACTTGCAAGCCAGGTATCAGACCCTTCAGCACTCAACGTGATTTCAGTTGGTGGTTCATGCATCAACTCCGTCACAGCTGAAATAATGGGACTGACTTACCCAGCATGTGGTGCAGCATCCGGCCTAAAGGAAGGCGAAGGCATTGTCAAGCTCTACGAGAGTGGTGACAAAGTAGCTATCGTCGTCGCAGGTTGGGAAGCTGAGGACACAACCAGGGCAACAAGAGTCCTTGCAGACTTCAAGACATACCAAGATTCTGGTAAGCTTGTAGGCAGCGAGGTTAGGGTAACTGGAACATCTGCAACAGAGTTCACAGTCAGCCCAGTCTCTGGCTCGTCCATGGCTGCTGAAGAAGAAGAGTAAACCTCTTCGGTTGTTTCGGACTAAAACCTAAAAATTTTTTATTTTTTATCTTTTTTTATTTATCTTAATTCTAGGAACACAATAACTAACCACCACATTAGCTCCAGCACCACTGCCTAGCGAGCTAAATTTAACTTAATCTAATACTGATGCAGTAAGGCGAAAAGAAGCAAGAACAGAAACAAAGCGAGCGCAGTAGTGCTGAAGCTTATGTTTAAATGCGCCAACGCCACGCTCACTTCGCCCAAAATATATATTCAGCAGGCCCAACTGCGATAGTTCTCTATTATATTATATTCAGTTCGCTAGGTGGTGTTGGCGCTGTATTGACAAAGAAGCTAATCCCGAAACATTTATATTGCTCATAATCTATTTCTGATATATCGCGTATCATCAAAAAAAGAGGTATTAAATTGAGAAGCATAACCCCCCGCAAGATACTTTCTATTGGATTAGGCATTTTAACCGCCAGCGCAACGCTCCTTGGTGCTTCTGCAGCAAGGTATGACCTTGGAGATTACCCTGAACCTTTTGTCCAGGATGGAGTATTCAATGGTATGCTGGTCATTGGTGATGACGCAGCTCCTGCAGATATTATAGGGATTACAGATATCGCTATGAGCCTGCAGTTCAGTGCCGCAGTAAAAGAGACAGTCCGTCTTTCTGAAGGGGATGCCCGTATCGAAGCATATCAGAATGCAGTGAAGACAGAGCGGTCTGGTGATGCGCTTGAGCTTAATGAGTGGTTAGGTGATGTAGTGGAGACACTGGGTGCAGAAGATGCTGAAGCGCTAAAGAGTTTCATGGTCGCGAATGATAAAGGAAGCAGTACTGTCAATCAATATCTCAAGCTCGCATGGGGTCCTGCAGCATTACCTGCTGACGGAGCTTATGCAAAAGTGATCCATACCAAGGATGAAGAGGGTGTTGTCGGTGATTTCCTCTGGTTCAAGGATGGCGAAGAGGCATTCCAATATGAGCTGGAGTTTGAAGAGGGGTTTGAAGCAGACATAGAGGCGACAGGTGACAGCCTGACAGATATGGAAAGTGAGACGCTGCACATCCTCGGCGAGGATTTCACGATCACGCGCGCAAGATGGTTGCCAGCGACAAAAGGTCTGGCCCTTGAACTGATGGGAGGATCGATACATGATCTTATTGAAGAAGGCGCTTCAAGGACATATTCAATAAAAGGGAAAGAGTATGAAGTCACTGCTTTTATCGTATCTGACTGGCTCGGAGCTACAGAGACTTCAGTGAAGCTGAAGATAAATGGAATACTCACAAAAGAACTCAGGGCAGGATCGACAGAGACACTTCCAGATGGGACTGTACTTGGCATCCGCGAGATACTGCCGAATGAAGCTGGAGAGATTGCCGGTGGAGACCTGGTTGACATGTATCTTGGTGCACACAAGCTTGAATTGAATGATATTTATGCTTCAGGGACCTGGGACGGCACTGTTAAGATTGACGGCGAAGGGATAGATGACGCAGAGATGATGATGACATATTCTAACAGTTCCAGCTCAGTGCGGCTGGAGAGGATATCGTACCGTCTGTACACAGACAGCAGGACTGGTGACGAGCCATACATACGGCCGGGTGATGGATTGAGAGACTGGCTCGACGAGCCTCAAGGTTTCCTTGCAAAAGACTGGGACATAAGATATATGGGACTTTCAAGACCTGTAACCTCATTGATATCGATCACAAACAGTGGAGACGATGAATACAGGTTCAGCTTCACAAACACTCAAGGCATTGAACATTCCGCTGTAAAGTATCTCTACAGTAATTCTACAGGACTATACTTCGGTGATGATGATGACCACATGGTATTTGAGATGGACCTGACAGCATTTACGGGAGGCGATGTGGATGCTGACTGCACCATACACAAGAATGATTATTTCATTGTTGGACATAACACCCACACTGACCAGGGAGTATCAAGGGTCCTGCGTCTTGATGCTATCGACACCGACGAGAATACTATCCAGATGACAGACATCGGCACAGGCAAGGAAGTCATCAGTACTTTCACTGAGCTTAATGGTTCTTCTACAGGTGATACGATAAACGTAGGCGGTTACCGGTTCGACTTTGCTATCTGGGATGGATTTGGCTCTGGAGATGAAGAGTATCGTCTATGTGTCGACCTTAATGACAGCAACTCACTGACAGGTCCGCATAAGGCATTTATTGTAACGGAAGGAGGGGCAATAATTGACATTGCTACAGATGTCACGCAATCATCTTACCGGCAGGATATCGGTTCAGCAATCACTGCCCAAATGACAACAAAGAGTAGCAATTTCTATGAAGTCGCTTCCTCAGATGAAGATATTGATGTGATACTCACAAGATCATCTTCAGGGGATCTGGATCTCGACGGAGTATCAAACAGCTCTAATGGTTTCACATTCGAGTCTCCTGATGATGACCAGAATACATATTACGCCCTGAGCAATTACGGTGTGTTCGTAAAGGAATCGGCAAACAGCGGAAATCCGGATAAGATGGAGATATATTACCCCACATCACAGCTGCTTCCGCAGGTTTTTGTGACTTTTGATAAGACCATGATACCCGAGGAAAGTCTGGGAACGATAGAAGTATTACGCCCGACACGTGTAAAGCTGGGTTCAGCAGTGCTTGCAAAGCAGATGCTTGACATAGACGGACAGAACATAATATCTGTCGGCGGGCCTTGCGTCAACAAGGTCTCTGCAGAGATCATGGGGCTCAGTTATCCTGCCTGCGGTCCTGAATCCGGGATACAGGAAGGTGAAGGCCTGATAAAGCTATACGAACGTGGCAACAATGTTGCGATAATAGTCGCAGGATGGGATGCAGATGATACTACAAGAGCATCAAGGGTCCTTGCAGATTATAGGGAACAACAGATAGCAGGTAAGCTTAAGGGAAAATCAGTGTTGGTCACAGGCACTTCTGTGACACAGTATACTGTAAAACCTGTCAAATGATACATATGAAGATATATGGATTGAATTGATAGAAATTGATAAATCATATACGATATCAGCCAGGTGATAATATGCATAAGAAAAAACAAGGATTTTTCAAAAGACTCATTGAAAGATTGGACAAGAAGCTTGAGAAAAAATCCAAAAAGAAAGCATGCGGTTGCAGTTGCAGCAATACTGAAGATGGATCATGCTGCAAGTGATTGTCGATTGGTTACTGTATAGCATCATTAAGCTTGATGCGTCATCACGTACTGCACAGTCCCTTAACTTTTTCATATATGACTCGATAAAGATACTTCTGTTACTATTCATCATGATATCAGTGGTAGGAGTATTACGCACATACATCCCACAAGATAAGGTCAAGAGTTGGCTCAGCGGAAAGAAAAGAGGGCTGGGTCATCTGCTCGCAGCAATATTTGGTGCAATCACCCCTTTCTGCTCATGTTCATCTATCCCCTTATTCCTTGGTTTTCTTGAGGCAGGGATACCTCTTGGTGTCACATTCTCATTTCTCGTGACCTCCCCGATAGTCAATGAATACCTTGCAGTGCTCATGTTAGGATTCTTTGGATGGAAAATAACAGTCGCGTATATCATAAGCGGCATCCTTATTGGAGTTGTCTCAGGAGTCATACTTGGAAACCTGAAACTTGAACGATATCTTACCAAAGATCTGATAGCATCAGATTCCAAAGTCACGAAGATGGTGAAGTATGATGGCATCAGAAGAAGATTAGAGTTCGGGATTAAAGAATCGATGTCAATAATAAAGAAGATATGGATCTGGGTACTCATCGGTGTAGGCATCGGTGCAGTGATCCATAATTATGTCCCTTCAGTATTCATCCAGGGGATCATAGATAAAGGAGGGGCATTCGCAGTCCCTATCGCAGTAGCGGTAGGAGTTCCGATGTATGGGAGCTGTGCAGCAATAGTCCCTATCGCAGTGGTATTGTTCCAGAAAGGCGTCCCTCTTGGCACTGCATTAGCATTCATGATGGCAACAGCAGCTCTGAGCCTCCCTGAAGCGATCATGCTAAGAAGGGCCATGAGATTGCAGCTGATACTGATATTCTTCGGGATCACGACGCTTGCGATAATCGCCACAGGTTATCTGTTCAACATCCTGCAGCCAATGCTGAGTTAAATTATTAACGATCCTGCATCAAGAATCATTTCGCGACTTCAGCGACAAATATATTATCTTTGTCCCGGATCATACGCATCTTGATCTGTCCTTTCTTCTTATGGCAGGCAACAACAGAGATCACCCTGCCTTTTGCCTCAGCCAGCATCTCGTCCTTCATCCTTCCGGGAGCGACGATGATCCCATGGACGACATCGCCTTTCCTGAATGGTTTCTCAAGAGTTTTTGTCTCAAACAACGAATGCTCTTTTGTACGTAGTGGGACTCCTGTCTCTTTCTCCCACTCGTCGAGTTTTTTATAGAAATCATCCCATATGACCTGCTTCTTTGGCTTCCTTCCAGATTTATGCGCAAGGAAGTTCTGGATGCCTATCTCTGCGCCGATATCTCTGGCAAAATTTACGAGTTTAGGGATCTCAGCATCATTGAGTCCATTCACCCATACTGGTGAGATGAAAAGCTTGATCTTTTTTGAGACATATCGTGCAATCTCAAGCACGTGCTTGACATCATATGCAGCAGTCCCTGCGAGTTCTCGCGCCTTGTCAGGATCGATTGCATTCACAGAAAGATTGAGCTGTGTGAGCCCTGCATCGATAAGCTCATCAGCAAGATTCTTGCTGAGCATAGTGCCATTCGTTATTATTGATATGACTCCGACCTGCTCTATGTGACGCAATGCATTTACGAGTGAGACAATATTTGAATACAGGAGAGGTTCTCCGTGTGTATTGATGAACACATCAATCTTAAACTCTGGACCATCAGGAATATCTTGACCATCAGATCCTTCTGATCCGTCATCACGCGCAATCTGGTCATGATCTGTTTGTTCATGATTCATCTGCTTATATTCGACCAGCTTGCGCACTTCATCTGCAAGATATTCATCCTCAACGACAAAGTCCACAAGCTTGCGTGTAGACTTGCCTTCATCCACAGAGCAGAAGACGCAGTCAATATTGCATCCGGTTATGGGCTTGACCTCGATTATGTTTGTCCCCCTGTCAACAATGCCGAAATTTATCGATCCTATGAGCGGTATGCCTGAATTCTGGTGTATGTACACGGTCTTGCATCCGGTAAGCTTGTTCTTGAGATTTCCAAATGCCCTGTCGATTATCGGTATCAGCTTTTTCCTTGCGTCATCTTCAGGAAGGTCAGAGATTTCAAGGCATCCATCACTTACTGTGAAGTCACCAAGGCGTTTCAATGACTCGCGGGATATATCTGCCTCAAATAGCTTCAGGAATACCATCACTATACATTCTGCATTGTCTGCGTCCTCTCTGAACTTGATATCATTGAAACAGATTCTTGTCATGTTTTCAGGTGGTCAGGAATAGTTTATAAAAGCATTCGTTTCCTTGACGTAGAACATATCAATAAAGGGTTAACGAAATGAGTTAATAAGCAAGAGCAAACTATAAAAGCACCATCATTATCCATCATCCTGGGGGTTGTAATATTAATGAGTGAAAAAGACGTGGTCATAACTTACGAGACTCTGTTCGAGATGCTACGCATAGAGAAGAACAGGGAAGACCTCCAGAAGCTCGACGATTCTTTCTTTGAAGATGTGCTTTCCTACCTGAAAGATAAGCAGGCCTCATTCGAATCAGCACATAGCGAGGCAAATCTGTTCGTGACAGACGAGAAAGAGCAGACTCGGCTTGAGCTTGAGAACATAAAGAAGATACTGAAAGACCTATACGACAAACGTGAGAAGAAGGTTCTTAGCACTGCCGTGAACAAGGCCCGTACAGGCGTTGTATTGATGAACACTGCAAGCATGCTACCTTCTGAGAGACTGCTGTTCGAGTCGTTGAGTCTCATACTTGCGGATTTCCGGAAGAATGTGCTATTCAAGTTGGCAAGCGGAGAATTGCCTGAAATAGGGACTTTATCTCGCAACATCTCAAAGCTGGATATAGATGTTGAGAAGATATTGAAGCAAGAGCCAGAACAGTCACAGAGCAGCATATCAACTGATTCTCAAGATGCTGGGTTCAACACAGGAGATAAGGATTTGGCTCAAGGGACATATGAAAGCAATCCAGATGATCTGTATGAATCAGGCATGAATATTAAAGACATACAC
This sequence comes from Candidatus Woesearchaeota archaeon, assembly GCA_043819495.1. Lineage (GTDB taxonomy): Archaea > Nanobdellota > Nanobdellia > Woesearchaeales > UBA11576 > JABMQF01. The sequence continues at coordinate 13,494 of JBDRET010000054.1, read as the reverse complement.
GCCCTTGGGCCCTCAGATTCCTCAAAACAACCGAAAGAGTTAAAAACACCACCTAATTTTAGTGATTCAAGCGCTTACAGTAAAAAGGTACGGTTTTTGGCCTCTATTGGCGAAATAGTTGGTCCAGACCTCCAGATTTACGGTCCCTACGAGGAAGGCGCAGTAATTTCGCTTCCAGACGAGCTTGCAAGAGTATTACTTGAAAAGAAGCAGGCAGAAGAGATTAACGGTTGAAAAAAGGCATAATAATCCAAAGGTGTTTTTAAATGAAGATTCCAAAAGCTATGAAACGGTATTGCCCAAAGTGTAAGAAGCATACTGACCAGAAAGTGACTCAATCTAAGAAGAGGACTCCATTCGCATCAAGGCCTTTGAGCATTGCAGGAAAAAAGAGAAGGGGTTTTGGAAAAGGACATGGTAACCTTGGTACAAGGGGTTCTAAGCCTGCAATAGGAAGCTTCAAGATGACCGGAAAAAAGGCCAGCAAAAAGACCGACCTGCGGTATACCTGCAAAGAGTGCAAGAAGATCACTACTCAAAGGAAAGGCAAAAGGGCCAAGAAGGTCGAATTAGTATAATCACTGATTTTGAAGGTAGAGATAAAATGAAAAAAGTGTTCAGGGAACCAACAAGCAAATTCATCAAGATACGCTGTCCTAAATGTAAGAACGAGCAGATCATGTTTGGCAAGACATCCACTAATGTAAGATGCCTGGTGTGCGATAAGCCACTTGCAGATTCCACTGGTGGAAAATCAAAAGTCAAAGCCAGGATCCTTGAGGTGCTCGAGTAAGGATGGTAAAGAAAAAGCAAGGTCTCCCAGAAGAATCTGAACTTGTTCTCTGTACTGTAACTAAGATATACCCCCACTGTGTTTTCGTGAGCATCGATGATTTCGAGAACAAACAGGGCATGATCCACATCTCTGAGGTCTCACCGGGAAGGATCAGGAACATCAATGATTATGTCCGTATGGGCAAGAAGATAATCTGCAAGGTCCTTAGCATCAACCGTGAGAGAGGACACATAGACCTCTCGCTCAGGAGGGTGAGTGAAGGTCAGAGACGTGATAAGGCAGAGATAATCAAGAAACAGCAGAAGGCTGAGAAGATTGTCGAGTTCGTCGCTGACAAGCTGAAGAAAGACAAGGACAAGCTTTTCGACGAGCTTGATGAGAAGAGTTCTGAAGAATATGATACTGTGCATGACCTATTTGAAGAGTTCATAGTTGACGAGTCTGTACTGAAGGACCTTAAGCTTCCAAAAGATGTGTATGATGGTCTTGCCGAAGTGATAAGGCAGAGGATCAAGCCTCCTGAAATCGAGATTGAGGGGGATATAAAATTGTGGAGTTACGCGCCTGACGGCGTGGAAGTGGTAAAGAAGATACTTATCAGCACAGAGAAGCTGGACGAGGCCATAAAGATAAGGTACAAGGGTGGCGGAAGCTATTCAATAAACATCATGTTCGACAATTACAAGGACGCTGAGAAGATAATGGCCAAAGCTACTGACCTCATCGAGAAAGAGGCAAAGAAGACTGACTGCAGTTTCAATTTCCAGCGTATAGAGAAGAAGCAGAAGAAAGCTTCAACCTGATACTATGACTCTCCACATACTCAAATGTCCTGGATGCAAGAGATATACCATCAAGGACAAGTGCCCAAATTGCGGTGGTGCACCTATCCAGGTCATCCCTGCAAAATATTCTCCTGAAGACCCTTACGGCAAGTACCGCAGGGAAGTCAAGAAAGATGCGCTGAAAGATAAAGGTCTGTTATGACCATGTGACAATATGTCATGGAACTTTGAACTGATCGGAAAAGCTGTACCTAAACTCAATAAACCTATCCTTATCATAGGCCTGCCAGGGATTGCGAATGTAGGGAAGATAAGCGCTGACTTCATCATAGATGAGGTCAAGGCAAAGAAGACCTTCAACATATTCTCTTATGACCTTCCAAATTCTGTCTTCGTGAATGACAAGAACCTTGTTGAACTACCTACGATCGAGATGTACCACCGGAAGCGTAATGGTAAAGGCGATCTTCTCATCCTTACAGGGGATGTCCAGCCTGCTGAAGAACGGAGCTCTTATGAGTTCTGCGAAGCTGTACTTGACACTGCAGAGAAGCTCGGTGTGAAACTCATAATAACACTCGGTGGCATCGGTCTTGCAGAAGTCCCAAAAAAGCCACAGGTATTCTGCACCGGCAATTCAAAAGATATGATAACAAGATTCAGTAAAGGCATCAATCTGAACGAGAAACTGTACGGGATTGTAGGCCCGATAATCGGCGTCAGCGGACTCCTGATAGGCCTTGCTGCAAAGAGGAAGATTGACGCAGTATGCCTCCTTGCAGAGACCCTCGGACACCCAGCATACCTCGGGATAAAAGGAGCAAGGGAGATAGTCAAGGTTCTCAATAAGAAGCTTTCTCTGAAAATTAAGATCAGCGAGCTAGACAAGGAGATTGCAGACATCGAGTCAGAGATCATGAGCAAGACACAGGAACTGGGCAAGATCTCAAAGAAAACAGCCCTGAAAAAGCTCCAGAGCAGACTGCATAAAGAGACGAGTTATATAGGGTAGAGAAACCACTTATTTCTTCACTTTTGCCCAGATCATATCATCAAGATACTTCCCATCTACAAACTTGTTTTTTCTGATTGTCCCTTCATGTGTATAGCCTGCTTTCTGTAATACTCTTGCAGATGCTTTGTTGAATGTCCTGCACCAACCAGATATCCTCTTAAGACCAAGTTCTCCAAAGCCATACGCAGTGAGTTTCTTTACGGCACCAGTCGCTAATCCTCTGCCTCTATAACCTGCATGGATCCCGTATCCGATAATAGCAGAATGCTTATACCTTGGATGTTCATTAAGCTCAAGAGTTATGAATCCTGCAAAATTCGAATCCACCTCAATTGCAAAGACCAATTTCTTGCTCTGGTTATCCTTTATCTCTTTTCTTGCTGCAGCAACAGTCTTAGGGACTGAAGTGAAGTTCTTTTGAGCCTCAACATCATGGTGACACTCGAGATATCTTTGAGCATCAGACAATCTGATCGGCCTGAGAAGAAAACTCTTTGCTTTGATAGTCACCATCAGACATCATAACACAAAACCCCTTAAAAACCTTTCTGAATGACCTCCGATACCGAAAAGTTTATAAACCATAGTTACAATTAGTTATCCTAAGTAACAATTTGTAACAGACTATCGGTGCTTGATACATGGGAGTCGTAAGGATAGACAATGAGCTTGAACAGGAGATAGAAGCACTCATCAAGAGGCGCGAGAACCGTTTCAAGTACCCTTCCAAGAGCGCATTTCTCAATGTGATCATAAATGATTACTTGGTGAAACAGAAGAAGAGATAGTTTAAACAAGTTTAACAGTCAAAAAAAAAAGAGGAAAGAGAGTAAAAAAAGAGGTGAATTACATGAGGACAGATCATACTATCCGCAAGATACACGCAAGGGAGATCCTTGATTCAAGAGGAAACCCTACTGTTGAGGTGGATATCAAGACAAATTCACATTTTGCAAGGGCAGCAGTGCCATCAGGAGCATCTACAGGCATCCATGAGGCGCTTGAGATGCGTGACGGAGGACCAAGATATCTTGGCAAGGGAGTAAGGACTGCAGTGAACAATGTCAACACCAAGATCGTGAAGATAGTCGCAGGGATGGACTGCAGGAAGCAACGTGCGATAGATACTGCGATGATAAAGCTCGATGGGACAAAGAACAAATCAAATCTCGGGGCAAATGCGATACTTGGTGTGAGCCTTGCAGCGGCAAGACTCTCAGCAGGTGTGCAGGGCAAGTCACTTCACACGACACTTGGAAACAAGATGCTCCTTCCGATACCTTGCATGAACATAATCAATGGAGGCCAGCACGCAGACAACAAGCTTCAGTTCCAGGAGTTCATGATCTGCCCAAGAGGAAGGACATTTGCAGAATCGCTAAGGATGGGATCAGAGACATACCACGTACTGAAGAGTGAGATAGGAAAGGTGTATGGGAAAGACTCGACAAACGTCGGTGATGAAGGTGGTTTTGCCCCAAACATCAAGAAAGTGGAGGATGCGCTTGACATCGTTACAAAAGCTATCCGCAAGGCAGGCTATGAAGACAGCATAAAGATAGCTATTGATGCAGCATCTTCAGAATTCTATGACAAGAAGAAGAACCAGTACTTTGTCGACGGAAAATGGATGGGTTCAGAGAAGTTGACCCGGCTTTATGAGCACATCATGGATACATACGATGTATTCTCGATAGAAGACCCTTTTGATCAGGATGATTTCGGACCGTATCCTGAACTCACGAGATCCGCTAAGAGACGGAAAGTGCAGATTGTAGGAGATGACCTGCTCGTGACTAACCCTGAAAGGATAGAGATGGCTGCGCGGACAAAGTTATGCTCAGCCCTCCTGCTGAAAGTAAACCAGATAGGATCACTCACTGAAGCGATCACAGCAGAAGGCCTTGCAAGGAAACACGGCTGGAGTACCATGGTCAGCCACAGGAGCGGTGAGACATCAGATTCATTCATAGCAGACCTGGTTGTAGGTCTGGGAACAGGGCAGATAAAGAGCGGTGCGCCCTGCAGGAGTGAGCGATTATCAAAATACAATCAGCTCACAAGGATTGAGGAAGAGCTTGGCCATAAGGCAAAGATGGCATCCTTCCCGAGATGAATGGCAGATGAATGACATTTACGTGGATTACACCACAGATAGCTTGCAGAGAACCTTCGGCGTCCGTGTAAACGGACGCCGTTGAGGTCTTGCATGAACAAAGATTATCGAAAACAGATGATCAGGAAATCATGAGAATATGGTGCAGAAAGAAGTAGAAGATTACGTCAAGACCCAGCGAAGTCTTGGAGTGCATGATCATGATATAAAGAGATCCCTGCTCGACGCAGGACATCAGGAGCACGAGATTGCTCATCATTTCACGAAACAGGTCAAAAAAAGGAAGTTTGATCTCAAGCTTGAGAACAAGCATCTCCTGTTCATGAATATCTTTACTGTGATAATATTTGCCGCATTATTCCTGAACATGAACGCAAAGTACAGTGAACAGCTGCATAATCTATCAGCAGTACAGGAAGAACAGATAGAGCTGATCAACACAAAGATCGATTCGCAGACAGGGACGCTCCAGTCACAGCTATCATCTACAAGCAGTTCATTGCAGTTCGATATAGACAGCACAAAAAAGCAGGTGACCACTCTTGACAGCAAGATAAAGAGTGACCTTCAGGGATATAATTATGACTCATTGATACGGGACTCTGCACTATCAGAATCGATACAGAAGATTGCCAACACAAGCCTCAGCGAGCTTTCAGATTTTGAACAGCAGCTGGAGATATTCAGGGGTACGAGCGTAGATTTCAGCACAGTGATACCTAAAGCGATAGAGGCCGTGGTGAGTATAGGGAAAAAAGGGACAGGATTCTTCTCCAGCACAGGGAGCGGAGTATTTGTGCATGAAGATGGATACATAGTCACCAATTACCATGTGGTCGATGACCTGATAGGCGGCATAGATGTAAGGACGCACAATGGAAATGATTATAGTGCGACATTAGTGGGTAAGGATGATCATCTTGACATCGCAGTGCTAAAGTTATCTACTGAAAGGAAAGGTTTCCCCGCCCTTAAGTGGGCAGATTCAGATAAGGTGATCGTCGGCGAACACATAATTGCTGTCGGCAACCCTGTAGGGTTTGAATCCACTGTGACACAGGGCATCATAAGCAACACAAGACGGCTCATACCTGGAGACATAGATGTATACTATTTCCAGACCGACGTCGCGATAAATGCAGGCAACTCGGGCGGTCCTCTGATAAATAAGAAAGGGGAGATTGTAGGCATCGCGACACTGAAGTATGCCCAGCTTGGAGTAGAGGGCTTGAGTTTTGCATTGCGATCCAATGATGTACAGGGAAAAGTGCTGAATATAATAACAGGGACATGAACCGATGATGAGTAGAATGGATGCACCTGATGATATATGATGATAATACTGCTATTAGGAGAATGATGATATGACACCGAAAAAGAAAGCTCTGCTTGTAGTGCTAGACGGATGGGGAGTACGCAGGTCCAGAAAAGATAATGCTATATTGCAGGCAGATACTCCTAATTTTGACAGGCTGTGGAAAGAGAACCCGCACACGACACTATTTGCCTCTGCGCAGCATGTAGGATTACCTAAAGGATTCATCGGCAATTCAGAGGTAGGTCATATCAACCTGGGTGCAGGAAGAGTCATCTCACAGGAGCTCATGAAGATCGACCAGGAGATAAAGAGAGGGACTTTCCAGAAGAATAGAGTGATACTTGATGCCCTGAAAAAAGCAGGACGCAAAGGGTCTTCATTGCATCTTATAGGGCTGTTGAGTGATGCAGGAGTGCATTCACACATAAATCATCTTTTCATATTGCTTGAGATGGCAAAGAGAGCAAAGGTCGAAAGGGCATACATCCATTGTTTTCTCGACGGAAGAGATGTCCAGCCAAAGAGTGCGATGAGATACATCCGCAGGCTTGAGGATAGATGCGCAAAACTTGGTATCGGAAGTATCGCAACACTTATGGGCAGGTTCTATGCGATGGACAGGGATAACCGGTGGAACAGGGAACACAAGGCATATGATGCGATGGTGAATCACCAAGGCAGGATATATGGCTCTGCAGAAGAAGCGGTCAATGATGCGTACAGTCGAGGCGAGACAGATGAGTTTGTCCAGCCATCGATAATATTATCAAAGCACAAGAAGGCAAAGCATCAGGTCCAAAAGGATGATTCAGTGATATTCTTCAATTTCAGGGAAGACAGGGCTCGTGAGTTGACGCGTGCTTTTGTCCAGGGCAGGTTCAAGAAGTTCAAACGGAAGAGGTTGCTTGACCTGCATTTCGTCTGCCTGACGCAATACGATAAGGACATAAAGGCTCCGGTGGCATTGCCACCTGATGTCCCTGAAGATGTGCTTGGGCAGGTCATGGCAAAGAATAACCTGCGCCAGCTCAGGATAGCAGAGACTGAGAAGTATGCGCACGTGACTTACTTCTTCAATGGCGGGAAAGATGGTCCTTTCCCAAAAGAGGATCGTGTCATGATACCGAGTCCTAAAGTGGAGACATATGATGAGGCTCCTGAGATGTCTGCACCAAAGATCGCTGAAGAGGCCGCAAAAAGGCTGAAGACAGATAAGTATGATCTTGTCATCCTGAATTTTGCGAATGCGGATATGGTAGGGCATACAGGGATGATTGCACCGACCATAAAAGCAGTCAATACTGTTGATACCTGTCTGGGTAAGGTTGTTGCTGCAGCAATTAGCGCAGGTTATGAAGTGGTGATAACTGCTGATCACGGGAATGCAGAGGAGATGTCTGGCAAGCACATGACCTCGCATACGATGAACAAGGTGCCATTCATAGTGTTATCAGATAGACAGTGGAAGATAAACCACTGGAGGGACAATAGCATCGCAGATATAGCTCCGACAGTATTGAAGCTGATGGGATTGCCTGCTCCTGAATCTTATTTTAAGCCGCTCATAAGATAAGAAGATATCAGAAGATGATGAAATAGCATCCTAGAGATATCATCCGGAATTACCCGAACACTATCATCCTGTGGTCTCTCTTGACCTCAGTGACCTTATCAAAAGCTTCCTCTACAACCGCTTCATCGACTTTCATCGGACCTTTACGCGGATCCATTATCAGGAACTTACCACCAGAATATCCGTAGACCGGAAGATAATGTGGATTACGCTTATTCTCTTTCGTACCTCTTACTATGCCGATTATCAGCCTGAGAAGTAGAACTTTTCCTTCAGTGAGCAGTCTCTTGACAGAATCAAGAGTGAAATCATTCTCATCTATAGTTATCCCTGCTTCTTTTGCTTTAGTGTAGAACATGGTTGATATCCTGTCCGCAAGCTCTATCTCTGTCTTCTTATATGCCTTGAACTTATAGCCTGGAAATTTATATTCAGGTTCCGCGACAACCATCTTGAGAGGGACTCCTTGTTCATGAGCATAGGTCGCAAGAGCGTATATGGAACTTCCTCTTGTTGGAAGTGCTGCAGTCTTAAGCCAGATGTTAAGCTCAGAATCCTGATCAAGCGCAAACTTATCATTGAAGTGATGGATTATCATAGCTAGAGAAGCTGCTGCGCAGGTATATTTTGTCGTCTGCTTGTAATATTTCATACAGGTTCAGATATCACATATCACTTTAAAAATCTTTCTCAAGAATATCGACTTGAGAGACAGGATGCACACATCAACCGAACTGTCTCTGCAAAGGGAGCTCACGATATACTGAATGATCATTTGCGCGTGCGAGAGTATCATGATAAGTACATTCATACATATCTGCTATAGAACTCCTATTGAATCTCTTATTAGCTATCTTCCTTCCTTGAGCACCCATAAATCTACTACGCAATGGGTCTTTTGCAAACTTGCGCATATGATGTACTAGCTCTTCAGTCGAAGCAGGATCAAACATATAACCGCTTACATTATGGAACAGCACTTCTGGGATTCCACCCACTCTTGATGCTATGCATGCATTTCCCAAGTGCATCGCCTCCAGATTGACGAGTCCGAATGATTCCTTGATGGAAGGGAGAAGAAGGACATCTCCTGCCTGAGAATATGATGGCACTTTCTCTGGAGATACTTGACCTGTAAAGATGACCTTATCCTGCAGGCCGTACTGTATTACTTTCTCTTCGACACACATTCTATCAGGACCATCACCTATCAAGAGCAGTCTCACATGATCATTACACCCATCAGATGTCAATGAATGCATGGCATCTATGAGCATAGCAGTATTCTTGACAGGACGAAAGTTAGAGACATGATAATATACTAACGCATCAGGAGGTATCCCCCATTCATTACGGACCTTCAATCGGGTCTTTCCACTCTCATCACGTCTGAACTTATTTTCATCTACAAAATTATATATCACCTTGCCGTAATCATCAAGATCAAGTATCCTCCTTGCCTCGTCCTGGAGCGACTGTGATACAAATGTGATCTCATCTGCTTGAGAGAGCTTGAGCTCCAGGTTCGGAGCGATTATGTTCTTATACCCATTGACAGTTATATCAGAACCATGGCAGGTTATCACAGCGACAGGATCCCGAGAATAATGGGGAAGTTTCCCTCTCCTTATATCGCGCCGGATTGAATCCCTCGCATCTATCACTGCCTCTCCATGTGTTATTGCATAATGCGCATGCAGCACATCGATTTTCAATTCATTCGCCAGCTGATGTATCTTGCTTGGGAATGTCACACCTATAGGATTGACTTTGAAACAGCCATAAGAGATATCATCCAAGGCATGGAGCGTAAGCAGGTCTTTCTCCTCATCTTCAAGATATGTATCAGGATAGCTCACTATATGCACATCATGACCCCTTCTTGCAAGCTCTAATGCTGTCTCTATGCCAACCCTTCCACTACCACCGATATGCGGCCGTGCATATAGGACTTTGACAATAGTCAACTTCTCCTTTTCCGGAATCATTCCAAACACCTGGATGTTAAACACGATAAAAGACTCAAAAAGATGAAAAACGCATTAAATAGCTTTTTGAGATAGAAAAAACGGAATTAAAACCCGTTTTACACACCAAAAAAGTTATTTTTCAACCCATATAGCAATATCACTTATGTAAAAACTTACTTTTAAACCTTTCTATTTTCTAATATCGCTTTAACTAGGATTTAAAGTGAAAATACACCGTTTTTAAGGGAAAATTATTATATGCTGCTGTAATCATTACATATATGGAACTCACCCTGACAATATTAGGTGCAGGAAATCGAGGTATGCACGCATATTCCGAGATAGCTAAAAGAGCAGATATACCGTTCAAGATCATTGCAGTAGCTGATCCTGATGAGAGACGCTGCAGGAAGATGCAGCAGGAACATGGAATAAGCGAAAGCAACATATTCATGGAATGGAAAGAGGCACTTGCAGGTCCAAGACTGAGTGATGCAGTGATTGTAGCAACTCCTGACAATGAACATGTAGAATGTGCGATAGCTGCTCTAAAGAAAGGATATCATGTACTTCTTGAGAAACCGATGGCAAGGACTGCAGAGGATTGCAACAAGATAATCTCTGCGCAGGAAGAGTCGGGTAAAGTACTGCTTGTCGCGCATGTCTTAAGATACACAAGATTCTTCAGTAAGCTGAAAGATATCATATCATCAGGAAAGCTAGGCCAGATAGTTGATATGAATCTCTCAGAGAACATCTGTTATTGGCACTTCGCGCACAGCTATGTGAGAGGGAACTGGAGAAGAACGAGTGACAGCGGGCCATTAGTGCTCACCAAAAGCTGCCACGATATAGATATTCTCTCTTGGCTCATGGAAGCGGACGTGGAATCAGTATATTCTACCGGAGCGCTCAACTTCTTCAATAAAGATAATGCTCCTGAAGGTTCAGCACCTAGCTGTACAGATGAATGCAGAGTGAAAGGACGATGTATCTTTGATGCAGACAAGATATATCTGTCAAAAGAGATCATCGATTGGCCTGCAAATGTAGTGTCTCCTACAGACACGACTCTCGAAGGAGTGAAAAAAGCACTCAAGACAAGTCAGTATGGGCGATGTGTCTTCAATTGCGACAATGATGTATGTGACACGCAAAACGTGACACTCGCTTTCAATGGAAATAAGTTCGCCACACTGCAGATAAATGGTCATTCAGCAGACTTCACAAGGAAGATCCAGGTGAACTGCACACACGGCCAGGTCACAGGAGACCTTTACGCCAACAGCATGAGAATAACGACGAAGACAGGCAACCTTAAGCAGGGAGACTTGCAAGAAGAGGAATCATTTGATATGGGCACAGGCAAGCACGCAGGAGGTGATTATTTCCTCATGAAAGAATTTGCTGATGCGATACTGGATGATAAGACCGACCTTAATCATACGACTGCAAGAAACTCTCTTATGAGCCATATCATAGCATTTGCTGCAGAGGAGTCACGAAAGACAGGTAATCCTATACACCCCAGATATATTGATACAAACATACCATGCATCCCGAAGAAAGAAATATAAAGGGCTATTCTACATCACATAAACAATGATTCCCAGCCTTAAGAACTATGAGAAGATTGTAGGTAAAGACGCCATAGAGCAGCTTAAATCGTCTTCTGAGCGGCTGGTAGGCTGCCATATATCTCATGTCAATGCGACTTCACAAGGAGGAGGGGTTGCTGAGATACTCAACACACTGGTCATCCTTATGAACCGGCTGAAGATTGATACCAGCTGGCGCGTATTCAAAGGCTCGAACCATTTCTTCAACATAACAAAGAAGATACATAATGGTATGCAGGGAGATGAGAGTGTAAAGATGACTGCATTCCGTAAGAGAGTCTACCTTGAGGAGACTGAACGGAACTGTATCATGAACCATTTCAAGACAGAGGATTTTGTGATAATACATGACCCGCAACCTGCAGCGATGATAATGCATCATGAAAAGAGGCAGCCATGGGTCTGGCGCTGTCATATAGATATAACTAACGCGAACCCACTGATCTGGGATTTCCTGCGTCCTTACGTGAACAGATATGATGGAGTGATATTGTCTATAGAAGAATACCTGAAACCGGACATCACACCACCTCATCACATAATACGACCGACGATAGATCCTATATCCATTAAGAATGCACCCATCAAGGAAGATAAGAGGAAGAAAGTCCTTTCGAAGAGGGGCATCGATATCGACAGGCCAATAATGTGCCAGATATCACGGTTTGATCCCTGGAAAGATCCTATGGGTGTGTACAGGATGTGGGAACAGGTAAGGAAAGAGAATGACTGTCAGCTCGTGCTTATGGGAGATATGGCAGCAGATGATCCTGAAGGGCCTGTATTGTATGAGAAAGTCAGGGAGCAGGTCGGTGAGAAGAAAGATGTGCACCTGATAACTGAAAGGAATGATGTGCTCGTGAACTGTCTTCAGACAGACTCCGACGTGATAATCCAGAATTCTGTAAGGGAGGGTTTTGGCCTTACTGTATCTGAGGCATTATGGAAAGGGACGCCAGTAGTCTCAACACCTGTAGGTGGTATTCCGCAACAGATAGTGGACGGAAAGAATGGTTTTCTTGTGCGCAACGTAGATGAGGGAGCAAAGCGCTGCCTTGAGCTCATACGGAATCCTGACCTTGCCAGGAAGATGGGAGAGTCAGGTCGTGAGCACGTAAGGAATAATTTCCTGATAACAAGGCATGTGCAGGATTACATCAACCTGTCGAACCATTATATCAAGAAGGTCCAGTAGTTCTATCAGCATAAGTAAACAAGTCGATGATGCTAGCAAACGCAGTGGTGCAGACACGCAGCACCTGCCTTTCTCAGGTCTATAAATGTTAGCGCCACGCTCGCATCGCCTACATATCCGCTCATCTTTGCCCTACTGCGATATTGATCGCTTCTCCCATATCTGCTCACTAGGCGGCGCTAACTGTAAGATGACTGTCATGACCAACCCAAACTTATTTAACCCACTTTGACTTTTCTTTCACTATGAGACTGAGCGACATACAAGACAAGATACCTCCTGAACTGTTCGGAGTCCTGACTGCTGAAGGTATTGATGAACTGCGCCCGGCACAATCCAAAGCGATAGCAAATGGCCTGCTCGAAGGGCGGTCGCTGCTGGTATGCACCCCTACAGCATCAGGTAAGACCCTTGTCGCAGAGCTTGCTTTTATGGACTCCATACTAAGACACAGAGGAAAAGCTATCTATATAGTTCCCTTGAAGGCTCTTGCAAGCGACAAGCACAAGGACTTCAAGAAGAAATACGGGAAGTTCATCAAGATAGGGATGTCAATAGGGGACCTTGATTCTTCAGATCCTCACCTGCACACATATGATCTCATAATCTGCACTGCAGAGAAGCTTGACTCACTGATACGCCACAGGGTCTCCTGGATAAATGAGGTATCCACAGTCATTGTGGATGAGATACATCTTCTCAATGACCCTGGCAGAGGTCCCACATTAGAGATATTGATCACCATCCTCAAGCAGATACTAAAGAAGGTCCAGTTCATTGGCCTTAGTGCTACCATAGGGAATGAGCAGGAGCTTTCAGGATGGCTTGAAGCAGAGCTTGTGCATGACACCTGGCGCCCAGTAGAGCTGCACAAAGGGATATATCATGATGGTAAGATAGAGTTTGAATGATGACTTTCCCAAACCAATAAGAATAATCCTAGCATTTATTCATGAAAAAAAGACGGAGGCTGTCCAATAATTCGATAGTTTTTTATACTTCTTTGCTTCTCTGAATTCTTACTTTCTCGACGAGAAATGAGGTGATTGGACATGGCTTATATCAAGAGTTTTCCTGATCAGAATTATGTTGTGCCACCGAGGTTGA
>JBDRET010000053.1:0-10905 GCA_043819495.1 Candidatus Woesearchaeota archaeon | reverse complement strand
TTAGCTTTTTCTTATAGCTTAACAGCATTACAGAAATAGATTGATAAAAGCTTACGCTTTTATGAGGCTCCTTTCAGTCGCCGTCTTGTTCATCTCCACGCTAAAGCGTGGAAACGTATTCTCAAGACTTTGTAATAATTTTTTATCTTTTATTAATTTCTCTTTTGGGTTCGCCCTTTCTCGACTCTTCGCAGGCCTAAAATGCCTGCTCGTCCTCGCCCTGCGGCTCGGAGAGCATAACATCGATTAGTTACAATTTGAGCTTGGGCGCTACTGTTTGCCCTTGTGATACAAGTCCAAGAATATGATTGTGTTCTCCTCTGGAATATGTGTATACGAGAGCCGAAATGGTTTGACATACACTTCTCGTGTTCCCTTTCGTGCATACCGCATAGGTTTTCCGACTTCAGGGTTCTCGATAATTTTTCGTATCTGTGTCTTGACCTTCTCTTTTTCGTTAGGATCTAATTTAGAAAAAAGCTTCTCGAAGTGTGTGTCGCGCTCGACTTTCTCAACTACCATCGCTTAAGATCCTTCAGGAAGTCTTTGGTAGTGCTCTTTTTGAACTCACCATGTTCGTAGCGTTTCCATGCCGCTTCAGTTCGTTTTGCGAACTCAAGATCTTCTTTTAGGTTCTTTTCCATCGCACTTGCCTTCTTGAGGATGAACTGATGGTCGTTCTTGATGATGATCAACTGCTCGCCTTCTTTCATGCCTTCTCGAAGCTCAGAAGGGATGACTATCTGTCCTTTCGAGCTCATCTTTGTCAATGCTATCTCCATACTATCACCTGATGTAAGATATATCTTACATATTATATAAACCTTTCGGTTTGCCCCAGCTCAAACTCTTCGTCGCCTTCGGCTCCTTGTCGTTCCTACGAAACGAGTAACTAACACCGATTATGCACAATTTGAGTTGCGGCTTAGAACGATTTGGGCTCGGGTTCTTTTATGATTTGTATATTGCATCGTGGTGGTCGTAATCTTCAAAAGACACGGTCTCAGTCTCGTGGTCAACCCGGAATACCAGCACGAAATGCCCTAAATGGACTCGGTTCAGGCCTTTCATGTCGTGAGTCAAGAATTTATAGCTACGGTGCGGATCGGCCAGGATTAAGTCCATCTTTTTTCGTACTTGAGAATACTCAACAGGGTCCTTCTTTTTGAGCTTTGCTAGCTTCTTTACAATCTCTTCGCTATATACATCCCTGTACAATTAAGCAACCTCTTTTTCGAGCTGAGCTCTGGAAAGATGCTTGCCGCCCACAATTTTAGCTAGTTTAGCCTTATATTCCGGCCTTAACTCTGGTTCCAGTTCTGTCCGCTCGTACTCGCCGACTACAAGGTTTATGGCTTGAGACTTGTCTTTAAGGCCGAACTTGGCTTTAACGATGTTCAAGACCCTGTTCGTATTTTCATCAATATGTATCACAGCTTGTACCATATTACATCACATATATACATAGATATGCCTAATATATAAATGTTACGTTTCAAACCCGAGCCCAAAAAGAAATAACACCGGTCGCCGCAACTCAAACTCTTCGCCTTGCTTCGCAAGGCTCGCCCTCCTTTCAGTCGGGGTGCATAACATGATTAGGCAAAATCGCCTCACCTTTCTATTTTTCTCATTAGGGATAAAGAAAATATGGGTTCGGCGACTCTGCGGATTTGCTACGCAAATCCTTGCCTCGCCCTGCGGGCTCGGTCGCCTAACAGTGTTATACAAAATCGTTTTGTATCGATTGATCTTTCAGAAAAAAGAATCAATAGACAAAACGACTCTGCGGCACTCCGTGCCTTGCCTCGGCTAACGCCTCGGTAGTATAACATTTGCTAAACGATTCACTACGTTCATCCAAATTTTTCTAAAAGTTAAAATAACTGAGTTGGGGGCAATTAACTATCATATCTATCAATCTTATCATATCCAATTATCAATAAATTCTTTCTACTATCTCTCTTTGCAATTTCTAAAGCCACAGCTAAACCTGCTCTACTACTTCGCCCTAAATCTTCATGATCTGCAATAGTTGGATCATCCCAATGAGGTAAAATCTTTGAATCATTCTTGCCTGTCAATCTTTGATATTCTTCATCCATTTTAACACCACTAACAAGAATAACATCATCAAGCAATTCAATAGAATTATTAACATGAGGAAAACTAATTCCTTGATAACTTGTTCCTGGTAATTGATGTCGTGATAATGTTCCTGGCTTAATTCCAAATCTTTGCTCATATTCTCCAGGATATTTCATATCATAAGCTACTGCTGATTGAACGGTCTCAAATGGGACAACTCTACTTTCTTTTGGAAGAACTCTCGCAGGACCAAGAACACTGGAACCATTACCAACAGCAGGAACAAAATAATCTATTCCAATTTCTCCCAAAGTTTCTCTTGTAATGCCTTCTAATGAAGACAAAGTTAATTCATTATTTCTTCCTCTTGAACCCATTGAATGATTCATAAAAAAGTATCCTGTTTCTTTCATAAACTTCCTAATAAAATCTGGAAAAGCATTAACATAATCTTCAGCAGGAGTTAAAATTAAATGATCTTCTGATAGTAAAACTTTTTTTATTGCTTCTTCTCTTGCTTTCTCCCCACCCGCAGGCATCGCAACAAAACAATTATACCCTAACATTTTACCAAGTCCTGCAAAAGAAACACCTGCTGCTCCTGATGTGGTTTCAAACACTCCATCCTCTGGCTTTATTCTTTCTTGTTCTTCATAATGTCTAAACAACTTCAAATATACCCTATCGTAATGACTGCCAAATGGATTATCGCATTCACGTTTAATCCAAATTCTATTTCTATTAGGAATTTCTCCAACATATTGAACTAATGGAGTGTTTCCGATTTGCTTTTCCAAATCATCATATAATTTTATTCTGTCTGAATCCATTGTAGCCTCTCCTCTAATACTTCTCTTTCAGAATTTACAAAATCAGCAAGATTTTTCTCTTCAAAATCAAAAAGTGAATCTGTCAAGCCTCTTTTTGTCCTAACTTTTCCTTTAAGACTTTTCAAAGATTCACAAGCCAAATCAAAATATGTTCTTAATGAATCTGGATTTGCCCCTTGCTTAAGCAAAATATCATGGTAACTTACTAGATGAGCATACACTTGAGACATAACGCCCAATTCCCTAACAGGATCATCACATTCAGCAAAATAATCTACAACAGGCGAAAAAACATCTCTAAATGTTTCAATCTGTTCTTCGCTTACTTGCCCATTTTTCTGATATAGCAATGCTCGTATTCTTCCATCTATAACTAGTGAACATGCAACTTGAATTAGGGATTTATCTAAATTCAATCTTTTAGGTGTAAAATTTACCACGACCCTACCATTTGGAACTCTTATTCTATCTAACAACTTATCAACTTCTTGAGGTTGAGTTAGAAGACAAACATAATCAGCTTGATTAACTGCTTCTTGATTGTCGCAAACGTTAAAGCCCTCTGCTCTATACTTTTCTCTAAGATTCTTGTTTCTGTTTGTCAAATGCAAATTTTCCTTGCCGACTATTTCAGAGATGCAACTAGCTAAATCATATCCTAAATTGCCACATCCTAATACTGCAACACTTGTTTTCATAACTATTGAGTAGTTATGCTGCATTAATAAAACTTTATTTACAATATTTTACATAAACGACATATTTATAAAGTATAGTGTCTTATTAGTATTAAATATGGATTTAGACCTCAAAGATCGGAAAATTTTGTATGAACTAGACTTCAATGCTAGACAAACAGACTCAGAAATAGCCAAGAAAGTCAAGCTGAGCAGAGAAGTTGTTAGTTACAGAATTAATCGGCTTCAAAAAAATGGAATAATTAGGAATTTTGTCACCATCCTAAATCATAATGCTTTAGGTTATTTGGCTTTCAGGGTCTTTTTCAAATTTAGAGATATTTCAGAAGAAAGAGAAGAAAAAATAACTGAATTTCTCAAAGATAAAGTTGCATGGTTAGTAAGAGTAAGAGGGAATTGGTCGTTTACAGCCATGATATTTACAACAAATGTTTTTGAATTGGAAAAATTTGTAAACGAATTAAAGAAAAAGTTCCAGAAAAATCTTATTGAGATTCATTTTTCCACGATAACAAGAATTCTTCATTATAGGCGAGGCTACTTATTAGACAAGAAACAGGATACTTCAAAATATGATATTATGGGCGAAGTAGTAAAAACTGTAGATCTAGACACAACTGATTTAAAAATTTTAGAGACCATCCAAAACAATGCTAGATTAAGTTCTATAGAAATTGCTGATAAAATAAACGTAAGCGAGAGAGTAGTAAGATATCGTCTAAAAAACCTAATTAAAAACAAAGTAATTCTTGGTTTCCGGTCTCTTCTTGACCTTGGAAAATTAGGAATATCTTACTATAAAGTACACTTCAAGCTAAATAATTATGATGATGAAACTATGAAAAAAATCAATAGTTACATTCATCTCCATCCAAGAGTTATTTACAAAACTGAGACAATTGGCGGATGGGATTTAGAAATTGAAGTGCAAGTGTCATCAAGTAAAGACCTTTACGAATTTATTGATAATTTTACTAAAGATTTTGCTGGATTGATAGATAACTATGAAATTCTAGAATATGATAAAGAATACAAACTCTCTTATCTAAACAAGATTTAGCCCCCAACTCCTTAACTTTACTCTGCTTTGCAGATATTTGATATTCTTTAACTTTTAGAAAAACTACGCCAAGTCCTGTGCTCAGGAGAATTGGAAACTTGCTCCACTTCGTTCCGCACCCCGCTGCGCTCTCCCGACATTTTTATTCTCCCTACGGTCGAGAAAAATTCTGGTCGGGACGCCTAACACCTATTAAACGTAGTTTTATTGCGCTTAATGCTCTGATTTACTACAAAATGCGAATTTTACATATTTAATACTACAATTCCACCAGTGTACTCACTGGTGGTGGTCGCAAGCTTTTGACATCCGGGTCACTGAAACAAAAATGGAGACCATTGTCATGCAAGATCCAGGGATACAGATCATATCCTGTTTTTATTATAGTCTCTCTTCAAGGATGTCCTGAGAATGCCCGTTCTATCTTGTCAGTCCCTGGTTCTGGTCGGGTGCATAGTCCTATCCTGCCATACCTGTTCAGCATATCTATCGTCTCCTTATCTTTCAATGAACCGAGAGGATAGATTATAGCGTCAACACCCCTTATGCCTTCTTCAGGATTGACCAGTTTCTCTGCAGCATCAGGGAACGGGAAGAATGCATCGGATGCTGCAACAGCACCTTCAAGCGATTTGAGAGAACCATTGCCGTATACATTCAATGCATTGTATGTCGCGATGCGTGCAGAAGCTACCCTGCTCATCTGGCCAGCGCCGATACCATAAGTATGCGTGCCATCAGGTGACACTATCACTATCGCATTCGACTTCACTTGCCCTGCTATCTTCCATGCGACAATACCTGCACGTATATGATCATCTGTCGGCTTGGTATCGGTTATCGCTTCCAGATTCTCAGGTCCAAGAATCCTTGTCTCGTAAGGCTGTTCCACAAGGAAACCGCCGCTCACAGCGACAAGATTGTATTCTGGGAAAGATATCTTCCCTTCACCCAGCTCGACAAGCCTTGCGGACTTCTTATGTTCCTTGACATATTCAACTGCCTGCTCTGTGAACTTCGGTGCGATAAGCACTTCCATCAACAGACTTCCAAGAGACCTTATGAAGTCCTCATCCACAGTCCTGTTCACTGCCATAGCACAACCAAATATTGAGAGAGGGTCACCCTTGAACGCGTTCTCGTATGCTTTTATCAGGTCTCCACTATAATCAAGCCCTACACCGCTCGGTGTAGAGTGCTTCACCGGAACAACAACAGCAGTCTTCTCATCACCAAGAAGATCGCAGAGGTGCAGCGCTGAGTTTGCGTCTGTGTAGTTGATGAAAGAAAGCCCTTTCTTCCCTGCATATATCACTGGAGCAGTCATCAGTGAGGGTTCTTCAAGCCCTGCCTGGATGAAACGCGCTGCAGCCTGTTCAGGATTCTGACCGTAACGCAGATCCTTCTCTATGCGGAATACCTGATCCCCAAAGGTCATCACCTTATCGAATCCAGCAGCATCCACCTGTGATGTCTCTATCTTGCGTGAATACTGACCACGGTCGACAATCTTCTTTGGTTTTACATCATCTTTATCGGTATCTTTGTTATCATCTGACATTTTTGTACCTCAGTATCCCTGCTCGTGTATTATCCTGTAGCATTCTTGTGCTTTAGTTGAACTTACATCTGCGAAATAATCTGCAATCTGCCGGTTGTAATCTGCGACGTGAGCAAAAGCTTTCTTCATACAACTCAACCTGAAATCAAAGCTCATGTGACCTTCATTCTCTTCCAGCTCTTTGATCAGTCTCGGATAGTCTTTCGGGTCAACTATTGATGCGCATCTCAGGTAATTCTTTGCTGCTTCCCGCACCATGCAGGGACCTCCGATGTCTATATTGCCTCTTGCAATTTCTGGTGTGGTGTCTGGTCTTGCGATGACTTCTGCAAAAGGATATAAGTTGCAGATGACAATATCTATCGGAGCTATCTGTGCATCACGAAGGTCACGCTGGTGTGACTCACAGTATGTCTCAGTGAGCAGCGCAAGAGATTTTTCACGAGATAGGGTCTTTACGAGGCCCCCTTCAGTCTCTGGTGCGCCAGTAAAATCATCCACACTCATCAGATTGACTGCAGCATCCTCTCCGAGAATACCTTTAATCTTTGCATAAGTACCGCCAGTAGATATTATCCGCAGTCCAGGATTGCTCTTGAGCAGTCCCGGAACAAGCTCTTCCAATCCTGATTTATCAAATACACTCGCTAAGACAACCCTTACTGGAACCAGGTCGTCAATCTCGTCAACTCCTCTTATAGACATTCTGTATCGCCTCCTATGATATTGATAATATATCTTGATGATTCATCATCTTGATTTTGATCGGGATATCTCATCGACATCATGTACTCCGCCTTCTCTCCGGGACTCTTCTGATATCAGCTCGATGACTGATTTCCTGAGTTCATTGATGTCTTTTGCTCCCTGGCTGACCATTGTCGCCCTGACTTTCGCGAATGTCTCAGCTACGTTGTCAGCCACCCTTCCTGTATACGGCACTGTAGCTGGGACTCCCTCGTCAAAATCTGTCTGACCGTATCTCTTGCCGGACCATTCTTTTGCCCGTAGAGAACCTTCGCCCCAGTATTCTTTCACCATCTGGCCATTCTTCTCCTGTATCTCAGGGGGTGATTCGTGACATCCTGCAAAATACCTGCCCATCATGACAGAATCAGCCCCGAAAGTCAATGCCAAAGCTATGTCCTTTGCTTTTCCCAGACCACCATCACAGATGATAGGGATGTATTCCTTATAATTGGATGCATACGCATCCCTTATCCTGGCAACCTCTAAAGTGGCAGTCGCCTGTCCTCTTCCTGTCCCTTTCTGCTCCTGGGTTATACATATCGATCCGCCGCCCATGCCTACTTTTATCCCATCGATATCTGATTTGAAGAGATACTTGAAAGCATCCTGGGTTATCACGTTGCCAGCAATCACAGGGATATCAAAATCTCTCTTTATGAATTCCAGACATTCTTTCTGGTAAGCTGTATGTCCATCTGAAGCATCTATGAACAGCACATCAACTCCTGCATCTATGAGTGCAGGGACCCTTTCATGATGGTCGTGCGTGTTCACTGCTGCACCGACAAGATACCTCTTCTTCTCATCCACAACTGCATTCGGGAAATCCCTGTGCGCCTGGAGATCCTTCCTGAACACCATGAACTTGAGTGTCCCATCAGGGTTTATCAGGGTCAGGTATTTCAGACGGTTGTCGGTCATTATCTTGTTTGCATCCTCTAATGATGTGTCATGTTCAGCATCATTGTCGTTTTCAGCATAATGCAGGTAATCGCTGACAATCCGTATGATCTTATCTGCAGGATCATTCGCACTGAGGTGATAATTTACGATACTCCCCAGCGATTCGTGCCTGAACTCTTTCATCCACTTCTTGACAGGATCATCTTTAGGTATAGAGTCCGGGACAGGACCTTCAAATACACCTAATAGTTTGTCATAATCTTTCTTGGTCCCTTCAACTACAGGAATCACATTGTATCCTGTCTGTTCTATGATTCTCATCACATCTTCGATGCTGTCGTCAGGATTGACTATCTCGAGCTGGCTTGCGAATCCGGCTCGTGCTCTCTTCACAGATTTCACCATCATCGCCTGATCTTCTATGGTCTGAGAACAATACACTACACCCAGTCCTCCCTGCTGTGCAAGAGCTATTGCCATATCAACACCGGTAACAGACTGCATCGCTGCACTCATGACAGGTATGTTCAGCCTTATCCCCTTCTTCTCTTTTGTGTCTTTCGTGAGCTGTGTAGAAAGGTCTATGTCAGTAGTCTTGAGCCCTGCAGGTGTGAGCCCTGGCAGGAACCTGTATTCGCCGAATGTCCTTGATATCATCTCTGAAATGTTCACCATCATATTCACCTCAATATGCCCAGCTTCTCAAGAGGGCCGTACACCCGTTCACTCGTAGGCCGGGCATCAGGCACAAAAGGCCTGCCTGTCAGCCTCTGACAGAGCATGATGTACCTTGCTGCGCATTCTACGCGCGCATCATCTTCGAGCATAGGGACCTTCCCTCCTTTCTTAGGGTCATACCCCTGCGCAATCACAGCATCCCTTGCGAACTGTTTAGACAACTGCTTAGGATCCTTACCTTGAAGGAACGCTTCAGTGTAGCTTCCCTTCTCCCAGAACCTTGAAGAGTCAGGGGTGTGTATCTCGTCGATGACCACCACACGGCCATCTTTGGTCATGCCAAACTCATACTTGGTGTCTACAAGTATCAACCCTATCTTGTTCGAAAGAAGGGAGCCCATGCCGAATAATGATATCGAATAATTGTGGAGCTGATTCCATATCTTCTTCTGCTCTGCTCTGCTTCCTGGAAGGACACCTCTTTTAAGGATACTTTCTACTGACACTGATTCATCATGATCACCACAATCTGCTTTGGTCGATGGAGTTATCATAGGGTATGGCAGGCGTTGGTGCACTTCCATCCCATCATCAAGGTCATTTCCGCAGAACTCCCTATCTCCTTGATCATATGCTGTCCATATTGACGTCGATGATGTCCCTGTAAGAAAATTCCGCACCACCATCTCAACCTTCAGAGGAGTGCACTGGTCAGCAACAGTGATTGTCGATGACGGCCTGTCAATCACATGATTCGGAACCATGAATCCTGTCTGCCTGAACCACCAATGGGTTATGTTGTCAAGCACCTGCCCTTTGAATGGGATAGTCCCCACGACGCTATCAAAGACACTGACCCTGTCAGATGTCGCAAGTATACGCCTGGGTCTTGCCCCTGCATCAGGAAGGGTAAAATTCTCCCTCACTTTCCCTTTATGATAATCCACCTCTTTGAGCAGTCGAGACCTGTCGAATGTGCTGAATGTGTTATCAAGATTCTCCTCTGCAATCTTTCTTGCTTCATCTTCTGTCATGAACTGTTGCATATTTCCACCTCAACTGAATACATCATCAATCTTCACTTTCGGACCATACTTCTCTATAACGCTCTCTTTCTGTATCTTCCTATCCTCTATCAATGCCTGCCTAAGATTCCTGTCGCTCAGTGCAAGGATCCTTTTCAGGAATGATACGGCATTTGCAGGGTTGCCGAAATATAATGTGTTGCGGGTATCTTCAAGAGTCTCTAAAGTATCTGTGAAGCTGCTGCTGTCAAGCTCTGCATCCTCTCTTGTGGGTGCCCTGCATTGCAGAGCAAGAACGCAAGACCTGTCGATACCCAACAACTCTATGCTGTCATCAACAATGCTCAGCGATATCTCGGCAGTATCGCCTGTATCTGTTGCGGTACTGTATGTTATGCCTGCAAGCTCTTCTTGTGCCTTCTTGTTGTATTTCATATCTCCTGAACTGGGTGAGAATACCACCTCCGGAGATTCCATATCAAGTATCAGTTCAGCGCAGAGCACTGCCCTGTCAAGTCCTGGGTGAAGACCAGAATGCAATGGAGCACCTGCAACGACTGTCCCTGGTGGAAGATTATACACAGCAGTCGCTGCGT
This sequence comes from Candidatus Woesearchaeota archaeon, assembly GCA_043819495.1. Lineage (GTDB taxonomy): Archaea > Nanobdellota > Nanobdellia > Woesearchaeales > UBA11576 > JABMQF01. Next base: position 716 of record JBDRET010000053.1, on the reverse strand, counting down.
CAATCCCTCCTCCGTGGACTTTTGCCCATGCAGGCACACCTATTATCGGGAGTGTAGATGTCTCAGAAGAGAATATTCCTGGAAGTGCGAGAGATAATCCTCCAAAGAACACGCAGACCATGCGTCGCCCTTCTGTGTCGGCAAATAATTCTGCCTCAAGTGCATATGACATGACCCGCTTAAGTGTGCGATGACAGGAGACGACTATCGGGACCTTGGGGTGCAGGATCCCTTTCTTTGCAAGATATTCATGTACTGTGAGGTTTCCTAATGCGGGGTATGTCTTCTCGAATTCCTTTAGATCGCTCGGTGATCCTACTGCAAGCAGGATGTATCTTTTTGGGCTGCCTGTATAATTACCTGTCAAGCATTACCCCTCCGTACGGCATCTTCTCTCCTTTGTATATCACAGTCTTGAGAGTCCCTTCTTCGCCTTCAAGTGCAAACTGCCCATCCGCAATCTCCTCGAGTGCGAAAAGGTAAGCAGGATGATCACAGCGCTCTTTCTGCAGCTCCTGATGATAACGTGCAACTCCTGCTCTTGTGATAGCCTTCATGAAATTGTCAAATGTATAATTCCGTTTCATCTTTGTACTGCCGCGGATGTAATGATCATAGTCAAGCACGAGCTTCATGGTCTCAGGGCACATATCATATTTACAGGCCTTATCCACGAGATGCAGAGAGCTGCGGTCTATCACCAGCGGTCTTGATGT
>JBDRET010000052.1:0-3568 GCA_043819495.1 Candidatus Woesearchaeota archaeon | reverse complement strand
CCATCCTGGCTTTTGGTCAGTCTCATGTCATATCGCCCCCGTTTTGACGTAAAACCCTGCCCTGTGACCTTTAGCTTGCATTATATGTGTAGTTAGTTTTATATATACCTTTCCTATATATTTTATAAAAGATATAAAACTTTAAATATTATTTAATTTACCCTTTATTATCAAATAGTCATGAATTTCATCATAAGCGACAGGGGGTGTTGCGCATCAAACGTAAAGTCATACAGATTGCAGGTTCTACACATCTAGTCTCCTTGCCTAAGGCATGGATAGACCAGCAGAAGATAATGAAAGGTGATGAGCTTGACCTCTTAGTAGAAGGAAATCATGTGGTTGTCAGTACAAGTACAGAAGCAAAGCCTGAGACTATCAAGATAGACGTGAGCGATGCACATATGTTCTCTTTCCGTTTCCTTGCGGCAATCTATAAATCAGGATATGATGAGGTTGAGCTCCAGCTTAGCGAAAAGACCTCGCTCAAGGAGCTTTCCAGACAGATCAATTCCATGCTTCCCGGCTACGAGCTAGTGGACCAGCGTGGGCGAGTATGCGTGATAAAGAACATATCCAAAGGATTGGATTCAGAGTTTGACACAATCCTCCGAAAGATATTCCTGATAACAAACAGCATGGCAAAGAATACCCTTGATGCACTCAAGACGAAGGATTACAACCTCCTGAATGATACTATCCTGCTCGAAGAGACTACCAACAGGTTCTGTAATTTCTGCGAAAGGATGCTCAACAAGAAAGGGTACAAGAATGCCAAGAAGACATCTTTTGTATACAATATCGTCTGGGAACTTGAGAAGGTCACTGATCAGTTCAAGTACCTCAATGTCTACCTGCTCGAGAACAGGAATGCCAAGATAGGCAAGGAAGCTTTTGACCTCTTCAGCAGAGTCAATACCCTCTTCAATATGTTCTATGAGCTGTTCTATAAGTTCGATTCTGAGAAGGTGCAGACAATAGCGGCTGAACGTAAGGCAATCGTGGCAGAATGCAATAGACTCTTTGGAAGCAAGACGACAGACCCTAAAATCGTCCATCATCTCAGCAATGTGACACAGATGGTATTCAATATGGTCGGGTCATATCTGGGGACAACATTCTAGACGCTGCTGATGAAGACCAGTATCTAAAGAAGAAAATCATTCTTTCTTATCTTTCTCTTTATTATCAAAAATCTTGTAGAAGTTCTTGTTTATGGCGGTGACTTTACCTGATATCCTCTGTATTGACTTCAGGAGAGCCTCATTATTCTCTTCACTCATAACCCCTTCTGTGTTCACTTTTGGGCTCAGCTTGTTCACGCCGCGTTCAGCATTACCTAAAGTTCCATTCACCTCTCCGATAAGCCTGTATTTCTTATCAAGATTCTCTACACGTTCCGCAGCATACTCGCAGAAAGTGGCTCCAAGGAGCAGTGATCTGTGGACCAATGCGCAATAATAGTCTGTCCTGAAAATCTCCAGTGCTTGCTTGTACTCTGCATTACCAACCTCGTACTCTCTTGCATGCTTGTTGACTTTCATGTTCTTTGCGTATTGTTCAAGATCATCTATGTAATTTGTAGATACCCTTAATTTTCCTTCCCACACCCTTTTTTTAAGTCCTGCGTATGCTCCGTGCCCTTTCTCGAACCGTGTCCTGTCTGTCATCTTGAGCAGGTGCATGATAGCTTCCCGTTCTCCTTCAGGGAATGTCTCTGCGTCACGGGCAATCTCGTCCCGTATGAAATTCCGCGGGTTCTTGTTGTATCCCGAGACAATCTCATTGAAATGCACCAGTGCGCTGTTGTAGGTATTGAAGAACGTCTCTACAAGATTCCGTTCAGTAGTATCCCTACGCATGCTCAGCTTGTTGGCAAAGCCACCATAGCAGATCAATGTCGCGAGATCTATGACTGCAGGGAGCCTTCTTGCCCCGAAGAAATCTAGGAGTATCATGTTCTCCCTTTTCTCTGTGATCAGGGAGTTCCCATACCATGCATCACCGTAGAATGCGTTAGGTAATGCTGCAAGCCGTTCATGTATCGGCTGCATGGTATTAACTAATGCTTCTCTCTCGTCTTTGTCAAGGCAGGCTATATTTGCGGCATCAAAAAGCTTATCGAAGCTATCCGGTATCCTCTTCTTCATCCTTTGGTTGTAGTATGTTTCAAGATGATCCTGTGTTCCGAGCGCGAGTTTTATAGGTCCATACGCAGAACTGTAAGCGCACTGCTGTGCTGCGTTCATCATCAGGCTTATTATCGAGCTTCGCATCTTTGTCGTCTTGCGTGGCTGGTTGTTCGCTCTTGCTCTCTCTAATGAATGCAATTGGTCTCGAAGCACATCCAATACTGTGTCACCTTCCACATACTCCCTGTAGAGAGCCCATGCTTCCCTGCTCTCATCAGGCACCCTGACCACTCCTATTATGTCAGGGGTGTTTATCATGTTCTGCCCTTTCTTGACCCTTCTCTGAAGTCGCTTGAAATACCTGTGTGTCCTTGCCTCACGTATGATTGCCTGCTTGTCAGGATCCTCTCTTCTGTAGCATTCAAGATCGCTTACAGTGACTACAGACAATCTGCTTCTTGAAGGTCTTATCTCCTTTATCACCGGGAGTTGTGGTGCTGTCCTTTCCACCTGGAGAAGGACCTCTTTCTTTATGCTTGAAGAATCATTGCGGAGGATATCTGCATAGATCCGGTGCTGCGCTTCAACAACCCTATCGATCATCACGAAATCGCTGATTACACTCCATAGTAAGTCAGGTATCCTTTCATTCTGGTAATCTACAGCTCTTGCAGATTCCACAAAATCAAGAGCGCTCTCAATGTCATATTCTTTAGCTGCATTTATTGCCTGTTTTGATAGTGCTGCCATCTTCTTACGGTCATCAGGACATTTATTTCCCATATCTGCCAACTGTTCGGCTGTCAGTTCGGGACCATCATCTCCAAGTATCCTATTGATGTGGCTCTCTAATCCGTTGAACTCAGGGACTTTCTGCATCTGTTGCATATGCTCCCCTACAGCACGGATAGTCTCGACATTCTCTTTCTTCAGGACAGCATATCTTATTTCAGCGCTAGTGCTCTGATTTTCCTCTTCATACGCGACAAATGCGTGAAGCCCTGAGTGTATCGCCTGCAGTGACTTTGGATCTTTTGCGGCACCAAGTGACATGTGTGATGCCCCGGGAGAATGAGCATTGAGTTTCAATATGAGATCTTGAGGAGGGATCTGTTCAAGAAGTATGACATTATATGTCCTGTCTCCAGGAAGATCTGAATCGAAGTCGTTCATTATATCGACAGCGATACCATCATTGACCTGGATGTAATCATCGATATTCTCTGGGGAGATACTCTTACCTACAACGAGTATTCTACTGGTATATCTAGTAGTTTTTGCATCTCCCAAAATATCGCCCCAACAATGTGATTTTCAGTGTAATGATATAATAATTTTTGGTTTTAAACTTTTAAATACCTTAAATAGTTAAAATTATCATCAACCATTATTTAAAGTTTACTATTCAGTAGTGAATAAAAAAATATGCGTATTAG
>JBDRET010000051.1:0-4976 GCA_043819495.1 Candidatus Woesearchaeota archaeon | reverse complement strand
AAACGGTTTCGATTCGCTTACTAGCTTTCTTAAAGCTACAAAAGAAATAGCCAATCTGATTTATTATCCTTCCTGACTTCGTGATGCCACCAGTCACCGCTCCCTTCGGTCGCTCTAGACTGGTGGAAAGAGGAATTCTAACTCAATTCCTGCTTCTTCTTTCGCCTCTCTAATTATACATTGAGTAAATGTCTCTCCGGGATCAACATGTCCGGCAACCATCGAGTAATTTCCATCTTCATATCCTGTATTAAAACGTCTAAGAAGTAAAACTTTATCATCTTTAAATAAAGTAAGGTAAGAAGCAGGAACATTTTGATGTCGTTTTTTGGCCATATTTTAAGATAAAAAATAAACTCTTATATTATTTTCGGTTTTTGGAAGTAAGTGAAATTTCATATAACAACCATTAAACAAAGTATCATTTCATTTAATTCAGAATAGGTCTGGAAAAGCGAACCGAACAACTGCCATGATCATCCCTGATCCCTTGTCATCACGATGACCTTATCACCGACATAGAGACTATGTTCTGCCTGGGAGATGAAGCCACCTTCCTTATCAACAAGAGGTGCATAAGAATGAAGCATGTTAAGCTGGTCAAGCTCCTTCAATGCAAAATTGACCTTGAATACCGGCATCTCTTTAGTGAGCCAACGTGGAGCGAACGGAAGCCCATTCAGCGGCTGCAGCATCTTCAGAACCTGACGGGTGCCCATGTTCCTGACAGGCTTCTTACCTATGATAGCATGGATCTGAGGTATGCCCTTGTCCTGGATAAGACCAGCACCCATGCTTGCAAAAGGTTCTATAGCTATAGTCATACCCTCTTCAAGTACATCATCATCACCCGTATCATAGTTAGGTATCGATGGAGCAGTATGGACTGTCCACTCTCCGATGCCATGGCCTGAGAGATTGCGCACCGGCTTTAGACCATACGATCCTATAGCCTGCTCTATCTCCTTGCCGATGTCTCTAAGGGCAGTCCCGACCTGCACAACCTTTATCGCTGCATCAAGCGCGTCCCTGCTTGCCTTCACAAGTTCAGAATATTTTCCAGAGAGATCTATCGTCACAGCGGTGTCACCACCCACAAACCCATCGACATGCACCCCGACATCAAGCTTGACTACCTGGTCATCAAATAAGATAGTATCATTCGGCGCAGGTGTGTAATGCGCTGCAGTATCATTGAAAGAAATGTTGACCGGAAAAGCCGGCTTGCCGCCAAGAGAACGGATCTTTGCCTCTATCTGCTCAGCAACCTCAAGAATGCTGACGCCAGGCTTGACAAGAGCTCTGCCATACTCTCTTGCTTCTGCGGCAATCTTCCCTGCCTTCAGGTAATTATTCAGAGTTTCCTCTTCCATAGCTCAGAGGGTGCCCACCTGATATAAAAAAGTTTCCTAGTGGCCTCCTCACGCTTCCTGAACTCTGCACGTACACGATCAAAAAAGAACTTCCCTAGCACCAATACAGGGAATATCTCCAGCCTACCCAATATCATGGCCATTATCAGCACCATCTTTGCAATAGGATGGAAATAAGCAGGGCTTGTAGTAGATAACCCAACACCTCCAAGGGCAGAAACCATCTGGAAAGAGGAATCAAGGAAAGACAGGCCAGTAATGAGCAATATCGCTGTACCTGCAAAAAGTAACAGGAAATAACATGCTATGAACGCCTGGGTTATGAGCATCTGCTCATCATCCACAACCATCCCATCTACCTTCAGAGGTATTATCGCACCGGAAGGATATGCTGTCTTCTTGACCATCCAGGGGATCGACTTTAACATCAGCTTGAAGCGGTTAGTCTTTATCCCTCCACAGGTGCTGCCTATCATACCTCCAGTGATCATCCCAAAGACAAGGACGAGCAGAGCTATAGAAGGGAATGCACTAAGATCAGTTATGCTAAATCCTGTTGTTGTGAATGCGGATATCGTCTGGAATAATGATACCTTAAAGTCATCCACAAAAGCATATACAACTGCAAAACCAGCGACGATCGTGAGGATATAAAACCTGAGTATCCTGTTCTTCAACACTTCCCTGACCCTCCCTTTGATAAGCAAGTTATGCACTACAAAGGAGACGCCACCAGCAAGCATCAGTAAAGATACAATACCAAGTACCGGCCAAGCAGTATAGAACGTGTTGGTAACAGAGAATCCTGCAGTCGATATCGCAGTGAAGGATAGCGCCAATGCCTCAAAACCTGAAAGACCGGCCATACCTAAAAGTATTATCCCTATGAAAGTGTATCCGCCATATATCAATATCGTATTGCGCATCGACTTCTCAAGATTCGCCTCCAACCTCTCAGAAGCACCTTGAGCCTGATAGAGCGTCGCTATCGCCTTTGCTTTTGTCGTACTGTACTTCAATGATTCCTGATGGCGCAGCGCAGATACAAGTATCAGGAAAAGCAGCAGGATGCTGAGTCCCCCTATCCATTGCGTCTCTGCACGCCACAAGAGAAGGCTTCTGGGGATCACATCCATATCTGTGAATATCGTCAATCCTGTCGTCGTGAATCCAGATACTGATTCAAACAATGCATCCAGGAATGATACCCGCTGGATTATCATATAAGGGAATGATGCCAGTATAGATATAGAGACAAAAGACAATGCGCTCAATGATATGCTGCGAGGGATATCAAAAGAAGTGAATGAAGGTACAGGGCCATGCTTTGACATCCTCTGCACGAGGTACAGTCCTAAAAAAACTGAAAAGAGAACAGGAGCAAAGAAAGGGAGGACAGATTCATGATAATAGAGTGCCGCAACGATAGGTATTATCGGGAAGATTGCAAATATGAGCAACAAATAACCTAAGTATTTCAGGACAACTCTCATTTGATGATACGCTCATTTGCTTTTGCCATGGATCTGCTTCGTGATACTCTTCAGGTTCTTTGTCTTGGCAGTAAGGATCAGCACATCCTCTTCCTTCATCTTAGTATCTTCACGAGGAAGTATCAGCTCACCTTCACGATAGATCGCACCGATTATGGAATTCTTGACTTCAGCAGGCTTGCCTACAAGATTGCTATCTTTCGGGATGGTGATCGCAAGGACCTGCACTTCACCTTTACCAAGCTCATGTATGACACGTACAGAGCTGTGCTCAAACAGGATATTCTTTATCTTAGTGACAGCTATGCTCACAGTAGGGACAACCCCTGTTATGCCAAGCTTAGTGAACAGCTCCTCATTCTCTGACTTGTTCACACGCGCGATTATCTTCTTTATGCCAAGGCTCTTTGCGATCTCGCACACCATGAGATTCGTCTTATCATCACCAGTAGTAGCGATTATCGCCTCAGAATCAGTAGCTCCTGCATCCTTAAGTGTTCCAATATCAGTCGCATCACCTTTTATGACCAGTGCATCTATAGAGTTTGCAACCTGCTTAGCACGAACCTCATCAGACTCGATCAGAACAAGATCATGTTCCTTTGTAGAAAGGACATTTGCAGTAGTGAGGCCTATCTCTCCTCCACCAACTATTATTATCTTCACCTAACCACCTCTTTTCAGGGGATAAACAGGAATATGTGTATTTAAATGTTTTGATGAAAGAACAGTCAAACCCGTTGCTGACTCATTTACTGCACCATGACCGTAACCGCCTAATCAGCACGCTAGCGAATAACTGAAACTAATCAATATCTCAGGACGCCTGCGGCGAACCCTATATTTGCCCAACTCCTGCGTGCGTGGCGGTGCGAGAGCTTGCGAGCGTATGCGAGCAAGCGGAGCAGGGCATGGTGCAGAATAATCTGAGTACCAAATAAACACTATAACAATATAAATGAAGAACTAAAAAAAATCAATCGACGACTTGGATCGCTCCAACAGGACACTGGACTTCACAAGCCCTGCATCCGATGCAGTCATCAGGCCTCTTGACGACAGACTTCTTCTTCTCAGCATCCATCTCAAAGACCTGAACAGGACATATCTCGACACAAGTGCCACACCCAGTGCATTTCTTCTCATCAACAATCGGCTTTGGCATATTAACAATCCCTCTTTGTTTTTTAGACATACTCAAGATATAATCAAAAGATCAAAAATAATCAAGATATAAAAATACAAAAATCAAGCATTGACAGCTTCAGGTGTATCCTCGACAGCTTCAGCAACCTCGGCACCAGTAGCTTCCTTCTCTCCGACATACTTCAATATCCTGATAGCGACGAATCGTATCGGGACTATCTTGCTGCCTATCTTGGAAATCTCTTTCTGGAGCTTCTCATTCATGACATCCAGGATGAGAGTATCATAATCGATACCACCCACATACTCATGTATGAACTGCACCAGTTTCCTCCTTGCAGCAGCCCTCACGAGCTGAGAGGTCTTCATCGCTGTGACAATAAACGGCTTGATCCTGACAATCTTATTGTCCTTGGTGACGCAATTGAATGATTCATCCAACCTATCCCTCTGCCTCCTGATCTTCCTCTTGATAGAAGCAGGGCTGACAGAATAGCTATCAACCATAGTAAAAGCAGTATCTCCCTTGACCTTATCAATCTTGAATGTAATGTTGACATCCTGCCTTCGCACATTACCTGTAAGCATCATCAGATTGAATTTTATGCACCTTCCTTCCAAAGAACTCGATTCGTAAGCCATTGCCTGACCTAACTCTCTTTCCTGGAACGATTTAGGTGCCAGTACTGAGAAATATTTCTTTTTACGCCACTTATCGACTGTTTTGCCTTTTTTTGACTTTACTGCCATGTTAAAACTCCTTTCTTAACGTGAAATAGTAATTGGAGAAGAGAAAGAGGGTATTTATAAAGGTATTGGTGAGTTAGTTACGGACATAAGTAATTGGTAAAATTGAGCGTGAAATCATATCTTTGCCAAAAATTCTCTAAACGTTCCTTTAATTGTTCAATTGTTGGAAAATAATTTGAGTTTGTTACGTCATGTCTCGTTATTTTCCAGCAAG
>JBDRET010000050.1:0-5138 GCA_043819495.1 Candidatus Woesearchaeota archaeon | reverse complement strand
AAACGGTTTCGATTCGCTTACTAGCTTTCTTAAAGCTACAAAAGAAATAGCCAATCTGATTTATTATCCTTCCTGACTTCGTGATGCCACCAGTCACCGCTCCCTTCGGTCGCTCTAGACTGGTGGAAAGAGGAATTCTATCGCTTCTTCTTCTTTATGCTCTATCTTATCAAGCCGTTCCTCGACTTTCTTAAGCTCATTCATTATATCTTCATTAGTGACTGGCATGATAATCACACCTCGTTGTTTTACTGGATATTCTCTCCTTAGTTTATAATATTTTCTGAAGGGATACCTTTATAAATCATCAATTTTTCCGTCGATACTCGCTGAAGAGAATATTTGAGAGGGATGTCAGATGACAGTGAACACAAGAGTAGAGAGAGAATATTTTGCAGCAACCACAGGAGTTCTGAGCGTGTATGGATCAGGAAATGCACAAGCATACGGCTCTGCACTTGACAGGTGGGAAAAGGCTGAAGAGAAGCTGGTGAATACTGGCAGGATGCCTCATCCATTGGATGATATAGGCAGGCTCGTCAATGAAGGTATGACTGCAAGGAACTTCAAGACTGAGACAATCGGTCTATGGGAAGAGGCACCAAGGTATGCAAAGCAGGAAAAGACAAGGTACATACGAAGGACGCAACCTGATGCAAAATCAGACCTGAGCTGGAACTCTCCCTGGGCTAATCTATACCACACTATCAAGAACGCTCTGCTTGACTAGAATTTTATTTTTTAATTTTTTTAAGATATTCTTCTGTTCTCTCATTATCAAAACAGATCATCACTTTCTTGATAGAAGAATCCTCAAACTCTCTCAGCACAGAAAGCAGCGCATGCAATGACTGATCTGGTGTCACTCCATAAGTCTTCCTTGCAGCCATGACAGGGATTGCCACACTCTTAGCACCCATCAAGTCTGCTATCTTCATCGCGCTGCGGACGGCATTCTTTATCGTCTGCGTGGTAGCGCGCGTCCTTGTCCAGCTGTCAGCATATAGGTGATATGACATCGCTACAGCATGTATTATGTTCTTCTTCCCGACGCGATTGCGGTCAAGCACGGCAGTCCCTCGCTTCACTGCATGACCTTTACGCTGCACCATGGTCTTGACACAGGATAATTGGTCACGCGTCAGCTTCCACCCATATTTTCCATACAGATGCGAATAGAAGTTCTGCACTTTCTTCGGTAACCTCTTGAAGATCATAGAATACTCTTTTTTCTCTGCAGTATTGAGGGGTTTAGACAGCTCTCTTATCCTTCCAGCACCGCTAGTGCCAAGCATCAGGAACCCATTCGCAGAATTGACTACAGCATCGACATCCTTGTCGATTGCATAACCTGTCTGATAGATCACCTTCATTTTGATATACCTATGACTCTCAGCATTATAAATATTTCTACCTCAACAGAATCAATATCCTAGCAATTCAGAAATCTTTCTTAGAGATATCAAGAGCATAATCTGCTTCAATCCTGCTGAACCGATCCACATCCTCAGGGCAGATCAATGTCAGGGCATAACCTGCATTATCTACTCTGCCTGTCCGGCCTATACGATGGACATAGAATTCATCACGATTAGGGACATCATAGTTCACTATCAACCCTACTTTCTCTATATGCAGGCCACGTGCAGCGACATCTGTCGTCACAAGTATCTTTATCTGTTTTGCACGGAAAAGAGAAAGTGTAGCTTCTCTTGCTTTCTGTTCAAGATCACTGCTGAGAGGTTTTGCTTTGAATCCTTTAGCTGCAAGGAAATCAGAGACCGCAGTGCACTTCAATTTGGTATTACAGAAGACCATTGCACTAGAGAACTTACGGGAAGAGAAGAATCTGAACAGGGCATCATTCTTATCTTCCTTCTTGCAGAACATCTTCTCCTGAACTATATTCTTAGGTATCATATCTCCTATATGTAATGATTCATGCGCACCCAGCTGAGCATAGATGAACTCATTGACTTTTTTAGTCATGGTTGCAGAAGAGAGGAACAATTGGACATCCTTGCTGACTCTGGAACGTATGTAGACACAAGCATCAAAGAATCCTTGATCAAACATCTGATCACTCTCATCAAAGACCAGAAGGCCGACTTCACCAAGTTTGATAGTCTTGGCGTTTATATGATCAGTGATCCTGCCAGGAGTGCCGACAAGGATATGGAGCTTCTTGCTCACAGTCCTATAATCACCAGACATCTCACGACCACCAAAAAGGACACCTACATTGATCTTCAGTCTATCACATATCTTCATCATCTCTTTGCCGACCTGGATCGCAAGCTCCCTTGTAGGTACCAGGACAAGCATCTGGATACCTAATTTAGTGTTTATCCTTGAAAGATAACCAAGAAGATAGGCAAGGGTCTTGCCGCTCCCAGTGCGGGAAGTAAAGAAGATATTTTTCTTCTGTAACGCAAGAGGTATCACTGCCTTCTGAACATCTGATGGTTCCTTGAAGCTGACGCTGGCAACGATATCCTTCTTAAGACCAAGATCAGCAAAAGTCGTCATACCCAATAAAGAAATAAGTCTAGCTTATAAACGTAGAGGATTTTAAGCAATGATACCCTATCACCATCCAGTTTCAGAAACGCATACTAAACTTGAGCGAACAGTACAACATAGTTCTTCCCAAATGTCTTTGCACACTTTGGACATGTGGTGTAGCAGTAATACATCTTCTTGACAGTCTTTTTCTTTGACTTGACATATTCTTCCATATCTTTTGTCCACTTGCCCATATCCTTGAAAGGACCCTCGAACGTCTTTGTCATGAATGTGCCTGATAGCTTCACATTATCTGCCCCTGGAACTTCCTTTGTGACAGCGACATAATAATCAGAGCCCCACAACGAGTTCTCATCATTGAACCAGATATGATCTTTTGGAAAAGCGTCTGCTTTATTCAACTTGTCAAATACTCTGACAACAACCTTTCCAAAATTTAGAGGTATATGGAACACTGATGTTACATGATCTTTAACAAAAAGCTTATTTTTCCACTTGAATGTCTTCTTATCCCATTTATTTACATTCCACCTAGCACAACAGCCAGTCTCAGAATTGTCATAATTCTTTATCTTGATAGGTTCAACCATTTTAGCACCTCTTCGGGATTAAACGCAGATATATTTATAAATATTACTGGCAGATAATCCGCATAATAATCTGGAGGCATCAATATGGCAAAGAAAAAAGCAGTAAACAAGATAGTCAATAAAGATAAGTGCAGATGGGACAAGATGAAGTGCGGAACAAAGAATCAAGGATGTTCTGGTTGCGGTTACTTCTTGGGCTTCATAGGGGCAGCAGTCTATTACATATCTAATGCTACAGGTTTCTGGAATGGAGTTTTGGGAGTCATCAAGGCAATGGTCTGGCCCGCATTTCTTGTGTATGAAACATTCAAGTTTCTGGGGCAGTAGACCAAGAAAAAAAGAAAACGCCGCCGCCCAGCACTGTACCTTTTTGACCAAAATCCGGAAAGATGTGTCTGAAAGGGCTGTGGATTGTTAGTTTGTGTGATTTTAGTGGAGAGCAGAAAGGTATTTGTTTTTGAGTGTGTCGCATAGTTTCTTAATCTTTTTTTTGGCGTCTTCTGAGACTTCTGTAGATACTTGTTTGCCGTAGTAATTGATGCCGTTCCTTAGTTTTCTGAGTCTGTCGAATTCCTCTGCCATCTGTTCCTCGTTTTTACTTTTTAGGTATGCTGTGAATGCTTCGTGGGAGTAGACCTTGTAGCCTTCTTTGAGGCACATCGCTTCCAGTATTTGCCTAATCGATTCATATGATATGCTGAGTATGGTTGATGCTGTTGTTTCTGTCATATCTAGCATGTTGGCTGCTTTGAGGTTGTTGTCTGACATTTTGATGACTGCTTTCGCTTTCTGTAGGTCTTTCTCTCCTACGACTACTTTTCCGTTCGTTATGAAATCTTCGAATATCATAGGACCTCCAGGTATCCTGTAATCTTGTATCCGTTTATGACATTATTGATAAGTTCTTTGTTGTTCTTTTTCAGTTTGCCGAATTCAGTCTCAGTGTGTATGAGTAGCTGTATCTCTACGCCCAGCTTATCTTCATATTTGTTCGCATCTATCTTCTTCTTTTCTGCTGCGATGATGAATAGGTCGATGTCGCTTTCTGGATGATTTTCCCCTTTTGCGTAGGATCCGAAAAGAATGATTGTTGGGTGTGAGAGCTCTTTCTCCAGGAAGTCTATGAGGCCGCTTGTGTTGATCTTGTTTATGTTGTAGAATGTTTTCTGCAGCTTGTATTGTCTGTTCTGTGTGTTTGCCCTTATTAGTGTGAGATTGGTATCGCTGCTCTTCTTCTTCACCAGTAAGCCTTCCTTCTGCAGCCTGTCTGTGATTGTGATTATAGTATTTGGATGCAGTCCTGTTTTCCTCGCGAGGAGCCTTATATGGAACTCTTTTGAGGGATTCTCGAATATTTGTGTTTTGACTTTCTCGGTGTTGTTCATTTTATTGTACAGTTGTATAATTTGTTGTACTATTTAAATCTTACGTTCTCTTGACTTTGTATAAAATATTATACAAGTGTAGTTTATTTTATACATGTGATTAGAATAAAAACGCCGCCCGGACACGTTTTCCCCATAGGCACTGGTCCGCGTACCAGATTTTAACTAGAAGTAAAAACGCCGCCGCCCGGACTTTCACACCAAGACACTTGTTCTTGATATTTTGAACCGGGATATCCCGAAGGAAACAAGCTTTCTTCACATGCTTGGGAACTTCCAAGTTTCCAGGCTTGCGCAGTACCGGATTGTGCCACAGCGGCAAGTGAGTGTAACGAACGCAGACGACGTGGCCAGCGCAAATCAGATATTTGCTGGGTTCAAAACAAGTTTTGAACGACCAACGCAAAATTGCGTTGAGTATACCACGTTGACATGAACGTACACCTAAAAAGCACAAAAACAAGGGAAAAAAGCCTCCTTATAAACTTTGCTTTCGTTTAGTTACGGACATAAGTAATTGGTAAAATTGAGCGTGAAATCATATCTTTGCCAAAAATTCTCTAAACGTTCCTTTAATTGTTCAATTGTTGGAAAATAATTTGAGTTTGTTACGTCATGTCTCGTTATTTTCCAGCAA
>JBDRET010000049.1:0-10168 GCA_043819495.1 Candidatus Woesearchaeota archaeon | reverse complement strand
GTGCTGATTATTAAAGAATATAATAAAATCAGGATATAAACTAAAAATAACCTACACAATTTTTTCAGATGATGTGATTTGTTCATCTTAGACATTCTCAAAACCTCCATTCATGACGAGGTTATAGTTCCCTTTACGGTTCACCCTATATGTTGCATTTATCAGTACTGGATCATCAGTTTCTGATTCTTTGACCTTTATTGAGGTTGTTGCATCTATAGATACATTTGTCGATTTAGGGTACATCTTCACTTTCTCAAAGCTCCAGCCAAGGTTCCTGCCGTCTGCATGTTCACAGAAATAATCCCCTACCACTGCACAGGCGCCTCCTGTACTGACTTTCGCATTAGAGGTTGGTATCAGGAACTGGTTAGTGATTGTATTCGGTGTATCATTTATGTATTTCTCTGCATTGCAACTGTAGAACTGGCCTGCATGGAACTGTACCTGTAATGGCACATTGAATGCTTTCAGATATGCATGATCGTTAGGTGCTATTCCTCCGACACCGATCATCTTTATGCTGCTCTCTAATGAAAAGAATGCGAGATCATACACTTCAGTATAGTTATTTGTAACTATTGCGTTCTCTACAGGAGGAAGATTATATGTACAGGTAGTATTTTGGCACAATCGGGTAATTTCTCCTGAAAATCCAGAATAACTCAGGTTGTACTTCACAAGCATTGCCCTTGATCCTTCTGGAAGCAGGTTTCCAGACCAACATGCTGCTTTTGAGTCATTATATGTTTCTTTGAATGTATCTTTGCCGAGTATCGGTTGCGACCAAGAATATTTGGTGTTGTTTCCAGTATCATCACCACAACACATCGTGCCTGTCCAACCATAAGAAGGAACTGCATCACAGGAATACATACCATAAGGCATATCCCCTTCTTCTTGTGTCGTATCATCAAGGTCGGATATCCATCTGGGCGTTTCAGTGCTGGTACACATATAATCCTCTGCGCCAGATACTCTCCTAAGGTTTGGATCCGTCGCGTTCGGTTTGAGATGTATCTTATCTATGCCGATTATGTTACTATAAGGTTTTGTCAGGCTATTTCCTCCTTCGTTCACTTTAGCCTTGACTTCTGTCTTGAGCTGCCTTAATCTCTTTATGTCAGATGCAAGCACAAGATTCTCTGGTTGGAATCCTGAGGACACTATTCCTTCAATAGGTATCACTACATGCATCCACTTCATGAGTTCAGGCTCATTGACCACATAATCCACTATCCTTATCTTATATGGATAGGAATATGCATCAAATTTGGTTCGTGGTTTTACCCCCAGATATTGGCCCATCCAAAGCTCAACTTCAAAGTTTGTAGTGAACCACACATAGAACTCAAGAGTGCCATAATGGCCAAAATCAGTCAAGTTGATATCATTATTTACGAACGCAAAGGGCATACGATACGTTCTCTCGCCTTCTGGAAGGTCGTCCACTTCTGCAGGATTACCTACTGCTGGATTAACCCCATACCTCATTACATAGTTCATCTCAGACCTATCGATATAGTCATCATAAGCAGGATCATCTTCTGCGATGGTGTATCTGTTGATTGGATCGGTTCCTCCGAATCCGAAGAAGTTGAATTCTCTGAGCGTGTGGATGAAAGAGCCAACTCTTCTGCCTTGTATCTCGTTAAAACAATATGCTGTGCTCCATCCGCAGCACTCTGCGAAGTCTCCTGCAGCATCATTATTATAACAGATGAATCGCGGGAATGCTTTGACAGGGGTCACAAAAGACTTCCAATTAGTCATATCCGAAGTAGGTCCGAGCCTTTCGACACAAGGAGTGCTTGGATTGCAATCATAGTCATTGTCGATTTTTGATTCTCCTGACCCATCACAATAGTCGACTTGCCCGGGATGTCGTAGCCTACCATCAACATTGTCTTCATCACAGTCAAAAGGGGGTATAGGATTCTTACAGGTAGTGTCGGTATCCTTCCATTCAGATGCAAGGTCTGTGGTCCATGGTGCATCATATCCATCACCATCAGTATCGCAGGGGCTCACTACTGAAGGCCCTGTTATTGAATTGGGGACTATCGAATTCACAAAATCGCTCTCTTCCAGCGCATCAGTGACCGGGCTTCCAGGACTGTCAAGACCTGCTCCGCCATCTGCACCTTCAACCGTCGTAGGGGAACCATCTAACGCATCAGTACCATAAGCATTAGTTATTGATGGGCGTGGCAACCCTTCATATTCCTTGAGTAGCATACCATTATTTCGGATTTTTGTCGGCTGGCCTGATGTAGTCAACTGCCAGTCTACAAATAAGTAAATATCTTCAAGATTATTCCCGCCTTCACTAGTATCTCGTTGATCTGTATTGCATGCTAACCAACCATCAGCATTTGAAGCTAATGCATACTGAGCAGGAGCGCCATCCCTCTCTTTCACGTATTTTATCCTGAATACCTCTGACTGGCTTGCATCTATCCATCTGAAATCTCCTTGGGGGCGATAGTCAGTCTCATTTACACATAGAAACTTGTTATATGAATCAGAATCTAAAGGGAACGCAGGGTCTACTGCAGTCACACCAGGATCTGCACGAAGGTCATTGCCGCAGCATTGTCCTACTGCTGCTTCACTCACTGCGGTACCAAGATTAGGAGCGGCACCAAGATCAGGAGAATACATGGATGCACCACCAACGACACTGGATGCAGGATACCAGTCACGGCCGTACGGCCTTGGCGTATTGACATCAAATCCTTCGGTATCATACATCCGACACCCACCATATCCGGGAATCCTGACAGGGTCAGGATTCACTAACGGATTAGCATTTCCGCCGATACCGACAACTCCTTCACAGAAAGATTGGGATGTGTCAGAGATTATATCGCAATTTTTTGAATTGAGTATATTTATATCGATACAGCTAGCGCCTTTCACAGGAAGTGCGAAATTACATGCAGTCATGTCATCGATATATGGACAGGTTACGCAGGGATTCTGGAAATCTGCGAATGATGAGTCTACTGTACCTAAATGTGAATCATACCAGCTTGCCCCGACAGTAAAAAATGAAGGGTACAGCACAAATATCGCGTGCTGAAGTTCGTGACTTCCTTCAGTGACCTTAAAGATGTTATAGATATCAGGCACATAAAGGCTGAATCCTGCTGCGTCTGCCTTAACAGCTTTTAGAAGGTTATCATAGATATATGACATAGTACCATCTACTGGTATGGTGAGTGGTGAACTTCCTGAAACTGGTTGGTAGAAAGTTCCAAGAGTATTCCCTGTAGCATAACCATATCCTTGCTCATCATAAGCGATCCAATATCCCGCAGCACCATCCTG
The DNA here is from genome assembly GCA_043819495.1 of Candidatus Woesearchaeota archaeon. Classification (GTDB taxonomy): domain Archaea; phylum Nanobdellota; class Nanobdellia; order Woesearchaeales; family UBA11576; genus JABMQF01. The sequence goes on along the minus strand of JBDRET010000049.1, from coordinate 6,835 downwards.
GAGTACAGATGTAGCATCACCTAAATCTGAATCAGACTCTATCCCGGATGATCCCGGAGTGATTGCATAAGAACTGATGACTGACAGGATGAAAAATATAGTGCTAAAAGAGATGAAAAATATGGTGCTGAAAGAAATACTCATTAATTTACTACAGACCCCTTTTTTCATACATACACCACTATTTTGTGCCTATCTTAAGACATCATTTTTGATGTATTTACACAGGCATAATTAGATGAATCAAAGCGCAATTAGTTTATAAATGTTTCGTACTGAAAAGTAAAGGTTATTAACCCAAAAAACATCTCCCTCTGAAGTGGTTTGCTATGATGACACACACGTCAGAAAATCCTAAAATAGAAAAAGAAAAAGCGATATTTTCAATCAATCCTAAGATATACCCCTTGGATATTGTTTATAGTGCTGCATACATAATGATAGACCGGGCATTCATACTCCTGGATGGTGACCCGAAAGACCGCATAGAAGTTGAAATAAGAAAGAAACATCCAGAACAGGACATTGATGTGCTGGTGATGCAATTCAATGAGGAGCTGCTCAACTACGCAACATACAGGAGCAGAAGCAGAGAGAGCCTTGCGTTCAGGAACTCATTGTTGGACTCTATATTTCTGGCGCATAAGAGAAAATGATGCGGTTCAATAAAAGATTCTACAGTCTGGAAGCGATACGCAAGGGGCTTTCAGCATATGCTGAACTATGTGATGGGAATATCACAGAAGAACAAGGATATCTGAATGTTGAATTGGTGCCTAAATGCATTGATGATACTGATAGATTATGTGGAGAATTCATGAATTATTGCCTGGGGTTGATGAATAAACGTGACTGATATACAGTTGGTGCAAGATAGGGCATATGTGCTTCCGCACAGGATTAAGAGAATAAGAGACCAGCTGTTGTTGGTGACTGATCTGGGGGATTGGATATTCCTTGATAAATATACCTACACAAGGATAATCAGGTACGAATTTGATGATATGCTCCTTAATAGTATGGAAAATGCCTTAGTGGTACTCACGAGGAAGAATGCTGAGGAGATGATCAGGAGGTATTATGCAAGATATTTCTTCCTGGAACAGGAACCCTCCCTTCATATAATCGAGCTCACGAATGCCTGTAACCATCGCTGCATCTACTGTCATGCAGAAGCAGACTGCAGACCTGAAGAGATCAGATATTTGAAGAGCGAAAATATCGACAAGATACTTGATTTTATCTTTGGACTAAAACGTAAAAATATGAGTATAGAATTCCAGGGTGGTGAACCGACACTTAATTTTGATGTTATAATAGAACTCATCATGAAGATCAGGAAGAGAGAGAAAGAGGATAAAAAAGATATTGAATTGAATATCGTTACAAATCTTGCGATGATTACAGATGCTCAGATAGCGCTGCTTGTCGAAAATGGCTGTAATATCTGCACATCTATTGATGGTCCTGCAGAGGTGCATGATGTGAACCGGCCATTGGTTGGAGAAATGAATAGTCATGAGAAAGTGATTGGGAGGATACGCGATATCAAAAGGACGTATGGCAAAGATGTCGGTATGCTGCTGACGGTGACAAGAAACTCGCTCCCTTATTGGAAAGAGATAGTTGATCAATATGTGGCGCTTGGAGCAAAAGTGATACAGCTGAAGAAAGCTGATATTATAGGAGATGCCAAAAAGAATGAAGATAATCTGAACATGCCTGTTGATGATTATATTGCATTCTGGAAGATGAGTCTTGATTACATGATAGAGCTGAACAAGAGAGGTGTCACGATATTTGAGCGTTCTGTGAGCATAATAATGAAGAAACTGACCGGACAGCCGACGATATTCAGCGAATTGCAGAGCCCCTGTGGTATGGTGACTGGACAGATGGCATACAGCACAGAAGGGAAGATATATTCCTGTGATTTTGCAAGAGGGCGGGAACTGTTTGAGGTCGGGGATGCAGGAAGAGATGATTTTAAGAGCATAATGAGTAGGGAAGATACCCGTAGGCTTATAAGTATGGGAATCAATGAAGATGCTGCCTGTGATGTGTGTGCCTATCAGGCGTATTGCGGCCTTTGTCCTGTATTGACTCATTCTGAGACTGGAAATCCTATGGGTAAAGTCCCTCTTACTGAAAAATGTCAGACGATGAAGAAGATATTTGATTACATATTTGATGCATTGTCAGATCCTGAAAAAAGAGATATCATTTTGGGCTGGGCAGGATGGTCTTGATATTCTTTCTTCCAGTTATAATTCTGCTAGGTATTGTTACTAGCTATGATGATATAAAAAAAGGAAAGATACGGAATATATACATAGTATCTGCACTTTTTGTAAGCTTCGTTCTTCATATAGCATCGATACTGCTGGATTTGATCACACCAGGGGAAGCTCTGAAGAATTTATTGTACGTACTAGGGGTTCTTGCGATAGGTGTTGTGATGTGGTTGATGAGATACTGGAGTGCAGGAGATGCCAAACTTATCACTGCATTCACTGCGCTTATCCCTCCTTCAGTCTATAGGCACACGACAGCACAATTCCCTCCGATAGATATGTTATTGAATATAGTGCTGCCGATATTTGCATACTTATTGATTGTGCTGTTGATAAAGACTACTGCAAAGCAGAAATGGAAAGTCCTGCGGTCCGCAATGGATCCAAGATCGCTGGCAAGCAGTCTCTTGATAATATTCAGCCTTTCCTGGATCATACGAGAGGGATTCACAAGACTGAATATACAGCAGAACTATTTCCTGTACATAATATTGATTGCAGCCATCTATAAACTGCTGTGGATGTGGCTGGAAGAGCAAGCATTTGCATTCATGATATTCTTATCGATAATGCGATTATTCCTGAACACACAGTACTTGATAAGTAAGGATTTCATCATATCTTTCTTTATCATACTCACAGGGTATATCATTATCATGAACTTCATAGGAACGCTTGGAAAATATTTCATTAAAAAAGTAGATATACACAGATTAGCGCCAGGGATGGTGCTGACTGAAGCAGTAACCAACGAAGGTATGAAGATAGATCCTGAAGTTTTAATGGAAAAAGATATGATGTTACAGCCCGACTGGAAAGGAATTACAGAAAAAGAGATAAAACAACTAAAAAATGATCACTTGCTGGGAAAAGTCCATTTCAATAGCATACATGTTCTTCAGACGATTCCGTTCGCTTTGTTTATTTTTTTAGGTTGTATCCTATTTATTTTGATCAATACAAATATTTTGGTATTTCTTTTGGTCATGGTAAGTTGAGTATGCGAAAAAAAGATATGCTGACAATCAAGTTTCTGATATGTGGTTTCCAGCGAACATCGACCTGCGAAACACATTCTTATTAATTGACCGTCATCCGTGTTATAGCTAAGTCTTCACCCATGCCTGACCTTTGAAGCCTGAATTCTATGCATCCGTTGTTACCGCCCTCAGTGCATGTATCGTGCGTGTTTCCTGCCCCTAGACAGCCGTGTCCTATTGCGACGACAGAGTATCTATACTCACATTGTGTAGGGTTCATTAATGCATGTGCGTGCTTCGCGACAAGAGAATTTGTATCATCAAGAGAGGCAGTTATAGAATTCTTATGCAACCACTTATCATTATAAGTTCTTATAGCAGACCACCAATGCGCCTCATTTTCTTCATCCGACCCCACCTCATTCATCTTACAGCCCTGATATGGGTCTGTAGGATTGCCTAAATGCTTGTCTAATGGTACTAGATCGCTTCCAAAGTTTGCTCTGAATAAATCTGCAGTCGCACAAGCAGCAGGGGACCAATCAGTCCACTCCCCAGTAGGATCGTATACAGGGATCCTGGCAAAAATCTTTGGTTTACTGGTGCCACCACACAATCTTGCTTTTATGTATATGTTCTTATTTCGATCAAGTTCTGTGGGACCACCTATAGGTTCCCATCCTGCTGCTTCTAAGTCATACGCAGTCTTTATACGGTCCCAACAGTTATTGACAGGTTTCCTGAAAACATCTCCCCATGCAAAAGCACTGCCGTGCCTGCCAGGAGCAGAAAGATGCCCAGCTTCTCCATATAATCCTGCATCACTACCCCCCCAATCTCCCATATAACACCTACAATCTGCTCCAGAAACATCTTTTACATTGCCTGCAAAAGATAATGCGCCGATAGTAGATATGATGCCTAGCTTGATCACTGAACCCTTTGAAGTCTTGCCGGATTCTTCAATCACAAAGTCAACAATCTTTTTTTTGATTTTTGGCCAGATCATGGGACATCCTCGACATTAAAGAAACGACAGCGGTTAATAAACTCTTCGTCTTGAGTATTGATACAGCACCACAAGATTTCTGGATCCAAGATACTTTTGCATTTAAGTAAATTAGTTTCAGAAATATCCCTGTACTCTCCAGTTACGATCTCTTTCTCTTCCTCTGCGAGTCCATCTAAAACCGGTCTATCAAGTAAAGAACTTAATGCCCGATTGAGAATGCACAGGTCCTTTAATGAATATTTTGTATATGCTCCTTCGATTTCATCACATATTCCATCCACATAGAACTTTCGGACATCTCTGAAAAGCGCGTCCAGTTCACTTTGTGTTGCGGTTCTGGTTCTCTGGTTCTTATTGAAGACGGATACACTTTCAAGGATATGTGTCTTTTTTTGTTCATCCGACCATAACAACTGATTGCAGATCAGAGGGTAATCTGTCTCAAGACAGACATCTGCACTTCCTGTAGCCAATGCAAACTCGAACAGGCAATCTTTCGTCTGATCTTTATCCTCGATGGTGTGACAGATATATTTATCGTTCTCTTGTATCGCTAACTGTTGTATACATATATCATCCGGACACATAGTAACATCCTTTTCTATGAGTGCTGCAGATGAGATACATAGACTCTCTACTGTTTCTCCTTCACAATATTTATTGTAGAAATCTTCCCCCACAGATAACTTTACACGGCATTCATTGACTCCTTCGCCTATTGTTGCCTCATAAGAGCAATCTGTGCGTTCCCAGTATTTCTCATCACATGCAAAAAATAAGTTTTCATCAGATATGAATCTGCACGCCTCAAGGTTTCCTGTTGATGCTGCAAGTTTCAATAGTTCAACATCAGTCCTACCCATATATGATTGATTTTTCTTCACTTCTTCTACTGCTTCTTTGTACTCTGCTTGTTGCCCTGCTTTCAGCCAGATAAAACCGATGAATACTATAATGACCGATATGAGTATGAGACCATATACTATCATGAATGTCTTTGGTCTTTTTTTTGGGCTCTGTTTTGTCATTAAGACAAATGCCGCAGCATCTTCGATGGCTTCTATAGGATGTCCGACTTCAGCAAGTCTTTTTTTTACGTGTTCTATCTTAAAACCTTTAGAAAGATGTTTTTCAATGTACTTTACAAGTTCAGGATTCGCTCTTTTTACCATCAGTCCTCTTTTTAATAGATCCTGAATAAGGACTGTTTTTGTTTATAAATGTTTTGTCTACTCATACCTACAATCAGGAGAGATCTTGACTTCTGAATCACCAAGTGGCATATCAAAAATTATTGAGATGTTTTTCTTTTTATTTGCGCTTATTGCTATTTTAGAGATATTTTTTACAGACTCTTCTGTAGCGTTGATAAGTTTCAATTCAAACCTGCAAAAGATTTCGGCATCTTCATTATTTGTAAATACAAATGACATTTTATGTGTGGTAAGGGAAGTATCATTGATAAGTATCTCTTCATTATTTATGTCTGATATGAAAAACTCAGGTCTTTCTGTGTTCGAATCGGGATATTTATTCATATTTTGATTTGCGTATTCAGAATAAGGAGTGCAACCTAGAAGTATCATGAATAAAATTGCTGAACTCGCCATATATTTCAAGTATCTCAATTTCATCAAAACCGACCTGATATTGACTTACCACAGTATTAATCTAAAAAATTGAGTTGATATCAATTAGCGATCTCAACTCCCAACAGCTCGTTCCAAAACTCCCTATCCTCACCTCAAATTTAAACTTTCTGGCAAGCTTCATGTTCTGCCTGATCCTTCCTATATAAACAGCTCTGTCCCAGGGTTTTGCCTTGAGCAGGTCTGAGAAGCTTATTCCCATCGCAACCCCGTTCTTTGCCATGAGCTCTGCCATCACATGATTGAGTCCTGATGCCCTGTGATGGAAGAAATCTTTCCTTGCGCCCTGTTCGAGTCCAAAGAGTATATCTGGCTTGTCCTGCTCTATTATGTTCCTTATCTTCTCCTGGTCACCGGGTGCCCTGACTAGTGTTGTTGTCTTTCCCTTGTACTTATTGACCTTGCCTGGAAGGCAGAGCACTCCTGAAGATATCTTCAATTTGGTCTCTTTCTGTAATCCGGATACATCTCGGATATCCTCGTAGACGAACATGAGGCCTTCAAGACCTAGACGCTCTGCCATCTTGATGAACTCGTTCTCATTCTTGTCTGGAAAGACTATATCTATCATGTTGTTCATCTGTCCTGTTCGGATATCATATCATATTATTATAATTTAGCTACAAGAGCGCATGCCCCGCAGATCCGATCAGAACTCGGTTCTCCGCACTTCATGCATATTGCAGGACCTGTCCCTTCATATCGTTTCCTGAGCTTGGGAAGCTCCTTGATGAATGATTCTATTATCCCTTGCTTTGCGCCATGGTGCTGTGATTCATAATCATTGATCATCTCTCTTACATCTGCCCTATACGAGTTGACTATGTTTGGGCATTCATTGAATGATACCTCAAATCCCATCAGAAGGGCATACAGTGCCGTCTCTTTCTCGCTGCAGAA
>JBDRET010000048.1:0-8020 GCA_043819495.1 Candidatus Woesearchaeota archaeon | reverse complement strand
TGGTTTTTACAGTGAACTATGTCAAAACACAGAAGTATGGTTCAGCAAGAGATAGGGCAAAACAATACAGATTAACGTTGTTTTGCGACTAAGTCTTCATACCACCAGTCTGAGCGAAGCGGAGACTGGTGGTTCTTGATTCTGAAAACTTGAAAGTTGTTCATGTGATGCATAGAGATTCTCAAAGTGATGAATATAACGAACGAATTGATGTCTTTTTTATGGCAGAAAAATGGGATGGTGAGATAATCAATAAAGAACCTCATAAATGTGATGATCTATCATGGTTTGGTTTAGATAGTATTCCCGAAAATACCATTCCATACATAAAACAAACTCTTAATAAGATAAAAAATAAAGAATTCTATAGCGAATTTGGATGGAAGTGAGTGAAACTCAAGCCACGCTGCGCTCTCACTCCATTACATTTCGTTCAGGTCATATGATAAGTATTTAGAGGTTCGCGCCTCAGCTCGGCACTCTTTCAGATTTTTGCTTCGCAAAAACTTCTCTAAATCTAGTTTTCATGGATAGATATCAAGAATGATGCTTCAGGATTCTGAATATTAACATCCTAGTTTCTTGCTGACATCCTCAACAGAAAGCAGTTCTTCCTCTCCGCTCTTCATGTCCTTGAGCTTGAACTTGCCTTGTTTGATCTCGTCTTCTCCGACGAATAGTGCGTAAGGTATTCCCATCTTGTTGACATAATCAAGATTTTTTGAGACTCCTCTTCCTGAGAGGTCCATGTCAGTATTGATCCTGAAAGCTCGGAGCTGTTCGCATATTGTGATGCATTCTTTCACTGTCTGTATGGGGACTACATACAGTCTTGTCACTGTCTTGACTGCGTCCCCTTCTTTCTTCATCAGTCCGAGCACTGCAGTTATCGGCTCTATCCCAAAGCTTATCCCTGTTGCAGGGAACTCTTTCTTGCTTCCGAGGAAGTCACCGATCATCTTGTCCCATCTCCCTCCTGCTGAGAGTGAGTTGCCAAATAGCGTCTCATCCTTGAGGAAGACTTCAAAGACAGGTCCGGTATAATAGCTGAGTCCGCGCGCAAGCGCAGGATTAAAGACGACATTCTTGTTGTCGACATAAGATAGTAATTCTTCAATTTCTGCCAGTCCTTCAAATCCAATCTCATTCTGGACGAGTTCTTTTATTTTGGCCAGCTTTTCCTGATTGGATCCTGATACTGCAAGTATCTCCATGAGTTTTGTAATCACTTCTTCAGGTATGCCCTTCTTCTCTATCTCTCTCTTGACCGCTTCAAGGCCGACTTTCTTGAGCTTGTCTATCTCCAGCACGACTTCTGTGCGCCTGTCTTCAGGGACTCCTGCAGCTTCCATCATCCCGTCGAGGATCTTCCTGCTGTTGATGTTTATGTTCACATCCAGCCCTGTCAAGTCAAAGAACTTCTGCGCTATCTGTATCAGCTGTGATTCTGCAAGCATCGACTTTGTCCCTACTATGTCGACATCGCACTGCCAGAATTCCCTGTACCTGCCGGTCTTTATCGGGCCGTCACGGAATACTCTTCCGATGGCATAGCGTTTGAAAGGCATCTTCACTGTAGGGTTCATCCCGATGAATCGTGCAAGAGGGACTGTCAGGTCATATCTTAAGGTGAGATCCCTGTTTCCCTGGTCCTTGAAGTTGAATGTCTCCTTGAGTATCTCTGCGCCGCCAGCGTACTTTGCAGAGAGCACTTCAGTCCTTTCGATTATAGGTGTCTCTAATGGGGAGAAGCCGTACAGCTCAAATGTATTCCTGAGCGTATCGATCAGCTTCTGCCTTATTATCTTCTCTTCCGGCGGGAAGTCTCTTGTCCCGCGTGCGTTCATCAGTTCCATGTTGATACCTCCTATCATAATGTCATTTATATAGCTTTTGTATGAGCAGGAACGCTTCTCCGTCACTGTCCTGTGATTTGATTATGTCTCGCGGAAACAGTATGTTGCATGCATTTCCTGCAATTATTCTTTTTTCGCCGTCGAATCCTATGAGTTCTTCTTCTGCCAATGGCTCAAAGTCTGCGAAGCGCTTCACGATCCTGAAATCATCTTTTGGGATGTATGTCTTCTCAAGGCGGAAGACATCTTTCTTATTGAACGTCTCGCTTTTCGCTTTTATGTTGCCTGTCTTCTTCAGCAGGTTGAGTATCGTCTTCCGCGCGAATTCAATCGAGAGTCTGTCTTCTGCGTATCCGCATTCTATGCATATACCTATCTTTCCTGTTCTGTTCATATGATAGTCTGTGCCGCCAGGCTCGAGCCTGTCGAATCCATACACGACCTTTTCTGCAGGTATGCTATCGAGCAGTGCATCAGCGTTCTCTTCGCAGATTATGAAAGGTTCTGATCCGGGCGTATTGGAGTTGTGTATGTCGATGCATATGTCGAAGTTCTTGAGTATCTGTTTCAGTTCTTCCGCGATGTTCTCTTCATATGATACTGTCTTTTCTTTTCCTTTTAGGAAACATCTGTTCAGGTTCTCATCGACGAATCTTCTTCCTGTATCTATCGCTTTCTGGTTGCAGATGATGAGGCATACCTCGCCCTCATCGATGTTTAACCCTTCTGCCATCAGCATCATGACTGCATTGATGCCTGCAATCTCGTTCCCATGCACTCCTCCGAGTATGCAGACTTTCTTTCCAGGCATAGCTGCCTTGAAGAGGGAGATATTCCCCCTCTCAAGGGCAACAGACCTATTTGTATTGGGGTATGGATACATCCTTCTGCACTCCGTACCACATCCTTTCCTTCTCGACAGGGTCGTAGAATAGTTCCTTGACCTGACATTGCCATACCTTCTCGCGCAATTTGATCATGTTAAGGTTCTTGGTCCTGAAGACTACCCTTTCGCAGATCGGTTCCTTGGCAAACTCGCTAAGCATAAGTTTACCTGCTCCTTTCTGTTGGTATGCTTGCTTTATGAAGGTCTCTGCTCCGCAGAAAGAGTCCTGCCATCCGATTTCTTTCAACATCTTGTAGATGCTGGAATATTTGACTGTCTCTGTGTCTTCGCATGGCACCATATACCCTAGACTGACTCCGATCACGAGCTGATCAGGTCCGTAGAGCGCGACCTTACCAAGAAATCCTCTTTGATCTCTCGCCTGCAGCACTATCTTCTCTACCTGTTCTGCATTCCAGTCCTCGAACCAGGGTGGTCCTGCAAAAGAGTCTATGTATGCGTCTATGACTCCGTCCAGGCAATCATCAGAGTACTGTCTGACGATGATGCGGTTGTCTTTCGGTATTTCATCTTCCGATTGTTTCTCTTGTTTCATCTTCCATCTCTCCGCGTTTAGACCCCGCACGGGTGAGGCCCACAGGCGAGGATTGAACTCGCTCCTTGAGGTCCACAACCTCATGTGCTACCATTACACCACTGTAAGCGTTTTACAGCTAACGCTATTATTCATTTTTGGAATGATTTCTCGACGAGAAAAAGCGTAAAATCTGCTTTGTTTCGTCTTTTATGTCCTGTGCAGAACTTGTTTTGTTTATTTGAGGCAGCGAAAGCTACCTATGGAACATCTGTCGCCAAAGAATATAGTTGAGACTAGAACAGACCCGCTTACTGTCGCGGACAGTGAATACAATCAACTCTGTTCGTTTTTGTCATGGTGTATATCATGTTTTGATGGTTTAAAAAACTATTGTAAATATGTGTAATTATGATGTTGGATTGTTAAGAAAGGAAAAAAAGTTTTACAGTATTACAGTGTTCCGCTTGGTCTCTGCTCAGCGCTTCTCTGCTGCCTTGCTGAGTGCCTTGGATGTGTGTGACCTCTTGGTCTTGCTGGCTGCTGGCGGATGACTGGTCTCTGTTCCTGTGTAGGAGCTACTGCTGCGCCAGGTCTCTTCTTGTCACATACATCTCTGCGTGCAAGGAATGTCTCGCCGCTGGTGATTATCTTATCTCCATTAGCATCGACAAGTCCTGCTATTGTCTCAAGCACTGAAGGGTTCTTGTCGTAAGTCCCTTTTGCAGAACAGCCGTTTCCTGTCCACTGGAGTTCCACTGTTCCGGAATAGATGCCTGCGATTGTCTTGAGACCTTGGTAGTTTGATCGTGATGTGAAGTATCCTCCTGGAAGTGCGACAAGTTCATTTGTGTCGCTGATATTGAGAGTCTTCATTGCCTGCTCAGGTGTTGCATACCTGCCGACCATCTGTTTGAGCTTGGTGTAGAGGATTGCCTTGAATGCTGATGCTTCATCTGTACTGACTCTTTTGTCACCATTGGAATCCATATCTTCAAGGACTTTCACTATGGATGCGTCATCCCTTGCGCTTGCTGATGCTCGTGGTATAATGAGGCTTCCATCTGGCCTTGTCCTTACCTGTGTCTTTCCAGCGTATAATGAAGCGACATCTTCTATTGTTGACATATTGGACTGTGTTGTTGTGTATCCATTCGGAAGGAATCTTAGTTCTGTAGAGTCCTTTACTCCTAGGACTTTCATAGAATCATCAGGATAATCGAATTTGCTGTTGTAATTAGATGAAGCACAGCCTGCTGTTGCAATCATCGTAAGGTATAGTGGTATTGTTTTTGACATGGTTATTTGCACCCCTCAACTTATTGCGCATATAGCGCCAGTATCGCCTTATGCACATTTGTCAATAACTAGTATATAAAGTTTTCGGAATTGTCGTTACTTATAAGTAATGACCCCTTTTAAACTACAGAATTCTTGCTTTACAGCCAATAATTCGCTTTTCATGTACTGGTTTTTTTGCGAACTCATCTTCTTGTGTTTTGACCCAATCGGGGATCCTGAATCTGTTGCTCCAGTTTCGAAGCAATACTTGTATGTATGATTTTCGAGGTATTTAAACCCTCTTGTTATATTCTGAATTTTTGAGACGCTAAAAAACTGGTTTACGATAGTATTTCTTCTATTTTTGTTATGAATTCGTCTGCGTCCGCTAGTGATGTCTGTGCGTTTTCTCTTGTTATTGCTGGTGTAGCATTGTATTGTGCTGTCTCTCTTCTTGTCTTTGTCTGGATCAGCTTGGTTATCATGGCCTCGCTTATCATGTATGCTTTTGATAGCTTTTCAAGGTGTTTTGTTTCCAGGATTTTTTGTTCATATAAATAGTGTTGTTCGAGGACTGCAAGAGTGGCCGCGTGGCTTTTTGACTTGAGTTCCTGTCTTGCCAAGGCAGCAAGGGCTGATGTGTACATCGCATAGTATGCCACGATAATTATCCAGTCGTGAGTCTCAAAGCCTTCTGCTAGGTCGAGTGTGTTCTTCAGTTCTGTGTCGTCTGATATTTTCATCAGTAGATTGGCTACTGCCAGGTTCTTCCTGGCCTTTGTCAGGAATGGCTTTTCAAGTTTGAGATTATCCTTACTTTCTATCAATTGTGTTCTTTTGATGTATTCACGTATCTTTCTTTTCAGTAGGTCTTGTCTTTTCATGTGACTGCCCTCCAGAATTTTTCAGAGCCGTAAAGAGGTATTCCATGTTCTCTTGTTTCTTTTCCCACAGTCATTTCTTCTGCTTCCAGCATTTTCTTTAGTTCTGGAATGTCTGTCATTACTGGGCTTACTTGTATGTTGTAGGAGTATTGAACGCTTGCACATTCCCTCTCTATACCCTCCCGCACGGTTTTGTTTTTTAGGTCACTCACTATGAAAAGAAGATCTATATCACTTTCTTTGGTTGAACGGCCTTTTGCATAGCTTCCGAACAGCACTATTGAATGTATCTCTGATACAAACTTTTCTGTGAGCTTTTTTGTCAGGTTTTCAAGGACGTTCTTCAGTTTTGTGTGCTTCTTGAGCAGTTGTTCTTTCTGCTGCATACCTACCTCGTCCAGAAGGTGCCTGCACTTTTCGCTCTTGAGGTTAAGTAAGCTTTGTTTTGCCTTGCCTACTCGTTCTATGGTTATAATTTCTTGTTCTTCCATGCGGGTGATGTGGTTGTAGGCTGGCCTGTAGCCTATGTTGAGCATTTGAGAGACCTGCCTGATTGTGAGTCCTTTGTCCAGGTTTTTCCTGAACAATGTCATGATTTTGAGTAATGTTTCCTTCCTCATAGTTATTCACTTAGTGAATAATATTATTCACTTTTATATAAACATTTAGTATTACTGGTAAGTGGTGAAAAAACGTAAGATTTATATGTGAGTGATATTCTCCACTGCTTAATATGGTAAAACATCAGATATGCATAACTATAGATGAGGATACCCTTCTTAAGACCAAAGAGCGGCTTAGGGATGGTGTATTCCGAAATAAATCACATTTCTTTGAGTTTGCAGCCAAAAAGCTGCTGGAGGAATCTCAAGACCGAAAACGGGCTGAGATGACACCAAAATCAAATATTTTGGAGGAAAAAAATGACTGAATCTTACAAAGACACGCTACGCGAGAAAATATTTAGAATGGCTGATTTTATTGGCATGAGTTTTTATGTCAATAATCCAAATATGACGGTGGGTGAGAGGCCTGCTAATGATGTTGTTTTTTATAGTTTAATGACTGGTCTTTTGAACAGGAACCAGCTGATAACAGGAAATTACGGCCTGGGAAAGACAACCACTGCAGAAGCGGTATCTTCATTGCTGTTCGGACTGCCGCTTGAATTTGTAGAGAAAGGCATGATCCAGGGTCACCCGCAGCTTACTGAAGAGAAGATATTCGGGCGATTAGATTTTTCTAAACTTAGTGAAACTGAAAAAGTTATATTCAGCATATTCGCGCAGACACCATCAGCAAAGATAATCGACGAGATAAACAGAATCCCGCCGGGAACGCAGAACATGCTTCTTCGTTCAGTGGAAAATGGAAACTTTTTGTATTTGAATGAGTCTGTTAATCAGCCCAAGATGCCTTTCTTCGCTACAGCAAACTACACTGACAGGGGAAACACCCAATTGACGCCGCCTCTCATGGATAGGTTTGATGTGTCTGTTGAGGTTGCATTCCCACTATTCTTACAGTCCTACATAAGAGGAGATTTTGATGAGTCAAGGCTGAGCAGGGAACAAGCTGCAAAACTGAAAAAAGTACGCTCAGACTATTCAGCAGAGCTTGATAAATTGATGAATTCAGGCGCTGATGATGAAGCGCTGGCAAAGGCAAAAGTGGCTCTTGACAATAACGTGATGGGAATAATGGGTGTGCCTACCATTGATGCTTACAAAGGACTGCTCTCTGACAAGACGCTTTCAACAGAGATGGAAGGGGTAATCTGCGACAAGGATTGTTATTATAGTTCAAAGCTCGAGAAGATAGCTTCGCTGTCAGCTTCATTTTCAGAAAGACTTGACGGTGTTGCAATGACGCCTTCAGAGAGAAAAGCTCTTCCTTATATGCTTCATGTTCAAGGTCTTGAACCTGATGCCAGGTTGTTGCTGGATGTGTTTTTTGATCATTTAAACAGCGAGCTGAAAGTCAATGGAGAGTCATCCGGACATAATAAAGAATATGCTCTTGGCAGAGTGACTAATAACCCAAGTGTCCGTACTGGAGTTCGTAGTTGCGCAGAGTACGCCAAATGCTTAAGTCTTCTGAAAGGAGAAGAAACAGTATCAGCAGATACAGTACAGGAAGTGCTTCCTTATACAATAAACCACAGATTGTCATTCTCTGATACGTTCAAGGCAGAAAGCGATGATGTCAGGCAAAGCTCGATGCAGATGAGCCTCGCAAAGCAACTTGTCGATGATTTCGTTGAAGACGACTTCTCAAAGAACAAGGAAGAGTACAGGAAGATGTACTCTGCGGTGCAGAACGGAACAGCAAACAAGTTCTTAGAAGGTCACAAAGACTCAGACAATCCATTGTTTAAACGACTGTATCAATCGAGAAAAAGATGAAACTTAAAATCCCCGAAATAAGAACTGTTGATGATTACTACAGAGCTTTATTCGGTACTGCGAAGGTTGATGATGAAGAGGCAAGTCCTGTTTTGGATAAGCTGAAAAAGGATGCCAAGAAAAAGAAAAAAGGCTTGGAAGGTAAGTTTCGCATCGAAGAACTTGATGATAGA
>JBDRET010000047.1:0-89116 GCA_043819495.1 Candidatus Woesearchaeota archaeon | reverse complement strand
GTACAGCAAACAACATTAAAAGAATGTGGTTGCAATTACAAAAGAACAACAACACAAAACACACTATTACCAGATTCATACAAAACTTATGCAAAAACCGTTATTTACGTCCATATTCCACATAATTGCCGGACAACCTGTGAAGCCCGAGGCATTTATCGGGCGTTCTATTAATTAAATCAGTTTTTTCTGCTTTGAGCTCATCCAGTTATTTGAGCTGTTTATGTAGTGTTTGACTATTTCAGCACTTACACTGCCGACACTACGATACATGTACCCTTTGCTCCAGAATGCATCGTACTTCTTCAAAGGTGGATGGTTCCTTCGTATATAATATGAAGATCCTCCTTTAATCAACTGGATCAACTTTCTAATTGAGCAATCAGGCGGACAAGACACGAACAGATGAACGTGATCATCCATAACTTCTTTCGCAAATAAGTCAATTTTGTGCCTGTTACAGATCCAATTAAATGCTCCAATAGCCAAATCGCGCTGGTGTACCTGTTTAAAAACAGGATATCTTCCTTTAGGTGTCAGCACCACATGATACCAGTTCTGACCCACACTATGCGAAAACTTTTTTAACTCCTTAGACTTTACAGTATTCAAATCAAACACCTCGTACAGGTTGTTTTAATCGACAGCTTGTACGAGCTCATACTTCTACACCAATTTCGCTGTGCAGACATCGCAGAAAAAGCATTGAAGAAAAAGCTTACGCTTTTTCTTAATACGCCCTAAAGGGCTATCTGCATACCCTCCAGTTAGAAACAGACGCTAAAGCGAGGTACTGCAGAAACTAAAATTAATAGAAAAAAAGAGTAAAAAATTAAGCCCCGAACATCAGGAACAATGGCACGAAGACCAGTGCAACGATGCTCATCAACTTTATCAGGATGTTAAGACTTGGACCTGCAGTATCTTTTGCAGGATCCCCCACAGTGTCCCCTACAACCGCTGCCTTGTGGGCATCACTACCTTTTCCACCAAACTTACCCATCTCAATATACTTCTTTGCGTTGTCCCAAGCGCCACCCGCATTAGACAAAAAGATTGCCATGGTAACACCAGATGTAAGAGATCCTGCAAGAAGCCCTCCGAGAGCCTCTACACCAAGCACAAGGCCGACAACAATAGGTGAAAGGACAGCCAGAAGACCTGGAAGAATCATCCTCTTCAATGCACCATGAGTCGCGATGTCCACGCACTTTGCGTAATCCGCCTTAGCCTTGCCCTGCATCAGACCTTTTATTGTCTTAAACTGCCTGCGCACTTCCTTGATCATGTCAAATGCTGCTTCTCCAACTGCCTTCATTGCCATCGAACTGAAAAGATAAGGCAAGAAACCACCTATCAAAAGCCCGATGATAACCTTAGGGTTCAGCAGAGATATCACCTCAAGATGAGCTGCTGTTGCGAAAGTCGCAAACAGCGCAAGTGCAGTCAGTGCAGCAGAGCCGATAGCAAAACCTTTCCCGATAGCAGCAGTGGTGTTACCAAGAGAGTCAAGTGCATCAGTCCTCTTCCTTACAGCAGATCCAAGACCTGCCATCTCAGTTATACCACCAGCATTATCCGCGACAGGACCATACGCATCGATCGCAAGACTGATACCCAGAGTTGACAACATGCCGACTCCTGCAATAGCGATACCATACAATCCAGCAAAGCTGTAAGCGATGTATATCGCACCGCAGACGACAAGCACAGGAAGAGCTGTCGATGCCATACCGACCGCAAGACCCTGTATTATGTTCGTCGCTGCTCCAGTCTTTGCAGCCTCTGCAATGTCCTTGACAGGCCTATAATTATACGATGTGTAATACTCTGTTATGTATCCTATTATCACACCAGCACCAAGACCTGCAAGCACTGCCCAGAAAAGGCTAAGATCAGGCATGAGGAACCTAGTCAGATAATAAGATGCTATCACGACGAGCACAGAGCTTGACCAAAGGCCTACTCTCAGTGCCAGTCCCAATCTCTTCTCCTGCTTTGCACGCACGAAGAAAGTGCCTATGATAGACGCGATGATGCCTGACGCTGCTATTGAAAGTGGCAGCAGGATACCTGCTTCCTTGAAAGCGATGAATCCAAGAGCCATAGCAGCTATGATAGAACCGACATAACTCTCGAAAAGATCAGCACCCATCCCTGCTACATCACCTACATTATCACCGACATTATCAGCGATGGTTGCAGGATTCCTAGGATCATCCTCGGGGATGCCTGCCTCGACCTTACCCACAAGATCAGCTCCGACATCAGCAGCCTTTGTGTAGATACCACCACCGACCCTTGCGAAAAGCGCAACTGATGAAGCTCCGAAAGAGTAGCCGAACAGTATCTCAGGTGACCTGAATATCATGTAGAGTACAGTGACTCCAAGAAGACCAAGGCCTACGACGCTCAAGCCCATGACCGCACCAGAAGAGAAAGCTATCCTCAAAGCTGGAGAGATAGATTTCCTTGCAGCTGCAGAAGTCCTCACGTTAGCCAATGTAGCCACACGCATACCGATGAATCCGGCAAGGATTGAGAATATAGCACCTACGATGAAACACACCATGGTCCAGGGGCTTATCAACACACCAAGAACCACAGAGACAAAAAAGATGAACACAGCGATGTAGCGGTACTGCCTGAAAAGATAGGCCATCGCGCCATCCCTGATATGTCCCGCAATCTCCTGCATCTTAGGCGTTCCTGCATCCTTTCTTCGAATGAAAAAAGCAAACAGCCCAGCGGCAGCGAGCGAGATCAATGCTGCAAATACAAAGTACATATACATTATCTAGCACCTCTCCGAAATGTTTAACTATAGATTATATAGATTATATTGTCCAGAGGACGCTTAAAGATTATATATAAACGTTTCTGTGCCGCTTTAAAACACAGTGACGAGCACACATAGTCACTATTCAGATACCAAATATATATAAATGAAACAAAATACCCGAAAACTGGTGTTCTAGATGAAAGACAAGCTACAGAAAATAAATGATTACGAATGGCTTCTCCCAAAGACTGTAAGGGAAGGCATGCTCGTGAACGCGAAAGTATTCGCGAACCAGGCAATACTTGATGTAATGGAAGATGAGTGCCTCAAACAACTGACAAATGTAGCTATGCTGCCAGGAGTAGTAGAACCAGTATGTGCCATGCCAGATGCACACATCGGGTACGGGCTTCCAATGGGCGCAGTAGGAGCTTTTGATTCTGAAGAAGGAGTCATATCATCAGGATGCACTGGATTTGACATCAACTGCGGAATCAATATGATCCGCACGAACCTCAAGGCATCAGAAGTCACTGACAAGATGAGGGAACTCACAGCAGAACTTTTCAGGAACATCCCCTGCGGAGTAGGGAGCAAAGGAAAGCTCAGGATAGAACCTGGAAAACTCGATGCAGTGCTTGAGAACGGCTGCGAGTGGTGCGTCGATAACGGTTATGGTGTAGCGGAAGACATCAAGAATACAGAAGAGCACGGCAAGATGGAAGGTGCAGACCCCTCAAAGGTAAGCGAGAGGGCAAAGCAGAGAGGACGACCGCAACTCGGCACACTAGGTGCAGGGAACCATTTCCTTGAAGTGCAGAAAGTGAGCGACATCTGCGATGAAACTTATGCTAAAAAATATCATCTTGAGAAAGACCAGGTCGTGATAATGCTCCATTGCGGATCAAGAGGGCTAGGCCATGAGGTCGCATCAGATTACTTAAGGATACATGAGAAAGCAGCAGAGAAATACGGCATCAAGCTGCCAGATAAGCAACTCGTGTGCGCTCCAGTAAATTCACCTGAAGGACAAGACTATTATGGCGCAATGAAATGCGCTGTGAATTATGCTTTTGCCAATAGATTGGTGATGACACATTGGATCAGAGAGACATTCGCAAAAGTATTCGGAAGATCATGGGAAGATCTTGATATGCAGACAATATATGCGATTGCACATAATATCTGTAAATTAGAAGAACACACAGTCAACAATATGAAGAAGAAAGTATACGTGCACAGGAAAGGCGCTACAAGAAGCTTCCCTGATACACCTGCACTGATCGCAGGGAGCATGGGAACCGCTTCGTACATACTACATGGCACTCAGGCAGCGATGGATAAGAGCTTCGGAAGCACCTGTCACGGTGCAGGTCGGGCGATGTCAAGACATGCTGCCCTCGACAGATTCCGTGGCGAAGACATAAAGATCCAACTCGCAGACAAAGGGATAATCGCGCGCGCCACCTCTCCGCAGGTATTGGCAGAAGAAGCACCATTAGCATACAAAGATATAGAGAGCGTCATCGACTCAGTCCACAAGGCAGGGATATCAATCAAGGTCGCAAGGATGGTACCGCTTGGCGTGGTGAAGGGATAATCAAGAAATCTTTTATTTGATCTTATCTGATATTTTATCTCATTCAATATATCCTTCTTCTTTCATGTGCTCTATCCAATCATTGAAGAACTTCAACAATTCAGGAAACGGTTCCATATACTTCTCCTTGGTCTTTCGGATGACCTCTTCATTCCAGCCCAAAGATTTAAGCTTCTTGGTACTATAGACTGACCAATGGATGATAGGCTCCATCTTGTCCATCGCCATCGCAAACTTCGCCTCAGGAGTCTCACAAGCCTCAAACTCCTCGAAGAAATCAAGAAAATCTTTTGATATCGATGCAGGGATCTTATCAGCAAGGATGCGAGAACCGTTCTTCTCATCAACCTTCTTATTCTTACGCGCCTCTGTATCTAAGATAAAAACATCTCCGCACTCAACCTCAACAAGATCATGATACATTATAATCTTCATCACCTTGAGCTCATCAAGAGGCTGCTTCACCATCTTTATGAAATGGTCTGCAAGTATCATGCAGGCCCAGGTATGTTCTGCAGTACTCTCCCTACGATCACCTACCTCTCCCCTGCGCTCAACTTCTTTGAGACGGATCAGGTGTTTAAGCTCTTCGAGTTCTTTCATTTTTAGGATAGATCAAGAAAGATGAAAATAAAATATTAAAAAAAATAATCATATCTCAGCTTCTACCTGCTTTGCCAGTTCCGCAACAGCATCCAATGGGCATGACCCGCCAAGGCAGGACACTTTCACGAAAGTATTGCCGCTCAGGAAGTAGACAAAGTTCGGAGTGAGTGAAGATGATCTCACACGCCTGCATGACATGTCACCGACCTCATTCTCCTCATCAGCGCAGTACATCTTGAAGACACGGATCGCTTCAGCTTCATCTGCATATAACTGAGTCTCTACATTCACATAGAGCTGACCAGGACCTTCATAAGTGCACATGCAGACATCAACACCAGAAGGCATCGCAGGACGCTTAGGACAGTCAGAACTCTTTGTCCATGAGCCAGCAAACACACCACTTATCTCTGAATTAGAAAGCTGCTCACAATCTGCCCTTGCTCCTGAAGCCAAAGAGGATTTTGATGGAGCAGTCTTGACTACTGCAGGCTTCTCCGTCTCTGCGACTGTAGCCATAGGCTCTTCAGCGGCAGGCTTTGCATCGGTAGACCGTGAGACAAGCGTCCTTGTCGGCTTCTCCTCTTTTGCGCATCCTACTGCAAAAAGAAGAACGACAAGCATTGTAATAATGAATAAAGCACTAATTTTTCTCATGTCCCGCACCTCAAAGTTTGATTAAGATAAAAAATCAAGATGAAAATGATGGTTCAGTATTTATTCTTTATTGTGGTCTAACCCGCCCCTGAGCTTAGACGATTTATATACTTCGGGCTTGAGGCTGTCTTTCAGCCGCAATACCTTACAGGAGATACCGTTCTTGTCAAGGAAACCTGATAGTCCATCCACAAAAGCATTCTGATCATAACCAAGGAAGATGATATCTGGCTTTAGCTCAGTTATTATCTCATACTTATTATCCTCACTACCAAGACAGGCATAGTCAACATAATCCAATGACTTGATCATTGCAAGCCGCGCGAGCTCATCGTTTACAGTAGGGACTCCCTTCACCTTATTCACTGTATCATCCCTTGCGAGGACTACAGAAAGATGCTCCCCCTGCTTCTTTGCTTCCCTAAGGAAGAACTCGTGGCCAGGGTGGAATATATCAAATGTCCCGAATGCAAGGATCTTTTTAGGTATCATCTTCAAAACACTATCATTCAGATAGTATCCTCTCAACCCCTGAAAGGGCGTATAGGTCGAATACAAGTACTGCGAGTCTCTTGTCCTCATTATGGTTTCCTGATGACAAGCATACAGTCTTACCGATATCCTCCCTGAATTTGCCCGATATATCAACAGTCTCGTGTATATGACCGTGCAATGCCAAGTACGGCTGAAACTCGTCTATAAAATGACGTATGGCAAAACTACCTGCATGAATCCCTCCCTCTAACTGATCAAGGACAGTATCATCAGGAGGAGAATGGAATACATAGACTGTCTTGCCAGCATCCTTCCTGAACAGTTCAGCGGACAGATCTTTCTGGATCGAATCATCTTTCTCCATATCTTCGCTGAAAGTGAAAGGTATGTGAGCATCACCAACGCTCTTTACCCCGCTTAACTTATACCCAGCAGCCTTTCGCTCAGCATATCTTTTCTCAATATCCTGCGGGACATCAGAAAGGTCATATTTCTCCCAATCCTTGACGGAAAATGGAGTGATAGGGACGATAGCATACCCGACGATATCAAAATCTGCGGTCAAACTCAACCTCTTGCCATGCATTATCTGATAAAATTCAGGTTCGTAACTTTCAAGAACATCAAGGTTTGCTGCACAATCATCATTTCCCATCATCATAAACAGATTAGCTTCAGGAAGCCCCTGTTTCAAAGGCTTTAACAGTTCTGGCAGGCGTTCCTTAAGGAATCTCCTCTGACCACTCAAGTATACATCTGATGCAAAGTGTTTAGGAGCTATATCCCCACCAATAATCAACGTGTCTGCACGTACCTGTATAGCGTAATCTATGAACTTCTTGAACTGATCCTCATTACCATGCACGTCTGAAGTGAACAATACTTTATGCCTCATCATGATGCTTCTCTCATTCTTCCTTCTCCTCCACTGTTATGCCTCGCTTAACCAGCTCGGCGATGAAATAATCATAAGGTATGTCCTTTGCGGAGTTCAATATCCCTTTCCCTTTTATCTTACCTGAAAGGACCATCTGTGCAACTATGCTCGCGGTGAACCCGACTGTCCGATTCATCGCCATAAAACCAGTATCAAGATCTCTCTTGTCAACCAATGTCTGAGTGATATGTTTTCTCTTACCATCTTTGATGCCAGTAATATCATTGATAAGCACCACCATATCCTGCTCGTCATCTTTGTACTGCAGCCTTGGCTCAAGCACCTTTGACATGAACTTTCTTGGGCTCATCCCTAATACCGGATCATCGCTTATAAGACCAAGAGCCACTATCTTCTTCCAGAAATCAGAATGTCCTGGCCACCTTAAGGTATAACGACCCATATCCTTCACCTGACCTGTAATGCCCAGAAGCGCAGCGTAAGAAGATGCATTACCATTAGGATAACGATCAAACCTCCCTATACCTTCCAGTTCAACCTCTTCACTATGATCAAATATCTTATCACCATCAATATGTATTATCTCACCATTGACAAGTATATCTGCGGGTCGCGTGTAAGCACCTAATACCCCCTCAAAAATCCAACTGACCTTATAGTTGATAGGGTTATCACATGCTTCTTTCACTGGCACCCCGCCACAGGCAGAACGGAACTCCTCAATCTTATCAAAACGGGATATCGCATTACCTGCAAGCACAAGATCTATGCCCGGATCAAGACCTGCCTCAGGGATTATCCGCACACCCTTCAAAGCAGCTGCAGGAGCGCAAGATTCAATATGATGCCTAAAAGAAGTATTCACAAGATCAGTCCCTGCCTCTATTGCCATCTCTGCAATATGTTTCCTGAACGGAGTCGGCAGAAGATCGATGATGATGTCTGCTTCTTTCAACAGAGGTAGCATCTCCTCCCTACTGTTAGCATCCGCAGATGTGACCTTGACCCTTGAATCATTGATGCGACTGATGAATCCTGCTATCTGAGCAGGATTGTTCTCTACAACAACAATATTCCTGATATCCTTATTCTGCACAATATCAAAAAGCGTCGCCTTTCCCTGAGCTCCAAGTCCTAGTATCAATACATTCATAGCCAGCATACCTCAACACTGTACACATAATAAAAAGAATATAATGTATAAATGTTTTGATTATCAATTGAGAAAAATATTAAACTGCGGGAGAAGATATCAGAAATCAGAGATTTCTGGAACCTTCCCCACATCTCACTCTGTTCAATGCGGGAGAAGGGGTTTGAAACGACTCGCAAATGATCTTGCTCATTTGATACGCGCAACCCAGTCCCATTTCACTACATTCAACGGGACGCTGTAACCCACATAAAACAATTAAACTGCGGGAGAAGGGGTTTGAACCCTCGTAAGCACTAAGCTACTACGCCCTGAACGTAGCCCGTTTGACCACTCCGGCACCCCCGCAACTGGGTAATCAGGGTAAAAATCAAGAAAAATAGGCGATTTATAAACATTATGCTTAGAGACCTTGATTTATTCATCTTCTAAACGGTCAACACCGCGCTCACACGCAAAGACCGCAAATCGGTCTTTAGTGTCCTAAAATTATTGTTTTATAAGTCCTCACTTTAGTGCAGGGTCAAGTACTTACCAATAATTTTATGACATCGCTTCTGGACTCTCTTCTGTTTGCCCATTTCGAACCTTTGGTTCGTAATCTCCCAAGCAGAGCTTGGGCCAACTGCGATAGTTTTCGCTTATCAGTCCAACGTTCGCTAGGCGGTCTTGACCCTTAAGAAAAAGATGTATGCTTAGATACTGATAATCTTGCCTTTCCGGCCGACATTGATCACTGTCGTATTCCCTATCTTCTCCTCAAGGCCTTCTGCCTCGTGGACATGCCCGCAAAGCAGCAGGTCAGGCTTGAAAGTCTTGATTGCCCTCTGGACAGCAGAAGAGCCAGGCACGAACTTTGATAATTTCTCCATCTTCGACTCTGTAGGATGGATATGCGTGACCATTATCTTCTTCTTCAGATATCTTATCTTATCAAATCCCTTCTTCAGAAGATCGTACATCTCACCCTCATCTATTGGTGGCTGAGGCCCGATATTTGTCGCACCCCCTGCACCAAAGATACCCACATCCTTGTAGCGCACAGAATAGCCATGGATGTTACGTGCATGAGGCTTGTAAAGATCAGCAAGAAAATCTGCAGTAGCTACAGTCTCATGATTGCCCGGGATCAGAAGCACTTTCTTGTGCCTCTTTGCAAAAGGACCTATTATATTATCAGTAGACATCTCACCAAGAGTAAGATCACCGCAGAGCACGACGAGATCGACGTCCTCTTTCTCTGCACGCTCAGCAAGATCATTTATTGTCTTCGTATCGCCGTGGATGTCTGACGCTGCCAGTATCTTAAGCTTCTTATCACTTCCGGAATCAGAGTTCTCTTCAGACATAGCAATCATTTCCTCTCGATTATCTTAGGCGGAGTCTGCGTAAGATCTATCAGTGTTGAAGGTTTTCCATCTATGATCCCTTCATCGATCGCAAAATCAGTCATTATCTTTATGTTATGACTTATGTGAGCCAAAGACTTACACGGCGGCTCCCCATGGATGTTAAGGCTTGTCGTTATAATCGGAAAACCTAGCTTTTTCACCACATCAGCTATCCAATGATTCGGTATCCTGACACCAAGAGTATTATTATGCGGATTCACATCCTGCATGTACACGCACTCTTTGTTCTTCACTTCCATTATGAGAGTGTATGGACCAGGAAGCTTACCGAACCATTCGTCAAACTCCTTCTTGTAAACAAGATTATCCTTTATCCACTTCTTAGAAGGTGCGATTACAGACATCGCCTGCCTATGGTTGATCTTTATATTCCGCACCCGCTGGATAAGCCCTGGCCTGCGCGCATCACAACCGATGCCATACAGAGTATCTGTAGGGTAGATGAACACAGCGCCTTCATGCAACATGTCTGCATAAGCAAGTATATCCTTCACGAACTCGTCTTTCGGTATTATTCGCATACGCAATAAACAGGACATTCTCTTTTATAAAGGTTATTATGAAAAAAAGAATAAAATGCCCCTTGCGGGGCAGAACGAGGTCAGACAGTAGTGGTTTAAAAGGGGCAAAAAAGAATATGAAAAACAGATTATCAGGCCTCCATATCATAAAATCCTTTCAGGATTTTAGGACATCAAAACACGGACACTAATACATCTCAAGGTTGTCTGTGTTTTGCATGTAGCCGTACATGAAGCCCTCTTCAACATCAGATATCTCATCTGACTCCCTGGCACGCTCAAGCCCTGTGAGTGTGAAGATGTCGCCTTCTTCTTCCTCTAGCATATCTTTTTCCAGCTCGCGCATGAAGCTCGCTGCCTCAAAATTTCCAATCTTCTTAAATCTCTTAGTCATCCAATCACCTCCTGAGTAGTTTGAATATAATCATCAGAACCATGCATCACTGAACTGCATATCAAAAGTGCGCAGCTTATCATTCAGGCTCGCATCTGACGTCTTGCTCGTAAGTGAACGTATCTGCCTGTAAAAGAGCTGCTGGATAGTGCTGCTTGAAAGGTCTGAAGGGTCCGGGTTGAAGTTCTGTGCCATCATTTTTTCACCTCGATTGTTGTTTTCTGATGAGGTAAGGTATGACGGAACTGTTTAAATAGCTCATCCGGACAGGTGTCCAGTGGGTAGTGAGCAGGGATAATCCAGAATGTAGCATAATAGAACGTAAGGGAAGGGTTTACAGAGGACTATTGGAAGATTTGCGGAGAGAAAATGATTAAACTATATGAGCACAAAACTAGAAATCCGTAAGCTTCTTTGTTGTCTGGTACTTTATTATTGATGTAGTGCCTTCAGCACCGCCTTTTATCGTCTGGATATTGAGAAATTTCCCATCAGCGAGCTTACGTATCTTCCTCTGGAATGTCTTGTAGACAGCAACACCACCCTGTCCCTGATAGAGCTTGAACAGGTCGCCTATCTTGCTGCCAGAATTATCCTTCACGAGCTGAAGTATCATCTGGGTGTCATCGTCAAGAGCTGCCTTTGGCTTTATCGTGAACTCCTCAAGCTTTGAGAATGCTTCCTTGACGTGCTCGATCAGTATCTTCTTTGAAGACTTCGCCTCTGCAGCCATCCCCGACTCACGCATCAGGTGCAATCCAGGACGGACATCCTCAAGCTCGAATGCACGTACTGACACGACATCGAATGCATTGTCATCCCAGCATCCAGGGACAAAAGCCTGATCAGCACGCTTCCTGAGGATGCCCTGTGTCTCTGCAAGATTATACTTGCGAAACTCAAGCAGGTCAGGCATCAGGCGTGACTTTATGCGCTGGTCAAGTTCAGTTATCCAATCCTTGTGATTAGTTATCATGAAGATAGATTTCTTGTATATCTCCTCTGTAAGAGAATATAGGAAACCATAATCCTCAACCTTATCTATCTCGTCGAAAGCAAAGACTGCTGCCTTCTTGTTCAGCATCTGCTTGACGACCTCGAACAGTTCCTCAGTACGCTTGTTATGCGTAAGCTTGTAGCCGAGCTGGTCGCAGATCTCAAGAAGTATCTTGAATGTCGTGTTCTTCTGCCAACAGTTCACGTAGATAGGGACTACATCATCAGTCTCCTCCTCAAGGTCACGGAAGACAAACTTCATCGCAGCAGTCTTTCCTATGCCTGGAGCGCCGCAGACAAAAAGGTTGCGCCCGTTGCGTCCCTGCAGGAGCGGAGCTATGCAAGTAGCAAAATATCTCTGCTCAGTCTCCCTGTAGGGAATGATCTTAGGAAGGAACTCGAAGTCTAATGCCATCTCGTTCCTGAACAGAGACTCATCCCCCTTCAACATGTCCTTGAAAAGGCTCATAACAGGTGAAGAACTGAAAAGGTATTAAAAATCTTTGGGAATGGGTTTAAAAACAGCCTCAGGGCCACACCCCATTATTTCCGATCAGGCTCAGACAGTCATCTATATCTGCAGCCCTCTCGTAATGGGCTTTTCTCGCATCGTAAAGGATAAATGCCTCAGATATCAGAGGTATCTGATACGCATCGAACAAGGCTCGCTGGCCCTCACGCTCTATGCCAAGGCGGAAACGTTCGATGATGAATTCCAGGTCACCTTTCTTTAGACGATCTTCAAGCTTGCCGATGCCAAGATGATCCTTGCTCTCACCCTTCTTGATATATGTGCTGTCCTCGCTGTGCGGAGGATAGTATGTAGTTCCAAGATATCCGCACCAGGAATGGCCGTGCGCACGCTGGCCCCATAAATGATCTTTCTCCTGCTGCCAATGACTGATCGCTTCACCCACAACATCAAAGTCTTCAGGTGACAAGACTATATGGTTCTTGATATCAGAAGAACCGCTCAGGTAATGCCCATTCTTCAGACATAATGCCTCCTTAGACAACAATGCGGTAAAATAATCACTCCGGAAAGCCTCAGCAATGAGCTTTCCCCCATCGTAAATAGAGTTCACACTGACAAGAGTCATTGAAACTCACCTCCAGCGAAATTTGATTTAATTTTGATTCAATCAAGATACAGATACGTTGCACGTATTAAAATACTATTGACAGAAATATGCCAATCAGAATAAAAATATTTGTTTAGCTCTATACGCTCCAGCAGTGCCGCGCTGCTATGTGTGCGTACCGGGAATCATGTGCAATCAGTCTTACAGTAGCTAAAGCAAATCAGTTGTCAATATGGCTACGC
Organism: Candidatus Woesearchaeota archaeon; assembly: GCA_043819495.1. Taxonomy (GTDB): domain Archaea; phylum Nanobdellota; class Nanobdellia; order Woesearchaeales; family UBA11576; genus JABMQF01. The sequence continues at coordinate 76,278 of JBDRET010000047.1, read as the reverse complement.
CCCGGTCTTCGCATCTTGACTCTACCAACGCTATGAGCGGCGGCACTGCCAGAAATAGCTAAACAAATAAGAATAAAATGCCAATCAGATCAGATATCACTTAAGCTTCTGACCGCAGTTAGGACAGAACCTGAACATGGAATGCAGCTTGACACCACAGCCAGAACAGAACGCGACCTGATTGTGTTGTGCAGGATGATGTGTCGTCTGGTGAGAATCAGTGTGAGTGGTATGCTGTGCAGAGTGATGCGCTGCAGCATGTGATGCATGATGTGCAGGATGGTGCGCTGCATTGTGATGATGTGCCTGCGCATGATGCTTATCATGAACTTTCTCGTGATGCGGATGCGCAATGGACCTTTCCCTATCCTTATCCTTGCGAAGATCCCCCATCAATATCTTGAAGAAACCGACCACTATGAATATTGCTCCTACAAATATGAAGAATGCAAGCTTCTCAGGGTCGATGAATACTGACATCAGCACCATCGCGCCTCCGACAATCACCCATACAGCGCCAGGGATCTTCTTTCCAGACATATTATTCCTTCCAGATACAATCCAGACATCAAAGACAGCAACAGATCATCTAGGACGCATCTTATCCATATTATTCATATAAGGGCTCAAGACTTCAGGTATGGTTATCGAACCATCAGCGTTCTGATAATTCTCAAGTATCGCAACCATAGTGCGTGAAGTCGCAAGAGCAGTATTGTTCAGAGTATGAGGGAAATAACGCTCAGCACCATTGTCGACCTTCATGTTCAAGCGGCGCGATTGTGCATCAGTCAAGTTAGATACTGATCCTACCTCGAAATACTCCTGTTTCCTCGGCGACCATGCCTCAAGATCTGCACCCTTCGCCTTAAGGTCGCCAAGATCCCCAGAGCAGGACTCAAACACCCTGGTCGGCAATCCTAACTCCTTGAAAAGCTCTACAGAATTTGTCTGGAGCTCATCATAATACTTGTAAGACTCACCTGGCTTGCATATGATGACCTGCTCGACCTTGTTGAACTGGTGTGTCCTGTAGACTCCTTTCTCATCTATGCCATGCGCACCGATCTCTTTCCTGAAACACTGCGAAAGACCGCACATCTTTATAGGCAGCTTCTTCTCGTCTATGACCTGATCTATGAACATGCCCACAAGAGGATGCTCCGAAGTCGCGATGAGATAAAGATCCTCTCCTTCTATCTTATACACCATCTCAGCGAAGAAATTGAGATCGACAACACCGTCGATGACAGCCCGCCTCACCATGAGAGGAGGCTCTACAAAGACATACCCTTTCCGCATCATGAAATCCATACCGAACCTGAGCAGTGCCTGATTCAGCAATGCAAGATCACCCATCAGGTAGAAGAAACCATTGCCCGCTACCCTTGAAGCTGCATCAAAGTCTGCAATGCCTAGGGACTCACATATATCGACATGGCTCTTGACTTCAAAATCCTTGATTACAGGATCACCATATTTCTTTATCTCAACATTCTCAGAAGAGTCTTTTCCTATCGGCACAGACTCGTGGAGGATATTAGGTATCTTCTTCTGCAGTTCGAACATCTCTACCTTGAGTGATGCAAGCTTATCATCTATCTCCTTGATCTTCTGAGGTATCTCTTTTGCCTGATCAAGAAGAGGCTTTATGTCACCGCCAGCTTTCTTGGTCTCACTTATCTTAGCAGTGACCTCATTCCTGTCATGACGCAGCTTCTCTACTTCCTGCAGGAACTTTCGGTACTTCTCATCCCTGACAAGAAGGTCATCTACAAGCCCGTGCTTATCTTCCATGAACTTCTTGTCCATGTTGTCCTTGACCTTGTCAGGATTCTCCCGTATGAATCTTATGTCGAGCATATGAACACCTTTATCTCATCTTTAATGGACACATCTATCGTATCCTCATATCCGCATATCATTTATTTAAAACTTACCTTGCTCACATCCACCTGTTCAACCATATATCCTGAGGTCGCCGCCGCGCTTCATCGCGTTGAGTATGGTCTTTCCGACATTGTTGTCTTTCTTTATCTTGACCGAAGCATTCTTCCCGACATGGAGCTGGACAAGGAACTCATCACCCACATAGACCTCAAGCTCCCTGTTGGAGTAAGATGAATCCACGAAAATCTCGAATGCATTCTTCTTCATGTCAACTTCGTAAGGAACCAACTCTCCTGAAGGCTTGTTTGCCTGACGCAGCTCATTACCTTCCAATGGCTGGACATTTATGTGTATGCCAAGAAGCTTCTGCAGCTTGTCTATGTTGCTACCCTGCTTACCGATTATGGAAGCTATCGAATGCTCAGGTACCTTGACGGTGCACTCATGCTCTGAAGGGAAATCGACAATCACCACATCAGCATACTTAGTGAACACGTGCTCTACCTCAACCTTGGCAAGCGCCTTGAGCGGAGAGAGTGAACTAGTGCCTGCAGCATCACTTACTGGGACAACAACAGTCTCCTCACCATAAGAATATATCTCAAACTCAAGCTTGTTGCTCTGGAAATCGTAGACAGTCACTATAGGACGGGCAAGATCTGCCTCAGTCATCCCTGAAGGGACCTTGACTTCCATGCGCACGCTGAATATCTTTGCGATCGCACCATTCTTGACAAACAAGACAGTGTCGATGACCTGCGGGATAGTACCGAGCTCGATCCTTCCTATGAACCGCTGTATCGCGTCGATAGCATTTGTCGCGTGCATGACTCCCACCATGCCGACACCAGACAATCTCATGTCAGCGAAAAGACGGAAATCTTCAGTATTCCTCATCTCGTCGAAGATAGTATAATCAGGCCTGCTGAGCAGGAGGACATCATGTATCTCCTGCGGCGAACCATGAGATATCGAATACTGAGTTATAGTATCAGGCAGCTGTAGGTCCCTTGGTGCCTCGACGGTCTTGACTATCTTCTCTTGCGAAGCGTAATGCTCTGCTAATGCCTGTGCAAAAGTAGTCTTACCATGGCCCGGAGCTCCTGCGATAAGCATCCCTTCTGCCTGAAGACCGATACGCTCCATCACTTTCTCAGGAAGCTTATAGTCAGGAAGGTCAAGCTTCTTGACTGGCCTTACTGCAGTGATCTCCCATCCATCAGAGAATGGAGGACGGGTTATGACAATACGATAGTTCTCAATCTGGAGGATTGTAGACCCTGTACGTTCTATCTCGACGAAACAGTCCTTACGGACACCTGCCTCTTCGATCAATTCGTCAGATATCCCTCTCACTTCCTCTCGCGTGAGAAGCTTGGTACGCAGCTTCACAAAATCCCACGTGCCAGGACGGCCTTTCTTTGCGAAAGGCTCGACATTCTCCCTCAAGTGCACACTCATGGTGGTCTCATCAAAGAAAGACTCAAGGATCAGCGTATTCTTTATCATGCTGACATCCAGAAGAAGCGTCGAGATGCCTGTCACCTTCGCTATCCTTGACTGCACATCATCATTAGTGATCAATGTAGCCCCGTTCTCATAAGCAAGAGCGCGTATCAATGCATCTATCTCACCAAGCTTTGCATGATTTATCTCCTGAGCACTAGGACGCTTACCAGAGAACTCCATCACAAACCCGTGCGATGATGAGAGTTTCCTCAGACGGTCAAGCTCATCAAGACCGATATAACCGATAGACTTGTTCTGATTGGCCTGGTGCTCAAGCTCTGCAAGCACAGCCTCATGGATAAGGACCTTCTCAATCACAATCTCCTTGCTCTGTATCCTCCTTGAGAGAAGACCCTCTATTACCACAGATGTATCCGGAACAACAATCTCAAACTTCTTAACGCCATCATTTTTATCAACTACCTTATCATCTACCATATCTAAAACCTCATGTATAATTCATATATCTTGTGTCATCAATATAATCATAAACTGCTCTTGATCAAACAACAGTCACAATCAAACAATCATCACAATCAACAACCGCGCCCTAAAGGACGCGGCATGTTGGTGTTAAAACGCGGTATCGAATCGGCCTGAAGACCGAGGTATGCACCACGTTTTAACAATCAAACAATCATCTCAATTACGCAAGTCTGGAGGAGGGAGCATGCTCTCCCGGGCATCTGCGACACACCGCTCATAGTCAGGTGAAGAGCTCCAGCCGCACGAACCATCATCACAGCCGCAACTAACCATGCTGAGACATTCATACTCAGGAAGGAATTCGCAGGTCGTTGCGATACCATCATCTTTTCCGGATGATGCAGTGCAAAGATTCCCTGAACAGCCTGACCTTGTGCAATCAGCATCGGTCTTACATTCAGATACCTGAAGAGACAGGACACAACTGTTTCCTTTACACCTCTTTCCAACACCACAGTCAGAGTCAGACAGGCACTCATATGTCTGCATGCATTCACTATTCACACACCGCATAATAAGATTCCCGCTCATTCCAGTGCAGAAATCCGGACAATCCTGTGAATCATCCACATATTTATCATGATAACCCCTGTTGCCAAGGAAACATTTTCCTGTGAATGTATCAATCCCTCCACAGATACAGTCAACATCTCTTGAGCAGGATGTTGAAGCCTCAATCTCTGCCCTTGAAGGCATAGGAGCGCTTGCACGCGGTCCAGGCTCAGGTGTTCCCTGTGAACATCCCGCAATAAGCAGGACTGCAGATACAATGACAAACGCGGATATGATTCCGAATATAATTCTCATGATCCTCAGGGTTCTCATCATTTTCATCATAAGACCTATACCAGTAAACTCTATTTAAATAGGTTTCGCAGCCACCTGTCAAGGTCATGCAGGAATATCACTGTCCGCTGACCGAAAGTGACATTGATAAGGCTAATCTCAAACTCTTCTGCAAGCGTGTAAAGCTTTCCATTCAGGTCCTTGTAATTGACTGAGACAGTGAAAATATTAGGATCCAATGAGAGGTCAGCACTATCCAGATTGAACGTGAACTTCTTATCCCCCTCCATCTCTCCTATCTCTATCGCTTTCTCAAGGCCGATCACTTTGAACTCAAGATGCACTTCCTGCGGCAGTGACGCAGAATCTTTCTTCAGCACGAAAGAGAAAGCATACGGAGTCTTGAACTCTATCTGTGAAGGATATTCAACATCAGATACTATGAGGTCAGGTTCATCAAGGACATCAAGATCAAAAAACGCTGACTTTGAGACATCTTTACCTTCAACACTGAATGATATCTTGTTCACGCCAGGCTTTGGAGATGATACATCATGGACAAAAGATCTTGCCTGAGATATCCCGAGGTCATCTGTCTTGCAATCATCAGTGAAACAGAACTTAAGTCCTGTGAAAGGGAAATTCCCCTCATTCTTTGCAGTGCATATCACCTGAGGTACGTCGTACACATAATACATCTCCTTCCTCTGTGAGCACTCTATCGTTATCTTCTTGGAATATACCTTATCCCCCTCTTTCTCTACAGCATCCACCATCGTCTCGAACTCATCATGCGTGAATACTGTCGCTCCAGGGAGCACCATGAAATCTGCTGACGCAGTATTGTTCATAGTATCATAGAGTGTAATCGGAAATGTGTACGTGTAATGAGTGTCCAGATTATCGATCACCTTGACTATCCAGTACACCCTCTTTGTCTCAAGAGGACCGAGCATCAACGCACGGTAGTTGTTGCCATCCACCTCAAGCTCATTGATACGTGAAAGATAAAGGAAAGTGGATGCATAGCTATTCCTTGCATTCTTCACTGTCGCTTCGACCAGATTATAAGAACTGATACCCACCCTATCCTGCAGGACATCAAGCTCAAGATCGAACACATCACCTATATTCCCCTCATACTTCACCAGCTCTGCATCGACGACAAGAGGGTTTGCGGATATCTCCACATCCTTGCCGAGCCATTCATACCGGGTATCCGGGTCTGCACTGTCTGCAGTCTGCTTGAGCTTTATGTGCGTAGGGTCGACATAACCATACTGACCATAAGTCACGTCAAAAGGGACCCAACCAGTCCCTGGAAAATACACCTCTGACCAGCCATGTGCGCCCCAATTCTCAGGGAACTGCGGAGCCTCTGTATATGCTATGCCTGCAACAAAACGTGCAGGGATGCCCACTGCGCGGAGAAGTGCGATGAAGAGCGTTGACAACTCATCGCAGACACCATCCTTCCTTGCCAATACCCAACTCGCCTTGTTTGTCGACTTGACATTCAGCGTGCTAAGATCATACTTCACATTCTCCTTGGTCCAATCAGCCATAGTGAAGACGACAGAGTAATAATCCGCATTCCCTGCTGCAAGTGCAGATGCTCTTGCGATCACTTTAGGATCATCAGAATCTATGGTCTTGGTGGCTTTGATATACTCAAGCACATCATCAGGAAACCCTGAGTAAGGGAATACTATCTTGCGGATATCATAAAGCCGGTTTGTCGTCCTTATCCTTGAGCTTATCTTGAAGCTGACACTTGAAGGTACTGGCGCTTCCCATCTGAAAAGGTACTCCTCTCCTACCTTCTTTGAATCAGGTTCTGTAGATATCGTCACAATCGACTGAAGATCATCCTGCCTGGGAATGAAACTGACATTAGCAGTCACATAATCAAGCCTGGAACCGGACTCACGCATGATATCGACACTTGATGATACGTCAACATCAACAGTCACGTGCTCTGCCTGAAAATTCCAGGTGGCCATAACTAAAGGCGCTGACATCAAAAGTAGTGCAAGCAACAGAACAAGTCTGAAGATGAAGTATCTCTTTTTCATTTTGACGCAATAGAGATGAAGGGAAAATAGCGGGGGATGGATTTGAACCATCGACCTAAGGGTTACCTCCGCAGGAGGTTCCGGAAAGGGAACCTTTGCGTTATGAGCCCTTCGGGCACTCCTGGCTGCCCTACCCCGCTCTGTAAGTGTTTTTGAGGAGAAATGGACTATATATAAAGGTTGTGTTGAAATCATCAATATGACTCATATCAAAAGGTTAATTTTATAAGCACAATAACCCCTAGGAACATCATAAAATCCAATTTTAACAGTACAGAGGTGACATCACATGGCAAGTCCTGAAAAGATCATAAGGAACATGCTCAAAGAGTTCAATCCTAACAAGATACACAGCAATATCCAGGATGAGGAAGAAGCCTTCAACAAGGAACAGAGCAACCTGATGAAGATGCAGGCAGCAATCCTTAGAGACAGGGTCATCCAAGTATGCGAGATGATATTCACAGTATATGAGACCATAGGATCAAAAGAGGCACTTGACAGGATGGATGAGGCAGTCATAAAAGAATTGGACCACAGGCTCAGAGGAGAAGTCATGCTCAGTCTTGAGCATTTCAAAGAAGCAATAGAGTCTGATAAGCGAAGGAATGCTAATGCAAAGACTGTCGTCAATGCATTGTCTTGCATGAAGACAGCAATAGAAGAAGTCCAAAAACATATCGACTCATATGTTTCCGATGGTCTCAAGAACCCGAAAGTCACTGCAGATACAATATCTCAACAGGCGATCGGCCACCTTGAACGGGTGTACAGATACATAGAGAAGGCCGTCGTAAGCCCTCTGGGTTCTCCGACGATAAAAGTGCAGGTAGAGAAAGCAAAAGACCGTGCGATGAATGAGATCCTGAAAGCAGCATAAATGAAAAAAATCAGATAGATCATAATAACTGAGGTGAACAAATGTCAGACCCACGAAACGAAGTCGCTAAATGGTGCGTACAGTTCAATGAATCTAAACTCATAGATCTTGCCAAAAGAGAAGAGAAAGAGCTCAAGAAGATAGAACAGAAGGCATCGAATGCAAAACAGAAGACGATCTACGTCTATATCAAGAAGGCATGCGAACTATGCATGGAATCATACAGCATAATGGGTTCCAGACTTGCCATAGACTGCTTCAATGATGATTCATTAAGAAAACACCTGAATAATTCTCTTACAGAAAATGTCTTCAAAGGTCTTGGCGTACTATATATCGGACTGCAGATGGAAGAGAAGCATTTCCAGGACAAGCCGCACATGGCAGATGCAATCAACAGCACAATGACAACCATCTCCCACGTAAGAGGATTCATCAAATCATATGTCAATAAGATGGATACCGGATGGAACAATAAAGGCGCTAAAGCCATGATGAATGATATCACAGATGATTTTGAGCACAATGTTGCAGGATACCTGGCAAACACCCTTCTGAACAACCTTCAGATGCTTAAATCCGATGTCAACAAGTTCAAGAAACGCACAGAAGCGAGGCTTGCAGAGACCAAGGAATTTGCAGAAAACCGGCTTGTAGCCTGAAACGTATATACATCATAAACAAAACGTTTATATATGATGACTTCTCTATTTTTAGTACTTATTAGTGGTTATTTTTAACAAGTCCATAGGGGAGATATGAATTGGCCAGAACTATAGGAAGAGATGATAGAAACACATTCTTGAGCAGATATTGCAAAGATATTGGAGATCTCATCAGTACGAAACTAGACAAGACAAGGTCAAATCTGGCTGAAGGCGCAGAATATGCCTCTTCTCGCGGAGATATCATGCTTGAACTTTCTTTATCATTAAAAAGTACCAATGAATGCGTATTATCTCTTTTAAAGAGGGAAAATGCAACTTACAGGCATGAAGACGGAAGAACCGTCGATATAACCTCTCATTCAGGAATACACATACCTGAAACAGACCAAATAGCAGTCCTACAGACATCTGGTCTCGAAAGAGTCCTTGAATCTTCAGAAAGAGTATCTTTCAACAATGAATTCTCAGTCAGAAGAGATGAGCTGATAGCTGCATTACACAACCTGACAGGTAAGATAACTGAATATGAGAGCAAGCGAATAATCTATGAACAAGCATATTATGGAAAAGGAATCGACAGAAACGCTCTTGTATGCGTAACCAAGATGGGACTCCTCAGGCAGTTTCAGACCGCTGAAACAAAGAGATTACCAAATACGTACCACACATCAGACAAGAAAACCCGGATAGTCACAATATCAGAGTCCAGCAATGGCTGCAAGATATACATCCCGCCAAAAGGATATTTCAACAAACGCTAATCAGAGAGAATCCTGAACACCTAAATTCTACCATGCTCAACAATCAGAGAGCAAAACAAAACTAATTTAAATACACCTTTTTCTCACATGACTTGCTTAAGCGCCGCGGTCGCTTAGCCTGGCCATAGCGCCGGATTGCTAAGAACTCTGTGTTCTTCAGATACCAGCTATGGTTCGCAATGATCCGGTGTCCTCCGGGGCACGGGGGTTCGAAACAGAAGGTTACAATGGTGACTTCCAGTGAAAGTCCCCCCCGCGGCGCCTTTCTTTTCAACCAGTCATATCCAGCACCATAACACAAAACTATAAATAGAGCCCTTATGCCCACAATACAGAGCATTCTTTGGGGAGATTGGGTGAAGATAGGGTGAGAAATATGAATATGAGAAATACGATCTGCACAATGATTGCAATTCTTGTCCTGCTCATAGCAGGATGTGCTGCACCGACATGCTATCCGCCAAGCAAGATAATCGGCAAGGCATGCTGTCTGGATGAAGATGATAATTCTGTCTGCGACTATGAAGAGCAGTCAGCTGAAACAGAAGAGACTGTCGAGATGCAAGCAGCACCTGAAGAAGAACTTGCTGATGAACCTGCTCAAGAAGTGAAAGAGACAGAAGTTGCTGTTGAAGCACCTGCAGAAGATACCAAACTTAAATATGTCTTCGGTAAACAGGACATGATACTCGGCGAGCCAAGGACATACCTAGAAGTCAATAAGATGCTCGCATACAGGAACTCAAGAGACAGGGGAATGTTCGAGTACATGATAATAACCATCAGGAATCCTGGCAAGACAACCATAACACCGACTGTTGAGATGATCTTCGAGAATGCTAGGATTGAAGAGGCGACAAGCACCGCACTCAAAGAGTTCAAGTTCGATGCACTGAAGCCTGGAGAGAAACTTGTAGTGAAACAGAACCTGGGAATAAAGTTTGACCTGATAAACAAGTCAAGGTCAGTTACGCTGAGCATGTACAACCGGCTTTCATCACCAAGAGTCGATCTTGGAAAGCTTGAGTTCAACGTAGTCCCAACAGATTATATGGAAAGCATGGAGATATTCACCTACGGGCTTCCAGAATACAGATAGAAAATAATCATTTATTTTTTTCTTCTTCTTTCTTAGGTCTGAATGCTACGTAAGCACCGACCACCAGAAACATCAGCACTGCTGCAAGTACGAAAGAAGCGTATTCCACAAACTGGCTGCTAGACTCAAGGCGTCCGACATTCTCTATTATCTCTGAAGCCTCATCAGCCAGAGGGAGCTCGCTCACAAGCTCTGCTGCAAAATTACCTTCAGCTGCCGGCTCAGAGTCCACATCTCCTGATGCTTCATCTACCCCTACATCATCTCCTCCTACAATAAGGACAGTAGGTTTGGGAGGAGGAACATATCCAGGTCCATCCTCAACAGGATTTTTTGCTGCTTCCTGGCGTGCAAGATACTCTGACACGGATAATGTATTGACCTCTTTCTCAGAAAGGACAGTCACGATGAAACGATCATACCCTCTCCTTGTAGCATACTCGCTCTCCAATACAAGATTGAATGTATACTTTGCAGGCCGGGCAGTCCTGTACACACCAAGAGTAAGATTGACCTCATGAGTGCCAGCAGTATCAAAAGAGAAAGTCTTTGACTCGCAATCCCAGCCATACGGGCAGGGGTCAAAAGTGACATCAACGCTTCTTGGAGTCACCAATTCATAATTCACCAAGGTGAATGACACAATGATATCCTCACCAGGCAATGTAGAATAAGGTCCTGTGTTATCCTTGATGGTGAAATAACTGTCAACATCAACAGCATAAACACCCGTCATAATACATATAGATACAATAAAAGAGATAGAACAAAAAAGAAAAAAGATAGATTGGCGCATACATCTCACCTAATCATGGAATGCGTGGTTGATCTCAGTGATTATTTTCTTGCACACTGTATGCAATGAAGCCGCAAGATCCCAGCCCTCATCAGATGACTCAAATATACGCGTAGGAGCGACCGCTCTTGCAGAGACATCATATCTCTGCCTATGTCCTCCCTTTGTGGAAGTCTTGATATGTATCACAAGAGAAGTCTCGTTATTGAGCTCACGCTTGATCTTCCCATAATACTCATCAACCACTGTCTGGACCATATTCTTGTCAACATCATCAAGATCACTCAGGCCTATAAATTTGACATTTTCCATGATATCACCTTCTTTCATCATTATTCATAGAATAGGACAGGGGTACAGACAGAGGTATTTATAGCTTTTCAATGACAGGAATGAGAGTAAAGAATGAGTCAAAAATAAATTAAAAAAAATTAAAATGATACCGATCTATGGTATCTTAAGGATTATCTCTCCAGCCTTGCTGTGTGCCAAGGTTGTCTGAGCATTCACATAATCGATGACCAATGCTCCCTTGAACTTGCCTGATGTCAATGCTGGTGACGGAGTACATGTGAAGGTGTCTTTCTCACCGTCAGTCAATGTTCCGTCAGCACCTGCATCTGTACAGGCAAAGTTGTCTGTTGTTGAGTTGACATAGACACTGACTGTGTTCATGTCGAACCCTGCACTGTTCTGAATTACCAGTGTGACTGAGTCTGCTGTTCCTGTGAAGTCCAGACATGCAACACCAGACGGCAATGTACATTTTTCAGGCAAGAACCTATCAGGGCTCAATACACCAAAATATGCCAAAGCGCCTATAGCCGCAAGGACTACCAGGATAGCCCAACCATAAGTCATTAAGAACTCCATAGCTGCTTGAGCTTTCCTCTTCCTAAACACGCTAAATCACCTCTTTATCTCTTTGGGTTTTTATTATAAACCGCTTTAAAACACTTTAGACAGACCACTATGAACTATCCTTTATAAATCTTACGGAATTTGATGTCCCTTAAAGTCCAGAAATATGTGACCTATTCAAGCATCCAAACCAAACATCCCGGTCAAATATCCCAGTCAAGCATCAGGATCATCCTATGACTGCAGTCACAGAACCTGAAGCGCTTTTACTGAACCCTGAAATGATTGCAGTATATGATATAGTCATGTCATACTTGACATTGCTTCCTTTGGCTGCAAAAGAACAACCTGTCAGATTGAATAGGTATGACTGACCATCCGGAAAATTCCGGTCAAATGATGTAGAACATGGCCCTACAGTCATGTTGTTAACTATTATGTCCCTGCCACCCCCATTGACCAGAAGGAAGTGCCCTGTTGTCTCAGTCAGCTTGAAATCCATACAGCCCACACCAGACGTAGATGAAAGAGTGCAGGACTCAGGAAAGAACTTGGCAGGGCTGAGCACACCAAAATATGCCAAAGCACCTATAGCCGCAAGGACTACCAGGATAGCCCAGCCATACGTCATCAGGAACTCCATCGCTGACTGCGCACGTTTATCCACACACTTGGCTTTCCTGAATATTGAAGATACCATCAGAAGAAACCTCCGAGCATAGAACTGAACAGCTTGACCACAAGGAAGAACAGCAATACTGAACTTATCGCAAACATAGGGATGTATTTCACACCACTCTTGACATTGCCCTTCTTTATCACAGATACTATTATTGCAGAGAAGAACGATGTTATGATCAAAGAGACGACTGCGAATATCATGAAGTCATGTATAGATATTACACCTGAGGACAATGTTATAGGAAAACTCGATGCAGCTCCAGGATTTATATCAACTCTTGAGAAAACCTCCTGGATGACCTGGATGAGCTGGACCGCCATCCCAAAAAGGAACGGTGCTGCAAATATTGTCGCAAATGTTATGAAGATGACATAAGACGTCACGTTTGCTGCCATCTCCTTCTTCATGAGCGTAGTCTCCTGGATGTTCTCAGAGATCTTGTTCAACAGAGAGCCGAGCTCACCACCAGCATTAAGACCTTCAATCAAGAGATTTATCGAACGTTTCAGCACCTTAGAATCATAATTATTGACAAAGCGCTCCAATGCCTGATCAAGAGACTCTCCAGCAAAAGTCCTCTTTGCCACATCCTGGATCTCTTTTGCAAGAACGCCGAACCTGGGCCTTACCGCAAACCATAATGCCTGATCGATCGTCATGCCTGCACGTATATTGCTGCTCGTGAGCTGCAGGAAATCAGGCAGGACCTCCTCCAGCTTCATCTTCCTCTGGAATATCGCAAGATCCAGGCTCAGATAGAACAACAACCAGGTCACTGCAAGGATCACTATGAATAAGAGACTCCATATCGTGACCAGAAGTATCAGGAGAAACACATAATTATCCGCTATATCAGACGCAAACCTCCTGATAAGAAATATTGTAGCGAGTATATTGATGACAAAGCAAAGTATCAATAGTATACGTGAGATGCGCTCATCCCGTACAGTCATGCCTGCCTTGCTCAGCTGCTCCTTCAGGGCCATCTTACGACGCAGGTGACAGTCCCTCCGGTACTCCCGCCAGGAATGCATCCTTCCCTTGAACGAATGCTTCTCCCTGGCGCGCTTCTCAAGCTCTGCAAGGAGCGCGTCCTGCACATCAGGTGTATCCTTCTTCATGATCAATCCTCAAACTGGCTCGCTGGCCTGGAACCTTTAACGACAGTATAGAACAGGAACTGGATGAAACCCATAAGGCAAGCTATCATGATAAGAGTAGACAGACTGAGGCTTATAGATAGGAAAGAGACCAACACTACAAACATTGTTATCCCTATAGATGGCAATATCACTGCGATTATCATGTAGAACATGGCAAGAGGATTAAGTTTCCTACCGTACTCATTGAGCGCTATCCTCTGCTCACGCACTACCTGCTCAACAACAGTATCAAGCGCTGTCGCGACATCAGAACCTGTAGTGAGTGAGTTTATTATCTGCCACATTATCCTCCTGAAACTCTGGGAAGGGACAAGCTCTATCGCCCGGTTCAATGCCTCATCCATAGGAGTACCAAGGTCTATATCCTCTACGATGTTCCTGAAATATCTCCCTACATAATCATAATTGCGGGCCACGTGCTTGAAAGAATCATACACTGGTATCCCTGACTCAAGCTCTACTATGAGAAATCTTCCTGCAAAGACGATCTCGCGCTCTATCTCTTTCTGTATCCTCAATATCTTTACATCAGGGAACTTTATGAAATACATGAACATCAGCAGGAACATAGCGGGGAATACCAACAGAAGGAATCCAAGGTTAGTCTCTAACTTAGATAATAGCATGGCAACAGCCATCATTATACCTGTAGTGAGGTAGAATGATGAAAAGACTGTCTTCTTTACAAACATCTCCTCATTCTCAGCCATGCCTGCCTGCTTCAGCTTGAGGCCTAGCTCAGGTATCTTCTCGGCAATCTTCTTATACACCACACTCATACGCATATGTATACCTCTATTCTTCCTCTATTCTTTCTCTATTCTTTCTCTATTCTTTCTTATCCTTGCCCGACGCTGCTCCTGGTCCAGGAGACTTGGGCTTTACTATAACTGCTGGTGCTGATGCGGGAAAGAACCTCTTATTTGCATACACATACTTCATCAGTTCATCCTTGTTGATATAATACTCAGCCATGAACTGCCCCACCTCATCTATGCTCTTTATCTGGTTCTTGACAAGATATTTCAGGACAGTCTCTTTTTCCAACAGTTCCTTATTTATCTCATTTGGCGTACTTCCAGTAAACAGCTGAAGTGTGCTGTATAATGCACGTGACTTATTCTTCTTGGTCAGCACATCCCGCTTGGGATCGTACTGCATCAGCACATTAGGGCTTGCATCAGGAAGGATCTCTGCGACCTGGAACGTCCTTCTCATACCTGTCCTCCTGTTCCTGAACTGGATGATTATCATGGAGATTGCAGGCATCATCGTCTTAGGCACATCGATAGGTGGGTTAGTGAACCTGTTGATGGTCTCATGCGCATCATTCGCGTGGAAAGTAGCATAACATGAATGGCCAGTATGGATAGCCTCGAACAATGTCTCAGCTTCCCTCTGACGTCGTACCTCTCCCACGAGTATCCTATCAGGCCTCATCCTCAATGAGTTGATAAGGAGGTCACTCATGGAGATCTCTCCCTTCCCCTCGACATTCGGGAGCCTTGTAGAAAGAGGTACCCAATGGAGGAACTTAGGAAGGTGGAGCTCCCTGGTATCCTCTATGGATAATATCCTCTGGTTTGGCGGAAAAAAATTAGCGAGAACGTTAAGTGTAGATGTCTTTCCTGAAGCAGTGCCTCCTGCTATTATCGCGCTCAACTCATACTGGATACCCATCCATATCATCGCTGCTGCCTGCGTGCTCATGGTGTTGAACTCCAGGAAATTTGTTATGGTCCATGGGTCCCTTGAGAAACGCCTGATGGTTATGGTGTTACCTCCTGTAGATATAGGATACAATGTAGCATTGACTCGGTCTCCTTCTGCCAGGTGTGCGTCAAGCAGAGGCTCAAGGACGCTGAGCTGACGTCCTACTTTCCTTCCTATCGTGACTGCATAATGCCTTGTCTGTTCCTCATTCTTCAGGAAGATGTTAGTCTTGAGCCAACCATATTTCTTATGATATACCCAGACAGGAGAATCAGCACTGTTGATGACTATCTCTTCAAGATTAGGATCATCATTCAGAAGCTCAAGAGTACCCATACCAAGGCTCCTCTGTATCAAGTAGGTCGTCATGAACTGCTTCTCTTCTGTCGAAGCATCAGGAAAATACCTTGTGACCAACTTCAGTATAGTATCAGAGAACTTAGTATCGATAGCATCACGGCTCTTGATATCCCGTATCTCAACAATCCCCAGGTTCACTGCCTTGATGAGCTCTTCACGTATACGTTCAAGGATGATCTTTGTCGTCTGACTTATAACAGCAACATCCAAAGAATATACTGGTACGTAATCAGTCTTTGTCTTTGCTATTGTGACCTGCACAGGGATGTTCATGGACATGAAACGATAGCTCTCGATAACTTTCCCTTCATGGTCTGGTGAGTCTGATGCTCCTGCTGTCCTTTTCACTGATGATATCTTATGTTTAGGATTACCATCTGTGCCTGCCTTTGCTTTATGCATACTGATACGCTTCACATTCTTTCTTACCATCTTAAGACCTCTTCAGTAATGTAACTCCTGATCTGCCATTTAGCTCATGATCTGCTATCCTCATTTTGTCACAGACCTCATAAGCCCTCTCAACTTCTTCAGATTCGAAGACAATGAGCTCTTCTTCGATTCGATCGCAAGCAACTCAGTCCTCAGTGCAGCGATCTGCTTCTTGACTTCAGGCACTGATGTGACAACACTGAAAGCACGCGTCTTCTTGCTCAATTTATCGAACTGAGCACTGAGCTCCTCTTCAGAACGCTCCGCATTCCTTATCAACTCCTCGACCTCTTTTGTCTGAGAGAAGAACTTATGGAACTTCTCTAGCAGAACCTTACCTTCCTTATACACGCCAAGCTTCTCCAGATCCCCCTTCCCGAGCAAGGAGACATCCTTCATGAAATCCTTCTCCAGCTCCTCGACCTCTTTTCTTGCTGCATGCATCTTCTTGGTTATATCATCTATCTCCCTTGAATTAGAATCTATATCATCACGGATCTTCTTTGCGTACCCTTCCGATTTCTTGAGGCGCTCCTCATCAACATCAAGCTGCTCATTCTCTTTCTGTATCTCCTTCTGCACACTTGCGACCATCCTGTTTATCTCAGAGACCTTATCCTGGATGACCTTCTCAGAAACCTTCATAGTCTCTATACGGGCACGCTCCTTCTTCATCTCCTCAAGCTCCTGCTCGATGGTATCGATGACCCGCTTGTACTCTTTCTCATCCTTCTTGAGGTTTCCCTCAAGGCTGCCGATCTTCTTTGTGTATTCTGACTCCATCTCCCTACGCTTGCTCTCAATATCACTATGCGTCTTCCTGAAGTCCTCAAGCTTCTTGAGCTTACCACTCAAGTCCTCAAAATTATGCTCTATCAATGATTTTATCTTACGGAACTCATTATCGACAAGCTTTATCTCCTCATGATCCCTTTCAATAGCATTCACAGAGCTTTCAACGTCCCTAAGGAACTCCTCTTTCTCATCACGCACAGCAGCGACCTTCTCAGCCAATTCTTTCTTGCCTATCTGTTTCCTGACAATATATACCGTAGCCAGGTGAGTCTGGACACTTATTATGCCCTCTTCCTCAAGAAAATCAGACCATTCCTCTATGCTTGCGACTGATACCCCAAGCTCCTTTGCAGCATCCTTTACAGAAATCTTTTCGCGGTCATTCACAAGAGTAACTAATTTATCTACTCCTGTCTCAATAACACTCTTTTTTCCCGCCATTACTCCACCACTTTTTTAAATAAACCAATACTGCGTGCTTTAAAAAGGTTTTGGTAAGTTTTTCCGGCCCAGTACGCTAAAAAAACGCTTAAAATACAATGAAAAGCTTTTTTCGGCCTCATGTGCCGGTGGGTGAAAATTCAAGCTTACCCACTTTGATGTGAGATTCTCCAGTCTCTACATTCACGTAATCTATATTCACCAGTTCTGATATCTCCATATTGCTCAGGTTCTGGCAATCAAAAACATATGTTGCCTGCTGATTAGTAAGCATGACATTAAGATTTCCATATATGTTCCCATCAGTAGTGTTCGCCTCACTATTGCAGGTGCCTGTCAGGTTCACAGATATGTTGCTAAGAGCAAACCCGAACTCATTGAGGACAACAAGAGAGACCAGAGTCTCTTCCACATTCGCATCCATACAACGGATGCCTGCCAGGAAAGAACACTCCATAGGCAGGAAAATGCGGGTGTTCGAGACATTGTAGTACATCAGCACACCCCCTAATATCATGACTGTGATTATGACCCAACCATAAGTATGTATGTACTCAAGGGCTGACTGCGCTTTCCGCCTATCCTTCCTGAATATTCTCATCATCTTCTAACACACCATCTTGTAACACGCCATCTTCTAACACATAATATGCCATCACACACTTTCCTAGTACACCACATCCTGCAGACCATATCTTGCTATCCTGTTCTGACCTGCATCATTGGTCTCATTATCTATACGGACGTCAGTGCCGCTCATGTTCCTTATGCTGAACGTCTCTATACCTATATCCTGCTTCCAACAGATATTGTCGACAGAGCTCGTGCTCAATGTGCAGAAGTTCAGTATCTCAGACTTATTGACTATGCTCTCTATACCATACGTGCTCGGAGTGAAATCATTCTCGAACCTTGACAGGAAATCAGGTGAAGCATTGAATGCGATGTAATATGTATTTGCGACATGGTCAAGGAAATTACCTGTCTCATTCCCCTGGCTGAAATTCAAATCATATATGCTCTCATTGATCCGCTTGAGTATCAAGCCATTCGTGTTCACAGCATACCATGGATCCTCAAAACCCAGAATTGGGATGTCATACGACAATGATGCCTGCTTTGACCAATTTGCAGTGGCCTTCTGGTCAGTCATGTTTATCTCAGCATCAACATCAAAGCTGACTTCCCATGGATCTTTCTGATATATGCTCACAGAACCTATAGCTATCGAGAGGTTTATCCCTACCTCTATGCCTTTATCCTTTATCCTGTCAGCCCAATATAGCATGGTGTTGTTCACCATGAATGAAGATGTAGTGCCATTGATAGTACCATTAAGGAAAAGCTCTGAAAGAGCAGTAGTTGA
Source organism: Candidatus Woesearchaeota archaeon (assembly GCA_043819495.1). Taxonomy (GTDB): domain Archaea; phylum Nanobdellota; class Nanobdellia; order Woesearchaeales; family UBA11576; genus JABMQF01. The sequence continues at coordinate 57,515 of JBDRET010000047.1, read as the reverse complement.
ATCATTGACATAATCACCATACGTAACGACGTAGTCAGTAAGACCCACTATAGACCTGTATCCTGAGATGTATATCGCATTCTCCATGTCCTCATCTATCGCTCTCATGAAACTGTTCATGGTCTCGACACGGGTCTCGATGACCGCAGCCTTATCCTGAAGTGAATAAGAATACATAACTGAATAGCTGAAGAGTATGATAGAAAGCAGACTTACAGCTATGAGGGTGAAGAAGATACCTTTCTTGCCAAGCATCATCCTATCTGTCATCAATCCCACACCCTCACTTCAGCGACACCTGGCCCCCACATTGAAGGGACACCTGCCATAGTAGTGTTCTCTATCACCAGATCTGACGCATTGACATACATCCCAAGAATATCCGCAAGACGTTGCTCAGCATCTTCTATTGCCTCATCCCAGGTCGAGTACACCTGACCATAACCTACAACGCCCCTTATGTAGAATCCATAATCTATCGTCGAATTAGGGAGCACATCATTGCCGCTGGTCTCACGGATCCGCTCATAATTGATCATCAGCGGGGTGCTGTCTATCGTAGATAAAGGAATCATCACAGAACTAGGGACTGCCCTTGACGAAGGAGACTCAAATACCAGATTACCCGGAGGGTAACCAGTATCTGAAAATACCTGTGTTATGTATGAATACTGCTCAACAGGATGGACAAAAACATCACTCACCCCTTCTGCTTCGACAGGGAAAAAGAAGTTCGAATCCTTTGTAGGATTTGCCAGTCCTCCGAACTCCTTCACCTGACGGACCTCTATCACACCAAAAGGAAGCACTGGCGGAGCAGTATAGTTCACCTCTACATAAGATGAACCTGTGATGTTTTTGAGCGGGTCTGAATAGATTATCTCTGTGCCGATACCCCAGTTATCATCCTCATAATTATTGAAATAGACTGCAATTATGTTCGTCCCTGTGACTATATATGGAGCAGTCTGCGCAGGAGGATAGATATAACTAGGATTTGTTGCAGGACTCCCATCATTGTCAAACGGCACATCATCATTCAGGAATATCATGTAATCATATGCATTCTTGCAACGCCACGCACCCCAACCCACAAAGCGCCTGCTTACAGGGCCGCAGCTCAGCGTATAATCAACTATCCCTCTTCCAGCGACCTGGATAGTGACACTGATGTTAGTCGCATCTTCAGGTATATGGAACGGAGTTATCGCCCAAGGACCAGCACCGCTCACACCACCACCCGCAGTACTATTCACATTATCAAAGTATATCCTCTGGGAATGGAAAGATTCAAGGGTCTGCACCTGCTCTGTGAGATTATACTCGATTATGAAGAATGTCCCTGGATGTATATGCGCATTATATCCTGTATTACGCAAGTCAAGCTTTATCGTATTGTTGCCAGCATCAAAGCAGGATGTCGGCAATGAAAAGACTCGGAAGACTCCTTCACTTCCAGGATCAAGATTCATATCATCACGGGTTATGGTGCAAAGACCGTGATTTATATCTACGACATCCCATTCTGCAGATCCCCTGTCCAGATGTAGCGAAAGGTATGCTTTCGCTTCAAGGACTGTCACATTAGGCAACTCAAATATCTTTATCACCTGTACTGTTGCAGGAGCCACAGCAGATCCTTTCCAGCCAGCACCTGCAGGAGAGAAAGGGATCGTAAGCATGCTTGTCTTCTGCACAGATGTTGCCCGTGCCTTTGCTATGAAACCTTTCAGTGGCTTACCCTCCTGGACTCCTGTGATTATCTTCTTGGATGTCACAAGGGTGTTGTCCACAGGACTTGACCTCGCGTATATCGTATCGTTATCTATGCTGATGCTGTAGCCGAAGAACTCAGGAAGTATCCCTTCTGAGACGTTTGCTGCAAAAACAGTGGCAAGAGTCAAGTTACCATCTGCCCAAAACTCACCTATCTGCGCCATGAGCGTCAGGTTCGGATCAGTTATCGAACCATTATCGATAAGCTCCTGTATGAACGAATTGTTCAGCTCGTGGGTCTGTAAGGTCGAAAGTATATTCAGAAGGTCGTGAGACATCGTGTTTATCAGAGACCTTGGCTGTTCAGACACATAAGATGAAGTCATCAAGAGAAGCCCTGCAATCATTATCATGGCAGCTATCAATGCATCTATGGTGAAGAAAAGACCTTTCCGATCACATCTTATCGAATCCATATCATCACTGTAAATGTTTTATCCTCATGTCAATATCATCAAATCAATATCATCCAGTTGCCTGATATACGTAGAGCACCATCCGCACGATGTCTGACCCGTAAACCAGCAGACGAGTCGACTGCACAAGATTATAAGAGCTGTTCCAATCAGAACAGTTCGCTCCGGGGTCAATACAAAGCTCATTGAACCTCGTATTGTTCATGTATTCCAGGTAAAAATAGTAATCCTTGGTCGTGTGGATATATCCGCGTCTCTCCTCATACGACCATGAGTTGAAATTAGACAGCTTGGTAAGGTTCATACGTGCCCCGCCATCAGTCAGCCCGACATTAGTCACATTAACAGTAGTCCACCCTGCAGGATATCCCTGCGCCACAAGAGTGCTTGAGATAGTCTTCCCCTCTGATAACAAAGTAGTCATCAGATTATCATCAGAATGCTGCGTATGCTCTACATAATAGAAATAAGATGACATAACAACTACAAATATCAGCACACCCACCATGAAATCAGTGTACCATACCTGAGCTTTCCTGTCATCCATCATTTCCTGAATCATATGATCACGTGTTTATCTCTATATTCCCGTCAATCTTCTGTATCACATTGTTCCCCTTCTTCACCGTACCACTATAAGAAGGGACTGCCACAACATATTCTGCACCTGAACTTGTAAATAGCAAAGAGGTGCTTTCGGTCGATATATTATACTCAAGACCATCAATAGTAAGAGGGACAAAAAAAGAACGTTGATAGCCATCATCAAGAGCAGCCGCCAGATTTATCTCTGACTTGACTGTCAAAGCTATGTCCTTCATCTTGAAATAATCAGTATCACTCTGGACCTCTGAGAAATTCTCGCTGACAAACAGGGTGAAGACAAGCATCGCTGAAAAGAGGATCGCTACCAGGATCACGAACTCAAAGGCGACCTGTCCCTTAGTATCAGTCTGATATCTCAACATAGCTCCCCCGAGACTTCACATTTATGTTATGATAGCCAGAATGCGGATCGAGGGTGCCCTGCACAGGAATAGGAGTGTATATCACTATATGATCAAGCCCGTTCTTGGTATTCATTATGAACGTTATCTCATTGCTCCCTATCGTGATATTGTTGATATTCTTAGGGAAATAAGACCTTATCCTCGTCCTTGATGGTTCACCAAGATAGTACATCGCCTCTGCAGAATCACTCACTTTCAACCCTATCTTCTGTAGCTGATTAGAGATTATCTCATCCTCAGTACGGTCAGCATATGAATAAAAGATGAGGATCATAGGGATGACCATGACAGCGATGAATCCCACTATCACAAGGTACTCCATAGAAACCTGAGCAGTCTTACTTCTTGACACTATACTATTCACCCCTTCTTTTAAACAAAATACTGACTAATGATATCCTAATCTCAGGTATCAGAGTATTTAAAGTTAACGCATCAAATGGCCTCAAAAACCACCATAACACCCAATATACCTCATTCACTAAAATCAGCAGTTACCTGGCCGTAGCCGCAATTACAAGCAGCACCAAAGCCAGTGATGCCAATCTAGCATGCGCACAAATCACCAAAACAAATCAATAAAACAGGTACGCTTTCAGCGAACCTTTGAATTACGTATTCAGGCACATAAAAACAATACCGACTCACAAGTTCATCGGCATTGTTGAACTTGCAAAGCAAGCTTTGCAAATGGCGGCGTCCTGAGACGCACAGAGCAGCCAGTGCTCTGGCGTGCCAAAGCAAAATTGCTTTGAGCACTTGCGAAGCAAGGCAAAGCAGGCTTTGTTGCAGCATACATAGCTAAAAATTAATAAACACTGAATCTGATGCTTGATACATGACACTAACTTGCGGAATAGATGAAGCCGGCAGAGGGCCTGTGATTGGACCATTAGTCACCTGCGGTGTAGTTCTTGATGAGGAAGGAGAGAAGATGCTCAAGGAATTGGGTGTCAAAGATTCCAAACTCATACTCCCTAAGAAACGCGAACAGCTCATGGAACATATCATCAAGATTGCCAAGTCATACGAAGTCGTGATACTTTCGCCAAAAGAGATTGATGCAGCACTTGCGGATCCAGGAACTAACCTTAACTGGCTGGAAGCAGACACCACTGCAAAGATCATAAACACACTCAAGCCAGAACGGGCAATAGTCGACTGCCCGAGCAATAACATAAAAGCATACACAGACTATCTCAGGAGGAAACTTAATGTTGAGTGCGAACTTGTTGTAGAGCACAAGGCAGACCTGAACCACATCCCTGCAGCAGCAGGCTCAATAATAGCAAAAGTCACACGAGACAGAGAGATAGATAAGATAAAACAGAAAGTAGGCAAGGACATCGGCAGCGGCTACCCTGCAGACCCTATCACAAAAGAATTCTTACAGAAAAACTATGACAAGTATCCAGGTATATTCCGCAAGAGCTGGCAGACATATAAGAATGTCATCGCAAAGAAACAGCAGAAAGAATTAGGGGATTTCTGATCATAAATTTTCCTTCAAGCGAATACGCAACAGTGTTTTTTATCTTAAAACACGTGAAAACAGCGCCTAGAACGCCTAAAACATCTAATTCGCTTAAAAAGGAAAATACAAACCTTTAAATATAAAATTCGAATTTTTTCAATCGGTCAAGAGGTACCATATTGACTAGAAATGCTAAAAAAGAGGTTTTACTGAGTTTCAAGTCCGAAAGACAAGGTGTTCAATAGATGACTCGAATCAACAAGCTGGTCATGCATGGCTTCAAGAGCTTTGCGAAACGGACAGAGATCCTGTTCGGACCTGAGTTCAACTGCGTCCTAGGCCCTAATGGATCCGGAAAAAGTTGCGCATTTTCTACAGAAGTATTGCTGAACAATGGAAAGATGATGCAAATCGGGAAAATGGTAGAAGATGCCCTGAAGAGTTCTAAGAAACATCACAAAATTGATGATGGAGTCTTCACAATGGAAAACCCATCCAACCTTAAAACGTGGGGACTAGATCCGAAAACCATGAAAGTCGTTGAGAAAAACATATCTGCCTTCATAAAAAGAGAGGGTGAGCCATATCTCTATGAAATAACAACCAACGCAGGCAAGAAAGTCACAACAACAGGCTGCCATCCTGTAATGGTATTCAAGGAAGGTGCGGTCAAGAGCAGCCTCGTAAAAGACCTGGCGGCAAAGGATTTTATCGCAACGCCAAGACAACTTGATATCCCTACGATCAATAACAGACTAGATTTTGAAATAAAGGATACTAAAGGAAGAAAAGAGATCATACTGCCTAAAAAGATAAATAAAGAATTGGCAAGGTTCTTCGGATATTTTGTCGGTGATGGCACAGTCAATGAATATTTGCTAAGATTCGTAAACGCGGAAGAACCAATATTGAAAGATTTCTTCAATTGCTCAAAAAGGCTATTTGGAATACAACCAGCAGTAAAAGAATACAGAAAAAATGTAAAAGACATATTTCTGTTCTCAAAAACATTATCTGACTTCACACACTCAATATTTAACAACGATGTGAAAGGCAGTAAGAAACACATACCTAACATCATCTTATTTTCGGAAAAGGACATCCTCTCAGAATTCTTGACTGCTTTATTTGATTGTGACGCCACTGTGAGAAAGAATTCACCCACTTTTGAATACACGACCAAAAGCGAGAAACTGGCGGACCAGGTCCAATTAGCATTGCTACGATTTGGCATAGTCGCGAAGAAGAACATCAAACTAAAACATGCTACAAACACTAAAAACAAAACAAAAAGAAAATATTACTACATAACCATCCAAGGCAAAACAGAATTGAATAAACTCAACAGCCTTGTGCATATGCGGTCAAAGATAAAGAGAGACAGATTAAAAAAATTAGCAAATAATGATGTAATTGCCAATCCAAATACCGACCTAATACCTAAAGATGTCAATCAAATCATAAGGACCTGCAAAGAGATTTTACGGATAGATTATAAACCACTACGGAAAAGACACCCATTTTTTGCAGCATATATGGAAAACAGATGTTGCGCGACCCGTGAAGGAATCAATAAAACAGTCTCGATCCTGAATAACAAACTGAAGGTTTTTAATTCCGCTGTAGGCAATCTAAAGCAGGATCAAAAAACATTAATGAGCTGTATGAAAAAATTGAACCTATCAAAAGTTGAAGCTGCGAAGTTCATTGGAGTGACCAGGCATACAATAACAGATTTCTGGGATAAAAATATCTTCCAAGCGAGGCCCGACAACCTCAAGAAACTTTATCTCTTTGTGAAAAAAGAGATAAAAGAAAGGACCAATGATGCGAAGCGATTAATAAGAGTCCTTGAAAGACTCTCTTCTTCAGACATATTCTGGGACCAGATAGTATCAATCAAGAAAGTGAAAGGCGAACCTTATGTTTACGACCTTACAATCCCTGACTGCCATAATTTCATAGGAAATGGGATTTTTGTCCACAACAGCAACATACTTGACGCGCTCTGCTTTGTGCTCGGGAAGAGTTCTGCCAAGTCAATGCGAGTCGAGAAGAGCGCCAACCTCATCTACAACGGCGGCAAGACAAAGAAACCCTCATCTTCTGCAGAAGTCTCAATCTACTTTGATAACTCAACCCAGATATTCCCTACAGATGCTCCTGAAGTGAAGATAACAAGGATGGTCAAGAAGACAGGGCAGGGAGTATACAAGATAAACGATGAGATAAGGACAAGGGCGCAGATACTTGAGCTACTGTCGCTCGCAAAGATAGACCCTGATGGTTACAACATAATCCTGCAAGGAGACATAATCAAGCTCATAGACATGACACCTACTGAAAGAAGGCAGATAATCGAAGAGATCGCAGGCATATCAGTCTATGAAGACAAGAAACAGAAAGCAGTCAATGAGATGGAGCGGGTCGATGGCAGGCTCAAAGAAGCGGAGATAATCCTGACTGAGAGGGATGGATACCTCAAAGAGCTCAAGAAAGAGAGGGATCAGGCAAGGAAGTACAAAGAACTCGACTCACGGATCACGATAAATAAAGCGACTGCACTGCACAGGCAGATGCAGAAGAAGGATGCAGAGAAGGAAGAGCTTGATGAACGGGTGGATAAACACAAGCAGATCCTGGATAAGTACAACAAGGAAGCTGACGAACTTCGCAATACCATAACCACGCTGAAAAAACAGATAGAGGACATCAACCAGGAGATAGAGAGGAAAGGAGAGAAGGAACAGCTCGAGCTCCACAGGGAAGTCGAGCACCTCAAGATAAATCTTGCAACGGCAAAAGCACGGATGGATGCGTGCAAGGACGAGATCGCCAAGATAAAGACAAGGAAAGACAACCTCAAAGAGACCCTGAATGAGGTAGAGGATAAGATAAAGACATCACAGAGCGACCAGAAAGAGATAGGGAACCAGATACAGCAGAGGAACAAGGAACAGAATGATATCAACATGCGGCTGGACCAGTTCAGGAAGAAGAACAAGCTTGAGGACGCAGAAGACATAGACAAGGAGATAGATGTGCTTGACAAGGGTGCAGAGGATCTCCAGAAGAGTGCTAGCGAGATAAGACAGAGACAACAGGATCTGCTCAGGGAGAAAGACAAGATAGAGTTCCAGGTCCAGTCGATAGATGAGAAGATGGAGAAGGTCCTTTCCATAGAGAAAGAGAACAAGGAACAGATCCAGATACTCAAGCAGAAGAAGACCGAGTTCAAGAAAGCATCTATGGAACTCAGTCAGCTGCAGTCAGAAGAGAGCAACATGTCAGCAGAGCTCGGCGACTCCCGACGCAAGCTGCTCGAAGCGAACGAAGAAGTGTCAAAGCTGAGTGCAAAGCAGGCACAGATACAGGATAAGCTCGGTGCTAACATAGCAGTCAAGACCATCCTTGAGAACAAGAGCAAATTCAAGGGAGTGCATGGCACAGTATCTGAACTAGGAGAGGTCAATTCAAAATACGCTCTCGCACTTGAGATCGCTGCAGGACCAAAGATAAAGAGCATAGTAGTAGAGAACGACCAGGTCGCTGCACAGTGCATCGAACACCTCAAGAAGAACAGGTTAGGGATAGCGACATTCTTACCACTCAACAAGATCAGACCCAAAGCAGACAATCCTGGAGCTGACAAGCTCCTCGGACAGCATGGCGTCCATGGAAAGGCAATAAATCTCATAACATTCGACCACAAGTTCAGCAATGTATTCAAGTTCGTCTTCGAAAGCACACTCGTAGTGGATAACATGGACACTGCGCAAAAGCTCGGCATAGGCAATGCAAAGATGGTGACTCTTGATGGAGACAGTGCAGAGATCAGCGGAGCAATGACTGGCGGATTCAGACAGAGACGGGAAGGTCTTGGATTCAGCGAGAAAGAGGTCAGCGACAACATCAAGCACTATGAGAAGATACAGTCAGATATGGGAAGCAAGATCAGCAAGCTAGAGAACAGCAAGAAAGATGCAGAAGAGCAGATAGTGAGACTACGCGAACTGAAAGCAAACCTTGAAGGCGACATAATAACCATGGAAAAATCACTCCACCTGGACTCAGGAGACATGGACGTGAACAAGAAGGTCAAGTCAGAGCTCAATGCCAAGATGAAGAAGATAGATGAGGAAGTCGACCAGGTGATGAAGGTCGTCTCTGAGAAGAACAGGGAACTTTCCTCAAATAAGATAAAACGTCAGGAGCTCAAAGAGAGGATATCAAAACTCAGGAGCCCTATACTCATAGCAGAGATGAACGCATTCGAAGAGAAGAAACGTGAGATAAGAGAATCCCTGATAAAGCTGCATTCTGAGAAAGGTAATCTAGACATACAGCTCAATACAATGCTTGTGCCTGAGAAAGAGAACATCTCAAAGATAATGAAGCAGCATGACAAGGAAGTCGAGGCGTTCCAGACAGAGATAAAACAGCTCACAGAGAACATCACAATCAAAGAGAGAGAGCTCAAGGATAAAGACAAGAAAGGGAAAGAGTTCTACTCACAGTTCAAGGACCTATTCAATAAGAGGACTAAGCTTAGCGATGATACAAGCAAGAAAGAGGCGAAGACATATTCCCTCAATGATGATATAAGGAAGACTGACCACAAGATCAACTCTATCAACCTTGAACTCGCCAGGATAAACACAGAGATAGACGGCATGAAGAAAGAGATGGAACAGTATGAGGGCGTGGAGATAGACCACGAGAAGACCGACCTTACGCTTGCAAGAGAGATAAACCAGTTCGAGAGGATCGTTGCTGACCTAGGCACAGTCAATCTTCGGGCTCTTGAGATATTCGACTCTGCAGAGAAAGAGTACAAAGACCTCCTGGCAAAGAAAAGCATGCTTGAGAAAGAGCGAGATGACGTCATGATGCTAATGGCCGAGATCGAAGGGAAGAAAAAAGTCCTGTTCGTAAAGACCCTTGAAGCCCTGCAAAAAGAGTTCCAGCACATATTCTCACAGCTGCTGACCAAAGGCGAAGCGTCACTGGTGCTTGAGAATGAGGAAAACCCATTCGATGGCGGAATGCTCATAAATGTAAGGCTGACAGGAGAGAAGTTCCTTGACATCAGAAGCCTGAGTGGCGGAGAGAAGACCATGACTGCTCTTGCATTCTTATTCGCAGTGCAGGAATATGATCCCGCATCATTCTACGTCCTTGATGAGGTTGACGCTGCGCTTGATAAGAAGAACAGCGAAAAATTATCAGAGCTGATCAAATCATACTGCGACAAGGCACAATACATCATGATATCACACAATGACGGGATACTTGTCGAAGCTGACACACTGTACGGGGTCTCGATGAACGAGCATGGTGTAAGTGATGTTGTCAGCCTGAAGATATGATATCATAGCATCTCTGCATTCTTTTTTCAATAATTCTCAAGCAAAACTATTTAAATGAAGAAGACAGGATATCGCTAAAAAGAGGTACGTAAAATCCCTGAAGAAGCGACAGCAGCAGAACAGGCTCCTGAAACACAGGCAGCGGAAGAAGGACAAGAGCATAACACGCAGGCACAGCCAGCAGGTGAAGGCCAGAAGAAAAGCGTCAACTTCCAGGAAGAGGTCATCGGATATATAGAAGATGAGCTGCACCAGGGATACGGCCTTGAACAGATAAAGAAAGGACTTCTTGATCAAGGATACCCTCAGCAGACAATAGACTTTGCAGTAAAGTATGTCGAGACAGAACATAATGTATCTGACAGGCAGAAAAATAAACAGGTCCCAAAGACAGATGAGCACCATCTTGCCAGAAGATTCCACCTGCCGATACTTAGTATAGGTGCACTGGTACTCACTCTTCTTGTCATCTTCTTCGTATTCGGCATAGGCGACGAAAAAGAAAACCCTGAACAGATAGACATATTCCTATATGATAATCTTGGAATAAGACCTGGAGATCATACCATAGAAGAATCGCAACAGTTATACTCAAGAAGCGAGACCATACAGGGAGACATCGCAAGAAGGTTCCTCAGGGAATCAAAGAGCAATCCTCTCCTGTCCAATCTTCAATTCAGCGACTCAGTCACAGGATTCCAGAAAAGGGTGACAGTATTTGATGTGATAGGTGACAGTATCGAGAAGAAGTCACTTGTAGAGATAAGGTTTGCCCCTACCAGGGATGTTCCAGTACTCAAGATAATAGAATCAATACCTAAGAGCATGGCAGAGTTCTCAGACATCATACTCACACAAGGAGGGGTATTCATCGAAAAAGACCCTGTCCTGATGTTCACATTCAATGACCTTAAGGCTGGAGAGACCCAAAAAGCAGTATACGTCATCAACAAGGGCCTGACAGGATACGAGAGTTCAACATTCCCTGCAGAAGAGAGCACGACAGGGACAGGTACGCGCAGCAGCACTGCAACAAAGGTATGCGGTGACGGCAAATGCGTATCAGGTGAGAGTTTCCTCAACTGCTGTGATGACTGCGGCTGCCTTCCAGGACATGAATGCTACAAGAGCTCCTGTATATCCACAGCCGAATCTGAATGCAAAAAGGATGCTGACTGCGAGGATGGGGAGCTATCCACCAATGATCGCTGCACAGGTGTCCCAAGAACTTGTGAACACGCGCTGATAACGATATGCACAGATGGAGATGGATACTGTCCTGGTGGATGCATCTTCGCATCAGATGATGACTGTGATGAACCTGCTGTAGAGAGCACTGAAGAAGAAAGTGGAACCGCAGATGAAGAGCCTGCAGAAGGAGAGATAACCGGACCTCAAGAATCACCTAAAATAGCTGAAATAATAATAACACCTGAAGAGGTCGACATAGGTGGCGAGATACTGATTGCAGCCAAGGTCACGGATAAGAACGGGAAAGCAGACATAGCAAGAGTCTGGTTCGAAGTGCTTGAGCTTGCCAATACACACGGAGAGAAAGGAGACCTCAATGACAAAGGTAATGATGGCGACAAGAAAGCCGGTGATGACATATATAGCGTAACCCGCGAGATAAAGGAATATTATCTTGACGGTTATTATCACATCACGATATTTGCCAAAGATAAAGCAGGCAACCAGAAGAAACTGCAGAAACTGTTCAAGGTCAGGGGTGGAGATTCTGTACCACCTCCAGAAGATCTTGAAGACTGCGGCACGGATATGTCCTGCTTTGTAGGCAAATCATCTGACTGCTCACCTGCAGAGGTTGAATTCACCGCAACTGTAGAGATGTTTGGCACGACACAGACCTACACAGACCATTATGAGCTTCGAGGGCTTGATGCAGGAAGATGCGTATTCTACATAAAGAGCAAGGCATTTGCCATCGAATATACTGACGAGCTCAAACAGCAGCTCCTTGATGACGGATACACCCAGGCACAGCTTGATGCAGAGATAAAGTCGACCAAGGAGATGGCAGCAGGGATGGTAGGGACGGATGGCACCTGCCTATACCAAACTAGTGCACTTCACAGCATGCTTGACAGATGGAACAAGAACCAGATGGATGCGACTGACTTTGATGCTGGAGATTGCAGCGGAAGTTATTTCTAGAACCTATCAAGAATGCTCTTTATCTCATCAGCAGTCTTCTTCCATGCATGCTTATGGATCATGGTCATGCGTGCATTCTCACCGATATCTTTCCGGAGTGCCTTGTCTTTCACAAGCTTGTCAAGTATCAGTGAAAGGCGCTCCACATTCTGCACAGGAAATGTGAAACCATTGAACTTGTTCTCGACGTACTTATCCAGATATCCAACTGGAGTGACCACGACAGGAAGACCGCAGGACATCGCCTCCATGGTCGTAAGGGAAGTTGTCTCTGTAAGAGAAGGGAGGACATAGATGTCCATCGCCTGATAGTATAGCACAGGCCTGTTCACAGACCCTACAACCTTGACATCCTCCATATGAGAGAATGGAGCCATGGTCCCACCTACAAGCAAGAGCGTAGTGTTCGGCCTCTCAGAATGTATCTTCCTGAATGCTGAATACAAAGTAGGGATGTCCTTCTCCCTGCCGAAACGTCCGAGATAACCTATGACAACATTATTAGGATTAAGACCTAGCTTCTGCTTGGCAAGCGCCTTTGATTCAGGAGGATGGAACCGGTCTACATCTACCCCAAGATGGACTACCTCTTTCTTCACGTTTATAGACTGGCCTTCCAACATCGGAGCCATACCTTCAAAAGGTATCATGATGACATCACATTTATTGTATAAGAACGGTATCACTTTCCTTATTGTGAACTCAACTGAATGCTTGAAATGCTTGAGTGACTTCGAGAAAAGGAACCATTCGACAGAATGGACAAATGCCAATAACGGCTTATCGTATTTCTTTGCGTAGTGCATGGCCAAAGAACCTATCGTACCTATGCTCTGTGTCCAGATGATATCGGAACGTTTCACAAGCTTCGCAATATTGGCCCTTTTGAACTTGGCAGGATGAAAGTCTGCAATCTTCCACTTGTATACCGGAAATCTCAGGACCACAACATCATGGAAGCCCTTATACTCTCCCTCAAACTTCGGCGCAGCGATTATTATCTCGAAATGCTCCTTGAGATGAGGCACTACCTCATTGAGAAAACGGGCTATGCCATCCCAGCGCGGAAGGAAAGAATCCGTCGCTATCAACAATGTCTTCTTATCACCGTGTCCCATCTGCAATCCTCATCTGACCTTGGTGAAGACCTCTGCAAAACGGCACCTGTGTTCGATGCCGCTCTTGAAAGCCCTCCATAGTATCCCAGGGTATAGCTGGAATATGTACATGTGCTGGCTCCTGAAACACTTCAATGCATCCCACTTGAGTGAGAAGGTATCTGAGATGTCTATGAACAGCTTAGGATTCCTGGTGAAACGCACATCCTTTGCCCAGATGTTGAAAGTGTATATGTCACCCTCGTACTTCATACGTGAAGTGACCTTCTCGACCGCTTCCCATACTGCCTTGTGATCTGCGTATATCATATCATCCGGAGAATGCGTAAGTATCTTTGATGGAGCATACTTAGCTATGACCCGCTCAAGCATGACAAGATTCTTCCTCTTCTTGATCTCCTCCTTGAGCTCAAAGTCCTTGAGTCCGAGGAAGACGGTCTTGTAAGTCCCTACCACCTCACCTGCAGCACGAGACTCCTTGACACGCATCTCGACCGTGAACCTTTTCTTAAGCCACCAATGAGAATTCTCACCATAAGAGAATATGACTGCTATGACTCTCTTGCCTTCTTTTGAGTAACGGGCAATCGTGCCTCCTGCCCCGATTATCTCATCATCAGGATGGGCACAGATCACCATCATAGTATCCTTAGGTTCACCTGCCTTTGCCATGGAGAAAATGCAGGGTTCTAGGTATATAAAGTTTATTGGTTAAAAGGTATTTGTTTAGCTCTATACTCTTTGGCAGTAAGAATCACCAAGAAAATATCATAAAAAAAAATGATAAAAAAATTAAGAAAGTGAATCATTCAGTAATCATCAAAACCTTTGAGGTCTGTGTTTCTGGAAACAGTCCCTGCAATATACTGGTTTGCCTTCGGTCGGTTTGAATGGAACTTCGCATTCTTTATTGCATTCTGCACAGGTTGCCTTATGCATCTCGCGTGGACCCTGGTTAAAACCTCCTCGGTTGAAACCGCCACCGCCACCGCCACTACGGCTTCCGCCTCTAAAGCCACCTTCACGATCGCCGCCTCTATTGAAGCCACCACCATCACGGCTGCTTCCTTTGTTAAAACCACCACGGCTTCCGCCCCTATCATTCTCTTGTCTCATTTTCAGCTCCTACGTTGTTTATCTACTCAATTCGCCCGCCGTTCAGGCAGGCACTAATCAAATGCAATTTTTAGCACAAACATGACAAAATATATAAAATATGCGCTGGCAGGGCAGCCAGGCAAGATTCTCGAAAAAAAGTGAATATGCAAGAAAAACGCCGACTCGCGAGCTCATCGACGTTTTTAAGCATTCTAAAAGGCAAAATCTGTACTCGCAAGCTCGTCCAGGATTTTGTCTTTATATAATGCGCTGGCTGGGACACGCTTACCCCAAAAAGGCGCTAGCCCCATCCAGATTCTATAACACTAATAAAACTGTATGCGCTGGCTGGGATTTGAACCCAGGCCAACGGCTCACTTCGCGCATAACGCTTGGAAGGCCGTGATACTACCCCTATACTACCAGCGCGGGTAAAAAGAAGGGAAAATAAGTGATTTATAAAACTTGTGACGTGTTTCACTGAGAATCTACCTTCTGAGGCTTCTTGACTGCCTTCTTGAGCTGGTCCACAAACTGCTCGAAATCATCTACCTTTACACAGGCTCCGCAAGCAAACTTATGGCCACCGCCATACCCTTCAACACCCTCAAGAGCTTTCTTCAATGCCTCCTGCAGATTTATGCCAGGGCTTGTACGCAGGGAACATTTCATCTCACCAGATTTCTCACGGGCCACAAGGATGATCTTATCAGGATACCTGTATAACAACTCATTAGAGAGCTCGCTGCTGAAACTCATCTTGACCTCAGCGTATTGCACCATCAACAACTGGCTCTTTGAGACTTTTTTGACAGCAAACTCAAGCAGCTCCTCATAGAGATCATTGATCTCATCATATCTCTTCAGTATGAACTTTGCCCTTGGCGTATCTTTGTTCAACAATTCATAAGGAGACTCTACACGCGTAAGTGTCTTTACACTACGCATGACCTCCTGAGTCTTACCTTTAAGCATGAAATTGAATATCTTGACAAGCTTAGAGAATGGAGTATCAAACAGAGCGACCTCTGGCCGCGTGACAGACTCGGGAAGAAGATCAGGATGCTCTTTTGCAAACTGCCTGGTGACCTCATTCAGCTGCCAATCACCCACTGTACCTGCCGCAGCAATCCATATATCCTCAGGCCGCGCATCCTTTATGACATTATAACATAGATATGACGCGCAGGGGCTGTCATCAATATTCTCCACCCGCGGATTGAAGTACTTCACCCCATGTATCTTCATAGGCATATGATGGTCAATCCATATTATAGGTATGTTACGGAACTCATCAGCAAAATCCTCATCAAGTATAGCAAGATCAAGTATGAATATCTTATCAGGTGCATACTCCCGCACCACATTGAAGAACCTGTTATCTACTTTCGGCTGAGACTTTACGCAGACACCTTTCCCCTCGTTCTTGTACCTATACAAAAGCAGGAAAGATGAGAGCCCATCAGCATCATCATGGAAAAAGTATAGCGGTCGCTGACAGTCATCAAGTTCTTCAAGAATTTTGGAGTATTGTTCTTTTGATAACATTGTATAAACCTAGATAAAAAAAAATAAAAAAATCAAAGGCCTTTTGTAAAACCACAACCACAAATAGCTAACTATGATAGAAAAAGTTTTGGTATATAAAGCTTTTCATCAGGAGTCATATGGGTTGAAGTATTCGAATTCAGCAGTTTCAAGGCATTTCAGACGGGGTTTTAAAACGTTCACTTTCGGATAGCAGTTAAAAAAGACACTTCCCCCGGCATAATTACGACAATCTTACTTGCCGGTGGAACTGTGTTGTCAAAAGCACGCTTTTGACTTTTCGGGTTTTTGTGGTAGGCAGGATAAAAGATAAAAAAGACATCAAGGCGATTGACGCAGCGCTCGCATGGATGAAAATACTGCTACTTTTTGCCCTACTGCAATCATCATCTAACAGGTCATAATAAGCTCGCTAGGCAGCGTCAATCGCATTGCAAGCGATACAAATGAGAATAAGAATAATGCTCATAATTCTATGACTTCCGCTGTAGCGACTGCCTCTCCAACAATCCTTTCAACATCAATCCTGCTCTCCTCTGCTTCCATCTTCCTGCGGATAGATTTAGTCACAGGATTCTTCGGGACAGCATTGCAGCAGGAAGCGGCTTCAATGGACATCTGGTAAGTCCCTATCTTCTTGGCAAGATCTATAGTCTCCTGCTTATCATTACAGAGAAGCGGACGGATTATAGGCATGCGGATAGCGGAATCTGTGACTGCCATATTCTCAAGTGTCTGCGAAGCTACCTGAGCAAGATTCTCACCAGTCAGAAGGAAGTCGCAGCCTTCCTGTTTCGCAATCTTCTCTGCGATGCGGAACATCATCCTCCTGCAGAGTACACAACGGGCCTTGTTATCACAGTTACGCATAAGCTCAACCTGCACAAGGGAACCGTGCTTTACGATGAATATTTTCTT
This sequence comes from Candidatus Woesearchaeota archaeon, assembly GCA_043819495.1. GTDB lineage: Archaea > Nanobdellota > Nanobdellia > Woesearchaeales > UBA11576 > JABMQF01. The sequence continues at coordinate 40,613 of JBDRET010000047.1, read as the reverse complement.
CACACCCAGTCTCTGTGAGAGCTCTATCGCCTTTTCCCTAGGACTCGCAAATGAAAGCGGCTCGTTTGAGAAATGGACTGCAATGACTTCAATACCTTTCTCTATGATCATCCATGTAGCTACAGGAGAATCTATACCTGAAGATATGAGAGATAGTCCCTTCTTCACTTCACAACACCTGACTTCACGCCACCTGCCTTGTATATCTCATCCGCAATCTGCTGGATGCGCTCCTTGTCTTTCAGGTCCTTGAACAGAAGCTCACCAAAACCATGGACTATTATCTCGCCTTCATAGTCTATGACCAGAAGTATTGACGCATCCATCTTGACATCAAACTTCTTCTTTATGCCCTCAAGGTCCATCTTGAGGTTACGCTTGGGCTTTACAGAGAAACCTTTCTTGGCCTTGCATTCGTTTATCGTAAATTCAGGAAGATCCCCTTCCAATAGCTTGAATTGCTCTTTGCAGACATGACATCCAGAAAGCGGCTTGACCTGGAACTTCTCCACCTCATGGGTCCAAGTATTGATACGGATCATATCAGGATCAGGCGTATGGCCTGTGAGTATCTTGATTGCTTCTACCACTTGTGTCGCTGCTGTGATGTGTGAGGTAGAGTTCAATATCCCCAGCTCTTCACAAGAACCTACCTGCACAACCTTAGGGAATATGCATCTGAAGCAAGGACCTCCTGGAAGCATGACAAGGACAACCCCTTTTTCCTGTATAGCTGCAGAATGTATCCAGGGGAGCCTGTTCTTGACACAGAACTCATTGATCAGGAGGCGGGTATCTATATTATCAGTACAGTCAAGCAACAGTTGTGCGCCTTTCAGGAGAGACCCGATGTTCTCAAAGTTAAGATGCTTCTCATGTGCTGTAATCGCGATGGTACTGTTTATCTCTTCAAGATGTGCCTTAAGTGCAGAAGCCTTGGGCATTGAGATGTCTGCCTCAGTATAGAGTGATTGGCGCTGGAGGTTTGTCAGGTCTACCACATCATGATCTATCAACGTGATGCTTCCCACTCCTGCTCTTGCGAGGAGTTCAGCTGCTGCACTACCCAATGCGCCACAACCCACTACCACCACGGAGCTCTTGCAAAGCTTATCCTGTCCCTCCTTCCCGATCAGAGAGAGAACTTCCTGGCGTGAATAACGGATATCCATACAAAAAAAACATCGCGAAATGGTTTTAAATGTTTGGAATGGAAATTAAAAAGTCCGAAAAAAACGCGGATGGCTTAAAAGCGGTTTAAATCAGCTTAAAACGGGTATAAAGAAAACCTTTAAATACTACTGTTTTAAGAAAAGCGCTTTTAAAACCTTTTTTAAAAAAAATAAAACAAAGACGAAGACCGTCAAGAGTGTGAAAGCGACTAAATCGCCAATGCGTCTTGAATGGAATCTCGAGGTGGGAAATGGAAGAAATAAACGCTTTTGGGCCACATCTTATGCTTGACCTGCACAAATGCAACAAGGACAGGCTAACAGATATGGAAATGCTTACAAGACTTCTAAATGAGCTGCCTGCAAAAATAGGCATGACAAGGATATCAGAACCCAAGATGATGCACTACAAAGACAAATGGGCTGAGACTCCAGGGATAACAGGATTTGTGATACTTGCTGAAAGCCACATATCATTGCACACATTCCCTGATGACGAGTTTGTGTTCTTAGACATATTCTCCTGCAGGAATTTTGATTTTGAGAAGACCAAGGAGCAACTGATAGAATTCTTTGGTTGTGAAAATCCGAAAACACACCTTGTCAAGAGAGGCGAGGACTTCCATAAGACACTCCTGACTCCAGAGATTACAAAAGCTTTTTAAATTAAAGAGGACCCCTTTTTTACATGGGGTCTGATTTTATCTATTCAACATACAAGCATCTCAGGATATAACTACTTCTGATCAGAGTAAACACTACAATAATCTTCTTTTATGCTCCTTTGTTGAGTAAATGATGATCAATCATCAAGGTGAGAACTATGTATGAAAAGCCAAGAATATATCAAGAACAGTCCTCAGGTATAAGGACATACACTACACTGGATGACTATCCTAAGATAAAAGGGTATGATTTTGAACAGGAATTTGACTTTGACAAGTTTGTCGAATCGATGGCAACGACAGGGATACAAGCGACAGAGATGTCCCGAGGTATCGAGATAATCAACACAATGATGGATGATGGGGCAAAGATATTCCTGTCCATGACATCAAACATAATATCATCAGGCCTCCGCGAGATGATCGTGTTTCTCGTGAAACACAAGTTCGTCGACTGCATCACTACATCCGCAGGTGCTGTTGAAGAGGATGTCATCAAGACACTAAAGCCCTTTGTCGTAGGCTCATTTGACGCGCCAGGAAGGATGCTTTTTGAGAAAGGAGTAGGTAGGATAGGAAACATATTTGCTCCTGCAGACAGATACCTCTACTTTGAGAGGTTCATGAATCCGTTCTTCGAGAAGATATACACAAAGCAGAAAGAGAAAGGAAGACCGCTCACCACATCAGAATTCACGCGCGAACTAGGTATTGCTGTGGAGAACGAGGAAAGTTTTCTCTATTGGGCTGCCAAGAATGACATACCGGTATTCTGCCCTGCACTCACTGATGGTTCGATAGGGGATCTCATGTACTTCCAACACAACAAACTGCCTGACCTGCAGATAGACATCGTAGGCGACCATAAGAAGATCGTCGACCTGGTGTTAAATTGGGAAAAGAAAGGTGCTGTGTTATTGGGAGGTGGAGTGCCTAAACATTATGTGTTAAATGCCAATATCTTTGCTGATGGTCTTGATTATGCTGTGTACATAACTACAGCTCAAGAGTTTGATGCATCTGATAGCGGAGGCAACCAGCAGGAAGCGATGAGCTGGGCAAAAGTGAAAGTCAATGCCCCTAATGTGAAGATAAAGTGCGAAGCTACTGTCGTGTTTCCGTTGATGGTTGCAGCGACTTTCGCGAAGAGGTATTGTGAGAGGAAGAAAAAAGATTAATGCAAATCACTTATCATCATCCAGCTCAGCAAGAGTCTTGGATAATATCCTCCTCGTGAATGCATCTGTCTTGGGACCTCCGAAGTAAAACTCTGGAAGCCTGTTCACGATGTAGGTCCCCATCTTCTTCATTTCAGGGTCTGACTGAATCCTTTCTCTGTACTCATTGCAGATTTTTAGACCTGCACTCACAAGACCTGCACCTACAGATGGTCTAGTCCGTCCATCACATTCCTCTGACTTCAAAGCACCATATATCTCAGATAATCTAGTACTTATGTCATCAGCATCCATCTGATACGTTGAACTATCAGAATGTTCAGGATATTCTTTCTGCAGCAGATCAAGAGCGATCTCAACATCAGCAACAAGGTCATGCCTATGTCCCTTGATGATAGGAAGAGTCTTTTCCACCCAGGGTTTATACACTCCTGCAAGCAGCTGGCAATCCTCAGGATACTTGGCCCGTAGGCCCTCGTCAAACAGTATGGGAAGATAACCGAACCTCTCATTCTTCACGTGGTCGTTAGCGCCAGTCACAAGAGCGTAAAGGAGGTTATCATCTACAGAAAACTCATCTGTAGCAAACTTCGCATACTCTTTCCTGATTGCATCCCTAAGCCCTTTTTCACCGACATCGAAAGGATCTTTTGAAAGAGGAGGTCGAGTTGCATGTATGTAATCACTACCTGCTCCTTTCATATTACCTTCTCTGCTTACAAGGGACTGAAACTCGTGCTCTTTTATCTGATTGCCAGTCATGATGTCCTTGAACTTCCGATCAAGATGTCCCCATACCTGTCCTAAATCCCTACGCATCTGAAGATATGTCGATATCACTCCTCGGACTTCTTCGACAGCCACATCTTCACCCAGAATATACCTCTGCGTCAGTCCAGGAGACTTCTTGAATGACCCTGCATCACTATCCATCGGCGTATAAGTCTTAATGAAAGACTCTGCCTCACCTGCAAACCGCGGCAGCCTCCATAAAGGAAACTTACCTGCAACCATACGAGCTATCCTAGAGCTCTCCAACAATCTCTCAAGTTCTTTGTTTTTTTCGTTCATCTTCATACCTCTAGACTCCATAATAATCAAATCCCATCTTAATTCGCCACATAATCGTTACTTATTAGTGATTACAATATTAGAACCTTTATTTAAAACTTTTTATTAATTTTTACACAATATTTCCGATATTTTTATATATGATAGAAGTTTTTGTGTAATATATGGTGAAGCTTGACAAGAAGGATAGAAAACTACTTTATGCATTAGAATTGAATGCAAGGGCTTCTGAGCTAGAATTAGCAAAGAAGACACTGCTATCCAGAGAGGTCGTAAGGTATCGGTTAGAGAAGCTAGAGAAGCAAGGGGTGATAAGATCATACAACACGATTGTAGACACATTACGCCTAGGTTTCCTGATGTTCAGGACATACTACAAGTTCACAGGCCTCACTGCTGAGAAGGAGAAAGAGCTCATAGCGTTCCTGATGGCCCGCGTAAACTGGGTGACCAAGGTAGAAGGCAAGTGGAACCTCACCACCATGAACTTCGTAGAGTCCATCTATGAATATGAAGAGTTCATCAAGGAGCTCAAGCAGGAGTTCGGCCAATACATCCAGGACTACTGGGTGTCTACCATGACAAAGCTGCACCACTACAAGAGAGGATATCTCCTTGATGGCAGGAAAGGCGATGAAGACCTCATCATGGGCATAGGCAAGAGCGAGAAGGTCAGGGAGATAGACGCGCTGGACAAAAAGATACTGAACATCATAATAACAAACGCAAGGATGAAGTACATCGATATCGCGTCAAAGCTGAAAGTCACGCCGAAACTGGTCAAGGAAAGGATAAAAAAGATGATAGACAGCAAAGTGATCCTTGGATTTGTCACATTCCTCGACATAAACAAGCTCGACAAGGCATATTTCAAGGTACATTTCAAACTGAAGAACTATTCACTGCAGAAATTCAGGTCATTACTGCAGTATTCACTGCAGCACCCTGACATCGTATACGTCGTAGAAGCGGTCGGAGGCGATGACCTTGAGATTGAGGTGCAGGTAGACAACAACCAAGAGCTCTACAAGATAATAAGAGACATGCAGCTGAAATTCTCAGATGTGATCCAAGACTATTACTTCATGGAATACACAACAGAATACAAGTTCGATTACCTGCCGAAGAGAATGTCAGCATGAAACATCAGATATCCAGACTCACCCTGCACATATAACCATACTCAGTCTTCTTGAATTCATATTGATGATACGTAACAGCTTTCACGACAGTCTCACCTTTCTCAGCAGATATCGACTCGCCGTGGATCGTTGCCTTGAGGTGAGTCTCATCAATCTCAATGATCTCGAATCTTGAGAAGAACATCTCCTGGATATCCACTTCTGCTATGAGTGTCTGAAGCCACTCTACCATCAATCCCTCTGTAGAATCAGATCTCACTTCAACAGTATGCCCTTCTTTGGCCTCTACCTGTTCAATCTTGCACATCACTGAGAACATCGCTTCAGCTGCATTGACAAATACTTCTGCCAGATCTTTCCCGTATGCCTCAAACAATACGTCAGAGGTTATCTTGTCAAAGAACTTATATTTTTCCATCATAATCAATATCTCTGCACGTCACATATATTTAATACGGTACTATCCTATCATCATCAAGAAGTTCCTCTGCAGTCGTGGGAGTCTCATCCTCTTCTGCTACAGAGCCATATGACTCCGCACCCGAAGCACCTGTCACTGCGGATGGTGAAGGGTCAGAGCCAAATATCGAGAACATATCACCTACTGAAGCACCCTGTGCAGGTGCTGGTGAAACAGTCGATACCTGCTCTGATGAAGATTGTGTCGGCGTTGCCGGTGATGGATCTCCAAACATACTGAAAAATCCACCTGCAGGGGCAGGATCATCAAATATGTTTCTTGGACCTGACTGTCCTGGTGTAGCTGATCTGCTTTTTCTGCTCATCGAAAAGCTCCGGTCTGACTCCCCTGATAATGCGTGCAGCAACGCAGCAAGATGTTTCATCTCATCCTTAGAAGCATGTTCGGTATCTATCTCGATCTTCATAATGAACACCTCTTAGCCAGACACGAGCCAGTAATACAGGTACACGACCTTGTAATCGCTCGTCTGATTAGATGATACAAAAAGCGTCTCCGTATAAATATCCTTTGCTCCTTTAAAAGGATCAGGAGAGTCGATGGAGACCTTAAGATTGTAAGTCATTGGAACAAACGGTCGAGTAAGATTCTCAAGACAGGTGATGTTGCTCTCATAGACACAATCCCTGAAATCATCACGCTGCTCAAGAGCAGGGAGTATCTCAAGCTGTTCATGCCCTCCTTTTATGCTAACCCCTTTCAGCACTATGAATACAACGAATATGAACGTGAGGAAAAAAGCAAAGAATGCCTCAAGAGTCCTCATGTATGCCTTTTTTCTTGAGATCATCTTTCTTGCAATCATCATATAATCACCATACTGACAAGGTAATCAGGACCCGCTCTGTACCATACTCTTCTCCAAGTATGTACCCATCTACTTTCCTTGCATATATATCTGCGACCTCGGGGTGTGGACGCCCATATGTAGCATTTATCACAACGCTCTCGACAGTCACATTGAAATCCCTATCATCAGGGTAATTGAACAGCTGCTTAAGATAACCATAATCCTTCCCTCTCATGAGCGCTACCTGCTTTGATGACACAGTGTCCAGAGTCTCAGTTATCCCCACGCGAGGTTCAACAGGGTAGTCAAGCATATCTTCCACACCTCCCTCGTGCAGGAATATGTCAAGATTGCTGTCACCTGCTGTCGTCAGATCAAACTCAAGACGGACCTGTACATCAGTCTCATTGGTACATAGCCTCATGTCTATATCCTCATCAAAAGTGATGAGCATCCCTGAGTCTGTATCTGAAAGGTCAAGGAAGTCGCTCTTGTAGTATTTACAAGAAGGCCTTATGCTATAACTGAGAGTGCCCTGGTCAGAAGGATTGAAGTAGAACCTCGTATAATTGTATGCCGTGAAGTCTATGATTACCGAATGGTTGCGATAGTCAGCAGAGCTGATGTATGAATATACTCGCGAATTCTCAGCCAAGACATACGATGATATATTGAGCGCTTCATCCATCCGTGAGTATTTGGCCATCATGGTGAAATTATCCATCTCACCCTCTTCCTGGATATCACGCTCGTCCACATCCACTGCGAAATCACGCAACCTGTCCTTGCCGAAGAACTGGATACGGTCAAGCAGGTAAGAGCTGAAGTATGCGCTGAAAGAGCCGACCCAGGCACGGTCCTCACTTGCGATGATAGTGCGGGGCGTCTTAGTGATCAGGGCACGGTGAGGATAATACATCCTAAACTCCCTGCTCTTTGAAACATTCCCAAGGAAGAACATCCTTCCAGCATCTATCACAAAGTACTCTTCTGAATGCGCGATATCAGAAGTCTTCCATGTACGGCTGAATGGTATTATGATCGGTTCGTAATCATTATCAAACTCCCCTGGCATGAACATCCTCACCCGCTCCACATCCTGGAAAAGCACATCCGTCACACCCTCATCAAGTATGTCAAGGAGGGTATTCATTGTCTGCGAAGGGGCCAGCAATGGCTTTACAAATATGAAGAACCACGCAAGGTAAAGAAGGAATATTGCAAGCGACATCGCCCAATCTACATGAGACAATGCCTTCTTTGACCTCTTTTTAAACATGTTATCGTATTCAGAAGAATCTGCATTAATAAATATTGCGCATCAGACCCACTCCAATTCCACGATAAGCGCATCCCACGTAGGGTATTCGGTCACTATCGCAGGTCTGAGAGTAGCATCCTTGAGCTGCTTTGCAAGGTGCTGGACAACACCTACATTGGTCAGTAGGCGGATGCGCTGCCTGTCTATCAATAGCATATCTGCAGGCACTCCATATTCCCTCATCAGGTGCTTGCGCACAATCTCCAGTCTGGAGAGAGCAAACTGCCTCTGCTCAGGCCTCAGTTTTGATAGAGCATCAAGATAGTTGAAAGAAGGTATCAGGAAATGAAGATATATCACCCCTCTTGTCAATGTGCCATCCTTGTTCACTATGTCAAACTTCTGCCTGACCTTCTTTGCCCTTAGCTGGATGCGCTTTGCAAGCTGGACCTTATCCTTGAGCTTTGCAGTACAGTAGTGGACTGAGTAAGAGAAATGCTTTGCAGCATGGCGAAGAAGCTCTTTTGCCAGCTTCTCTGAACCTTTTATCCCATAAGACAGACTGTCTTTTGTCTTGTACCCCTGCTCTGTAAGCTTACTTGCACCTGCATCAGAAACCTCAAGCTCATTCAGGTTCAGGAACTTCACCTTATTGTTGATGAATCCCATGAGTTCAAGTGTCTGTGCCTTCATATCTGGCACTACGGGGATCTCGACACCGACATCCCAACCAAAAGCTGTCGCGTTATCGATCCGCCCCCACAGCTTCCTGTCCCACAAGTCAGGATGAAAACGTATCTCGTCAAGACCTGCATCATAGAGCACCCTGAGATTCTCCGGTGTCGCAAGATCAAAAGAAGTATAGAGATGTATATGGAACGCTTTTCCGAAATACTTCTTCAGCGCTTTGATGTAAGAGACAGTCCTTCGGATCTTCACCAATGGATCCCCACCAGTGAACCCTGCCCCTTTCGCACTGCACAGTTCTGCCTCGCGGATCAGCTCACCAGGATCAGAGGTAGGCCACTCATTAGCGAATGTGACATCCTTCTGGAACTTCAAATCAGATATAGGACAGTAAGAACAATGGCGCGGACAGAGACCTGTAATAAAAACCACAGTCTTAAAGCCACCAACACAAAGAGCGCAACCTTTAGGTAGGGTTCCGATTAAGTGAGAGAAGTACTTCGTTCTTTTGATTGGTCGCTTAATTGCCATAACCATCTGCTCTTGTGAGCCACTACTTTTTTAATCTTACCTTCTTTTTCCAGCAGTTTCAGGTGATACCTTGTTGTTTTCATACATCTGTCAATCACTTCGCATATTTCTTTAGTAGACATTAAACCTCGAATTTCATCTAAGATGATGGTTCGCGCTTCACCATCATGATAATTAGGCTGTATAAAAGAGGTCACCAAGTTTTGTAACCTCTCTCTTTTTAAAGGATGTACAAATCCAACATTCTCTGAAAAATTCTTGAGTTCTACTAGACCACATATAACAAAAAGTAATCCTACTGCTCTAGCACCATTCTTATTCTGCCTTCTAGCACATACAACGACATTTCCCGGTCTAATTCTCAAATCGTTCAAGATACTGATAATAGAATTGAAGAAAGTTCTTAGACCCGATTCAAGAGATTCTTGTTTCGCCATGTTGATAGCAATTCTAGAATTACTGACGGAACCTTCATCATCAAATAATGCACGAACAAATGCTGCTTTAAAGTTCAGACTTCCTGATTTGATCCAATCAGGAACATCGAATACCTGTTTAAACTTATTACCCTTAATGCAACCTAATCCCGCCAGAAGTTCCCCTATTGCCGAAGGGTAATGCAAAGAAAAAGATCCGTCACTTCTTTTTCGGTAGTTGCACCATATTGAATCCCCGAACACATAGCATACCAAGCGTCTTACCTTTTCAATCAGCCTTCCAGACGTGTTAACATAGACAAACCTGCCTCCTTCAGATATGTGTCCATCTCCAAATGTATGTCCAACAAGTTCAGCGAGTTGCTCTGAACAACAAATAGGCAGACTTATTTTTATGGGCAGCCCGCAAAGCCTTTTTTTGACTTTAAGTATGCCTCTGTTCACCTCCTCAATATCGATATTTTTTAATCTTACTAACTCTTCAAATAAACATACAGGAATAAAAGCACCTCTCTTGTAATTCTTGAAACTAGATACTGAATGCTTTGGAAATATACTATTAAGTTTGTAAACAGATAATCCATCAAACAATCTCTTTCTAAATCTGTCTTTGATCTCAACCATTAATGTCGACGGTAAATCAGCATGATTAATAAGATTCGATTCAATCAATCTAGATAAATTACTCCTATCTTGCATATGAACCATCAGGCGTTGAAAGTTAATATATCCCATCCCAGAATGTCTAGTGACTTGTGATTAATTACGAAAAAACTGGAGATATTCCGGGTTTAAATAATTAAGAAATAGATTACATGAACATCTTCTGGTAATTCATGAACACATTATTCGCTGTATCTTCCACTGTCATCCCTTTCAGCTCAGCGATCTTCTTGAGAGACTCGACCACGAACGCAGGCTCATTACGCTTCTCCCGGAACGGAGTGAGGTAAGGGGAATCGGTCTCTGTAAGGAGCTGCGAGATATGCACTAGCTCCACCATCTCCTGGAACTGCTGGCTGCGCACGACATTCGTAGGGATCGAGAAAGACCACCCGTGCCCTGCAGCACGCCTGACAAGATGCTGCCTTCCAGAGAAACAATGGAGGATTATCTTCTTTGCATCCGAAGACTCCAACATATCAACCACATCACTCTCCGCTTTTCTTGAGTGGATGATGAGCGGGATGTCCATCTTCTCTGAAAGATCTATGAATCTCTGGAATACTTTCTTCTGCATCCCCTTATTGCTGCCGTTCTTGTAATCAAGACCCACTTCACCAAGAGCGATCGGCTTTGACTTCTCTATGAACTCCATCTCCTCGTCAAGATCATAAGGCTTCAGCTTTAGAGGGTAAGTATCTTCTTTCGTCTCTGCCTCAAGAGCATCAGGAGGATATATGCCAAGAGCAGGCTTTACGATGTCATACTTCTCTGCCAGTGCCAGCACTGCCCTGTTGGTCACAGGCTCCACACCATTCGCTATGATCACCTTGACACCTGCCTGCCTTGCCCTCTCTATCACTGCATCTAAGTCAGTCTTGAAAAGGGCATGGTCCAGGTGCGCGTGCACGTCAACAAATATCGGCATACAGTCAAGAGAAGGGTTGAGATTTAAAAGGTTAATGGTCAGGAAGCATCCCCTGCGTCAATACAACCTTGCGAGCTTGTGCCAATGCCACGCTCGCAAGGATCAATCAATTTGATTCATTACGCCCTACTGCATATGTTATCGCTTCTATCATATATGCTCGCTAGGTGGCATCGGCACAAGTGCTAAGATAAGAAAAATATAGAAAATAACTCAATGCTTCTGCCAGTCATCGCGGACCAGATGGATGCTCCGTGTCATGAAAGGACGGAACACTCTCCTGATATCCGCAAGACGCTTCTGCATCATCACATCATCTTCATACCTAACAGAACAGACCTTGATAAGATAACCGACAGCGTTCAGCTGGACACGATTCTCCCCGTATAATCTCTGGACCAGGTCAAAGAGTGCGATAAGCTCATTCTTCTCCTGCGGGCCTGACTCAATCAGGCAGTCAACACACTGCATAGATTCGCTGTAACGGTGCTCATCATAATGCCATCTTGCCATGGCTGCTATATCAAGCGGAGAACCGTACACTGCCTCACACGCACCAGGAGGGTGTGGAGTATATACCAATGCAGAAGTCCCATCAATCTTCTTCTCCAAAGCAGAGATTATCTTCTGCTTCTTATCCTTAAATGCATCATCAATATAGAATACATTAGCTTTAGCACCCTCTGTAGCAGTATTGAACCGACCTTTTTTCAAGTATCTCCTTAAGTCTACTATATCGCCCATCTTAACCTGCTAAACTACAATATCATAGGGCAAAGCACCCTATTTAAAGTTAACTTTTAAACAGGTTTCATTTAAAAAGGGCTAACAACAACATTTATAAAAAACTGCAAAATAACATAGGTTCAGGAAAAACCGGTCTAAACCCCGGGAATCTGGCAGATAAGAGCCGGGAAAAAAAAGAAGCAGAGACAGGAAACAACATAAATACACATGAAAGGTGATGGTAATGGCAATCGTGGGATTTGAATTCACAAAGATCAATGTGCAAAGAAAAGATGTCGCTAAAGGCAAGATCAATATAAGCAATAATGTGGCGCTTGTAGATATCAGGAAGAGCGACCTTAACCTCGGTGCCACAAAGCAGACCGCAATAAAATTCCTGTTCGAATACAGGTCAATATATGAACCTGACTTTGCAAAGATCGAGCTTGGCGGAACCATAACCTTCCTCACAGATGAGAAGAACGCAAAAGAGATCCTCACAGGATGGGAGAAGGAGAAGAAGATAAAGAAGGACGTGGCTGAGAAGATCATCAACGCCATATTGACCAAGAGCAACATACAATCGATACTCCTGAGCAACACAGTCAACCTTCCACCTCCAGTGCCGATGCCAAAGGTCACCATAGCACAAGGACCAAAGGAAATGCCTGGCGCAAAGAAGGACGGAAAGAAAGAGGAACAGAAAAACCTCAAGAACTGAACTGCATAATACTAAATCATTTCTTTGATACAACAGGAGAAACATGACATCCGAGATAAGCCTGAAAGTCGCAGAAGCCATCCAGGACGATGTCAATAAAGGCATAGTCAGGATAGATTCCGGCCTGATGCACCAGATAGGGGTCAGGAGCGGAGACATCGTCGAGATAGAGGGCGAAAGGAAGACTGTCGGCATAGTCGACAGGGCATACCCTGGAGATATAGGCCTCAACATAATACGGATGGACGGCATCATAAGAAGGAATGCCAAGACAGGCATAGGCGAGATCGTCAAGGTCAGGAAAGCAGAGGTAAAACCTGCAAAGAAAGTCATTGTCGCACCTGCAAGAAAAGGGATAATGATACGGGCGCCACCAGAGCTTTTCCAGCAAGGACTTCTAGGGAGAGCAGTCGTCAAGGGAGATATCGTATCCCTGGGCGGAACAAAAAGGCGCAGAAGGACGATGAGCGAGAGCCCATTCGAAGACATATTCTCAATACTTGATGAAAGCATGATGGGTTTTGGCCTCGGCGACATAAAGTTCGTTGTCGCAGACACCACCCCAAAGGAAGCAGTCCTGATATCAAACACGACAGAAGTAGTCTTCAATCCTGAAGCATCTGAGCTCAAGGAAGAGGAAGAGAAGACATTCGAAGTCACTTATGAAGACATCGGCGGACTGCGGGATGAGATAAAGAAAGTCAGGGAGATGGTAGAGCTCCCGCTCAAGCATCCAGAGATATTCGAGAGACTGGGCATCGATGCACCAAAAGGAGTCCTGCTGCATGGACCACCAGGCACAGGAAAGACACTCCTTGCAAAAGCAGTCGCCAATGAGACCAATTCCAACTTCTTCCTGATCAACGGCCCAGAGATAATGTCGAAATACTATGGCCAGAGCGAAGAGAACCTCAGGAAGAAATTCGAGGAAGCAGAGAAGAGCGCACCAAGCATCATATTCATAGACGAGATAGACGCAATAGCCACAAAGAGAGAGGAGACCAAAGGCGAGGTCGAGAAGAGGGTTGTCGCCCAGATGCTCGCACTCATGGACGGCCTGCAGTCACGTGGAAGAGTCGTCGTCATAGCAGCATCAAATGTACCGCACCTACTTGACCCTGCACTCAGAAGAGGCGGAAGGTTTGATCGGGAGATAGAGATAGGAGTCCCGGACAAGGCAGGACGCCTCGACATACTCAAGATCCACACAAGGAACATGCCGATGACAGAAGATGTCGAACTCAAGGAACTCGCAGCAGTCACTCACGGATTTGTAGGTGCAGACCTCTCATCCCTTGCAAAAGAGGCAGCGATGATAGTACTACGGAAAGTCCTTCCAGAACTCCAGCTTGAGAAAGAGGAAGCGATACCAAAAGAAACACTTGAGAAACTCAGGATATCACAGAAAGATTTCTGGGAAGCGCTCAAGGTCGTCAGGCCAAGTGCCATGAGAGAAGTACTTGTAGAGATACCGAACATCAGCTGGGATGATGTAGGCGGACTTGAAGACGTCAAACAGGATCTTGGAGAAGCAGTAGAGTGGCCGCTCAAACACCCTGAAGTGTTCATCAGGATGGGAGTGACACCACCAAAAGGGATACTCATGTACGGACCACCAGGCACAGGAAAGACACTCCTTGCAAAAGCAGTCGCCAATGAGTCCGAATCAAACTTCATACTCGTGAAAGGACCTGAACTATTATCAAAATGGGTGGGCGAGTCAGAGAAAGCAGTCAGGAAGATATTCCAGAAAGCAAGACAGACATCACCATCGATCATATTCTTCGACGAGATAGATGCGCTCGCACCAAGAAGAGGGGCAAGCGGAGACAACAGGGTAAGTGAGAGGGTCGTGAACCAACTATTGACTGAGATCGACGGTCTTGAAGAGCTGCACAATGTCGTGATCATCGGAGCGACCAACAGGCCAGATATAGTCGATACAGCACTACTCAGGCCGGGAAGGTTTGACAGGATAATAATGGTCGGCTCTCCTGGAGAGGCATCACGCGAGAAGATATTCATGATACATTCAAAAAATATGCCACTGGCACCAGATGTCGACATCAAAGAGCTCGCAAAGAAGACAGAAGGGTATGCTGGTGCGGACATAGAAAGCATATGCAGGGAAGCAGCAATCGTAGCCCTAAGGAAGAACATGGATGCAAAAGAAGTCACAAAGAAAGACTTTGATAAAGCATTTGAAAGGGTACGGCCGTCCATAACAAAAGAGATAGAAGATTCATATAAATCACTGAAAGAACAGTTCACAAAAGCAAGGGGCAATGAGATGAAAGATTCCAGGCCCAGTTACTTCATGTGAACAAAAAGAGTTGATACCATGACGGAAAAAGCAGGTGATAAGGTCAGAGTGGTCTGTAAAGACCGCGAGTACAAAGGAATTCTCATAGACAAGAAAGAAGATGTCACAGTCCTGAAACTCGAGAACGGATACAATGTCGGCATAGATAACAGCAGGATAACAAAGATTGAAGTTGTTGAGCAGGGAAAAGACATCGAGATCAAGTATTCTACGACAGGGGCGCAAAAGAAAGGCCTTTTGAAGATATCGATACTCCATACAGGCGGGACCATCGCATCAAAGGTCGATTACAGGACAGGCGGAGTATACAGCTCATTCAATCCAGAGGACCTCCTCGGGATGTTCCCTGAACTCGGCGAGATAGCCAACTTCGATTCAAGATTAGTATCAAACATGTGGTCAGATGACCTCAGGTTCAAGCACTTCACAGCGATAGCAGAAGCGGTAGATGCGGAAGTGAAGAAAGGCGCTGAAGGAGTGATTGTGGGCATAGGCACAGATAACCTTGCTGTAGCTGCTGCTGCAGTAGCGTTTGCAATTGAGAAATGTCCTGTCCCTGTGATCTTTGTCGGGGCGCAAAGGAGTTCTGACCGCGGGTCGAGTGATGCTGCAATGAATCTCATATGCGCAGCAGAGTTTATCACGAAATCAGACTTTGCAGGGGTCGCGATATGCATGCATGACTGGACATCAGATGAGAGATGTGTTGTGTTGCCTGCGTGCAAGACAAAGAAACTGCATAGCTCACGAAGGGATGCTTTCAAGCCAGTCAATGATATTGCAATAGCACATGTCGACTACAAGACAAAGAAGATAGAATTCCTGAAGAAAGATCATGCAAAGAAAGGAGATGTAAAAGATATCTCTGTCAAGCCTGTTTTTGAAGAGAAAATAGGACTTATCAAAATACACGCAAACATGTTCCCTGAACAGTTCCTGCTTTTCAAAGGATACAAGGGTCTTGTGATTGAAGGCACTGGTCTTGGCCATACACCTGGACAGGTCCCTGATGAGAATGCAAAAGGCAACAAGGGGATATATGAAGCGATCAAAGCAGTTGTTGACTCTGGTTGCGTCGTGGTGATGACTACCAACTGCGTGTTTGGCAGGGTACAGATGAACGTATATGACAAAGGACGCGACCTGCAGAAGCTTGGCGTGATAAGTGGTGAAGATATGCTTGCAGAGACTGCGCTCGTAAAGCTCGCATGGCTCCTTGGCAATGGAAAAGATGCAAAGAAGCTGATTGGCACTGACCTACGCGGCGAGATAAACAAGCAGCTTCCGCCAGATGATTTTCTAGAATAAAATGACAGACAAGCTTGACTATTCCAAGATAGGACTCAAATGCGGCATCGAGATACACCAGAGGCTCGATACAAGTAAGCTATTCTGTGACTGCCCCTCATCATTGAGAGATGATGCGCCAGATATCAAAATACGTCGCGAGTTACGCGCTGTTGCAGGTGAGACCGGAACAATAGATGTCGCTGCAAAGCACGAGATGGGAAAGCAGGAATATTACATATATGAAGCTTATTCTGACACCACCTGTCTGGTGGAATTAGATGAAGAACCACCACACCCGATGAATGAAGAGGCACTGCGCACTGTACTTCAGGTCTCAAAGATGCTGAATGCAGACATCGTGGACCAGGTGCAGGTGATGCGAAAGACAGTGGTCAATGGCTCCAATACATCAGGATTCCAAAGGACTGCCCTTGTCGCAGTCGGTGGATGGATTGATGTTGCAGGGAAGAAGATAGGAGTGCCAACGATATCCATAGAAGAGGACGCTGCAAAAGACATGGAGAAAGGGGTCGATGCAGATGGACGACGATATGTAGTGTACCGATTGGATAGGTTAGGAACTCCATTGATCGAGATAGGGACTGATCCTGACATCAATTCTCCAGAAGAATGCAAGGCAGCAGCAGAGAAGATAGGGATGATACTCCGTTCTACAGGAAAAGTTGCTCGCGGGTTGGGCACAATAAGGCAGGATGTCAATGTATCTGTAGTTGGTGGTACGCGAATTGAGATAAAAGGAGCTCAAGACCTCAAGATGATCCCTACGCTTGTCGAGAATGAAGCAAGGAGACAGCTTGCTCTTGTTGCTGTGAAAGCAGAGCTTGAGAAAAGAAAACCTGCATTGGATAGATCAAAGTCAGCAGATGTCTCAGAGATATTCAAAGACAGCGAATGTAAATTCGTCAATGCTGCAATCAAGAAAGGGGATATCGCACTCGCATTCACATTACCCGGATTTGCAGGATTGCTCGGCAAAGAGACACAACCAGGGAAGAGACTCGGCACAGAACTTTCTGATTATGGAAAAGTCAAGGCAGGCATCGGAGGGATAATCCACTCGGATGAGGACCTTGCGAAGTACAAGTTCAGCAGTGCTGAATTGCAAGGGCTCAAAAAGAAGCTCGGTGTAGTGGATGAAGGATTCGCAATCATAGTATCAGGCAAGGCACAGGGAGAGACTGCCATGGGACATGTCATAGAAAGAGCGCGACTTTGCCTTTCTGGCGTTCCACGAGAGGTACGCAAAGCAAATCAGGACGGGACAACGTCATACATGCGGCCGATGCCTGGGGCAGCTCGCATGTACCCTGAGACTGACATACCACCGATAAGACCTGATGTTTCCGGGATTGAATTGCCTGAACTGTTGACTGAGAAGAAAGACAGGTTCAAAGAGAAACATAATCTGGCAGAGGATCTTGCACGGGACCTATCCAAGTCAGGCAAGCATGAGGTGTTTGAGGACTTCACTGAACGGTTTGGCAATGTCAAGCCAGCATTCATCGCAGAGACAATGATATCTGCTCCTAAGAATCTCAAGAGACAGTACAATGTCGATGTGTCTGCGCTTTCAGATGCACATTTCGAGAAGATATTTGGGTTGCTTGATACAGGAAAATTGACGAAAGATAGTGTAGAAGAGATATTATTGACTATCTGCAGAGGTGATCCTGTTGATTATTCCAAATATGCGCCTTTGAGTGATGTAGAGCTTGAGGCAGAGATTAAGAAGATAGTCAAACAGAGCGGCGTGATAGAGTTCAAGATATTGATAGGAAAGGTCATGGGCGCGCTTAAAGGAAGAGCAGAAGGCAGGAAGATAATGGAAATGTTGAAGAAGCTGAATCAGTGATGGATCATGATACAAGGACTAGACATAATCAAAAGACTTGTCGAAGAGCAAGGTCTTGTCAAAGACCTCTGTGAAAGAGAACGGAATAACCCTGAATATTCAGGATATGACCTCAGGTTAGGGGAAGTACATGCTCTTGAAGGTGATGCATTCATAGGCATTGATGAGAGGAAGACGCCGGATGCGAAAGTCATCGCTAAATTCGATAATGATAAGAGAAGCTCTATCCTGCTTAAGCCAGGGGATTATTACATCGGCAAGACAATCGAGAAAGTTAAGATACCGAAAGACCTATTCGGGATATATTTCCTGCGCAGCACATACTGGCGCTCAGGAGTGAAGCTCGTGTCAGGCATGTTGGGACCAGGGTATGAAGGGGGGATAATATTCCCCATCTACAACGCTGGAAAGTCAAACATAACAGTCGAGATGGGCGCAAGAGCAATACACATATTCTTCGTGAGGATAGAAGGGGAGACCTCAAAATACAAAGGACAGTGGCAAGGCGGCAGAGTGCACATGGCAGAGAAGGAAACGCAAGTATGACTAGTCCTTCAGAGCAAGATACTTAGACACCCAACTCATCGACTCATCTGTGAAGTAGAACGGAGTATGGAATGGGAGACCATTAGCGTCGTACACTTCCAAGAAGTTCCCGTGTTTTCTGATAAGAGTAGTATATTGTTTCATGTATGTGTCGAATCTCTTCCTGTCAAAGCGCTTGACTACATCAAGGAAGCAGAGCCCAAGATGCATCCAGATCGAATCCCGTTCATATCCTCCGGAGAATGCCTCAAGGAAATGCATCTTATGCACCTTCTCTGGTGATGATGAATATTTCAGAGGAAACGGTCTTGTGAGGCCTGCTTTCTCTATCGACTTCATGCAGAGGTCAAACACCTTCTCTGAATTCGTGACACCGCACCAGAACGGGTAAGTGTTTGCGTCACCTGTGACTATCTTGGTGAAAGAAGTATCGTCGTAGAAGTAATCACCGTTCCAAAAAGCAATCAATATCTCCTTTTGAATCCTGCCCTTCGGGAAAGGATTCTTCAACTTCAAAGAGTCGAGGTCATCTGCGAGCATGAAAAGCATGCAGTTGGAGTAGCAGGAAGAGCTTCGCTTTGCGTAATCCTTCATGGATGAGAAGTGTTTGTCCTGCCTTATGAGATGAGTTTTTTTGTCGAAGACTTTCTCGTAGTAGAATTTAATCTCTTTAGTCAGAAAACTATCATATTGTTCATTTAATTGATTGGCCTTTGCAACTTTCAACGCATGGACGATGAATGGCAGAGAATCAGCACCATAGTAAGGGAAGTCAAAGCATTTTCCTTGCGGTGAGATGCTTGTTGTGATGCGTCCGTGCTTCTTGAATTTGCTGAGCGCATAGTCCAATGTCTGTATGACCTGCTTCCTGTAGCCGAGCTTGACAAGAGCTTCCGCACACATGCCAAAATCCCTGCAGTAGAACTCAGTGAAGTGCCCTGAGCTTACCTGAAAGTGTTTCTCTTTCTTATTCCAACAAGAACGGATTATATCTCTTGAGATTTCTTCTTCAGAACCAGAGTATCTTCTGATGCCATGCTTGCTGACTCTCCGTGCACGCTTGAACATCCGCAATGCTTCAGAGAGATGGATCAGTTTCATGGTGGATATATGAAAATAAACGCACCCGGGGAGAATTTTGTGCAAACGCCATTGTCGCTCGCATTTCGAACTCCCGACCTACTGCTTACTTCTAAAGCGGAGCTTTTGAAGGATTACAAAGCCCTGCTTTGAAATAGGAGGCAGCTGCACACTCAATAGTTCCCTAAAGAGTTTCGCGCTGTTTGGCCACGCAGTTATATGCTGGCGTAAGTATCCAGGCTGCGCTACGGGTGCATGCTCTTGAGGAAATTGAAAATATTTATAAGGCTTTCTGGTGCAAAAATACGTATGTACACAATAAAGGACAAACCTGAGGATTTCGTGGTCACAGAGCGTATAGCGCTCGAATTAGACGAGTCTGGAGAGTACGCATACTTCTGGCTGCACAAACGGCAGTACACAACGATCAGGGCACTAGAGAAGATCAGCGGATTCCTAAGATGCAAGACCAAGGATATCGGCTTTGCAGGCAACAAAGACAAGCATGCTATGACAAAACAGGCAATATCGATACGGGATCCAGGAAATCATATAGGTGCTGACCGATTCGAGAGATTTGACTCTGAGGGCATGCGTCTCGAATACATCGGAAGAGGGAAAAAAACCATCAACCTTGGAAATCTCGACGGCAATGACTTTGAGATAATCGTGCGTGACTGTGACAAAGCACCTTCTGAGGTGTCGCAGTTCATCAACTATTATGATGAACAGAGGTTCTCTACCAATAACAGGACAGTAGGAGAGGCAATACTCAAGAAGGACTTCAAAAAGGCCTGTGAAACCATGGGCGAGGATATCGTGAACTCGCATCTTGAAGAACTGCCTAATGACTATATTGGAGCTCTAAAGAAGCTTCCGCTCAAGATACGTATCATGTATGTGCATTCTTACCAGAGCTGGTTATGGAATGAGACAGTGAATCAATACTTACAATGTAAGTATGAGTGCATAAAAGAGCAATACAGCCTTGGAGAACTCAGTTTTCCAATAGATAAAGTGCCAGATATGCAAGTCCCAATAGTAGGATTCGAGCTTGAGCTAGGAGATGACGAACTCAGCAAGATAATCAAGGAGCTGATGAAACGTGAAGGGATGACTGAAAGAAATTTCGTGATAAACACGATGCCCGAGCTCACCGCAGAAGGCGGACATCGGAATATTGCTGTAGCAGTAGATGGATTGAAAATAGAAAAAATAAAAGAAAGGGTGTACAGACTCAAGTTCTCGCTCCAGAAAGGGAGCTATGCCACGATGGCAGTCAGACGGATGATGGCATGATCACATGATCTGATTCATGTTGTTTATCTTGCACTCTATGAACTTACCATCTTTCATTATCCGTTCTGTCTCAAAATGTATGAACTTATCTGTGTTCAGGACATTATGGAGCCAAGGGTCAGGGAAACGCTCCCGACGCATGAACTCCTCTACTGTGACCCATTCATTCTCACCTTTGTGGGTCGTGTTCTTCAGTTCTCCGGATAGATCATCCAATCGCACATAAAACATCATGTGATGGAATATGAGTTTACCGTCTTCGAAAGTCTTGGCCTGATTTATCCCCATCATCCTGCTCTTACCTGCAACCAGACCGGTCTCCTCCTCAAGATCCCTTTTAGCACACTCCTCTATATTGAAGCCAAAATTGATCTTTCCAGATATCAACCCCCAATATCCATAGAACGGTTCCTTCAATCTCTTCTGGACAAGTATCTTATCTCCATCCCTGACAATCAATACATTGGCAAATGTCGGAAAGAGCGCTTTTGAACCGGTATCTCCCTCAATGAAAGCAGATTCTTTCCTCCCTTCATCTGAGAGGGAATATTTTCCGTCCCGCTTCCTGATCATATTGTCTGACTCAAGCTTTGTCAGATGATAAGAGAACTTGCTGGAATCCCGCTCAGTGCCCAGAAGCTCTGCAAAGGTCGCAGATGGCTTATGGATGAGATCAAGCAGTATCTTCTTCTGTATCGGGTGTTCGATGTTCATGTGTCGAGGGGAAAATAGAAAATATATAAAATATCGCTCAAATCGATTTGAGCCTTAAAAATAGTTTAAAAACAGGATATAAATGACGAATATCTATCCTATCTTATTCATTATATCCTTGACAACTTCTGAAGGTATAGGATCGTTAGAATCCACATGGATGACAACACCCTTCTCCTCATAGAAATTCAGGAGCGGAGCAGTCTGTTCCTGGAATATCGCAAGACGCTTCTTTATCGCCTCAGGCTTGTCATCATCCCTTGTGTACAGCTCTCCTCCACACATATCACACACACCTTCCACCTTAGGAGGCATGTTAGTCTTATGGAATATCTTGCTGCATTTCCTGCACTGTATCCGTCCTCCAAGACGCTGCATTATCACTTCCTCTCTCACTTCAAGGAAAACTACCTGTGTTATCTGAGTTATCTTGTCCAATGCCTGCGCCTGTGGCAATGTCCTAGGAAAACCATCAAGTATAAAACCGTTCTTGCAATCAGCTCTTAAGAGGCGCTCTTCCACAAGCTTTATGGTGACCTCATCAGGGACAAGATTCCCGCCATCGATATGCTTCTTTGCTTCTACACCCAAGGGCGTCTGATCCTTGATTGCCTCCCTGAACATATCACCTGTAGATATGTGCGGGATGTCAAGCTTTGCCTTGATGACATCCGCGTAAGTCCCCTTGCCAGCGCCCTGCGCCCCGATAAAAATCATGTTCTTCATCCTAAATACCCCACAATCTCTTTTTTTGCTATCTCGCCCTGCCAGGACTCCTTAAGCTTCTTTACGAAAACGAGTACAGTCTCTTTCATCTTTGGCCACTCTGCCATGAAATCAGTCACGAACTTAGCATTCTTCGCATCAGAGTCTCCGAACGAGAGCTCTGTTGAGAGCCGCTTGAAGAACATGAGCTGCCTGTACAGCTTGAATATATCATCCCTATCACCATCACTGAAAGCACCTGATTCCTTATAGCTTGAAAAGCCAGATTCAGGATGCAGTATGTCATCAAGTATGTCAAGAGTGAAATCTATCTTTTCAATGATATTCTTGCGGATGCTGCGCAGGAAGAAATCCTCCTCCTCAATCAAAGATATCTCGAACTCCTGGTTAAGTGTGTCAAAATCAGGCAGAGAATGCTTCTCCTTCAATCCTTTGTATAGTTTTTCCATATAACTCCCCCATATGGATGGATAAAATGCAGATATTTAAAATTAATGATTAGAAAGGTTTTAAAGCCAGACATGCCCCCTTCCTGGCAGAGGTGTTGAGACGGTGAGAGATGAGAAGAGTAGATGCAATAATCCTCGGAGGGACAAAAGGATGTCCCAAGCTAAAGATCGGAGATATTGAGGAACACAAACAGTTCTTAGAGCTTGGCGGAAAGACAATGATAGACCATGTCATAGAGGCAGCTCTTGGCTGTCCAGATGTACGGAACGTGTATGTTGTGGGTGATGCTGAACGATTGGCATCTCATGGAGCTGAAGTCATAGTTCCAGACTATGGCAGCCTGGTAGGTAATATCTGGAATACATTCTGCTCTCATGTACTTCCTGGCGCAGGATATGATGCTTATGACAACCGCAAAGGATGCAGCAGCTATCATAAATATTTCCTGGAAAATAATCCTGATGCTCTTGATCATGAGGTCGTGTTGTTACATTCTGATGCTCCATTCATGACACCAGAAGACATATCGCAGTTCATCTCAGAGACAGCTGATTCAGATGTAGATTATTCAATCGGCCTTGGTGAGGAGAGAGCGTTCAGGATGCTTGAGGAAGAGGTCGGGCAGGAGTTGTGTATGCCTGAGACGAAAAGTGCTTTATTGCCTCTTGATAATACATATGTCCGGTGGAACAATATGGTAAGAGGAAAGCCTCTCAAGGTGCCTCCTGAAGCATGGAGCGTACTGCAAGGGATATATGACAAGAGATACCTGCTTGATAATGATGGCGGGGAGAAAAAAAGAAACTGGACAGGGATAGTCAGGATGTTCTGGGACTATGTCCAGCTGCATTCTGAAAGACGACCAACCATAGTCAAAGGATTCCTGCGTGGAGTGACCTGTTTTACTGCATTGTACATGACATATCATACAGGCAGTGCACTGCCACGACTGTTCTTAGGGAAAGAGGATTTCGAGAAAGCTGCTTATGAGATAAGCGGGAAGAAATTGAAAGGTCGATTGCACATAAGTGATGTAGTTCATCCCGGGCTGGATATAGATAATGCAGAGATGTATCTGAAATTAAAAGCAGATGGTGAACAGTTATATCATAAGTTGATGGAGAGCCAGAGACAGTATCTTGTATCCGCAGAAGCACCTGAGAAAGCACTGGAGAGGATGGTGATGGAGAGGCCGGAGTTGTTTTGGGGTTGAGGGTTTATAAGTAGAATCACCATAACCTTTTTAAACACCCTCAAAATCCCTTATTCTAATCTATGCCTCCGTAGCATAGTAGCTATTGCACCTGACTTGTATCAGTTTGTGCGTGGTCAAGACCCGTATTGCTGCGAAGCGATCAGGAGGTCGCGAGTGCAACTCTCGCCGGGGGCTTTTTTTCTTATAATCTAAATATCATACTCACTCAGAAAAAGATTCACACCCTATATTTCTTGTTTATCTCTCTTTGCAGGCGGAATATGTCTTCTACGGCAGCTGCGAACTTCTCAAGCGAATCATTGGATCTCTTCAATGAGTTTATCCAATCTGCACGGAACTTAAGACCCACCTCATGATCACTTTCATGCTCCACAGGGATGTACTCAGCGCCCCAAGATAATAACCCTGAAGATTCCGTTGCAGTTGCCCATCTCAGGTTGTCTAGTTCTGTGAGGTACTTGACTGCAGATTCCAGAAATCCTTTTGCTTTGCGCACTTCAGCGATGACTTTCTTATCTGCGGGCAGGATATCTGCTGCAGTCTTGTCAGCCTTATGTTTCGAAAGCCAGTCATTAACTTCATTTGCGACAATCTCGATTGCAGGAAGATGCATCTTTGCGCGGATGGCAAGCTGCAGGGATTCAGTTATCAGCCGTTTGAACTTCCTGAATCTGAACCCTCCTCTGATGCCGAATGATTCACCGAAGATATCGGTCCTGTATGGCTTCACTAATTTTATTGCGCGCCTTGAATACTTGAGTGCATCACGGGCTTCAGTAAGAAGGACTTTCTCCTCTTTTTTTGCTGCCCTAAGAAGTCCAAGAAGCGTACCTTTAGGCTCATCAACAATCATCTCAATCAGGCCACTCGTATGACTGACCGGTTTTGAATCTACCATCACACCATGACAGGATTGTTAATTTATAAATGTATGCGGAGAAGATATTCAAATCTTTATCTTATCTATACTATCCACACTCAACCACGCAACCATCATCCCAAATCCCTTCTTGTCTATATTGAAGGGTTCTATTGTCTCTACGTCTTTTAGGAATATGAGTGTGCATAGCTTCTTGTCTTTGACAGAATTCCAGAAAGAGGAATCGATGCATATGCGAGAACCATATTCTGAAATGATACTATCAAATATCTCTCTGTCCAGCTCCGCAAAGAAAAGTACGTCAGCAACTCTTGCCTTGACAATCACAGGATCACCAGAGTCCTTGAAATAAACAACATCACCCACAGCTATCGACCTGTACGGAGCCTTCCTGAACTTATACCATCGCGACTCTATGGTCTTCTCTCCTGAAATTATCTTTTGAAGAAGCTTCCTCTTTTTTGCCAGTATCGCCACATGATCCATCCTATTTCACAGGTCTACTCAAAACCACAATATTCCTACTAAGGCTCTTATGCACGTAGATGTTGAAGGTGTTCTCGACTATGAAGTCTGTCTTTGCTAGCAGCTCCTTGTGATCGATGAAGTCAGGGAATATCAGGACTGCCTTATACTTGAGGATGTCCCAGAGCACTTTCAGGAAATCAGCATACAACTCATCTATCTTAGCAGTCACATGAGAACCTTTACCATAAGGCAGGTCAGTAACAACATAATCAACAGGCCTTGTCAGGCGCGTCGCGTCACGCCTCTCAAGATGGAAACGCTTGATTCCATGGAATTCAAGATTCTTCTGGCAGAGCTTGAGCATCCTGTCACTTATGTCATAGCCGACAGTATTGAACCGCATCATCCCTGCCTCTATCAGCATGCCGCCAGTGCCACAGAAAGGATCCACAACAATCTTACCTACAGATACTCCGGAAAGATTGACGCAGGCACGAGCAAGCTTAGGCCCCATTGTGGTCGGATGATTCCCCGGGCGCAGGCTCGGCCGCCTCTTGTTGAACTCGTGCGGAAGCTCCTCTATGACCTTGCCCACAAAGACCTTCTCTCCTGTCACTATCACTTCTATCCTGGTCTTTGCATGCTTAAGATCGACACGAGGCTCCTTTACCCGTCTCCAGATATGTTTAGCAAGCTCTGCTTCCTTGTCCGGCAGCTCAGTCTCAGCAAGATTAGTTATCCTCAAAGAGAAATCGTTCTCATAGACCCTCTTCCAGTCATACTCTTCCATCCTCTTGCCCAGAGTTTCATAACTGCACTCGAACAGATGCTGGTATACCTTGCGGGTCATCGCAAGCCTCTTGAAACGGAAATCTGCCTCCAGTATCAGGACATTGTCAAACATCCAGTAATCAGATGTGCCTGCAAGTGCGAGCACTTCCTCGCGAGCAAGGTCTAGATCCTCTCCTGAAAGCAAGAATATACACTTCATTCTGAAAATGAACCAAGGGTGCCTTAAATAATTTGTCAAGAGAATTTTTCCCTATCATACTGATACACAATGTATATCATATAGATACACATTGTATACAAAATAGTTATAATAATTTTTTTTGTTAAATGGCCTAATATGTATATTAGAACCTTAAATAGTGAATATTACAGTAAAGCTTATAAATCCAATTTATATATCATATCGATACATGGACGATTTGCTATTACATATAAGAGTGAACAAGAAACTCAAGAAGCAGATGCAAGTTCTGATAGAAGAGGGCTACTTCAACAACCAGGCAGAAGTAGTGCGCGAAGGGATACGAAGCACCATCCTCCGCTACAAGGAAGAGCTCTCAAAGTTTGATGACCGACAGAACAGACGATAGGGAGATAGAAAGACCTCTCTTGACGGACTTGCAAGGATGAGATAATCAAAAAACCAAGATCAGAAGAAAAAAACGAATGTGATACCAAATACCTGATGAGTAATCAGGTTTTTTGGTGTGAATTTTGGGCGCAGACCCAAAATTAACAATCATACAACCAAAGAGCAAAAAGATGGAAAAGAAAAAGATAAGGAGACTGAAGCTGAGCAATAACTTACTCCTAGCTCTTGTACTCATACTCATAGCGATAAACACATACACATTTATAATATCATCAAAAGACACAGTCACGGGAAGAGTGAGCGGGACCACGCATATCTGCATATCTACGACACCAATAGTCGGAGACCCTTCACCCCAAGGATCGAACATAGTGATAAACGGGACATATAACAGCTCAATCAATGCGAACAACACAGAGTACATCAAGTTCAATTACTTCCGTGCAGGAACTGCTGAGTATACATTCGGCACAGACTATGACCCTGATGGAGATGATATATTCAATTCAACATTCAACACTTCAACAGTAGCAGAAGGGAATTGCGATTACCAGATTGTCGCAAGGGCATTCGGATATTGCGGATCGTTCGAAGTGAGGACATCAAGCAGATTCAGCGTCAATAATATCGACATCCCCCCTGACTGGTCAACGTTCTACAATAATATGTCAACGAATTTTTCACAATACAGCTCGTGGGCGACCATCAACTCTGCAAACATCACGATCCCTGAATACGGAGCGATACTATTCGACACGAAGAACTTCGACAATGCCAATCTGAGCAGGATGTTCAACATATCATATAACAACATAACTGCAAATGTCTCCTGGAGAATAAACAATTGCTTCAATGATGTCCTTTACGAGATGAAAATATATAACACTCAGGTATTTGCTGATCCCGCAATATTCAAAAATGGGGCCCGTTGTGATGACCGCTGCTATAACCTCGTGTCAAATGGAAACAATCATACTTTTGTAGTCAGATTAGGTGAGGAGTATGCAGAATTATCCATAGGAGAGGGCGGAAATCTGACGATCAATTTCACATCGCTGAACATAACAAAAGACAACTCACCCACAATGAACTTCTCCACATACATGAGCGGCAGGACCAAGAACGTCTCTATCGCATCAACATGCCAATACAAGACAGACTATGACCCTATCGACTTCGTCATCGAGTCCACCACAGCAACCATAAACCATTCAGTGCAGCTCCCTGAACAGAACTGGTCATACCTACCGACAAACCTTGGGAGATACGCGTACATACAGCACCACGAGTATTATACAGGGATCCACACACTCACAGTAAACTGCTCTATAGGATACCAGGAGGCAGTACAGAACATGACTTTCGATATCCTGCCCATGGGAAGGGACAGGGTATACTATTCTGATGGCGATGAAGCAAGATTCTTCATGGATCTTGAAGAACCTGGCCTCACGATAAATGTAAACCTATCACAGGTCGACTCTAATTTTGATCCTGGAGATGTCACAGTCATAAATGATGGCAACAGCTACAATATCAGCTACAACATAAGCCAGACAAACACCTTCCCTGATGGTCAATACTCGGTAACTGTAGAGGCATTCAACAGCACAGGTCAAGAGACCATGAACGGTTCCATATTCTTCCACCTGCACAATAACTGGCAGAGATCAGACATAGACAATGCATTCGACTGCTGGAACTTCAAGCAGGGATACCACTTTGATGAGGTCGCGTGCAACTGGGAATCAGACCTCAACCAGGTGGCAGATCTCGTGGATGTATTCACCATAGAGATAAGCTGTTATGATGGTATAGACAATGACCTTGATGGTAAGATAGACATAAATGATACCGATTGTGCTGGAATATACTATGATCTCAGGAGACAGCTAGGGATAGATTCCGCTTTCCTTGCAGACCCATGCTTCAATAATGTATGCAGAGTGTGCGTAGGTGCAAATGATCTTGATGGAAACGGAGTATGCGACAGCTCAGATGGCGTCAATGTACAATACCTGAACTTTGTCCAGCCAGGACAGCGCCTCAAGGTGAAGTACCTGAAAAATTCGATAAATGGTGAATCAGTAAGGGTATCGATAAATTTCCTGAATGATACTTTCAACATATCGGACAGCACATCATCGATACAACAGCTCCCACGCAAGGAACTTGGAGGGTGCATAGGCGGATACACATGCAGATCGGTAACAGGCACCACATTCGGGTCAGGTCTCCCTGACACATTCACAGGAGCACTCAATGAAAAGATAATCGCGATATTATCACCTAATTCATCAGTAGGTCCTCATCCATACCTGGCAGCAGGAAAGAGCATAGGAGGAAGTTCAGCATTCCAGAGCATGATATTCTTTGAAGTCAACCTGACTGCAATAATAAATGAGAGCGACAACCCTGCATACTGCTTTGATGGTGAAGACAATGACCTTAATGAATATCTTGACTGCATCGACCCATCATGCAACCTGACATCAAATCCATCCAATCCGAGCCAGAGATGCGAGTATCCGAATGAGATAACCTGCAATGATGGGTATGACAATGACTGGGATGGCTATACTGACTGTGAAGACAATGACTGCTGGGCAAAGAACGGCACTACAGGACCATGCTATGCTGTCGAGAATTATTCAATATCATCCTGCTCAGACCTTTCCAATAATGACTATGACTGGGGATACAGATGCGATGCGAGCACATCAGTATCATACCAGACAAGACAAGGGGGAGGATATAGCGGAGCGATCAGGCTTACCGATTGCCTCGATGTAGATTGCAACAATCGCATCGGGAATACTGCCCTTGGAGCAAAATGTGAGTTCTGCAATGAACACACCTGTGATGATGGTTTTGACAATGATGTGGACATCTACTATGACTGTTATGGAAATGCGAGCAGGAGCCTATATGAACGTGACTGCGACAGGTGGCATGATGTGCTCATCACCTGTAACACCACTGAGATCAATTGCAGCGATGAGATAGATAATGACCTTGATTCTGATTCTCCTGGAGGAGGATACAGCTGGCTAGGGATACCAGTATATGGTGGTTGGGATTGCAAGGACCTTGACTGTAATGGCAAGATAGGAGAGCCCGTAACAAATGCAACCTGTCAATGGGGCGATGAGACAAACTGCGAGGATGATTTTGATAATGATGGAGATGGCCTTACAGACTGCAATGACCCTACTACGTGCAAAGGACTGAGCGGCGAGATACTCAACCTGACAGGACTATGCAGGCCTTGTGCAGGTGTCGAGAACATATCCGCAGAATCATGCAGAGATAGAGATGATAATGATTATGACAGCCTGGTCGACTGTGCTGACCCTGACTGCGCAGGAATCCCAGGACCAGGAAGCACGACCTGCGGTCTTTTGGAGATCAACTGCACCAATCTCATAGATGATGATTACGACGGACTCATAGACCAGAATGACCCTGACTGCACTGGTGCTACATACACTGACGAGCTAGGACCTGGTCAGTGTGATGACAATCTTGACAATGATGATGATGGAAAGACTGACTGTTCTGACAGTGACTGCAACAATACTATGATATGCAAAGCAGGATCATACAATAACCCTTGCAGTTCGATAGGGTATGTCGGTGCCATCGAGGTATGCAGGAATAAATTCGTAGTACGCGGGAACAATCTCACAGCAAAATATACGCGAAACACTCTGAATGTCGATTCTGTTGTCCTCAAACTCGGAAATGTAGATTCCAACCTGAGGAGCATCTCACCAATCCTTGACCAGTATACATCATTCATGAATGGAACAATAAGCAATTTCGTGAAAGTCAATGATACCTATGGCCTCAAGGCACAGAATACTGATGGATTCAGCGGAGCTCTGGACCTTTCACTCATAGCTACAACAGGCACAGGTGTCGTACCTGGTAACTACAATCTATTCATCTCAACATCAATACCGGGTGTCTACGGGACGACCACGACATCGACATATGTCGCAGAGAATGAAGCACCAACGATATACAACATAACGATCAATATAGGGACTGAAAAGACCGGAACAGATATGGTGCAGGTCGATTTTACAGTGAATGTAAGCGACAATAGTACATATGATTCAGGCATCGCATACTGCTCGATGGCTATACCTGGAGTATTCAATGTCACTTCAAACAGCTGCAGCCATTCAGCAAACCTCACATCAGGCGCATATAACCTAAGTGTGATAGCATATGATGGCGCACTAAACCCAAGCGCATTATCCTGGAAGAGTTTCACTTTCACCTCAGATACTATGCCTGCACAGCAGGGAGCATTCTATAACCCATATCCTGCCGACAACTATCCGAATAAGACATTCTTCAACCAGACAGAGAACCTCAACATAGGAGTCAACTTTGAAGGAGGTTCAGGATTCACTAATAATGCTACTGGGTGCATAGTAGAATTCACCAATGGCACTGATGTATTGTCCACACAGTACGTCGGCCTGAGCGTGATAAGTGGTGATGCACACTGCACAGGACAGGCAGACCTTTCAGAACTATACAACACCAGCTGGGACTATCCTTCGGCAGTCCATCATTTCACCGTATCGGTATACGATACGAATTCAAATAAAGGCACAAGTGATATCCAGACATTCAACTTCTGCTACTATTACTATGATAATTCATCAGGCAAATACCGATGCAGAGACCAGTGCTCATTAAGAGGTCTGGTAAACACACCTCCAGAACTCGTCAGTGACATCCCTAACCAGACATGGCCCAGAGGGACAAAACTATCAGTCATCGATCTTGATGATTATTTCATAGATATCGACAATGATCCGCTGACATTCACCTGGAACATCACCAACTCACGAATAAACGTGTCGATAGACCGTGCAAACATAATCACATTCAACCCTGACCAGTCCTTCTTCGGAATAGTGTTCATAACATTCTACGCCCATGACCCGTTCACCTCAACACCTTCCAATATAGTCCAGCTCGAGGTAGAGTACAGAACAATCCCCCCTCCGATGATCATCCCTTCCGGAGGCGGAGGAGGAGGCGGAAGCACGATGAACAGGTCCGAACTGAAACAATGTGATGAAGATTGGACCTGCACAGACTGGGGACCGTGCCTGCCTTCAGGATACCAATTCAGAGACTGCAGGGACAGGAATGAATGTGGAACAAACAAAAAAGAGCCAGAGACCACCAGAGAATGTACATACATACATACCTGCAGAGACAGGATAAGGAACCAAGGCGAAGAAGGGATAGACTGCGGAGGACCCTGCCCTCCATGTCCGAGCTGCATAGATGGCCTTCTCAACCAGAAAGAAGAGAAAGTGTCACAGATAATATCCTATGTAGATGAGAGTGGAGAATGCGGAGATGGAGAAAAGATAACCATCTGCCACAAGCCAGGGAGCGCAGATGAAGAGACGATCACCATATCAATAGATGCTCTTGATGCACATAAAGAACACGGAGACTACTGCGGACAATGCAGCGGCCACATCAAACAAGTAGGCAGCGTACCGCACACATCAGACTGCGGAGGGCCATTCTGCCCTGTATGTCCTACCTGCCAGGATAACACCTGGAACCAGGATGAGACCGGTGTCGATTGTGGGGGTACCTGCGGCTCATGCTCTTCCTGCAAAGATGGAATAAGGAACCAGGGCGAAGCGAACATAGACTGTGGAGGGCCCTGTCCGCCATGTAATGTAAGGATACAGGAACAGGCATTCAACTGGAACCTATTGATACTCGTAGCTTCTTCGGTCTCAATCCTTCTATTGATGATCATAGCTCTCCTATTCGGAGTGTTTAAGAAAAAGTTTATAAGATTAAAAGCTAAATTATTGAATTACTATATGAGGTCGGTAACAATGTTTGAAAGAAAAGATGTGGTACGTAAAGAAGTGCCGATACTGCAGTGGTCAAATGCGCACTTAGACAGCATTGAGGAGGCTGTGGAATCAAAAGATGCCCCGGTCCTCCTACACGGGATAGACAAGCTTGTAAGGATATTCTTCAAGCGCGTATTCCTGATAAGATATGCGTTCACTAACGATGAGCTGACAAAAGAGCTTGAAAAACGCAAGATACCTACAGTACTCAAGAAAGCCACCGAGCTCCTGCTTGAAGAGCTTTCACAGATAATCTATGGCGGGTCCGAAGTGAACAAGGAAGATGTCCGCACACTGATAAAACAGGTAAGGACAATAACTGAAAGGATGGTCACACACATAGAGTCAAAGAAGAAAGCAAGGATAAGCATATCTGAGAGGGACATCAAGAAGATAAGCGAGACACTTTCAGGTGCAGAGCATCTAGGGGTAGGTGAACTTTTCAAAAGCAAGCCTAAAGGGAAAAAGTAAGCGATACAGAGGCAGAACAGAATAATGGAAGGAAACATGATCGTCAAGAACGGGTTGCTCCTGTTGATGGTATCATCAATACTGCTGGTACTGGTGCTGCTGGTAAAAGTACAGATAACAGGATTTGCGACATTGGAGACCTTCGATTCAGAAGTGATTGCCACCGGTTCTAGCCCTGATGGAAAACTGAGCTTTGAGATATTGCCTAACTTCATCGCACGCATCGGCCAGCACGTACGCTTTGATGTGGTCGCGAACAGGAACGATGTAACTTTCAGCGATGATACCACAATGTTTGACATAACCCAAAAAGGCACTGTCGAGTTCACACCAGATGAAGAAGACATCGGCAGGCACAATGTCTGGATAATCATAAAAGATGATTCAGGATCGTATTATTACCAGAATATGGTAATCGTGATAGAGGAATAGGATTTGAAAATAATAAGGACTGAAAAAAGAGTGAAGATTTCAGCAGCGGCAGCGATCATCATACTGGCATTGCTCGCTGCAGTGGTGATTGCAGCAGGCAATCCTCCATATTTCACCCCTGCCCCTCCATCAGATATATACTGTTACCAGAACTCGACCTGCTTCTACGACTTCAATGCTACAGATGGTGAAAGCGACCCATTTAATTTTTCCATAGAAGGACCTCTTGCAAGTTATATAAATGCAGATACAGGGATATTCAACTTCACACCCACAAATAGCCAGGTTAAGGACTATAACTTCACATGGGTCATCGTGAAAGATGCAACGACTGGTGACGGAAATTTTGCAATCGTCACATGGCATATCCTGAACATCAATGACCCTCCAGAACTGATATCCTACTATCCAGAGAACATAACCAACGTAACCACAAAGGAGAATGCATGGGAACTGTTCAATGCCAGTGCATCCGACATAGACGACATACATGGTGATGTGCTCACCTACACCTGGCTCATAGACGGCAAGGTCAATAGGACCCTGCTCAATTTCACGGACACCACCGCAAACTACACCACTGATTTCTTCTCTGCGGGGATACATAACATCACAGTCAACATAAGCGACACAGGAAACGCCTCAGTCATGGTCAACTGGACCGTGAACGTGACCAATGAAAACCGACTGATAATCAACAATGATACAATACAGAACATAAGCATGGTAGAGGACATCACAAACTACAGCGTGATAAACCTAAGCGATTACTTCTATGACCTTGACCTTGATGATTATCCATTATCATATGACGTGGTAGGATCCCACAACCTGACGTTCATGATAGACACTGCTGAACCTAACAATGTCACCGTGGTCCCTGACACGAACTATTTCGGCGACCAGCTGATATGGTTCAGGGCATACGATGGATACAATTATACACTCAGCAATAACCTGAGCGTCAATGTGACTGGTGTGAATGACCCTCCTACCATCATCCAGGCAGCGGACCAGCTAGTATATGCAAATATAGCATGGCAGCTCCAGATCAATGCAAATGATGTAGATTTCGACATACTGACATTCTATGACAACACATCATTATTCAACATAAACCCATCGACAGGTTTCATAACAGACACTCCCACCATACCAGAGATAGGATTCTATGTAATACAGATAAATGTAAGTGATGGCATCGTGAACACATCGATGGATTTCAATCTCACCATAGTAGAGAACGAAGTCCCTGTGATCGGCGGGACGCCATTGCCCGACATAACAATCGAGGAAGGTCAGCCCACTTCCCTGACATTCAATGCCACAGATGCGGACACTGTGGACACTGTAACATTAAGTACATCATCTTCCCCCTCTTCCAATCCTAAATTCGCTATAATAATGACAAATAACTCGGCAGAGAAT
This sequence comes from Candidatus Woesearchaeota archaeon, assembly GCA_043819495.1. Taxonomy (GTDB): domain Archaea; phylum Nanobdellota; class Nanobdellia; order Woesearchaeales; family UBA11576; genus JABMQF01. Next base: position 5,668 of record JBDRET010000047.1, on the reverse strand, counting down.
GCTACGGGCTACATGTCATTCACACCAGAGCAGGTAGATGTAGGAGAGTGGACAGTCACACTGTACGCAACAGACAATAAAGGAGCACAGAGCTCTGAGACGTTCATGATAAACATCACCAATGTAGAGCACAATCCAGTATTGACGCCAATCCCTAACCAGAGGATGAAAGTCAACCTCACATATAACTTGACGATAACTGCTGAAGATATAGATGGCAACATAAATGGCTTTGAAGAGAATACTAGCCTGTTCAACATAACGCTCGGCGGAAATGGCTATGCTGCCACAGGATTCATAAATTTCACACCGAACGATACTGATTTTGGCGAACACTGGGTGGAGATAAATGTGACTGACAGTGCTGGAAGGGTAGATACCCAGCTCGTGCTGTTCAATGTAACATACAACGAGCCTCCGGAATTCCCCATCATACTCAATCAGACTGGCTTAGAAGATTCTGTCTTCATCTACGAGCTCAATGCGACAGACATAGATCCTCAGGACACACTCATATATTTCGATAACACCACAATGTTCGATGTCAATGAGACCACTGGAGATATAATATTCACCCCTGTCGCGAACCAGACAGGAGAACACATCATCAATATAACAGTGAGCGACACTTACGTGAATGTCTCCAGGATAATGAACCTGACAATAGGCAACTTCAACGATTACCCCTATTGGGATCCCGACCCTAATGGATTCTACACCAATCTGACATACTACATAAACACGACATACTGGAACAGCACAAGACTCATATTCAATGAGACTACCAATATGACCATATGGAACAGCTCCCTATACGAGAAGAACTACACACACATACATCTCGATGCAGTCGACGAAGAGTACGGCACTAGCGAATTCGGACCGGAATCACAACTGGACTTCTATCTGAATTTCGTGAACTTCACCAATGCATCCAATGATACTGCCTATACAGATATCGTGCTGTTCAACATAACCAGCTATGACGGAAATACCGGACTCATAAACTTCACGGCAAATAATTCACAAGTGGGAAAATACTATGTCAATCTCACTGTCGATGATACCACCGGAAGGACAAACTCAACGATAGTCAGCCTGGAGATATTCAATGTCAATGACCTTCCGACAATACTCAACTATACCCCCTCAGTGCTGAATTACACAAACATGACAGAGAACTCCTCAAAGATGTTCAATGTCACCGCCATGGACATAGATTATGGAGATACATTGCATTACCAATGGATTGTCGACGGCGCGAACCAGAGCAATGCCAACAAGTCATACTTCAACTACACAACAGATTTCCTATCTGCAGGATGGAGGAACGTCAGCGTCCTTGTGCTTGATGAAGCAAATGCATCCACCCTGGTGAACTGGACTGTGAATGTCTCAAATGTGAACAGGATAGGCTGGTTCGGCCAGCTAAAACAGTTCAACGATACGCATTTCAATGCCGGCGTGACAAAGACAAATGTCACAGTGCTTCCAGGACTAAATGGAGTCATATTATACAATACGGGATCAGGGTACAGGCCAAGCGGCATCTTTGAATCAAATGTCCTTGATACTTCTGAGACAAACTTCTATCATCAATACACTACAATCAACTGGACAGGGAACACAACACCTCCTGGAGGGGTGAATTTCAGCATAGAATTCCGGACAAGGACAGAAGCAGGGATCACACCAGTCACCTGCCCTTCAACGATCAGCACAAACTATTCTAACTCCAGCACATACACAATATCAAATTCAGCAATAACCTCAGATGATGAACGGTGCGTACAGTACAAGCTGGTGCTGAAGACCAATGACAGCAGCTACACCCCATCCATCAACCGCGTGACGATAGGATATGAGATCGCCAGCAGACAACAGGAACAGAACACTAACCAGAGCTGGATAGATCTAGACACTTATTTCTACGAACCTGACAGCGATGATACTATAACATTCAATGTCACCGACGGGAACTTAACTCAACTGACAGATGTCAACATAACTATCAATAACGTAACACATAGGGTCCACGTAGTGGCTGATGAATCATTTGCAGGAACCGTATACATCATGTTCAGCATGTATGATGGATACAATACCACGTACAGCAATGTGATACCTTACAACATCACTGAAGCAGTGTCTTATCCTGACATCATAATCGTGCCAGTCGGTGGAGGAGGGGCAGTATCCATACCAGTGCCATATGAAGTTCCAAAATACATCAGCACACCTGTATCTTTCAGGCTGATCACCCCACAGATGGTCACAACATACGCAAATAACACGATGGAAGTCCCGATAAACATATTCAATGGCAATTACACCATGAATAACCTCAAGATCAAAGCGAGCAGTCCAAACCAGGATATAGAACTCACATTATCAAAAGACAGCTTTGCGACCCTCAAGCCGAACGAGAAACAGTTCATCACCCTATTTGTCAAGTCTTACAAGACCTACGGCACATATGAGATACTCATAGAGGCGGAAGCGGACGCAATATCGATAGCATCAGATGGTACTGAGAAGACATCAAAGTTCACTGAGAAAGCAAAGATATTCGTCAATTCTCTGCTCAAAGCAGAGGGCAATGAATCACAGGTCAATACAAAGCTCGCATTCGCAGATGACCTGTTGAGCACTAATCCTGAATGCCTTGAGCTCAACGAGTTCCTCACCAAAGCAAGGGATATGCTGACAGAAGGAAAGACAGGTGAAGCGAATAAGATGCTGGACCAGATAGTAGAGAGCTGCAAGTACCTCATAGCTCCAAGGGAGAAGACAGCAGAAATCGAAACTCCCACGCAAGTATATGGAATGTCTACGGAATCATTCATAATACTCACCACAGTATCAATCATCACACTGGTCGTTGCTATCGCCCTGGTGATCGGCTGGACAACCATCAAGAAGAAACGCAAAGAGCTGATGAAACAGAGATATTGAACAATGACTCACAATACCCCTGAATTTGAAATGACCATTTCATAGTAATACCATAATCTTTTAAACTAAAAAGAGGTGAATTCAACTGTATGGTTAAAGTAATCGACGATAGGCTCACAAAAGAGGAGACAAAGACTCTTGAGTCCAACATAAAGGAATATCTCAAACGCATCGCTGAAGCAAAAGCAGAGATAGGCAGAGTGTTCATAGGCCAAGAAGAGGTAGTCGAAAGCGTCTTTAGAGCGATATTCGCGAACGGCAACATCCTCCTCGAAGGTGTCCCAGGACTCGCAAAGACCCTCCTCGTAAGGACTTTCTCACAGGCAATGGGATGCTCATTCGCAAGGATCCAGTTCACTCCAGACCTTCTTCCTACAGACATCACAGGCCTCACATCATACCAGAAAGACAAAGGATTCTACATCATCAAAGGACCTATATTCGCCAATTTCGTGCTGGCAGACTAGATCAACAGGGCACCACCAAAGGTACAGTCAGCAATGCTTGAAGCGATGCAGGAGAAACAGGTAACGATAGGTCACGAGACTCTACAATTACCTTCCCCATTCTTCGTCCTCGCTACACAGAACCCTCTGGAACAGATGGGGACATACCCCCTCCCTGAAGCGCAGGTAGACAGGTTCCTCTTCAAGCTGCAGGTAGGATACCCTGATATGGATACTGAGATAGAGGTCCTCAACAAGAACATGACAATCCATAAGTTCGAGCACTTCGATATCCAGCCAGTGTTCTCAGCAGACCTCATCCATAAGATCCAGGAAGACACCAAGAAGATATATCTCTCCCCAAAGATTGAAAGATATCTTGTATCCATAGTAGACTCCACCCGATACGCTGCAAAGTACAAGCTCAAGCATGCGAGCTACATCGCCTGGGGAGCTTCACCAAGAGCATCAATCGGACTCTTCATATCTGCGAAAGCGAACGCACTCATACATGGAAGGACATATGTGATACCTGAAGATGTCAAGGTAGTTGCCAAAGACGTCCTCAGACACAGGCTCCTGCTCACATACGAAGCACAGGCGGAGAACATAAGCACAATCGACATCATCAATGAAATTCTCCATACGATCTCAGTACCATAGATAAGGCAAGGTCGGGAAGGAAAATGAAAGAATTCAAAGTCAATGTCGCCCCACTAATCAAGAAACTCGAGCTAGTTTCCAAGAAAGGCATATCTGGCGAATTGAGCGGAGAGTTCACATCTATAGTGAAAGGTGCAGGCCTTGAGTTCAGAGGATTTCGGGTCTACACTCCAGGAGTAGATGATGCAAAGAACATCGACTGGAAGGCGTCGCTCCGGTCAAAGAACCTCGTAGTCAGGGAGATGGTAGAAGAGAGGAACAACAACGTGATGTTCCTCATCGATGTCAGCTCGACCATGTCTTTCGGATCAGTAGACCTGCTGAAGAACGAATACGTCATCGAGATGTTCTCAAATCTCGCATACTCACTCATCACCGGAGGAGATTCTGTTGGCCTTGCGATCTTCTCCGATAAAATCATACACCACATAAGACCAAATATAGGAAACCAACAGTACTATACGCTCTTAAAGACAATGACGACCCCTGAATATTATGAAGGTGTCAAAAAATTCCAGCCAGTACTGCATGACTTCAATGCAGCTCTTGAAAGACGGGCAATAATAATGATAATATCAGATTTCCTTGGAATGGACGATAACTGGAGGGATGAGCTCAAAGTCATGGCCGTGCAGCACGAAGTCATAGCATTCGTCGTGCGTGACCCGCGGGACCAGACACTCCCTGCAGAAGTCGGACAGGTATTCGTCTCAGACCCGAATACCGGTGAAGACCTCCTGATAGACACGAGGATAATAAAAGAGGATTATGAAAATTACATGAAGACTTACGATACTGACCTTAAAGAATACTTCAAGCACAATAACATCGACAACCTGTTCATCACGACAGATAAGTACTTCAAGAAAGAGCTCATGTCCTTCTTCACAAGAAGATCAAGAGGCGGATGACAATGGCAAGCATAACATTCCTGAACATCCACTTCATCTGGCTGCTATTCGCCATCCCTCTCATGATAGCGCTGCACTTCTTCCTGCTCAAGTACACCCGAAGGAGAGCTGTGCTCTTCGCCAACTTCGAGGCGCTGAAACGTGTGACTGGCTCTATCGTGCTATCAAAGAACATCACCCTTCTCATCATCAGGGTATTCATAATATTATTCCTGACATTATCCGCTGCAGGGCTGACATTCTGGATACAAGGTCCCGGATCAGATTTCAATTATGTGATTGCAGTCGATGCATCAAGCAGCATGCTCGCAGATGATTTCGCACCGAACAGGCTTGAGGTCGCAAAAGAGACTGCAACAGACTTCATCGCTGCAATCAGCCAAGGGACAAAGATAGGGATAGTGACTTTTGCAGGGACATCCAAGGTCGAGATCACCTTGACAGATGATAAAGGAGTTGCTGCAAAAGCAGTATCAGAGATACATATAAGCAGTGCAGGAGGCACTGATATAGCCAGTGCGATAATGACTGCATCCAATGCACTCCTGTCTGAGTTTGACAAGGCGATGTCAATAATACTCATGACCGACGGCCAGCACACTGTCGGAGGGCCTCTTGATGAAGGTATACAATATGCCATGGAAAAACACATAACGGTACATACTATAGGTATCGCTACAGAGAAAGGCGGAG